>NZ_JAGGOS010000035.1 GCF_018614205.1 Streptomyces sp. ISL-36 | reverse complement strand
CAGCCACACTCAACCGCCCGGTAACCCCAACCGAAACGGCGAGGCTAGGGCGTGTCCTGCAAAAACGCCCGCGCCGTGCCCGGGCACTGGGAAGCATTGCGTGTCTGAGCCAGTGAGCCTTTTCAGCGTTGCCTCTCCAGGGTGAGGACGGCTGCGGCGATTGACGTCATGCGGTTGGGGCTGGGGGCTGAGGAACATCGGAACGAAAACCGGCGCTAAGCCCGTCCGACCTCTGCGAGGGCTTTGACCTGGGCTTCTGTGGTGGCTGAATCTTCGGCAGTCGTGTTGATCGACTGTTCTGGAGGTCCGGGGTGCCGGTCGAGTTTTTGACGGATGAGCAGGCTGCCGCGTACGCGGCGTATCGCGGGGCGCCGTCCCGTACGGAATTGGAGCGCTTCTTCTTCCTGGACGACGCGGACCGGGAGCTGATCGAGTCGAAGCGGCGGGCCCACAACCGCCTGGGGTACGCGGCCCAGCTCACGACCGTGCGCTATCTCGGAGTGTTCCTGGACGACCCGACGGGCGTGCCGGTAGAGGTCGTGGAGTACCTCGCCGAGCAGCTCGGCATCGGTGATCCGTCGGTGCTGAAGGTGTACGGCGAGCGGGAGAACACCCGGCTGGAGCACGTGCGCGAGCTGCGTCAGGTCCTGGAGTACCGGGAGTTCGCCGAGGCGGAGGCCGAGCTGCGGGCGTGGGTGGAGGCGCGGGCCTGGACGACGGGGGAAGGCCCGAAGGCGTTGTTCGACGCGGCGGCCAGTTGGCTACGTGAGCGGCGGGTACTGCTGCCCGGGGTGACGACGCTGACGAGGTTGGTGGCCTCGGTCCGCGAGATGGCGAACCAGCGGCTGTGGGACACGCTGTACGGGCTGCTGAACACCGGGCAGCGGGCGGTGCTGGACTCGCTGCTGACAGTCCCGGCCGGTGAGCGTGTCTCGGAGCTGGACCGGCTGCGTCGCGGCCCGGTACGGGTGTCCGGACCGCAGATGAAGGCGGCGCTGAAGCGCGCCGAGGAGATCGCCGGCCTCGGCATGGGGGACCTGGACACGTCGGCGATCCCGCCCCGGCGGCTGGCGGAGCTGTCCCGGTACGGCGTGGACGGCAAGGCATCGCTGCTGCGCCGCCACGGCGATTCCCGCCGGCTGGCGACGCTGCTGGCCACGACCGTCTACCTGACGACCCGGGCCGTCGACGACGCGCTCGACCTCCTGGAGGTGCTGATCGCGACGAAGCTGCTGGCCAAGGCCGAGCGCGAGACCGTCAAGGAGAAGATGAAGACGCTGCCGCGCGTGGAACGGGCCTCGGCGAAGCTGGCGACCGCGTTCCAGGTCGTGTTCGACACCACGAGCGAGCTGGTCGACACCGACACTGGGGAGGTCACCGGCCCGGCGGTGGAGTCGTTCGAGGCGATGTGGGAGCGGATCGAGGCGGTGGTGCCCCGGCACGAGCTTGCCGCCGCGATCGCCGCGCTGTTCGAGCTGACGCCGCCGCGCGGTCGTCGACTTCGGCGCCACCCCCGAGGGCGAGGCCGTGCTGGACGCGCTCAAGTCGCTGCCGGACCTGATGGGTCGCAAGAAGGTCGGCCCGGCCGAGATCGACACCGGCCTGCTGGTCGGCTCGTGGCGGCGCCTGGTGCTCTCGGCACCCCACCTGGAGCCGGGCACGGTGGACTGGAAGGCGTACACCTTCTGCGTCCTGGAGCAGCTGCACCGGATGCTGCGAAGCAAGCAGGTGTTCGCGAAGAACTCCTCCAAGTGGGGCGACCCGCGAGCGAAGCTGCTGGACGGCGAGGCGTGGGAGCAGGCCCGGCCGACCGTGCTGGCCTCGCTCGGACTGCCCGGGGAGGCTGGTGAGCACCTGGCCGCGCGGGCGGCGCTGCTGGACGGCACGTACCGGGAGGTCGCCGGGCGGCTGCCGGACAACGCGCAGATCGTCTTCGACGACGACGGCAGGTTGCACTTCGCCGCGCTGGAGCCGGAGCCCGAACCGGCCTCCCTGCTCGATCTGCGGGCAGCGGTGAACGCGATGCTGCCCCGGGTGGGGCTGCCCGAGGTGCTGTTGGAGGTGTTCTCCTGGACCGGCGCCGACCAGGCGTTCACCTCGGTCACCGGCGGCGAGGCCCGCCTGAAGGACCTGCACGTCACGATCGCCGCGCTCCTGGTCGCCCACGGCTGCAACGTCGGCTACACCCCGGTCATCGGTGGGGCCGACGCGCTGAAGTACGGGCGGCTGTCCCACGTCGACCAGACCTACCTGCGCCTCGCGACCTACCGGGCCGCGAACGCCACCTTGATCGAGCACCAGGCGTCTATCGCCCTCGCGCAGGCGTGGGGCGGCGGGCTCGTGGCCTCGGTCGACGGGATGCGGTTCGTCGTCCCGGTCCCCTCGGTGTACGCGCGGCCGAACCCGAAGTACTTCGGCAGCCGGGGCGGCGCCACCTGGCTCAACATGATCAACGACCAGGCCGCCGGTCTGGGCGGGAAGGTCGTGGCCGGCACCCCGCGCGACTCCCTGTACGTGCTGGACGTCCTCTATGACCGCGATGGCGGCCGTCGCCCGGAGATGATCGTCACCGATACCGCCTCGTACAGCGACATCGTCTTCGGCCTGTTGACGCTCGCCGGGTTCGCGTACGCGCCCCAGCTCGCCGACCTGCCCGATCAGAAGATGTGGCGCATCGACCTCACGGCCGACTACGGAGCCTTCCAGGAAGCGGCCCGCGGCCGGGTCGACCTCGCGCGGATCGAGCGGCACTGGGAGGACATCCTTCGGATCATCGGCTCCATCCACACCGGCGCCGTCCGCGCCTACGACGTGATCCGGATGCTCTCCCGGGACGGGCGCCCGACCCCGCTCGGGGACGCGATCGCGCACTACGGGCGGATCTCGAAGTCGTTGCACATCCTGCGCCTGGCCGACGAGCCTGGCTACCGTCGCCAGATCAAGGTGCAGGCCAATCTCCAGGAAGGCCGGCACGCGCTCGCCCGGAAGATCTTCCACGGCCGGGCCGGGCAGCTCTACCAGCGCTACCAGGACGGCATGGAGGACCAGATCGGCGCCCTCGGCCTGGTCCTCAACGCCCTGGTCCTCTTCAACACCCGGTACATGGACGCCGCTATCGCCCAGCTCCGCGCCGACGGCTTCGAGGTCCGCGAGGAGGACGTCGCCCGGCTCTCCCCGTTCGTGCGGCACCACGTCAACATGCTCGGCCGGTACTCGTTCCAGCTGCCGGACCTGCCTGGCGGCTTGCGCCCCCTACGCGATCTGAGCGCCGCCGACGAGACGTGATCGAGGGCGAGCAACCATCCTCTGCCCTCTCCGGGCCAGGCGGGTCCGTATCGTAGGCGCGAAGGTTGCTCACATGTTCGGGGGTTGGGTGCGCATCGCAGATCACGCCACGTGGGACCGGGGTTTTCCGGTGAAGTACCTCCTGGTTCAGGAAGACGAAGACGGTGTGGAACAGCTCTGGGGGAGGTGCGCGGGTGTCGAAGGATTTTTCGTCGACCCGGTCCCGCCGCCACGGGAGGTGCTCACTCTCCGCGGATGCCGCCCCGACGGTCTCCTGAGCGAGGTACTTGCTGAGCCCGAGGTCTCGCTACGGGGTCTGGGCGACGTGTGCGTCGAGGTCTGGGACGACGAGGAGCCCGTGCAGTGGTGGACTCTCGTCGATGCGGTCGTGCTGGCCCACCAGCCCCACTCGGCCGATCTGGAACGGTACGACATCGTGCTCGGCGCCGGCGTCAGGAACGAGGAGAGCTTCTTCGAACTACCTGCGACGCCGCGCTTCGAGCTCTTCGCGGGAACGACGGCTGCTGCGGCAAGTGCAGGCCGGTGCTCCGGCGTGGACGGCCTGTTCAAGGCGCGAGTGGGCCCGGCCCCCGCTCCGATGGAGCTGATCGGCTGCGAGCCTGCGGAGCCCCTGCTCGCGGCGCTGCGGCGACCCCGTCGGTCGGAGCGGGACTGGGCATACCTCCTGGTTCTGGATCGTCATGGTGCCGTGATGGCCTCCCGCTCCGTGGGCCTGGCCATCACCGGAGCGCGACCGTCCGTGCTCGGCGGCACTCTCGTCGACATCACCCTTACCGATGGTGGTGACGATCGGCCATCGCCGGCAGCCCGCCCGATCTGGGCGGAGTGGTATCAGGGCCCGCCTACCGAACCCAACCTGTGGGCGCCGTACGACTCGCAGGGCAGGGCCGCGTGGCTGGACCTCACCACTCGTGCCTGGCGGGGGCCCGTGCCCCGGCCGGATCGGTCCGGCGGTGAGCACCATCTCGACGGCCGATTCGTCACTGACGCTGCCGGACTGCACTGCGCGATCGCCGAGGCCCTGCTCGGGCCCGGCCGCTACTTCGGCCGGGAGTGGAACGCGTTCAAGGACTGCCTGGGCGGTGGATTCGGAGTGGCCCCTCCCTTTACCTTGACCTGGCACGACTCCGAGATCGCGCGCCGCGCGCTGGCGGACGTTGTGGAGGATCTGGAGGACGGGCTCTCCTACTTCGAGGACATCGTGCGGCTCCTCGAACGGTGCGGTGTCACGGTCGTGCTCCGGTGAGCCGCAGGCGCCCGAGCGAATACGACTCCTGGACAGGCTGAGCGGCTTCAGCGCCTGCTGTTGCCGGGCGCGAGCAGGCTGGTCACCTCGGCGATCGCCTCCGGAGACGGCTTGAAGTAGCGACGGACGTTCTCCGTCTTCTTGTGCCGCGACTTCGCCATCAGCATCAGCAGACTAGCCCCGGCCTCACCAAGATGGGTCAGACCGGAATGGCGGTACTCGTGCAGGTCCCAGCCCGTGCCCTGCCCTCGCACCGCAGTGTGCTCGTCCAGCAGTGCGCGGGCCTGCCCGTAGGAAAGGCGGGCAAGCCCGGTGTCCGGGCAGACGTCGCGCGAGCTGACCACCTTGCCGGGGCCGGGACGGCGGTGGGTCACGAACACGGGCCCGCGAGTGCGGCCCCTGAGCAGCCGGGGCAGCAGTCGGGCGGTACCGGCGTCCCAGTACACCGCCTCCAACACGTAGTCCTCGCGGGCGCCGCCGCGGCGGCGGGCCTTAGGCTGGGCACCCTTCGCCTTCACCGGGCAGCGGCGGCCAGCCAAGTCCAGGTCCTCGATGTTGACGTCCAAGACCTCCTCCGAGCGTGCGCACGTCTCGTAGAGCATTCGCCACAGCGTCTTCTCCCGCAGGTGGACGTCCCGGCGGGCGATCAGCCGGTCGATCGCCAACTTCGAGCGCACTGGGGTGTCCGAGTCCGGCGGCGGCAGCCGCTTCGCCCAGGCCGGAACCCTTGGCCCGTCGTACCCGCGCTCCGCGCACCAGCCGGTCCAGGACAGCACCGCGCCGCGGCGGGCATTCCAGGTGTTTACCGCCGAGCCGCCCCACAACAGCTCCAGCACCTCGCCCACCTCGTCGTCCTCCACCGAGGCGAACGGCCGGCCCTCGCCCAGGCGCTCGGCGGTCTTCGAGACGGCGATGCCGTAGTTCCGGACGGTGTTCGGGTTGCCGAGCGAGTCGAGGAACAGGTCGGCCGCCGTACTGACGGTCACCGCCTTCCCGGCCAGCAGCTGGACGACGGTCGACACCGCTTCCCCCTTGCCGCAGATAACAGGGCCGCTTCACGTAGTGCGCGGAGAACGTCCCCGCAGGTCGCGTTCAGTGATACCGCAGATAATAGGGCGTTATCTGGGGGAAGACTTCAGATCAGCCCCGCCACCGACGGCCCACCGGTCTCCCACCAGGGCCGACGAGGGCTTAGCGCCGGTTTTCGTTCCGATGTTCCTCGACCCCCGGGCTTACGCGGGACCGGCGGAAGATGCGCCAGGACTTCAGTCGTGCCATTCCGCGTTCGACGGGTGCTCGGGCCTGGGCCAGTGCCCGATTGACCGTGCGCTGGGTCAAGGACAGTTCACCTTCTGGAGGCCGTTTGCGTCCGGTGGTCACCCACGGTCCGGCTCCCTGGTAGGCGCGGTCGGCAAGGACGGGGACGCCCTGGCGTTCGCAGATCCGGATGATCCGGTGCGCGCGGGCCGCTGTGAGGTCGTGGGTACGGCCGGGCAGCGCGGGCGAGATCCACAGCATGTGGCCCGTCGGGTCGGTCACGACCTGCACGTTCACGCCGTGCCGGCGGTGCTTGTGGGAGTAGTGGGCCCGTCCGTCGCCGGTCCGGTCGCACTCCGCGAGGGTGCCGTCGAGCAGGTCCTCCGCCCAACGATGCCAGCTGTCGCAGGCGTCCCCGCTGGGCTCGGCGAAGAAGGTGTCGGGGCGGTGCTCCATCTCCCAGAAGTCGTTGTTGACGTTGCCGCCCTCGACCTGGTGGGCAGCGGTCGCGGCGCCCCACAGGAAGCCGTTGGGGAAGGTGCTGCTCATGGGTACTCCTCGTTTTCACGCGTGGTTTGAATGGGGTGAGGCCGGTCGCTTGGGGGGAAGCCGCGAAGGAGGTGCGACGGACGTGGGGCTCAGTGTGCGCGGTTCGGCTGCGTCGCCTGTGGTGCGGCGTATCGAAGCCCGTGGCCGAAGGGGTAGAGCGGATTGGGGCTCTCCTGCGGGACGTCGGGGCGGCCGGCCCCGACCTCGGCCATGGACCGGGGAAGCTGGAAGGGCAGCGCGCCCTCGGGGGCGGCCCGGCCGAACAGGACGTCGAGCAGCGCCCGGTCTCCGGCGCCGTACGCGGCGAGGAGGGCGGCGCAGCGGTCGGCGATCTCGGGGATGACGGCGGGCCGTTCGAGGTGGATGGTGACGACGGTGGGCACCGTGTCGAGCAGGGCGAGAATCTGCTTGAGGCGGTCCCGGTCGAAGTCGAGCCTGCCTGCGTGGAAGAAGGACTCGAACAGGCCCTGGCGAGGCTCGTAGGGTGTGTTCAGGCGCAGCACCGCGAGATCGCCATGGGCCGGGTCGGCGACGATGTCCGTGTACTCGGCGGCCACGGCCGGGTCGACGCCCTCCACGTACAGCCGGGGGCGGCCGGTCAGCGGCAGTACGCCGACGCGGTTCTCCAGCAGGGTCAGCGAGCGGCGCTGGGCGGCCTCGCCGGCGGTACGGAAGTCGGCGCGGCCGACGATCTCTTCGGCGGCGTCCGGGTCGACGTAGCGGCGGTCGTCGAACAGGCCGAGGCGGAATTTCTCGGCCAGCAGGCGAGTGACGGAGGCGTCGAGCCTGGATTCCGCCAGCCGTCCGTCGCGGATCAGGCCGGTGATCAGCTCGGGGCAGGCTTCGCCGCCGATCTGGTCGGCGCCGGCGTGCAGCACCTTCAGCGCCCGCTCCTCGGGCGTGAGGTGTTCCACGCCCCAGGCGCGGGCGGTGTGCATCTCGCCCATGATCGGGCCGTCGGTGAGCAGTCCCCAGTCGGTGCAGACGATGCCGTCAAAGTCCAGCTCCTCGCGCAACAGCCCCGTGATGATGCCGTGGTTGAAGCCGAATCCGACCTCTTCGTACGTCGTGCCGACCGGCATGCCGTAGTACGGCATCACCTGCGTGGCGCCGGCGGCGATGGCCGCCCTGAACGGCTTGAGGTGGTAGTCGAAGAAGCCGCCCGGGTAGACCTGTTCCCTGCCGTAGGGGAAGTGCGGGTCCTCACCGTCCTTCTGCGGGCCGCCGCCGGGGAAGTGCTTGACCATCGCGGCCACGCTGTCCTGGCCGAGCTGCCCGCCCGGGCCCCGTAGGCCCTCGATGTACGCGGCGGCCATGCGGGAGGTCAGGTCGGCGTCCTCGCCGAAAGTGCCCGAGATGCGGGCCCAGCGCGGCTCGGTCGCCAGGTCGATCTGCGGGTGCAGGGCGACGCGCAGCCCGACGGCCAGGTACTCACGGCGCACGGTGTCGCCGTACTGGCGTACCAGGTCGATGTCATCGATGGCGGCCAGGCCCAGGGCCTCGGGCCACTGGGAGAACGGGCCGGCCATCATCGCGGTACCCGGGTTGTCGGTGAACGCGTGGCGCGGGTCCGTGGACAGCGTCACCGGGATGCCCAGCCTGGTGGCGGCGGCCTGCTCCTGCAGCCGGTTGTGGAGCTCCGCCATTTCGCGGGGGGTGCCCGCGCCCAGCAGGTTGAAGTGCGACATCAGCTTGTCGGACATCATCTGCTCGGCGGTGAGGCCGATGGGTGCGGGGTTCGCTCCGATGCCTATCGCGTGGTGGAACAGCAGCCCGGCCTTCTCTTCCAGCGCCATCCGGGGCAGCAGGTCCGCCACCCGCTCCTCGAGGCTGCGGCTGGGGTCCTGGTACGGGTGGGTCACTGCTGCTCCTCGGTGGTGCGGTGGGGGGCGTGGAAGGTGTGGGTGCCCGGCCCGGCCCGGGTGGGCTCGGCGCCTGGCAGATCGATGGTGGCCTCGGTGCCCTGGGGGACGGTGACGTCGACGGTCAGCTCCCCTTCGTGCAGGCGCCACGCCACCTCGGCCCGTCCGTACGGTGTCTCGTGCGCGGCCTTCACCCAGGTGAGACCGCCGCCCGGCCGGGGCCGGACGAGCAGGCGGCGGTATCCGGGGGCGGCTGGCGCGAGACCCGCGACGGTGCGGTGCAGCCAGTCGGCGATCGCGCCGAGCGCGTAGTGGTTGAAGGAGGTCATCTCTCCGGGGTTGACGCTGCCGTCCGGGAGCAGGCTGTCCCAGCGCTCCCAGATTGTGGTGGCGCCCATGTCCACCTGGTAGAGCCACGATGGGCAGGAGCGCTCCAGCAGCAACCTGTACGCGGTGTCGGTGTGGCCGGTCGCGGTGAGCGCGTCGCACACGAGAGGCGTGCCGAGGAAGCCGGTCCCGATGCGGTGGCCGCGCTCGGTCACCAGGGCGGCCAGCCGGTTCCCGGCCTCGGCTCGTTCGGCGTCGTCGTGGAGCAGGTCGAAGCCGAGGGCGAGGGCGTAGGCGGTCTGGGTCTCTTCCACCAGGCGGCCGCCGCCGGTGTGGAATCGGGCGCGGAAAGCGTGCCGCACGGCACCGGCGAGAGCGTGGTAGCGCTCGGCGTCGTCCTTCTCGCCAAGCACCTCGGCGGTGCGGGAGAGCAGTCGCGCCGAATGCGCGAAGAACGCGGTCGCGACGAGCTGAGAGGAGGTCATCGACTGGCCGGGGTCGTCTGGGGACGCGGTGGGGTCGAGCCAGTCGCCGAACTGGAAGCCCTCGCCCCACACATGTCCTGGGCCGGCGATCCGGTCGACGGCGTCCACCCAGCTACGCATGGACGGGTATTGGGTGCGCAGTACCTCGGTGTCGCCGTATCGCTCGTACAGGACCCACGGGACGATGACGGCGGCGTCGCACCAGCCGGCCATCGGAGGGTTGCCGGGAGGCATGGGGACGGGGATGTTCAACGGGATGGTGGGGCTGATCACCGGGGGGATGCCGTCGGGGTCCTCGCTCTGGTCGGCGGCAAAGTCGCGCAGCCAGGAGCGCAGGAAGTCCTTGGTGTCGTAGAGGAATGTGGCGGTGGGGGCGAAGACCTGGATGTCGCCGCTCCAGCCGAGGCGTTCGTCGCGCTGGGGGCAGTCTGTGGGAACGTCCAGGAAGTTGCCCCGCATCCCCCACACCACGTTCTCGTGCAGCCGGTTCAGTGATGGGTCGGAGGTCTCGAACCAGCCGGTCCGGTGCAGGTCGCTGTGCAGGACCACAGCGGTGACGTCACCGGGGGCGAGTTCGCCGGGCCAGTTGTCGATTTCGGCGTAGCGGAAGCCGTGGAAGGTGAAGCGGGGCTCCCACTGCTCGCCGTCGGTGTCGCCACGCAGGGTGTAGCGGTCGGTGGCCGTGGCGCCACGCAGCGGGCGCACGCACAACTCGCCGATCTCCAGCACTTCCGCGTGCCGCAGTGTGACTGTGCGACCCGCCTCTCCGCGGACGCGGATGCGGAGTCTGCCGACCAGGTTCTGACCGAAGTCCAGGAGGGTGCGCCCGGCGGGCGAGGTGGTGACGGCCACCGGGGGCAGGCACTCGATGCGCCGTACCGGGGGGCTGTCGGCCGGGAAGAGTACCGAGGTGTCGAAGTCCACCACGCGCACCGGCTGCCAGTGCGTGTCGTCGAAGTCCGGTTCGCTCCAGCCGGGCGGCTCCCGGCGGGCGTCGAAGTCCTCCCCCTCGTACAGGCCGGCGGCGATGACCGGCCCGGCCGACGCTCGCCAGCCGGGACCGGTCGTCACCGTCTGGAGGCTGCCGTCGGCGTACTCGATCCTCAGCTCGGCGAGCAGTCCGGTGTCCGGTCCGTAGATGTCGCGGTTGCCGCCGTTGAATCCGAGCAGGCCCCGGTACCAGCCGTCCGCGAGGTACGCGCCCCAGGCGTTGGTGCCGGGCCGCAACAACGTGGTCACGTCGAAGGACTGGTAGCGGTGGCGGTGATGGTAACTGGTCCAGCCCGGGGCCAGGACGTGGTCACCGACCACGCCGCCGTTGAGATGCATCTCGTACACCCCCAGGGCGGTGACCCTCAGCTCCGCCCGTCTCACCTGGCTGCTCACGGTGAACACAGCGCGCAGCAGCGGGGCGGGCCGGCCCGCCGTGGCCGGCGGCTCTTGCGGCCGGGCGGGGGTGATGACCTGAGCGGTCCAGGGGTGTGACATGTCTGCCTTTCTCGGTGCCCGCGGGACATGGCCGTCCGGGGCGGGGCGTTCAGACGACGGGGGCGGCGTCGGTTTCCGCCGGATCCCGCAGTGCGGGGATGAGCAGCGAGATCGCCAGGGTCAGCACCGTGATCAGTGCTCCGGTCCAGAAGAGCCAGGCGTAGCCGCCGTCCTGGTAGAAGGCGGTGCCGTCCACGACGGTGCTGTGTGTCGCGAGGGCGGCGAACGAGAGGGCGGTGACGATGGCGCCGAAGAAGTTGATGAGCATGTTGAGCATGCCGCTGCCCAGCCCTTGCTCGTCCTTGGACACGACGCCGACGACCAGCGCCGGAGCTCCTGCGACGACGAGACCGGAGCCGAGGTTGGCCAGGCACGAGGTGAGGATGAGTTCGGTCTCGTTCGCGTGGAAGAAGCCCACCAGGCCGTAGCCAACTGCCATCAGGGCCAGCCCCGTCCACCAGAGCAGGCGGGCGTCGGTGGTGCGCAGGAGGCGGCTGGCGACGAGTCCGGTACCGAACATCACCACGTTCCAGGTCACGCTGACGGCGGCATTGTGCTGTGCGGTCCATCCGAGACCGGCGGAGACCCCGGGGATGTGCGGGTAGAGGGCGAGCAGGATCGCCATGGCGGGCATGGTGAAGGCGACGGCCTGGGCGAGCCCTCCGGTGACGAGAACCAGGGCGACCGGGCGGCGGCTGAGCACCTTCAGGTCCAGGATGGGGTGGGCGCTGGAGCGCTCCACGAAGAAGAAGACGACCAGTGCGACCAGGCCGACGGCGAGCCAGCTGAAGGTTTTGGCGTCGGCCCACCCCCAGCTCTGTCCCTGCCCGACCGCGTAGACGACCGCGGTCAGGCCCGCGCCGAGGGCCAGACCGCCGAGCCAGTCGAAGCCGGGCCGGAAGTCGTGCCGTGGGGTCTGCGGCACCAGAAGGGCGATCAGCGCGAAGCCGACGACGGAGGCCGCGGCGAGGAACCACATCACGCCCTTGTAGCCCCAGCCGTCGACCAGCCGGCCGGCCAGGAACGGCGCGGCCAGGGCCACCAGGCCGACGCTGCTGCCCAGGACGGCGCTGGCGGGCTTCACCAGCCGGGCAGGGAAAATGTCCCGCACGGCGGGGAAGGACAAGGCGGCGAACGGGCCGTAACAGCCGGCGATCGCCCGCCCGACAAGCAGCAGCCAGAAACTGCCCGCAAGCGCGGCGATGATGTCTCCGCTGACCCCCAAGCCGGTCATCACGAGCATGAGCCGCTTCTTGCCGTACCGGTCACCCATTTTCATGACGAACGGCGTCAGCAACGTCGAGACGAGGACGACGGTCAGACCGAACCAGGCCACCTGGGTGGTGTGGAAGCTCTGCGCCACGCTGGCGGTGGCATTGGCCCCCAGAATGCCGGCGGCGGCCAGGAGCTGGGTCGGCCAGATGAGCGCGATGAGTATGGCGACCAGACGCGGGGTCCATCTCGCGGTGTCGTCGGAGGATGCTGCGTCGAGCGGGGGGCTCGCAGACGTCGGTGTCATGAAGCCGCTCCTTTCGCGAACAGGGAAGGTCGGGGTCGTGCGCGGAACGGCATGCCGTCACCCAGGGCTCACATCCGGCCACAGGCTCGAATCAGTCCCTCGCTTTCGGACGATGATGAAGCCAATGCCTAGCCAGCACTAGGTATTCAAAGTGTGACCTGAGTCACACTGATCCCTGTGGTCCGCACGCCGGTGCGTCCGCAGGGCCGCAGCACACTTCCGGCGACGATCGGCGCGCGGGCACCTAGTACGGTTGTCCGCATGGCGACACCACGGGGGCCGCGCGGCGGCTACGCAACAGGGCTGGCCAGGCGCAACCAGATCCTCGAGGCCGCGCTGCTGCGCTTCGGCCAGGACGGTTACCGCAAGACCTCACTGGCCCGCGTTGCCCGCGATGCAGGGATCACCGACGCCGGGCTGCTCCATCACTTTGGCGACAAACAGCAACTACTGCTGGCCGTGGTGCAGTACTGGCACGAGCAGCTCGACGAGCGGTGGGTACGCGTGTCCGACTCCGTGCGGGACGCCTTCCGCTGCCACCTTGAAGACACCGCCGAATCGCTGAACATGCCGGGGATCCTCGAACTCGCCGTCGTGGTGGGCGCTGAGGCCACCGCTCCCGACCACCCAGCACATGACTTCTTCTCCCACTGGCAGGAAAAGGGCGTACGGGAACTCGCGGACCGCCTGCGCGCCGGCGCCGAGTCGGGTGAACTCAAGGCGGGCCTGAACCATGAGAGCATCGCCCGGGAGTGCGCGGCACTCGACGCCGGACTACGGCTCCAGTGGCTGGCCAGCGGGCGTTCCTTCGACTTGATCTCCGTGATGCGCTCACACCTGGACAGCCTGATGAGCAGGATCGCGGCCGACGGCAAGGGGCTGTAGCGCTCGGAGGAGGCTGAGCCTGTCGTAAAGCGCACCCGTGAGGTGCCGGCGGGTCACAGATCCAGGACGAGGCGCGGGCAGGCGGCGCGCGAGACGCAGACGAACATCGTGTCGTTGCGGGCCTGTTCGGCGGGGGTGAGCAGGGAGTCGCGGTGGTCCACCACGCCGTCGAGGACCGCGGTCTCGCAGGTGCCACAGGTCCCCTCCTGGCACGAGGACAGGACCTGCACGCCGGCTTCCTCGACCGCCTGGAGGACGGTCTTGTCCGGTGGGACGGTCACCGTGATACCGCTCCGCGAGAGTTCCACCTTGAAGGGGGTCGAAGAGGCGTCTTCCTCCCGCCCCTTCGGCGTGAACCGCTCAATGTGGAGGGTGCCTTCCGGCCAGGAGGCACACCGCCGTTCCACCGCGCTGAGCAGGGGCTCGGGACCGCAGCAGTAGATGACGGTGCCGGGCGCGGGGCTGCCGAGCAGCCCGTCCAGATCGAGGAGGCCGGTCTCGTCCTGCGGGCACAGTGCCACCCGGTCGGGGTGGTCCTTGGTGAGGTGCCCGGCGAAGGCCATCGTGGCGCGGCTGCGTCCGCCGTATACCAGTCGCCAGTCGGCGCCCCACTGCTCGGCGGTGGCGATCATCGGCAGGACCGGGGTGATGCCGATGCCGCCGGCGATGAACAGGTAGCGGGGGGAGTCGACCAGCTGGAAGTGGTTGCGGGGGCCGCTCACCCGGACCGTGTCACCCTCGGCCAGCGTGTCGTGCACGTAGCGGGAGCCGCCCCGGCTCTCCGGCTCGCGCAGCACGGCCACCTGGAGCAGGGAGGAGTCCCCAGGGTCGCCGCACAGCGAGTACTGCCGTACCAGGTCGGGGCCCAGCACCAGGTCGATGTGGGCGCCAGGGGTCCATGCGGGCAGCCGCTCGCCGCGGGGGTGGGCCAGGCTGAGCCGGACGACGCCCTCGGCGAGGGGCTCCTTGCGCGCCAGGGTCAGGTCGAGTTCGACCCCGGTGCGTTGTGGGCTCGTGATGGTCATGGTGATTCTCTTTCCGGACCGGGGGCAGCTCAGGCGAAGGCCGCGTGCCGAGGCTGGGGGGCGGACGCGGGAGCGGACTCCGGGACCGGGCCGGGGTGGTGGTCCTCGGGGTGCCCCAGCAACCAGTCCCACAGACCCACCGGGTCCTCGAACTCCCGCCGCGCACCGCAGTGACAGACGGCCAGCAGCCGGTCGGTACCGAGCACCCAGTGGATGCGGTAGACGTCCTCGCCGGAGAGGACGGGTGGGTGGAGCGGGGTCATCGGGCCGCCGCCCGGGCCTGCGTCCCGGTCCCCTCCTGGGCCAGGCGGGCGAGGATACGGCGGGCGGCGAGTCCCCCGGTGTCGATGTTGATGCTCAGCTCCTGATAGCCGGCCGCCTCGGTGTCCAGGGACTTCTGCAGCACGTTGAGGGCCACGACGTCCTGCATGACCACCGTGTGGTTGTTGCCGCGCAAAAAGTCGGTGACGCCCTGGTCGTCGAGGGCGAAGTCGCGGGCCACGGCCCAGAAGTCGTACGTCGTCTTCTCCGTCGAAGGGGTGATGCCGTAGACGACCTCCACGTGGAAGGCGTGCGGGTCGCTGCCGTCCGGATTCGGACCGGGCGCTCCGACAGGCGCGATGCGCGAGTGGAGCGAGTAGAGACAGGGCGCGTGGTACTCGATGTCCTGCCAGCGGCTGATCCGGCCCTCGATACCCGTGGACCTGGCGTAGAACGGAGGGCACTCGGCGTCGTCCATGTGGCGGCTCACGTAGACGATGCCGGCCGCGTCGTCGACCTCGGTGGTGATGGGCGTCTCGGCCACCTCGGGCGTGCCGATGTAACCGCCGTGCAGGTACGTCTCGTGGGAGAGGTCCATGAGGTTGTCGACCAGCAGACCGTAGTCACCATCGATTGGCTCCATGCCCGACACCACGGTGTAGTCGGTCGAGTCCATCCACGGAGCGCGGGGCGGCAGGGCGTCCGCGGGCTCGCGGTCGCCGATCCACACCCACACGAAGGAGTCCTGCTCGACCACCGGGTACGTCTTCAGGCGCGCCGTACGCGGGATGCGCTGCTGGCCGGGCACGAAGACGCAGCCACCGTCGGTGCCGTAGGTGAACCCGTGGTAGCCGCACACCACCCGGTCGCCGTCCAGCCGGCTCGGCGCCTGCGAGAGCGGGAAGCGGCGGTGCACGCACCGGTCGGACATGGCCACCGCCCGGGCGCCCTCCGTGCGGTACAGCAGGATCGGCTCACCCAGCACTGTGCGTCCGAGCAGCTCGCGCCCGACCTCGCGGCCATAGGCGGCGACGTACCACTGATTGCGTACGAAAGCAGTCATGATCGTTCCCTTCGGAGTGGGGCGTTCAGTGCGCGGTGCCGACGGCCGGGGCCGCGGCGGGCTCCGTGCACCCTGCCGTGGCGGGACGCAGCAGCAGGAGGAGGGCCGTGGTGGCGATGAAGATCAGGCTGACGGCCAGGTAGAGGTTCTGCGGGGTCCAGCCGGCGTCGAGCATGCCGCCCGCGACGGTCGGGGCGAGGATCGCGCCGATGCGGCCGACCGCGAGGGCGCTGCCGAGTCCGGTGGCCCGGATTCCTGTGCCGTACGTGGCCGGGGTGAGGGCGTACAGGCCGGCCACACAGCCGTTGGCGAACAGGCCGATCACCGCGCCGAGGGCGAAGGCCGCCCCCAGCGAGGACGTCGAGGCGATGAAGGCCGACAGCATCACGGCCGTGGTGATCAGGTAGGCGATGAGCACGGAGCGCAGCGCGAAGCGGGCGGCGAGGACCCCGAGCGCCGCCGCACCGAAGATGCCGCCGAGGTTGAGCAGTGTCCCGCCGGTGAGGCCCTGGGTGCCGGACAAACCGGCCTCGACCAGCAAAGTCGGCGTCCAGCTCGTCACGAAGTAGAAGCCGGCCATGACCAGGAAGAACGCCGACCACAGCAGCAGCGTCGAGCGGCGCAGCGCGGGTGAGAGCAGCTCGCGGAATCCGGCCCCGACTCCGGACGGTCCGGCGGTGGGCTCGGGCAGGCTCGCCAGCGGCGGCTGCCTCATGCGCCGGGCCAGAACGTTGATCCTCTCCAGGGCGCGCTTCGGCCTGCGGGAGGCCAGGAAGTCCACGGATTCGGGCAGGCAGAAGTAGGCCAGCGGGACGGCGACAGCGGTGGCCAGGCCGCCGGTCAGGAAGACCGAGCGCCAGCCCAACTGCCCGGTCATGCCGACCGCGAGCAGTCCGCCGACAGTGGCGCCGACCGCGTAGCCGGTGGAGTTGAGGCTGACGGCGAGCCCGCGCCAGCGGCGGGAGGCGTACTCGCCGGCGATGACGTTGCTGCCGGCCAGGACGCCTCCGATGCCGACTCCAGTGAGCACACGCAGCGCTCCGAGCTGGCCGGGTGACTGGCTGACCGAGGAGAGCAGCATCCCGATGGCGGCCACGGTCAGGCAGCCGAGGATGACCGGCCGGCGGCCGATCCGGTCGGCCCACGGGGCGACGCACAGGGCGCCCAGAGCCATGCCGACGAGGCCCGCGCTGAGGAGCAGCCCGAGCTCGGAAGAGCTGAGTTCCCACTCCGCCGACACGGCTTTGCCGGTGAAGGCCATGACGAGTACGTCGAAGCCGTCGAGCATGTTGAGCAGTACGCACACCGCGATCGCACCCCACTGGAAGCGACTCATCGGCCCTTCGCCGAGGGCGGTGCGCAGGGAGGGGCCGGTCACCGGAGAGTTCCGGGAGGTGGGGAAGAGGGTGGCAGAACCATGGCAGCACTCCGTTGTCGACTGCGTGGTGGTCGGCGACACCCTCCGCCCGTCAGGCGGGTGCGGCCCCGGCGGACCGGGCCCCGGGCGTCGACCGGTGCGCACCATCGTGGGGTCGGCGCCCCCGGGCCACCAGGGGTCTTTCCGGATGCCGGGAAACATCTGCCCGATGCCGGCCACGCTGCCGTGGCGGGCGGACATCAGGACCCGGGCGGGAGCTTGGCCGGCGACACGGCATGGGCGGGTACGGAGGGTCAGGCGCGGGGCGGCACGGTTCAGATCTGCGGTGTGCTCATGGCGCGGGAGATCGCCCGGGCGCTGGTACAGACGAGCCGGGCCAGCGCGTGCGCGGAGGTGCTGCCGTGGCGTACCACCAGCGAGACCGCGGCGATCACCGCACCACGGCTGCCGTGCACCGGGGCGGCGACCGACAGGGCGTCCATCGTGACCTGGCGATCGCTGACCGCGTAGCCATGGGTCCGCGTTTCGGCCAGCATGCGCCGCAACACACGCGGATCGGTGACCGTGCCCGGCGTAAAACGCTCGAGGGGGCCGGCGAGCGCCTGCTCCTGCACCTCGGCGGGGGCATGCGCGAGCAGCACCAGCCCGACGCCGGTGGCCGTGAGGGCGAAACGCCCGCCCACGCGCGTCAGCACGGGCACCGCACCGGACCCCGCGATGCGCTCGACGAAGACGACCTCTGTACCCTCGCGCACCGCGAGCTGAACGTTCTCCCGGGTGATCTGGGAGAGGTCCTCCAGGAACGGCAGGGCCCGCTCGCGCAGGCCCTGTCCGCGCGGCGCGAGGGAGGCGACTTCCCACAGCCGCAGGCCGACGCGGTAGCACCCCTTGTCACCGCGCTCCAGTGCTCCCCAGGCGATGAGCTCGCCGAGCATCCGGTGCACGGTCGACACCGGCAGCCCTGACCGCCGGGACAGCTCGCTCAACGTCATCTCCGGGCAGTTCGCGCTGAACGCACCGAGGATCTGCAGCGCGCGGCCGAGCACGGGCCCGGTGCCCGACTCGGAGCTGCGGCGGCGGGTCATCGGGGCGCCTCCTTCGTCCGCCGCCGGTGAAGGCTCCTCACCGGGATGCTGCGGTTCACGTACGAGGAGTCTTCCAAGGCGCCCTCACCGATTCGCGACTGTGCGACTCGTCCCAAGCCGTGGCGGTCAGTGTGCAAGAAGGTTGCGGCCACGTCGAGACGTCGAAGCGTCCGTACGGGGGGCCAAGAACCTCGGACCACGTGAACAACAGATTGCGCACGGCCCATTGACCATGACCTGAGCCGCCTCTACGTTGAACCGCATTCCGGCACGATTGATTCGCATCACGGAACTTAGGAGTTCTCGTGGCACTCGCTCCTGCTGTTTCTCCCCTTTCTCGCTTCACAGTTGACCGGCGTTCAATTGTCATCACCGGCGCCACCGGCGCCCTCGGCAGTGCGGCGGCACGCGCGCTGAACGCCCTGGGCGCCCGTCTCACCCTCGCCGGTGGCAACGCCGACAAGCTCGACGCGCTGGCCGCGGATCTGAACGGGCCAGGACCGGTCGTGACCGTCCGGCGCAGGCCGGACACCCCGGACGAGGCCGAGGCGATCCTCTCGGCCGCCGTGCGGACGTACGGAGACGTGCACGGTCTGCTCGTCGCCTCCGGCACCAACCACGTCGCGCCCATCACCGAGATGAAGGTCGAGGACTTCGACGCCGTCCAGTCGGCGAACGTCCGCGGCTCCTGGCTGATGTGCCAGGCGGCGGGGCGGCACATGCTCGGCCGCGACGGCGGGGGCAGCGTGGTGCTCGTGTCCTCCACCCGCGGCCGGCTGGGCCACCCCGCCGGCTACTCCGCATACTGCCCGTCCAAAGCCGCGGTCGACCTGCTCGGCCGCAGTCTCGCCGCCGAGTGGGGCAGCGCCGGAGTACGGGTGAACGTGCTGGCTCCCACGGTGTTCCGCTCGGAGCTGACCGCCTGGATGTACGAGGACGACGAGAAGGCCACCGCGACCCGCGCGGCCATGCTCGCCCGTGTCCCGCTGGGCCGGCTGGCCGAACCGGAGGACTTCGCCGGGGCGTTGATCTACCTGCTCAGCGACGCCTCCTCGTTCGTCACCGGACAGGTGCTGTACCTCGACGGGGGGTACACCGCGTGCTGACCGTCGCCGTCGTCGGCGCGGGGCTGATGGGCCGGGGCATAGCCGAGGTGTTCGCGGGCGCGGGCCATCCCGTACGTCTGCACGATGTCGACGCCGACGCCCTGCGCAGCGCGGTGGACAGCCTGCGGGGCGCCGACGGGGACGTCGACGGCAGCACCGACCTGGCCGAAGCCGTCACGGGAGCCGGCCTCGTCGTCGAAGCCGTCGCCGAGAACCTGGAGGCCAAACGGGCTCTGTTCACCCACCTGGACCGCCTGTTGCCCGACGCGCTGCTGGCCAGCAACACCTCCGTACTACCGGTGAGCAGCATCGCCGAACGCACCGCCCGCCCCGAGCGAGTGGTCGGCACCCACTGGTGGAACCCGCCCGGCCTGATCCCGGTGGTCGAGGTCGTCCGCGGGAAGCACACCAGCGAGGAGACGATGGAGCGCGCGTCGGCTCTCCTGGCATCCCTCGGCAAACTGCCGGTGCGCGTCGAGCGCGACGTGCCCGGATTCGTCGGCAACCGGCTCCAGCACGCCCTGTGGCGCGAGGCGATCGCGCTCGTCGCGGACGGAGTGTGCACCGCGGAGACGGTCGAGACCGTGGTCCGCAACACCATCGGCCTGCGCCTGTCCGCCATGGGACCCCTGGAGAACGCCGACTACGTCGGGCTCGACCTCACCCTGGCCATCCACGAGGCCGTCCTGCCCGACCTGAACCGCTCCGCGAGTCCTTCTCCGCTGCTGAGTGAGCTGGTGGCGGCGGGCGACCTGGGCGCCAAGAGCGGCCGCGGCTTCCTCACCTGGCCCGAGGGCAGCCGCGAACGGGCAGGCGCACGCCTGGCCCAGCACATCGCCCGACAGCTCTCGCTGACCGAACCGCAGTCCCACGAAAGGTGAACGCCCATGACCGAGACCTCTTTCACCTGGCCCCTCGGCCCCAACGAGCAGGGCCTGGAGTTCTATGACCTCTCCCACCCGTGGGGGCACGGCACCCCGTGCTGGCCGTACTTCGAGGACGTGAAGATCGAGCGCCTGCACAGCATGTCCAAATCCCGCGTGCTCACCCAGAAGATCACCACGGTCATGCACTCGGGCACCCACATCGACGCCCCCGGCCACGTCGTGGAGAACACCCCACTGCTCGACGAGATACCGCTCAGCTCCTTCTTCGGCACGGGCGTGGTCGTGTCGATCCCCAAGAAGAAGTGGGAGGTTGTCACCGCCGCCGACCTTGAGGCGGCCACCCCCGAGATCCGCCCCGGCGACATCGTCGTCGTCAACACCGGCTGGCACCACACCTACGGCGACAACAGCGACTACTACGCCTACTCCCCCGGCTTCTACAAGGAGGCCGGCGAATGGTTCGCCGCCAAGGGCGTCAAGGCCGTCGGCACCGATACACAGGCGCTCGACCACCCGCTGGCCACCGCCATCGGGCCGCACGGCCCGGGCGCCCCGAACGGCCTGCTGCCATGGGCCTGCGAGGAGTACGAGGCCGAGACCGGCCGAAAGGCCAAGGACGACTTCCCCGAGTGGGAGCCGTGCCACCGGGCCATTCTGTCCAAGGGCATCATCGGCTTCGAGAACGTCGGCGGCGACCTGGACAAGGTCACCGGCAAGCGGGTCACGTTCGCCGCGTTCCCCTGGCGCTGGACCGGCGGCGACGGCTGCATCGTCCGCCTGGTCGCCATCGTCGACCCCACCGGCCAGTACCGGATCGAGACAGGGAAGCGCGGATGAGCCCGCTCCGCGTCACCCGGCTCGACCAAGCCCCGCCGTACCAGCCGCCGCTGCACCACGGCGTCGGCGCACTGCGGCTCCAGGGCCACGAAGCCGGACCGACCACACGCTTCTGGACCGGCCTGTCGTACTACCTGCCCGGCGGAGCGGCGGACGCGGCGCCCACGGCGGAGGAGACGGTGTACGTCGTCCTCGACGGCGAGGTGGTGGTCATCGCCGACGACCGGGAGGAGACGCTGCGGCAGTACGACTCCGTACACCTGGCCAAGGGCCAGATCCGCTCGGTGGAGAACCGCTCCAAGCGCCCCGCCACTCTGCTCGTCACCATCGCGCTGCCGCACGGGGAGGACTGACATGGGCGTCGTCATCACCGTCGCGCCCACCGGGCCGATCGCCACCAAGAACGACAACCCGCACTTGCCCACCTCCCCGGAGGAGATCGCCGAGGCCGTCGCCGACGCCCACCGCGCCGGGGCTTCCGTAGCCCACATCCACCTGCGCGATGAGCAGCAGCGGCCGACCGCCGACCTGGGCGTCGCACGCCGCACCATGGAACTGATCGGCGAACGCTGCCCGATCCTGATCCAGCTCTCCACCGGAGTGGGGCTCAGCGTGCCCTTCGAGGAGCGCGAGCGACTGGTGAAGCTGCGGCCCCGCATGGCCACCCTCAACCCGTGCTCGATGAGCTTCGGCGACGGCGAGTTCCGCAACCCACCGGACAAGGTGCGCCGACTGGCGGCTCGCATGCGCGAGTTGGGCATCAAGCCCGAACTGGAGATCTACGACACGGGGCACCTGGACGCGTGTCTGCGGCTGTGGAAGGAGGGCCTGCTCGCGGAGCCGCTGCAGTTCTCCCTCGTGCTCGGCGTCCGCGGCGGCATGGCCGCCACCGCCGACAACCTCCTCACCATGGTCCGCCGGCTGCCCCCGGACGCGGTCTGGCAGGTCATCGCGATCGGCCGGCACAACCTGCCGCTCACCGCCATGGGCCTGGCCCTCGGCGGCAACGCCCGCGCCGGTCTTGAGGACACGCTGCACCTGCGCAAGGGCGAGCTCGCGCACGGGAACCTGCCCCTGGTCGACCGGGCGGTCGCCCTCGCCCGCGACCTCGACCTGGGCGTCGCCGGAGTGGAGGAGACCCAACGGCTCCTCGGCCTGCCGGCCGTCGCCTGACCGTCGATTGTCGAGGCGCCACGTCGCCCGGGGCGCTCTGCCGTCCTCGTCCCGCCGTGGCGCCACCACCCACCAAGCGGCTCGTACCACAGGAGCAGACATGCCGGAGGAGCAGACATGCCACAGGACGACACCCGCCGTACGCACGGCGGACAATGGCCCCGTCGCGCCGCACTCGGTGCCTTCGGAATGGCCGCAGCGGGGCTGACCGCATGCACGAGCCATGCCGCCTCCACCACCGCACAGAAGCCGGCCTCCGCGTCGGTGCCACCCGAGCCCACCACACTCTCCGGAAAGGCCGACGGCCACCACACCCGCCTGGTCCTGCTGGGCACGACGGGAGGACCGGTTTTCTGCGCCGGGCGTGCCGGCATATCCAGCGCCCTCGTCGTCGGAGACCGGCACTACCTAATCGACGCAGGGCTCGGCGCAGCCCGCAGGATGGGACAGGCCGGGCTGAAACCGGCCGGCCTGAGCGGCATGTTCATCACCCACCTGCACTCGGACCACCTCTTCGATCTCTTCAACGTGCTCTGGATGCAGCCCGATCAGCTCGGCGGGCCTCTTCCCGTCCACGGACCCGGCCGCGCGGGCGGATTCGCCAAGCCGTTCGGCGGGAAATCCGTGCCGATGGTGCGGTCCGGCAAGGCGGCGACCCCGGGCACGGAGGACATGTTCGAGGGTCTGCTGTCCGCGTACGCCTACGACATGAACATCCGCAATGTGGAGGTCGGCGCGCACATCGACGAGGAGCGGCTGTTCGACGCCCGGGACATCCGCCTTCCCTCCGGGACGAACGCCTCCGCGACCGACACCGCGCCCGCCATGCGTCCCTTTCGCGTCTTCGAGGACGAGCGGGTCAGGGTGACCGCCGTCCTCGTGCCCCACGGGCCCGTCTTCCCCTCCTTCGCCTACCGCTTCGACACCGACGACGGATCGGTGACGTTCTCCGGCGACACCGCCTACAGCGACAACGTCTCCCGACTGGCCGCGGGCAGCCACATCCTGGTCCACGAAGCGACCAACCTCGACTGGTTCGCCAAGACCACGACGGGCTACGGGCCGGGCTTCAGCGACCACATGGAGCAAGCCCACACCACCGCCCAGGACGTGGGACGTGTGGCGAAGTCCGCAGACGTCGCCCACGTCGTCCTCAGCCACCTCACCCCGGGCGATCCGCGGGACGTCTCGGACGACCGCTGGCGCCGGGACGTAGGAAGGACATACCACGGCAAGATCACCCCAGGTCACGACCTGACCCAGTTCGGGGTCGGCAAGCGAAAATGATCCCACCCACGTCACACCTGAGTGCTGCGAGCCGGCCGACCACCGGTTCCCAAGGCCATCCGGCGGTCGAGAAGCTGTGACGGGCAACCGAAAACCTACGCTTCCGCGATGCCCGGATCAACGCATGGGCTGACATGCGGCCCGTACTCACCGCCCCCGAAGCGATACGGCAGTCTGGTCCCGGAGAACGACGGGAGAAGGGAGCAGTCATGCCGGTGACCGACCAGTCGGTGGGGCAGGAGACGAAACGGGAGGCCACGTCGGGCGGCATCCAGGTCATCGCGCGGGCCGCGGAGGTGCTGCGCCTGCTCCAGGCAGCCCCGTCCGGCCTGACCCAGGCCGAGGTGGTCGAGCGGATCGGCCTTGCCAAGTCCACGGTCCACCGCATCCTCGGTGCGCTGGAGGCGGAGGGACTGGTGACCGTGACCGGCACCCGCGGGCGGTACCGGCTGGGGCCGGAGATCCCCCGCATGGCCGCTTCCGTGCGATCAGCCATGATCGTGGATCTGCGTCCCCATCTGGAAGATCTGTCCCGTCAACTCGAGGAAACGGTAGACCTGTCGGTCCTGGAGGACCACCAGGTGGTCTTCGTCGACCAGGTCATCGCCGACCGCCGGCTGCGCGCGGTCAGCGCCGTCGGTGCCGGTTTCCCCCTGCACTGCTGCGCGCCCGGCAAGGCACTGCTCGCCGCCCTCCCGACGAACGCGTTCGAGCACGCCGTACCGAACCGGCTCACCGCCGAAACGCCGCACACCCTCACCACCCGCCCCGCCCTGCACCGCGAGCTCGACGTCATTCGCCGCACCGGCGTCGCCTTCGACCGCGAAGAGCACACCGTCGGCATATCCGCGGCCGGCGTCGCCATCCGCACCGCGGCCTGGGGCACCGCAGCCATCAGCGTGCCCACCCCGACGCAACGCTTCACCGGGCGGGAGCAGGCGATCGCCGATGCCCTGCTGCACGCCAGGGACCGTATCGAAACGGACTTCGGCCCCATGAAGCCCGCATCGTGACGGCCATCCGTCGCTCGGCTCCGGGCTCGCGCTTCCCCCGTCCGCGTCCTCCTCCGGCACGTGTCCCGAGACCAAAGGAATCGCCATCATGAAAGCGAAGCCGTCTCCAAGACGCCCGGCCCCGGCCCGACCACGTCCTGCGGACGTACGCCTTTTCGTCCTGCTGGCCGCTCTCATCGCGATGTTCGAAGGCTATGACCTGTCCGTGTACGGGGCCACCGTGCCGGCGCTGCTGCACGAGCCCGGCTGGAACCTGTCCAAGGGAGAAGCCGGCGACATCGGATCGCTCGTCGCCGTCGGCATGCTCATCGGCGCGGGCGTCGCCGGGGCCGCGGGGCGGCGCCTGGGCACCCGCCGCCTGCTCCTGAACGGCCTGTCGTTGTTCTCCCTGTGCATGCTCGGCTCCGCCCTGGCCGACGGGCCCGGCGTGTTCGCAGCGTCCCGCCTCCTCGCCGGGATCGGCCTCGGCGTCGTACTGCCCACGCTCACCGCCGTCGTGGGTGACATGTCCGCACCTCAACGGCGGGCCCGCAACATCGCCATCACCATGGCAGGCTCCTGCGTCGGCTCCCTCGGGGCACCGCTGCTCGGCTCGTGGCTGCTGCCAGACGTCTCCTTCCGGATGCTGTACGCCGTCGGCGCGGCCGCCCTGCTCACCGCGGTTCCCTGGGCCTTCCTGCGCCTGCCCGAGAGCCCGCAGTACCTGCTGCGTACCGGCAGGGCCGAGGAAGCCGCCCGTACCGCCGCCCGATTCGGCCTGCCGGTTCCACAACCGCCCGCCGCCTCCGAGCCGGCCCACCGGTTCCTCGGGCTCGGCCCGCTGCTCTCCCGGCCGCTGGTCGTCACCACGCTGCTGTTCTGGGTGATGGCCTTCTGCGGTCTGCTGCTGATCTTCGGCTTCAGCACGTGGCTGCCGACCCTCATGCAGACCGGCGGCTTCTCCATCGGCTCGGCCCTGACCATGACGTGTCTGTCGTGGATCGGCGCCGGCGTCGGTCTGGTGCCCGGAGGGGTGCTCGCCGACCGACTCGGCCCCAAGCGCGTGGTGGCCGGCGCGTTCCTCGCCGGCAGTGCCGGGCTGCTCGTGATGAGCCGCAAACCGGCCACCTGGGTGCTGTACCTGTGCCTGCTCGTGTGCGGCTTCGGGCTGCTGGCCTGCCAGGCGCTCGTCAATGCCTACCTGATCGACCGCATGCCGGCAAATCTGCGCGTGCCGGCCATCGGCTGGTCGCTGTCCGTCGGCCGGCTCGGCGCCATCGTCGGCCCCTCGCTCGGCGGACGCATCCTCGACTCCGCGCTCGGCCTGGAATGGAACTTCTACCTCTTCGCCGCCACCGCCGCCGTCGGCGCCACGGCGGCGATCGCCGTCCCGGCCCGGCCGGCCGGCCACCGCGCCCCGCGCCGGCAGAGCGTACCCATCGGTTCCGCGGAGCCCAGCCCAGGAAGCTGAACCCGCAGCCGCCCCGCCACGCCTTCAAGCCCGGGTCTCGCCTCATCCCCGCCGGGCGTCACTCGACCGCAGGCTCGCCACTCAGCAGAGGGAAGGACACCCACCATGAGAAAAATCGCGATCGAAGAGCACTTCACCACGTCCGCCCTGGCCCACTACAGCCTGCCCGCCGCCGCCTTGTTCGACCCGCCTCAATGGGACGCGGCCAGACGGCACCTGCTGGACTTCACCGACGTACGCCTGCCCCAGATGGACGAGTTCGGCATAGACATGGAGGTGCTGTCCCTGACCGCACCGGGCATCCAGGCCGAGACCGACACGGCCCTCGCCACCAAGCGCGCGGCACAGGCCAACGACTTCCTCGCCGAGATCACCGGCAAGCACCCCACCCGCTTCTCCGGCTTCGCGGCACTGGCCCTGCAGGACCCGGACGGCGCCGCGGCCGAGTTGGAACGAGCAGTCACTCAACTCGGCCTGCGTGGCGCGCTGATCAACGGCCACACGCACGGCGAGTACCTGGACGCGGAGAAGTTCTGGCCGATGTGGGAACGCGCCGAGGCCCTCGGTGTGCCGGTCTACCTGCACCCCGCGAACTCCTACGATGTGTGGCACAACCTGCGCGGCCACGAGGAACTGATCGGGCCGATGTGGAGCTGGGGCGTGGAAACCGCCACCCACGCCCTGCGCATCCTCTTCGGCGGCGTCTTCGACCGCTTCCCCGGCGCCACCCTCGTCCTGGGCCACATGGGGGAAGGGCTCCCCGGCATCCTGTGGCGCCTGGACAGCCGCTGGGACTTCCTCGACCAACGCGGCATCCGCCTGGCCAAGCCACGCCCCTCCGACTACATCCGCGACAACATGATGATCACCACCAGCGGAGTGTGCGCCCATGCACCTCTGCTCGGCAGCCTGCTGGCGCTCGGCGCCGACCACATCATGTTCGCCACCGACTACCCTCTGGAAAGCAACCACGACGCCGTCCGATTCATCGAGACCGCACCGATCAGCGAGACCGACCGCGCCAAGATCTGCCACCTCAACGCCGAGCGCCTGCTCCGCCTCTGACGTGCGTCACCGCAGGGATGAGATACGCCAGCCCGAGAGAGCGCCGCATGGGCGAGACCGCCGCCGAACTGCTGCTGACGGAGTGACGCGGCAGCTAGCGGCGGCCACCGCGAGCGCGGACACATCGTGCTCCACCTCGAGTGAGAGGTATGCCGCTCCAGTCTGCGAGCGGGCGGCGCACGGCTGCCACACCACCGGGCCCGGTCGGACGGGCGGTCTCTACGCTAGGGGCGTGCGGGTGAGCGCGGGCCTGCGGCGCAGGTGCGGGCGAAGTCCAGGGAGGCGACGAAGCACCGCTCGACGTCCTCGTCCGGCAGGCCCGCCCAACCGTGGTCCGCGCCGGGGACGGGTCGGAAGTCGACGTGGCCGACCGCCTCGCGCAGGGCGGCTGCGAGCTGCTCGCCCTGGGCAACGGGGATGAGCGCGTCGTCGGTGCCGTGGAGGATGAGGAACGGCGGCGCGTCGGCGGTGACGTGCGTAACCGGGCTGGCGGCGCGGGCACGGTCGGGCGCCTCGCTGATCGCCGCTCCGATCAGCAGGGCCTCGCGGGTGGTGGGGTCGGCAGCGTCGTAGGCGCCGGGCCGGGACTGGCCGGGCAGGGTGGTCAGATCGGTGGGCCCGTACCAGGCGACGCAGCCGCTCACCGGTGCGGTGAGGGCGAGCAGGGCGGCGAGGTGGGCACCTGCGGATTCGCCCCACGACACAGTCCGGCCCATGTCCAGGCCGAGTTCGTCAGCTCGTGCGTACAGCCAGGTCAGGGCAGCGGTGACGTCCTCCAACTGGGCCGGGTAGACGGCCTCGCCGCTGAGCCGGTAGTCGAGGCTGGCGACGGCGAACCCGGCCTGCACGAGACGCGTGAAGGGGTCAGGACGCCAGTGGCGGAAGGCCGGCCCCATCTCCGTACGCGTGCCCGCACGCCAGCCGCCGCCGTGGATGTAGAGGATGACCGGCAGCGGGGCCTGCCGCTCGTCGGTCAGCCACAGGTCGAGTTCGAGGGGGCGGACGCCCGCACGGTAGGCGTACGGGACGCCGCGCAGCAGCCGTACACCCGGCTCGGGGTGCGCGGCGGGCGGGAGTGGCAGCTGCGCGGGGGCGGGCGGGGCTAGGAATGCGGCGAGATCGGGCGTCAGTGACATGGATGCCTCTTTCCAGGCCGGGCGGTCTACGGGTAGGTGTCGAAGGTGTTGAGGAACCGCCAGGTGGCGTCGTCGGCGTGGGCGCGGGCCTGCGCTTGTGCATCAATGAGGGCGGGATGGAACGGAGGCGTCTTGGGGAGCAGCCTTCTCTGGGCGGGCGGGCTGCGGGGCTTCGGGACACGTGCGGCGGCGGACCAGTCGGGTAGCGAGCGCCGTGGCTGCGCGCTCGCCGAGGCCGACGCCCAACAGCCCCGCCAAGCCGAGCAGGGTCGGCGCGGGCGCGGTAAGCCCCAGGGCCCAGCACACGCCGCCCATCACCAGCCCCACGGCGAAGGAGACCGCGGCCCGGCGCGCGAACCCCGCCGGGCGGGTCCGGCGCGTAGCGGTCACAGCGCCCTCATGACCGTCTGCCCGACG
Source organism: Streptomyces sp. ISL-36 (assembly GCF_018614205.1). Lineage (GTDB taxonomy): Bacteria > Actinomycetota > Actinomycetes > Streptomycetales > Streptomycetaceae > Streptomyces. Next base: position 23,718 of record NZ_JAGGOS010000035.1, on the reverse strand, counting down.
ACCATGCCGAGCAGGCCGAACAGCGCGACGGGCGGCGGAGTCGGGGCCTTCACCCGCACCACCGCGTACAGGACACCGACCAGCGCCCCGGTCAGCAGCATGTGCACGTACGCCACTGAGGTCAGCTCCCGGTGCGCCACTGGTGGTCGGGCAGGAACCGCACGTCGTACCGCTGGGGTACGGTGCCGAACTTGGACGGCTCGGGCACGTACGGCTCGCGCGGCAGACCGAGTTCGTCGGTCGGGGTGCCCAGGTTCTCGAAGAACCGCTCGAAGGTGCCGCCCGGTCCGGCGGCCACACCGACGACCCGGCTGTGGTGGCGCTCGATGCGGTATGCGTGGGGGCAGTTCTTCGGCACGAAGCCGAAGTCCCCGACGGTGAGTACCTTCTCGTACTGCTTACCCTCCAGGTCTTCCACGAACAGCCGTACCGCGCCGTCCGTGATGTAGAAGACCTCGTAGGTGTCGGAGTGGAGATGGGCGGGTATGAGGTCGCCCTTGGGGCCCTCGACGGTGAAGAAGTTGAAGGCGTTCTCGGTCTGCTCGCCGCCCGCGTAGACGGTGACCAGGTCGGTGAACAGATGGGCGCGGTCGCCCATGCCCTTCTCGATGAAGTACGGCTTCCCGGGCTCGGCCGGGATGTGCGACCGCGGGCGGCTGGGACGGGCGAACTCCATGGTCATGAGAACCTCCGGCGCGACGTGAACGATGAGCGTCAGGCTACCTGACATCCGTCTCGGGGGAGTCCCCGTACGTTCGTTATCCTCGAATCCCCGTCCCCTGAGGAACCATGACCGCCCCCGCACTTAACCTGCCCCAGCTCCTCACCGAGGCCAAGCGCTGGTTCGACGACGCGTTGCTGGCCAGCATGCGGGCCGCTGGCGAGCAGCCGGTCACCGTCGGGCAGGCGGCCGTCTTCGCCGCCCTCGAGGAAGAGGGCACCACGGTCTCGGGGCTGACCCGCCGGATGGGCGTCACCCGGCAGACCGCCCACCAGGCGGTGCACGCCCTCATCGGCCTGGGCCTGCTGGAGCAGGCACCCGACCCCACCTCCGCCCGCAGCCGCCTGATCCGCCCGACGGCAGAGGGCGCGCGCGTACACCGGCGCGCCCGGGACACCCTCACCGTCATCGAAGGCGTCCTGGCGCAACGCATCGGCACCGACGCGGTCAGCGCCCTGCGCGAGGCGCTGACCATCCCCATGGGGGAGCCCCCGCTGGTCGAAGCACCCTGAGCACGCCGTTGACCCGTGGCCGGGTCGGCACGCGCAGGGGCGCTCGAAGGCGCGGTGGGTGGACGACGCCGCTGGTTGGCCGGTCAGGTCGGTGTGCTCGCCTCGTCGGTGGGCGGGTGGGGTCGAACGTGGGCGATGACGAGCGCGACGTCATCGGTGGCGTCGGCGTGGCGTAGGGCGGTCAGGAGCCGGTCGCAGGTTGCGCGACGGCCTCAGCGTCGACGCGGCGTCTCTTCGGCCGATCGCGCGGTTGGTGCGGCCATTGGCGGATGCTCTCGCCGGCTTCCACTGGCCGCCGGACGACCGTCACCAGCAGCGGTTCGCGCGTGCGGAGGACCGCAAGCCCCTGGTGGGGCGGGGTCTCTCTCGGCAGGTCAGCGACGCGCGATAATCACGCCTTGATCATGGTCTTGGAGTTCTCCACGTACGGGGCGTTGCGCAGCACCGGCATCTTCGAGGGGCCGAACACACCCGGCTCGATCGCGTCCGGATCCGAGCCGAGGGCGCAGTCGCCCCGTGAGCCGTCGAGGACCGCCACCCCCGAGGCCGGGTACGTCGCCCTGCCCAGCGGGGTGGAACAGCGCTGGGCCAGCTCGTCGGTGATCCGGGGAAGTACCTGTGACTGGGTGAACAGCGAGTTCCCGGAGGAGTCCGCGGCGATCGTGTTCACCCAGGGAAGGCCCTGGGTGCGAAGCAGGGTGTCGAGCACGTCCTGGGTGGAGCGCGCCTTGCCGAAGCCGAGCGCGGTGTCCGAGCCCCGCAGGTTGGTGGCGTTGGGGTCGTTGAGCGCGTAGGCCGTCGTCGACGTCCACGGCAGTGGCAGTTGCGCGCCCAGGCCGCTGACGACGGGCCCGTACCGGGTCCAGTACTGCGTGCGCGTCACGGGCGCACCGTCCTTGACCGGCACCGTGACGGTCCGCCGCGTCATCCGCTCCGGCCTGCCGTCGACCAGATAGCTCGTCGGATCCGCCGGATCGAGGGTGAGCTGGTGCAGATTGAGCGTGACACCGGTGGTGACCGTGTGGCTCCAGGCCACCTTGTCGTTGAAGCCGATGTTGACGACGGTCGTGCCGAGCAAGGAGGCCCCGGAGACATTGAGTTCACCCGGGATGGTCTGCTGCGCCTGCCAGAAGCGGCGGCCGCCCTGCCAGGGGTAGTGCGGATTGCCGAGCAGCAGCCCACGACCGTTCGCCGTCGTACCGCCGTGGAACGCGACGGCGTTGGAGCCCATCGTGGAGTTCTCGGCGGCGAAGAGATCGCGGGCCGCGGCGGCGCTACGGTCAGGGTCGGGTGCCGCCGTGTCCGAGGCGGCAGCGGGGGAGAGGGGCGGCTCGGCGGCGGTGATGCCGTCGATCCCCCGTCCCTGACCGCCGAGCACCGAGACGGCGAAACCCCGCCGGGCGACGTCGAGCTGGGTGACCGGGCGGACCCAGCCGGCGTCCCGGCATGCCGGGTCGGTGATCCGGTTCTGCTTCAGCCAGGCGTTGTAGCCGGCCGCCCAGCCCCGCATCAGCTCCTTCAGCTGCCCGCTCGGGCCGGCCGGCGCGGGCCGCGCGAGGAGGCCCTCGACCGTGCCCGCGTCCCGTACCCCGCGGAAGTACAGATCGCTGGAGAGGTTCCGGGTGGCCGAGGAGAGCGAACCGTCCGGCGCCCCCTCGGGGCCGAACCAGCGGGAGCGTTCGCCGTTCACGGTCACGAACCCGTCGGCGAGCGTGCATATCTGATCGGCGGCCTGGGCCCAGCCGGTGCCGAAGCCGAGGTTCGCGTAGTCCTTGGCGACGATGTGCGGGATGCCGTACTCGGTGTAGCGGATGACGGCCGACAGGCCGCGGTCCGACGGACGGTCGTGCCGGTCGCCGGAGTCGGCCACCGCCGCGGGCGGCAGCGAGGCGGTGACGGTCGCGAGCGCCGCGCCGGCGAGCGCCAGCTGTTTCAGGCGGGTGCGAAGGTGCAACGTGCCTCCCAACAGAGGGACGGTGTTTGCGGGTTGGACCATGCACGCAGCTGAGCGCTTGCTTTGTCAACATGCCGTTCGGTATCCGAGGTCCGACGCCGTGCGATGCGGCCCCGGTACTTGACCCGCCCCTCTGCGCCCACCGAGGATCCAGCCATGGAACGACTCCTGAGCCGCACCGTCGACGGCGTCCTGCGTATGAGCGCGCAGCGCGTCCCCGACCGGATCGCCGTACGGTACGCGGACCGGTCCTGGACCTACGCGGAGCTGGACGCGGCCGTGACGACCGGCGCCGCCGTGCTGCGCGAGCGGTACGGGCTCGGCGAGCGTGCCCGTGTCGCGACCTACGGCCACAACTCCGACGCGTATCTGATCGCCTTCCTCGCCTGCGCCCGCGCCGACCTGATCCATGTACCGGTCAACCACCACCTCACCGGCGAGGACCTCGACTACATCCTGCGCCAGTCCGGCAGCACGCTCGTGCTCGCCGACCCGGCGCTCGCGGACCGGGTCCCCGCGGACCTGACCGTACGTCCCCTGCGCGACACGGACGACTCGTTCCTCGCGGCCCTCGCCGAGCCGGACACGTACGACACGGACCGCGACGCGCGTGAGTACGTCCAACTGCTCTACACCTCGGGAACGACGGCCCTGCCCAAGGGCGCCCGGATGACCCATCGCGCGCTGGTCCACGAGTACGCCAGCGCCATCGAGGCCCTCGATCTCCACGAGGACGACAGGCCCGTCCACTCGCTGCCGCTCTACCACTCCGCGCAGATGCACGTCTTCCTGCTGCCCTACCTCGCGGTCGGCGCCGAGAACACCATCGTCGACGGGCCCGACCCGGCCGTGCTCTTCGACCTGATCGAGGCGGGCCGCGCCGACAGCCTCTTCGCCCCGCCCACGGTGTGGATCGGCCTGTCGAACCATCCCGAGTTCGCCACCCGCGACCTCTCCGCGCTCCGCAAGGCGTACTACGGCGCCTCGATCATGCCGGTGCCCGTCCTCGAACGGCTCCGCGACCGGCTCCCCGCACTGCGCTTCTACAACTGCTTCGGGCAGAGCGAGATCGGGCCCCTCGCGACCGTCCTCGGCCCGGACGAGCACGAGGGCCGGATGGACTCCTGCGGCCGGCCCGTGCGCCACGTCGAGGCCAAGGTCGTCGACGAGGACGGCAAGGAGGTCCCCGACGGCACGCCCGGCGAAGTCGTCTACCGGTCACCGCAGTTGTGCGACGGCTACTGGGACAAGCCCCAGGAGACCAAGGAGGCGTTCCGCGGCGGCTGGTTCCGTTCGGGCGACCTCGCCGTGCGCGACAGCGAGGGCTACTACACCGTCGTGGACCGCGTGAAGGACGTCATCAACTCCGGGGGTGTGCTGGTCGCCTCCCGCCAGGTCGAGGACGCCCTCTACACCCACCCGGCCGTCGCCGAGGCCGCCGTCGTGGGACTGCCCGACGACCGCTGGATCGAAGCGGTCACCGCCGTGGTCGTGGCCCGGGAGCAGGTCACCGAGGCCGAACTCATCGACCACGCACGGGAGAGGCTCGCCCACTTCAAGGCACCGAAGAAGGTCCTCTTCGTGGACGAGCTGCCCCGCAACGCCAGCGGGAAGATCCTCAAACGCGAGCTGCGCGACCGGTTCGCCGAGGTTCAGGAATCCTGACCCCGCAGGTCCACGATCCGCTTGATCTTCCCCACCGACCGTTCGAGGGTCTCGGGGTCGACCACCTCGACCCCGACCGACACCCCGATCCCGTCCTTGCACGCCGCCGCGATGGCCCGGGCCGCGTCGGCGCGCTGATCGGGCGTCGCCTCCGGCCGTGCCTCGGCCCGTACGGTGAGCGCGTCGAGCCGTCCCTCACGCGTCAGCCGCAGCTGGAAGTGCGGAGCCACCCCGGCCGTCCGCAGCACGATCTCCTCGATCTGGGTGGGGAAGAGGTTCACGCCGCGCAGGATCACCATGTCGTCACTGCGGCCGGTCACCTTCTCCATGCGCCGGAACACCCGGGCCGAGCCCGGCAGCAGCCGGGTGAGGTCCCGGGTCCGGTAGCGGATCACCGGCATGGCCTCCTTGGTGAGCGAGGTGAAGACGAGCTCGCCCCGCTCGCCGTCCGGCAGGACCTCGCCCCTGACCGGATCCACGACCTCCGGATAGAAGTGGTCCTCCCAGATGTGCAGCCCGTCCTTGGTCTCCACGCACTCCTGGGCGACGCCGGGGCCCATCACCTCCGAGAGTCCGTAGATGTCGACCGCGTCGATCGCGAACCGCTCCTCGATTTCCCGGCGCATCGCCTCCGTCCACGGCTCGGCTCCGAAGACGCCGACCTTGAGCGAGGTGGTCCGCGGATCGACGCCCTGGCGCTCGAACTCGTCGAGCAGCGTGAGCATGTACGACGGCGTCACCATGATGATCTCGGGCCGGAAGTCCTGGATGAGCTGGACCTGACGTGCCGTCATGCCCCCGGAGGCGGGAACGACCGTGCAGCCGAGCCGCTCCGCTCCGTAGTGCGCGCCGAGGCCGCCGGTGAAGAGCCCGTAGCCGTAGGCCACATGGACGGTGTGCCCGGGCCTGCCGCCGGCCGCCCGGAGGGAGCGGGCGACCACGTCGGCCCAGGTGTCCAGGTCACGCTCCGTGTAGCCGACGACGGTCGGCCTCCCGGTCGTGCCGCTGGAGGCGTGGATCCGCCGGACCTGTGACCGGTCGACGGCGAACATGCCGAAGGGGTAGTTGTCCCGCAGATCGGCCTTGGTGGTGAACGGGAACGCGGCGAGGTCCGCGAGCGAGCGGCAGTCGTCGGGGGAGAGCCCCGCCGCGTCGAAGGCCTTCCGGTAGAAGGCGACGTTCTCGTAGGCGTGGCGGAGCGTGGACCGCAGCCGTTCCAGCTGGAGGGCTTCCAGTTCCGCGCGGGCGAGCCGCTCGCCACTGTCCAGCAGGTCCGTCATGCGCCGCACTCCCGTCCCCAAACCGTCCGACCGATCGTTCGGTCGCTCGTCTCGGGTCATTAAATCCGGCCTCACCCCCTCCCTGGCAAGAGGCTGGGGTTCCTTTTCCGAATCCGGAGGCGGACGCACGGACGGCGGAGCGCGCACGGCGCTCGCGGGGGCGCCCCATCGGGCCTGAGTGCTCCGGAACGGTCGCGCCACGTGCATATGACATCGGCAACAATGCGTTACACCTGTACGCGGAGAGTGACGAACGAGTCCCAGAAACGGAGTCAGCCCATGTCGGTCGACACAGAACCGGCGGCCCCCGCGCCCACCCCCGCTCCTTCCACCGAAGTACGCCACGTTCAGCTCAGCCTCAGCACGGCGGCGGCGCGCAACCTCGCGACCACCACCAAGTCCGAACCCCAGATGCAGGGCATCAGCTCCCGCTGGCTGCTCCGCAAACTGCCCTGGGTCCACACGCCCGGCGGCACCTACCGCGTCAACCGACGGCTGTCCTACGTGGTCGGCGACGGCCGCGTGACGTTCAACAAAACCGGCTCCAAGGTCGAGGTCATCCCCGCCGAACTGGCCGAACTGCCCCTGCTGCGCGGCTTCGACGATGCGCTCGCGCTGGGCGCGCTGGCCGAGAAGTTCGTCCAGAAGGAGTACGAGCCCGGCCAGGTCATCGTGCACGCCGGCAAGAAGGCCGATCACATCTATCTGATCGCCCACGGCAAGGTCGAGAAGCTCGGCACCGGCAAGTACGGCGACGAGACCCTCCTCGGCAGGCTCGGCGACGGCGACACCTTCGGCGGCCAGATCCTCGCCGGCGACGGCAAGTGGGAGTTCACGGCCAAGGCCACGACGGCGGCCACGATCCTCGCCCTTCCCCAGACGGCGTACAAGGCTGTCGCCGACCAGTACGAGAACCTGCGCGCCCACGTCCAGAGCCTCGGCTCCAACGGCCACCGGCCCACCAACAAGGCCGGCGAGGCGGCGATCGAGCTCAGCGCCGGCCACGTCGGCGAGGCGCTCCTGCCCGGCGCCTTCGCGGACTACGAGCTCAAGCCGCGCGAGTACGAGCTCAGCGTCGCGCAGACCGTGCTCAAGGTGCACAGCCGGGTCGCCGACCTCTACAACCAGCCCATGAACCAGACGCAGCAGCAGTTGCGCCTGACCATCCAGGAGCTGCGCGAGCGCCAGGAGTACGAACTGGTGAACAACCCGGAGTTCGGGCTGCTCAACAACACGGACTTCGAACAGCGCATCCAGACCCAGTCGGGCCCGCCCACCCCGGACGACCTCGACGACCTGCTCAGCATGCGCCGCGGCACCCAGTACCTCTTCGCCCACCCCCGCGCCATCGCCGCCTTCGGCAAGGAGTGCAACAAGCGGGGACTCATGCTCCGTTCCGTCGAGGTGGACGGGCACGCCATCCCCGCCTGGCGCGGCGTCCCGATCCTGCCCTGCGGCAAGATCGGCGTCAGCGAGCACCAGACCTCCTCGATCATCGCGATGCGCACCGGCGAGAACAACGAGGGCGTCATCGGCCTCCACCAGACCGGACTCCCCGACGAGATCGAGCCCGGCCTCAACTGCCGGTTCATGGGGATCGACGAGAAGGCGATCATCTCCTACCTCGTCTCCACCTACTACTCGGCGGCCGTTCTCGTCCCGGACGCGATCGGGATCCTGGAGAACGTCGAGGTGCGTCCGCGTGCCTGACCGTCCCACCCGGACGAGCCGGCCGCGCGGGAACGGGGGCTGAGCCGTGTCCGTGCTCTCCCGCATGGCCGCCGCCGCGGGCTCCCACGACGTGGCGGCGCTGATCGACGCGGTGCTCTCCGATCCCGTGCGGCCCGGGCGCCCCGACCTGTTCGGACCGCCGCCCCCGGCCGGCGTCGAGGCGCTTTCGCCGGGCCCCACGGGCCTGGGCACCTCGGCCGTCCGGGCGCTGATCCCGCACCCCTCCCTCTCCGCCGCGCCCCCGGCCCTCCACCGGACAGCCGGCCCTCTTCCCGGCGGACCGACCGGGCTCGGCACCTCCGCCGCACGGCTCGCCGAGCGGGTGCGCCCGGACGGGACCCCCGGGGCGTCCCCCGCCACGGGCACCCCGCCGCCCAAGGGCGTACCGACGCTCTACTGCCCTCCCGCGGTGCGCGACGACCCCGCCCTCGGCGAGTTCGTCAACGAGCGCCTCGTGCTGTGGGCGGAGGAGGTCGGCATCTACCCCGGACATCTCGACAAGGTCCGCTCCGCGAACTTCGGCCGGCTGATGATGCTCGCCCACCCCGAGTCCGACGACCCCGAAAGGCTCCTCGCCGCGGCCAAGTGCGGTCTGTCCGAATGGGCGGTGGACGACCACATCGTCGACTGCGAGGTGGAGGAACCCCGCCACGATGTGCTCGGCCGGCGGCTCGCGATCTGCCACTCGGTGATCGACCAGGCCCAGCTCCCGCTGCGCTACGCGCCCCAGCTGGAACAGGCGGTCCGCCAGGACCCGGTGGCGATGGCCCTGCGCTCCGCCCTGGACAACCTGCTGAACTTCGCCTCGACCACCCAGGTGCGCCGGCTCCGCCACGAGCTGGCCATCATGTTCGTCGCGTACAACCAGGAGGGCGTCTGGCACACCACCGGCCATCGGCCGCCGGTCTGGGAGTACCTGATGCACCGCCACGAGAACAGCTTCATCCCGTGCATGGTCCTCGTCGACGCCATCGCCGGGTACGAGGTGCCGTCGGCCGAGTTCGCCGACCCCCGGGTGCGCCGCGCCTTCAATCTGGCCGGCACCGCGACCGTCCTCATGAACGACCTGTACTCGATGGGCAAAGAAGACCCCACGGACTTCAGCCTGCCCATGCTGATCGCATCCGAGGAGCAGTGCTCCATGGCGGAAGCGGTCGAACAGAGCGTCCTCGTCCACGACGAGCTGATGCACACCTTCGAGGCCGAGGCGGCCGTCCTCGCCCGCAGCGGCTCCCCGCAGCTGGCCCGCTTCCTGGCCGGAACCTGGGCCTGGGTGGGCGGCAACCGTGAATGGCACGCCGGCAGCGCCCGGTACCGCACCACGGACTGACGCCGCACCCCACCCCTCGCCCCACTCTGTCCCCCCACCAAACACCAGGTAAGGAACCCCACGCATGACCACGTCCACGCCATCCGCCGTGCTGCGTACCCCCTATCAGGAGTCCGTGGCCCGCTACTGGAACACCAACCAGCAGGACCCGGTGAACCTGAAGCTCGGCGAGATCGACGGGCTCTACCACCACCACTACGGCATCGGCGACTACGACCCCTCCGTACTCGCCGGCCCGGAGGACACCCGCGACGCCAGGATCATCCAGGAGCTGCACCGCCTGGAGACCGCCCAGGCGGACCTGCTGCTCGACCATCTGGGCGACCGCACGCCGAACGACCGGCTCCTCGACGCGGGCTCGGGTCGTGGCGGCACCAGCATCATGGCCGAGCAGCGCTTCGGCTGCCAGGTCGACGGGGTCTCGATCTCCGAGTACCAGGTCGACTTCGCCAACGCGCAGGCCGAGAAGCGCGGAGTCGCCGACCGGGTGAGGTTCCACTTCAGGAACATGCTGGACACCGGCTTCGCCACCGGCTCGCGCCAGGCCATCTGGACCAACGAGACCACGATGTACGTGGACCTCTTCGAGCTCTTCGACGAGTTCTCCCGGCTGCTGGAGCACGGTGGCCGCTACGTCTGCATCACCGGCTGCTCCAACGACGTGACCGGACTGCGGTCCAAGGCCGTCAGCCGGATCGACGAGCACTACACCTGCAACATCCACCCGCGCAGCGCCTACTTCCGCGCGCTCGCGGAGAACAACCTCGTCCCCATCGAGGTCGTCGACCTGACGGCGGCGACGATCCCGTACTGGGAGCTGCGGGCCAAGTGCTCGGTGGCCACCGGTATCGAGGACCCGTTCCTCACCGCGTACAAGGAAGGCAGCTTCCACTACCTGATGATCGTCGCTGATCGGGTCTGACGCTGACGCGGGTGGAGCCCCGGGCGGACGCCCGGTGCTCCACCCGCTCACCGGCACCTGTGTACCGCGCACGCCTCCATCGGCAACTTTGAGATCACACAATTGAGTGTCTTTGATCGCCTTCTTGCGGGATGTGAACACCGGGCGGGAATTCGACCATCATGCCCGTCCTGTGCCCTCGGGCAAAGGCCCGACAGCCCCCACCCGCGAAAGTCGCCTCATGACCACCACCGCCACGCCCGAGTCCCCCGACACCCCCAAGGTCCACTTCTGGGCCGTGCCCGACCTGACCGGTCTCGACTTCGACCCCCTGCTCGCCAAGCTGCTCCACGAGGACCCGGTCACCCGGGTCCGCCTGCCGCACGGCGAGGGTCATGCCTGGCTGGTGACCCGCTACGAAGACGTCAAGTTCGTCTCCGTCGACCCCCGCTTCAGCCGGCAGGCCGTCTGGGGACGCCAGGTCACCCGCCTCGCCCCGCACTTCATCCCCATGGACGGGGCCGTCGGCTTCGCCGACCCGCCCGACCACACCCGTATGCGGCGCGTCGTGGCCCGCGCCTTCAGCGCCCGCGCCCTGCGCGCCCTGCGCGACCACGCGCAGGCCACCATGGACCGCCTGCTCGACGCCATGGAGGAACAGGGCGCCCCCGCCGACCTGATGGCCATGGTCAACCGGCCCTTCCCGCTCGCCATGGTCAGCGAGCTCATGGGCGTACCGGAGGACGACCAGCCGCTGATGGCCAAGTGGTCCGACACCATCATCTCCGCAGGCGCCGGCCGCGAGGCCAGCGAGCGGGCCAAGGCCGACATGGGCCAGTACTTCACCGACCTCATCGGCCGCAGCCACGGCACCGAAAAGGAGACCCTGGTCGCCGTCCTCGCCGACGCCGTCGACGACGCCACCCTGGAGGAGCACGAGGCCGTCGGGCTCGCGGTCCTCATCCAGATCGGCGGCGCGCACGCCGTGCGGAACAACAGCGCCAACATGGTCTACGCGCTCCTCACCCACCCCGACCACCTCGCCCGCCTCCGCGCCGAACCCGAGCTGCTGCCGCAGGCGGTCGACGAACTGCTCCGCTACATCCCGCACCGCAACGCGGTCGGCCTGTCCCGGATCGCGCTGGAGGACGTCGAGGTCGGGGGCGTCCTCATCCCCGCCGGCGACCCGGTGTACGTCTCGTACCTGACCGCCAACCGCGACCCCGACGTCTTCCCCGACCCCGAGCGGCTCGACTTCGACCGCGACTACAACCCGCACGTCGCCTTCGGCCACGGACCGCACTACTGTCCGGGATCCGCCCTGGCCCGCATCGAGTCGGAGATCCTCCTCGACTCCCTGTGGACGCGGTTCCCCGGGCTGCGGCTCGCCGTGCCCGAGGAGGAGATCCAGTGGCAGCGCGGCGCGTTGATCAGAGGCCCCGAGACACTCCCGGTCACGTGGTGAGAGGACGGACCGACGGATGACAGCGATCCACCCGAGCACCGGACTCGTCGTACCGCCCGGCCACGGCAGGACCCTCACGACCGCCGCCCAGCGGGTGACGTTCAAGGTCACCGGCGAACACACCCCGACCGCCTCCACGTTCGAGGTCGAGGTCCCGCCCGGCTTCGACGTGGGAGCCCACACCCATGGCCACAGCGAGGAACTCTTCTACCTCCTCGAAGGAGAACTGGACGTCCTCGCCTTCGAACCGCTCGTCCGGACCCCCGACCGGTGGCGGGACTGGGAGTCCGCCTCCGGCGAGCGCTTCGTACGGGCGACCCCCGGCACCCTGATCCTCGTCCCGCCGGGCTGCCCGCACGCCTTCGCCAACCCGACGGGGGAGCCCGCCCGGATGCTCTTCCAGGCGTCCCCGCCACCCGACCATGAGCGGTACTTCGAGGAACTGATGGAGATCCTCGGCTCGGGAGGCGAGGTCGACCACACGGCCGTCGAGGCCCTCCGCCGCCGCTACGACATCGAACAGCTCACCCCGTTGCGGCACGCCCCGGAGTAGGGGCCGGCGCCTCCGCCGTCGGACGGGCGTCGGCAGCGCCGTCGGAGTGCGCGAACGCGTGATCCGGAAAATGCGTTTGCCGCGCTCGGACGGCGGGTGGTGGAGTGCCCGCATGGATCACACCGCGACACTCGACCTCTTCGACCGCCAGAGGCGGCGCGAGGCCCGTCCCGAAGGACCCGACAGCCGCATCGAACGCATCGGCCCGGTCGTACGCCGGACGGGGCCGGCCCACGCATGGAACGGCATCCTCTGGTCCGGCCTCGACGAGGCCGACGCCGACGCGGCCATCGCCGAGCAGATCCGTCACTTCACCGCGCACGGCCGCGCCTTCGAATGGAAGGTGTACGGGCACGACCGCCCGGCCGACCTCGCGGAGCGGCTTCTCGCGGCCGGATTCACCGCCGAGGACCAGGAGACCCTGATGGTCGCCGAGGCGGCCACCCTGCCCACCGCCGTCGAACTGCCGGACGGCGTCGAGCTGGTCACCGTCACCGACGAGGCCGGCGTCAGGCGGGTGACCGAGGTCCACGACCGGGCCTTCGGCGGAGACAGCTCGCACATCGGCCGGCACCTCCTCGACCAGCTGGCGACCACGCCCGACACCGTCGCCGCGGTCCTCGCGATGGCCGGGGACGAGCCGGTGAGCGCCGCGCGCCTCGAGCTGTACCCCGGCACCGACTTCGCCGGCCTGTGGGGCGGGGGCACGGTCGAGCCGTGGCGGGGCAAGGGCCTCTACCGCGCCCTGGTCGCCTTCCGGACCCGGATCGCGATCGAACGCGGCCACCGCTTCGTCCAGGTCGACGCGGCCGACACCAGCCGCCCGATCCTGGCCCGCCTGGGCTTCGCCGCCCTCACCACCACCACGCCGTACGTGTACGTCCCCGAGGGCGTCTGACGATCAGGGGAGGTACGACTCCAGCGTGCCGCGGCGCCGGACGTCGAGCGTCGCGCAGTGGAAGGAGCCGCCGAACGGCGCGTAGTGCAGAAGGTCGCACGGAATCGGCTCGAACCCCCACGACTCGAGCGCGCGCAGCATGCTGGTGTGGTGCCGCTCCACGATCACCCGCTTCTCGTCGATCATCAGAATGTTCATGCTGAGCCATGTGCCGCACATCGAGGTGATCTTGAGCATCCGCTCGTCGATCGGGTCCGGCGCCGGGGCGACCAGAACGTCCCACGAACTCAGGACCTCGGGCAGGCGGTCGACGTCGATGTACTCGGGATTGACCAGTACCTTGCCTGGCGAGAGCGGGAGGAACGTCGTGTCGATGTGCATGGGCGTGCGGCAGCGGCTCTCGATCTCGTGGATGCGGTAGCCGGATCCGAGATGGCGGCGCAGCCACTCGATGCCCATGCGGTTGGTGACGTTGCTCCGCGTGACGAAGATGTCCCGTCCCGCGCGCACGAAATCCGCCGCGTCGAACACCGGCTCGAACTCGGTGAGGATGTAGCGCATCGGCTCGTCCGCCCCGGGGATGGAGAAATCCGCCTTGAACAGGGCGTCGGTGAGCTGCGGCTTCGGCGCCGACGTCCAGCGTGCGCCGCGCCGGAAGTAGTCCTTGAGGATCGGCCGATAGGAGTGGGTCTCGAAGTACCGGCACGGCCACGCCATGGGCGTCTCGATGATCTCGTCGCCGATCACGAGCATGCTGTCCCGCGGACAGGTGTTGCAGAAACCGCGCGAGGACCAGTCGGGGGTGCCGAAGCGCTTTCGGTGGTCGACCGCGTCCGGGCGCCTGACGATGACGTCGAGGGACCGCAGCAGGGCGATGAACTCATCGAGCTCCCGCTGTGCCGGTTCGATGAGCCTGCGCGGATACCTGTAGCCGGAGGCCAGCCCCTGGAACCGAGCCGCCCACGGCGGGATGTTGCAGGCCACGACCGGATGCCTGGAGGGGATCGTCGCGCCGTCCAGACGCCCGACGATGATCTCCTCCAACGGGTCCCACTCGTTGTGTGAATTGACCGGCGAAACGAGAGGTTCCACGGCGTTGTCCTTCGTGGAGTCGGTAACTCATTGTCTCTCGTACGTTACCCAAAGTGTCGGGCCCGGGCGGCTAGCGTGCCCAGTGCGCCGGTCGCTCGAAGCCCTCAGGGAGGCGGGTGGCCCCGTCCCCGCGGGCCGCGTTCAGCTGGGGCTGGGTGAGGAACAGGGCGCCGGTCAGGTCCGCACCGGAGAGGTCGGCGTCGCGGAGGTCGGCGCCGATCAGATCCGCCAGGGTCAGATCCGCACCGGAGAGGTCGGCGGCGATGAGCAGCGCCCCGCGCAGGTCCGCGCCCCGCAGCTTCGCCCCGCGCAGCCGGGCGCCGATGAGGTCCGCGCCCCGTCGGCTCTTGCTCCTGCCGCCCGCCGTGGCCCGCACCAGCGTGCTGGTCTTCAGCAGCAGGGGGTTGACCTCGCTGCGGACCGCCGCGACGTCCAGCTTCTCCAGCGCGTCCGCCGTGCCCTCGGTCAGCGCCTCCACCCTGGTCAGGGCCCGCCGCAGATCGCGGTGGATCGAGCGGGTCGCGGGCAGCGCGAGGGCTTCGGTGAGATACCGCAGCAGCTCGTGGAGCTGGCGCATCACCGGGAACACCTCGTACATCTGCCGGGAGGTCTCCGGGGCCTCGCGCCAGGAGACACCGCCGAAGGTGACCTGCGAGACCTTCTGGCCGGCGCCGAAGCAGTCGTACACCGTGCAGCCGGAGAACCCGCTCGGCCGCAGCCTGGTGTGGATCGAGCAGCGGAAGTCTTCCTGGAGGTTCCGGCACGGGTCGCCCGAGGGCTTGTTCGCGGCGAAGTCCGCCGACTTGGCGAAGGGAAGCGCCACGCAGCAGAGCCCGAAGCAGTTCGCGCAGTCGCCTCGCAGGGTCTCGGAAGACATGGTGGTGCGGTTCCTTCGCCGGTAGGGGGTGGACACACCACCGTATCGCGCCGTCGGCGAACACAGTTGCGAAGATCGTCGGCGGGCGAGCAGGATCGACGCCATGCCGCACTTCGCCACGTACGACGGAACCCAACTCGCCTATCGCACAAGGGGAGAGGGGGAGCCCCTGGTCTGCCTGCCCGGCGGGCCGATGCGCGACTCCGCGTACCTCGGCGACCTCGGCGGGCTGACGGCCCACCGCACGCTGATCCTGCTCGACCCGCGCGGGGTCGGCGCCAGTGGGACGCCCGCCGACCCGGCCACGTACCGCTGTGACCGGCAGGTGGCCGACGTCGAGGCGCTCCGCGTCCACCTCGGCCTGGAGCGGATGGACCTGCTGGCACACTCCGGCGCCGGGAACCTGGCGACCCTCTACGCGGCGGCGCATCCCGAACGGGTGCGCTCCCTGGTCCTGGTCACCGCCGGACTGCGGGCCGTCGGCGTCGACACCACCGACGAGGAGTGGGACGAGGCCGTCGAGGTCTTCGCGGACCAGCCCTGGTACGCCGAATCCCGGGCCGCCCTGGCGACCCTCGGCCCCGACACCCCGCTGCCCGAGGTCCTGGAGATCATCGGCCCGTTCGGCTACGGGCGATGGGACGAGGCCGCACAGGAGCACGCCGCGGCCGCCGCCGGGCAGATCCACGCGGAGGCGATGGCCGCCTACCACGGGCCCGGCGCCTACGATCCCGAGGCGACCCGGGCCGCGCTCAGCGCCCTCACCGCGCCCGTACTCGTCCTCGCGGGGGGGTACGACGCCGCTCCGACCCCGGTAAAGGCGGCCGAGCAGGCGGCGTTCTTCCCCCACGCCGAGCTGGTGGTGCAGCCGCGCGCCGGACACTTCCCCTGGGTGGACGACCCGGAGGCCTTCGTCCGTCCGGTCGCCGCCTTCCTCGACCCGGAGGTCCGTACGGTCGCGGTCGACGGAGTCCGCCTCGCGTACCGGGTGTGGGGCGAGGAGGACGCCCCACCCGTCGTCCTGGTCCACGGCCGGGGCGGGAGCAGCGCGGACTGGACGTGTGTCGCCGGGGAACTGGCCACGGAGCGGCGGGTGTACGCCGTCGATCTGCGCGGCCACGGGCTGAGCGACTGGCCGGGCCACTACGGCTTCGACGTGTTCCGCGACGAGCTGCGCGGCTTCCTCAAGGCGCTCGGGCTGAGCGGCGCCACCGTCGTCGGCCACTCCATGGGCGGCGCGGCGGCCTGTCTGCTGGCCCAGCGGGAGCCGGACCTGATCGGCCGGCTCGTCCTGGAGGACGCCCCGGCCTTCTTCCCGCTCGACCCGCCGCGCGCCCCGGCGGATCGCCCGGACGGCCCGCTCGCGCTCGACTGGGAGGTGGTCCTGGCGACCGACGCCCAGCTGAACGCGCCCGACCCGGCCTGGCGCGAGGAGCTTCCCACCGTCACCGCCCCCACCCTCCTCATCGGCGGCGGCGAGAGCAGCCACCTCCCGCAGGAGCAGCTCGCGTGGATGGCCGGGCGGATCCCCGGCGCCCGGCATGTCACGATCGAGGCCGGCCACCTGATCCACGCCTCGAAACCGGACGAATACCTCGCCGCCCTGAGCGAGTTCGGCGTCTAGAGCGTCTAGAGCGTCTAGAGCGTCTAGAGCGTCTAGAGAGTCCGGGTGGCGGCGTCCTCGGCCGCCGCCACCGACCGGGCCCAGCGGTAGTCCGCCTTGCCGCTCGGGGAGCGCTGGATGCGGTCGGTGAGGACCAGCTGGCGGGGGATCTTGTAGCCGGCGAGGCGGCTGCGGCAGTGGGTCCTCACCGACTCCAGGTCCAGGGCCGCCGCGCCCTCGCGCAGCTGGACGACGGCCGCCACGTGGTTGCCCCACCGCGCGTCCGGGACGCCGGCGACCAGGGCGTCGTACACGTCCGGATGGGATTTGAGGGCCTGCTCGACCTCCTCCGGATACACCTTCTCCCCGCCGGTGTTGATGCACTGCGAGCCGCGGCCGAGGACGGTCACGATGCCGTCCTCGTCGACCGTCGCCATGTCGCCGAGCAGCACCCACCGCTCGTCGCCCTTCTGGAAGAAGGTCTCGGCCGTCTTCGCCGGGTCGTTGTAGTAGCCGAGCGGCACGTGACCCCGCTGGGCGAGGCGGCCCGGTACACCCACCGGAACCGGCTCGTACGTCGCCGGGTCCACCACCCGCGTACGGTCGTTGACCTCCAGGCGGAAGCCCTTCTCCGGCCCCGAGTCGTCCGTCGCCCTGCCGTTGGAACCGGACTCCGACGAGCCGAAGTTGTTCAGGAGCAGCACGTTCGGGACGAGCGCCTGGAACTGCGCGCGCACCGTCTCCGACATGATCGCCCCGGACGAGGAGACGCTGAAGAGTGACGACAGGTCCGTGCCCCTGAGCGGTCCGTGGAGCGCGTCGATGAGCGGCCGGAGCATCGCGTCGCCCACCAGTGACACGCTGGAGACCTTCTCCTTCTCGATCGTACGGAGCACCTCCTCGGGCACGTACTTGCGGTGGATGACCACCCGCTGGCCGTAGTTGAAGGCGATGAACGAGGTCAGCGTCGAGGTGCCGTGCATGAGCGGGGGAGCGGGGAAGAAGGTGAGGCCGGCGCCGCGCGCGGCGACCCGCTCGGCCAGCTCCTCGGGCCGTTTCACCGGTTCGCCCGTGGGTTCGCCGCCGAAGAGCCCGGCGAAGAACAGATCCTCCTGGCGCCACATGACGCCCTTCGGCATGCCCGTCGTACCGCCGGTGTAGATGATGAAGAGGTCGTCGGCGGAACGTACGGGGAAGCCGCGCTCGGGCGAGCCCGCGGCCTCGGCGGCCGTGAAATCCGTGCAGTCGAGGGCGGGCGCTCCCTCGGGCGGGGTCCCCACCCGCACGAGGTGCCGCAGCTTCTCCGTCTGCGGCAGCGCGGCCGCGACCCGGCCGGTGAACTCGGCGTCGAAGACGAGCGCGACGAGGTCGGCGTCCTGGTAGAGGTAGACCAGTTCCTCCTCCACGTACCGGTAGTTCACGTTGACCGGCACGATCCGCGCCTTGAGGCAGGCCAGGACGGTCTGCAGGTACTCGACGCCGTTGTAGAGGTGCAGGCCCAGATGCTCGCCCGGCCGGATGCCGCTGTCGATGAGGTGGTGGGCGACGCGGTTGGCGGCGGCGTCGAGCTCCTCGTAGGTGAGCCGGCGCTCGGCCCCCGTGCCGGGGTGGTCGAGGTACACGAGCGCCTCGCGCTCCGGGACCACGTCGACGACCGACTCGAACAGGTCGGCAAGGTTGTACTCCACCGTTCCTCCTGACGCCGCTGGTCGCACCGGCCCGAACTGACTCGGCGGTCATTAGAGCGCCGACGGGCGACGGGCGGAAGGGGTCACGCAGAAGAATCTGACTGAGTGTCAGAAAACTATTGAACTGGACCCGCACCTCCTGCAACCTGTTCTAGGTCTGGAGACGGGAGAACACCCATGGGTGGGACCGAACACCTCACCGTGCAGCGCGAAGGCGCCACGCTCGTGCTCACGCTCAACCGGCCCGAGGCCAAGAACGCGCTCTCGCTTCCCATGCTGGTCGGGCTCTACGACGGCTGGCTGGAGGCCGACGCCGACGACACCGTCCGCTCCGTCGTCCTGACCGGCGCGGGCGGATCCTTCTGCGCCGGGATGGACCTCAAGGCCCTGGCGGGCAAGGGGATGGAGGGCGAGCAGTACCGGGACCGCATGACGGCCGACCCCGATCTCCACTGGAAGGCGATGCTGCGCCACCACCGCCCGCGCAAACCGGTCATCGCCGCCGTCGAGGGCTACTGCGTCGCCGGCGGCACCGAGATCCTCCAGGGCACCGACATCCGGATCGCGGGCGCCTCCGCCACCTTCGGACTCTTCGAGGTGGGGCGCGGACTCTTCCCGATCGGCGGCTCGACCGTCCGGCTGCCCCGTCAGATCCCCCGCACCCACGCCCTCGAGATGCTGCTGACCGGGCGCCCGTACAGCGCCGATGAGGCCGCCCGGATCGGCCTCATCGGCCATGTGGTGCCCGACGGCACCACGCTCGACCGGGCTCTCGCGATCGCCGAGCGGATCAACGCCTGCGGCCCGCTCGCCGTGGAGGCGGTGAAGGCCTCGGTGTACGAGACGGCGGAGATGACCGAGAGCGAGGGCCTGGCGGCCGAACTGAAGCGCGGCTGGCCGATCTTCGCCACATCGGACGCGAAGGAAGGCGCCCGCGCCTTCGCGGAGAAACGGCCGCCGGTGTACCGCCGGGAGTGACGGGCCCCGTCGCCGAGACCCCGCCCGTCCCTCACGCCAGAATGGAGCCCGCCCATGACAGCCACCCCCGCACCGGAGGTGCTGCGCGCGCCTCTCGTCGTGGAGTTCCCCTTCACCCGGTCCCTCGGACCCGTGCAGTCCGCCTTCCTCACCGGGCTGCGCGAACGGACCGTCCTCGGCGTCCGGGCCGGTGACGGGCGGGTGCTCGTCCCGCCCGTCGAGTACGACCCCGAAACCGCCGCGGAACTGCGCGAACTCGTCGAGGTCGCCGCCACCGGAACCGTCACCACCTGGGCCTGGAACCCCGAGCCCCGCCCCGGGCAGCCGCTCTCCACCCCGTTCGCCTGGGTCCTGGTCCGGCTCGACGGCGCCGACACCGCGCTGCTCCACGCCCTCGACGCGCCCGGCCCCGACACCGTCCGCACCGGCATGCGGGTCAGGGTCCGCTGGGCCGCCGAACGGGCCGGCGCCATCACCGACATCGCCTGCTTCGAACCGTACGAGAGCCGGCCGGCGAGCGGCGCCCGCGACCACGACGGCGTCTTCGACGAACCCGTCACCGGCATCGTCGCCGCCGCCCGGCTCGACTACACGTACACCCCGGGCCGCGCCCAGACCGGCTACCTCCAGGGCCTCGCCGAACGCAGGACGGTCGGCGAACGCTGTCCCTCCTGCGCGAAGGTGTACGTCCCGCCCCGCGGCGCCTGCCCCACCTGCGGAGTCGCCACCACCGAGCGGGTCGAGGTCGGCCCGCGCGGCACCGTCACCACCTTCTGCATCGTCAACATCAAAGCGAAGAACGCCGCCATCGAGGTCCCGTACGTCTACGCCCACATCGCCCTCGACGGCGCGGGGCTCGCCCTCCACGGCCGGATCGGCGGCGTCCCGTACGACCAGGTCCGGATGGGACTGCGCGTCGAACCGGTGTGGACCGACGGCAGCCGCTACCCCGACCACTACCGGCCCTGCGGTGAACCCGACGCCGACTACGACACGTACAAGGAGCTGCTGTGACGCCGGACCGAGAGGTGGCGATCGTCGCCTTCGCCCAGACCGACCACCGGCGGCACACGGACGAGCTGTCCGAGGTCGAGATGGTCATGCCCGTCCTCCACGACGTGCTGCGGCAGACCGGATGCAAGACCCCCGACATCGGCTTCACCTGCTCCGGCTCCTCCGACTACCTCGCCGGCCGCGCCTTCTCCTTCACCATGGCCCTCGACGGGGTCGGCGCCTGGCCGCCGATCTCCGAGTCCCATGTCGAGATGGACGGCGCCTGGGCGCTCTACGAGGCCTGGGTGAAACTGCTGACCGGCCAGGCCGACACCGCGCTCGTCTACGCCTACGGGAAGTCCTCGCCCGGTTCCGTACGCGACGTCCTCACCCGGCAGCTCGATCCCTACTACCTCGCCCCCCTCTGGCCCGACTCCGTCGCGCTCGCCGCGCTCCAGGCCCAGGCGCTCATCGACGCCGGACACACGGACGAGCATTCGCTGGCCTCCGTCGCCGCCCGCAGCCGCGAGGACGCCACCGCCAACCCCCATGCCCAACTGCCGGGTGCCCGGCCCCAGGGCGACTACGTCGTCCGGCCGCTGCGCACCGGCGACTGCCCGCCCGTCGGCGACGGCGCCGCCGCCGTGATCCTGGCAGCCGGGGACACGGCGCGCGAACTGTGCGCCCGGCCCGCCTGGATCAGGGGCATGGACCACCGGATCGAGGCCCACGCACTCGGCGTGCGCGACCTCACCGACTCGCCCTCCACCCGCCTCGCCGCCGAGCGCGCCGGAGCCTTCGAGCGGCCAGTGGACACGGCCGAACTCCACGCCCCCTTCAGCTCCCAGGAGGTCGTGCTGCGCCGCGCCCTCGACCTCGACCTCGACGAGCTCGACCTCGACGAGAGGGTGAGGGTCAACCCGTCCGGCGGGGCGCTCGCCGCCAACCCGATGATGGCCGCCGGTCTCATCCGGCTCGGCGAGGCCGCCGCCCGGATCCACCGCGGCGCCTCCGACCGCGCCCTCGCCCACGCCACCTCCGGCCCCTGTCTGCAGCAGAACCTGGTCGCCGTCCTGGAAGGGGACCCCCGTGCCCAATGAGCCAGTCGCCGTCGTCGGGATCGGCCAGACCAAGCACGTCGCCACCCGCCGGGACGTCTCGATCGCCGGACTCGTCCGCGAAGCCGCCCTGCGCGCCCTCCAGGACGCCGAGCTGACCTGGGCGGACATCGACGCCGTCGTCATCGGCAAGGCCCCCGACTTCTTCGAGGGCGTGATGATGCCGGAGCTCTACCTCGCCGACGCCCTCGGCGCCGTGGGCAAGCCGATGCTCCGGGTCCACACCGCCGGCTCCGTCGGCGGCTCCACGGCCCTGGTCGCGGCCAACCTCGTCTCCGCCCGTGTCCACCACACGGTCCTGACGCTCGCCTTCGAGAAACAGTCCGAATCCAACGCGATGTGGGGCCTGTCCCTGCCCGTACCGTTCCAGCAGCCGCTGCTCGCCGGCGCGGGCGGCTTCTTCGCCCCGCACGTACGGGCCTACATGCGCCGCACCGGCGCGCCCGACACGGTCGGCTCCCTCGTCGCGTACAAGGACCGCCGCAACGCGCTGAAGAACCCCTACGCGCACCTCCACGAGCACGACATCACCCTGGAGAAGGTCCAGGCCTCACCGATGCTCTGGGACCCGATCCGCTACTCCGAGACCTGCCCGTCCTCCGACGGGGCCTGCGCGATGGTCCTCACCGACCGCGCGGGCGCCGGGCGCTCACCCCGGCCGCCCGCCTGGGTGCACGGCGGCGCGATGCGCAGCGAACCCACGCTCTTCGCCGGCAAGGACTTCGTCTCGCCACAGGCCGGCAAGGACTGCGCCGCCGACGTCTACCGGCAGGCGGGCATCACCGACCCGCGCCGGGAGATCGACGCGGTCGAGATGTACGTCCCGTTCTCCTGGTACGAGCCGATGTGGCTGGAGAACCTGGGCTTCGCCGAGGAGGGCGAGGGCTGGAAACTCACCGAGGCCGGCGTGACGGAACTGGACGGGGACCTGCCGGTGAACCCCTCGGGCGGTGTCCTGTCCACCAACCCCATCGGCGCCTCCGGGATGATCCGTTTCGCCGAGGCCGCGCTCCAGGTGCGGGGACAGGCGGGCGAACACCAGGTCGACGGCGCGCGAAGGGCGCTCGGCCACGCGTACGGAGGGGGCGCGCAGTTCTTCTCCATGTGGCTCGTGGGCGACCGGCCGCCCGGCGCGTGAGGTCTGTCGGCACGGGGTGCCGCTCGCTACCCTGAGCCCCGGACGACGACCATGCGGTATGCGGGAGGAGCACGGACGTGGCGGAGAGCACCACCAGCACCACCGCCCAGCACGCCTTCGCGGGCTGGGACAAGCCGGACCTCGACCTCAGCAAGGCCGACTGGCGGTCGAGCAGCCAGGGAACGGGGGACGTCCAGATCGCCTTCGTCGAGGGCTTCATCGCGATGCGCAACGGAGGGCGACCGGAGGCGCCGTCCCTGATCTTCAGCCCGGCGGAGTGGCGGGCGTTCGTGGTCAACGCGCGTGAGGGCGAGTTCGACCTGACCTGATGCGCCATGCTCCGGCGACGGACGTGGCGACAGGTCCGTCGGCCGGTGCCGCCGCCCTAGGGTGGTGATCATGAGTGCAGAGCGTGATCTGACCCGGCTCGTCGCCGGGATGCGGCCGGAACTCAACCCCGGCCGCTATGTCTTCGCCACCGTGGACGGCCCCGCTCCGGCGGGGGTCGCACCGGTCGCGACGGTCGTCGAGAGGGAGGGGCTCTCCCTGGTCGTACGCCAGGAGGAGGCCGACGCGGCCTCCCTGGCGTACGACTACGTGGCGGGCTGGATCACGCTGCGGGTCCACTCCGCGCTCGACGCCGTGGGCCTGACGGCGGCCGTCGCCCGTGAGCTCGCCGATGCCGGACTGAGCTGCAACGTGGTGGCCGGCTTCCACCACGACCACCTCTTCGTCGAACACGCCCGGGCGGAGGAGGCGTTGAGCCGCCTGCGCGGCCTCGCCGACCGGGCGTCCGGGGCGTCGGCCTGACGACCCCGGGTCACCGGCCGACGGCCCGTGCGCCGGGCTCCGCCGCCGAGGCGGATGCCCCGGAGGCCGGGGAGGCCCGGCGCCTCTGCCGTCCTTCCCGCGGACCTGCGCCTCGGCGGTCCCGTCGATCCGGCTGCTCGCGCGTGACCGGTCTCGGGGGCCGGCCACGGCCCGGCGAGGCGGCGGGGCGGCGGGGCGGAGCAAGGTACGTGAGGCTCGCAGGGAGCTCGCTCACCCAGCGTGAGCGGACACCTACCCGTTCGCGGTCCGTGAGGCGGGTCCGCCGGCCCACCTCGTCGCCGGCTCGCTCGGCCCTCGCGGGACTGGCGCGGGCAGCGCCCCGGCTCGGGGAGAGCAGCCGGCGCGGCAGCGGCTGGGGCCGGGGTGGTCGAAACCGGGACCCGCCGGAGC
>NZ_JAGGOS010000034.1 GCF_018614205.1 Streptomyces sp. ISL-36 | reverse complement strand
GTGCGAGCCGCAGCCACCGCCCGCCTCGGCCCCGGCGTGCGAGCCGCAGCCGCCGGTCGCCGCCGCGAGCGCGTCGGCCCGGTGCTCGGGCAGCGTCGTCGTCCCCGCGCCCTCCACTTCGAAGCCCGCGTCCGCGATCATGTCCAGGTCCGCCTTGCCCGCCTGGCCCTCACTCGTCAGGTAGTCGCCGAGGAAGATCGAGTTCGCCAGGTGCAGCGCCAGCGGCTGCATCGAGCGCAGGTGCACCTCGCGGCCGCCGGCGATCCGCACCTCCACGTCGGGACAGACGAACCGCACCATCGCCAGGATCCGCAGACAGCGCTGCGGGGTGAGGTTCCACTCCTTGGCGAGCGGCGTCCCCTCGAACGGGATCAGGAAGTTGACCGGCACCGAGTCCGGGTCCAGCTCGCGCAGCGCGTAGACGACGTCGACCAGGTCCTCGTCGCTCTCGCCCATGCCGGCGATCAGACCGGAGCAGGCGGACAGGCCGGCGGCGTGCGCCTTCTGGACGGTGTCCACCCGGTCCGCGTAGGTGTGGGTGGTGGTGATCTCCCCGTACGTCCCCTCGGACGTGTTGAGGTTGTGGTTGTACGCGTCGGCTCCGGCCTCCCGCAGCCGCTCCGCCTGGCCGTCCGAGAGCAGACCGAGGCAGGCGCAGACCTCCACGCCCTCGTTCTGCTCCTTGATCGCCTCGATGGTCCTGCCGACCCGGTCCACGNNCCACACCGGCGGCGGCCGCCTGGGACGCCTCGTCCGGCTTCAACCAGGTGTACTTCAGGATCCCGGCCGTCGAACCGAGCCGCTGCGAACAGTAGGAGCAGTCCTCGGGACATAGCCCCGACTTCAGATTGACGAGGTAATTGAGCTTCACCCGCCGTCCGAACCACTGACGGCGCACCTTGCCGGCCGCGGCCACCACATCGAGCAGTTCGTCGTCGGAGGTCGCCAGCACGGCGAGCGCTTCTTCACGGCTCGGCAGCTCGCGCCGCAGCCCCTTGTCCACCAGCGTGTTCAGCAGGTCCATAAGGGCTGATCCTGGCCTACGGCACGCCCCGCGGCCAAGGAGGATCCGAACAAACGAGGCCGTTTGAGGTGTGTGCATGGCCACACCCTGACCTCGGCCGCGGACGGTTAGGGTCTGTGCGCTGCCTACAAAAGGATCTGCCCCATGTACCGGGACGAGCACACGCGTGGCGACCACACGTGTGGCGAGCGCACGTGTGGCGAGCACACGCGTGACGAGGCCACGCGGGGCGAGGTCACGCGCCGGACCGCGTTCGACTGGACCGACGCCGAGGCGCGCCGCCGCGCCCAGGCCGGTCTCGTCCGCACGCTCAGGCCCCGCGCCGCCGAATCGGAGCTCCTCGATCTGGCGAGCAACGACTACCTGGGACTGACCCGCCGCCCCGAGATCACCGACGCGGCCGCGGAGGCGGCCCGGCGCTGGGGCGCCGGGGCCACCGGATCGCGACTCGTCACCGGCACCACCCGACTGCACACCCGGCTGGAGCGCGAACTCGCCGACTTCTGCGGCTTCGAGGCCGCACTCGTCTTCTCCTCCGGCTACACCGCCAACCTCGCCGCGCTGACCGCGCTGACCAGCCGTGACTCGCTCATCGTGTCGGACGCGGGCAACCACGCCTCCCTCGTGGACGGCTGCCGGCTCTCCCGAGCCGAGACGGCCGTGGTTCCGCACGCCGACCCGGAGGCGGTACGCAAGACGCTCCGGGCCCACCAGGGCCGCCGGGCCCTCGCCGTCACCGACTCGGTCTTCTCGGTGGACGGCGACGAGGCTCCGCTGGCCGAGATCGCCGAGGCCTGCCGCGCGCACGGCGCCGCGCTCGTCGTGGACGACGCCCACGGTCTGGGAGTGCTCGGCGACGGCGGCCGGGGCGCCCTCCACGCCGCCGGACTCGCGGGCGACGAGGACGTCGTCGCCACCCTGACCCTGTCCAAGTCGCTCGGCAGCCAGGGCGGAGCGGTCCTCGGCCCCGCCCGGGTCGTCGAGCACCTCGTCAACGCGGCCCGTACGTTCATCTTCGACACGGGTCTCGCCCCGGCCGCCGCCGGAGCCGCCCTCGCGAGCCTGCGGCTGATCCACGGCGAACCCGGGCTCGCCGGTCGGGCCCGGACCGTCGCCACGACCCTGTACCGGCTGCTCACCGAGGCCGGACTGACCGCGGCGCGGCCGGACGCGGCCGTCGTCTCGGTGCGCGCCCCGTCGCCCGAGGCGGCGCTGCGGTGGGCGGCCGACTGCCGCGAACAGGGGCTGGCCGTGGGGTGCTTCCGTCCCCCGTCGGTTCCGGACGGCATCTCGCGGCTGCGCCTCACGGCCCGCGCCGATCTGACCGACGCGGAGATCGAGCGCGCGGTGTCCACGATCGTGCGGACCGCACCGGCCGCCTGACGGCGATCTCGTGCGGACCGCACCGGGCGCCTGACGGTTGCCCGCCCCGGTGGCCCCCGGTGGGCCGTGGCCTGCGGTGGACCGCCGGCCACGGCCCGCCTCAGCCACAGGTCGCGCCTCAAATGTGGGCTCTCGTAGCAGAGTTCACCGCTTCGAGCGACAGATATATCCATATCTTGGTGGATCGCCGCCCGGGGCGGACGTTCAGTGGCACTCTGACGCGGAGCGCAATCCGGGGCCGGGCCCCGGTGGGAAAGGGACAGCGTCGCCATGGCAGACCACCAGGAAGCAACCGTCACCCTGCCGAGCGATCCCGCCTCGGTGTCCGCCGCCCGGAGATTTGTCGCCGACGTCCTGAGCGCATGGGGACTCGCCGACGGCAGCGACACCGCCGACACGGTCCGGCTGATCGTCTCCGAGCTGGCGACCAACGCCGTCCAGCACACCTTCGGTCAGTCACCCACCTTCACCGTCGACGTCCGCCTGGAGCGCGAGGAGCGGCTCCACATCGGTGTCACCGACAGCCACCCGCGCTGGCCCAAGCGGCTCCCCGCGGCGGTGCAGCAGGACAACGGCCGGGGGCTGGTCATCATCCGCTTCCTGGCGGCGGAAGCGGGTGGGCGCCTCTCGGTCACCCCGACCGCCCAGGGCGGCAAGACCGTCTCGATCCACCTGCCGTGGACGGCGGCCACCTCCGTGTCGGACGGAAGAACGGCTGCGTCCGCTCCCCACGCATGAGTGGAACGACACGGGCCTTCCGCGGCGGGGAGGTGTCAGACGATTTCGAGGTTGGCCATCATGCCCATGTCTTCGTGTTCGGCGTTGTGGCAGTGGAAGAGATAGCGGCCGCGGTAGCCGTCGAAACGGGTGATGATCTCCGCCGATTCGCCCGGCCGCAACGAGACGGTGTCCTTGAGGCCCGCATCGTGGGGCAGCGGTGGCCGGCCGCCCCGCGAGAGCACCCGGAAGCCGACCAGATGCAGATGGACGGGATGGTGGACGTCGGCGACCAGCCGCCACACCTCGACATCGCCGAGAGGGACGGTGACGTCGGAGCGGGCGGGGTCGAACGGCAGCCCGCCGATCAGCCATCCACGACCGCCGTGCATGCGCCCCGCGCGGAAGGAGAAATCGCGCACCCTGACGGCCTCCGACCGGCGCCAGGTCGGCAGATCGTTCGAGAGGGTGTGGGGGATGCGGCTGTCGTCGGCGGCGCGGCGTGCGACCCGGAAGGCCATCACGTCGCGGGTGCGCCCTGAGCCCAGCCGGTTGACGACGCGGACGCGGCTGCCGACCGGGACGCCCGAGAAGTCGATGACCACGTCGTAGCGTTCGGCCGGCGCAATCGGCAGCAGCCGGTGGGTGACGGGCGCCGCGAGCAGCCCCTGGTCGGCGCCGATCTGGACGAGATCGAGCCGGCGTCCGTCGTCACCGACCGCCTCGAGTTCATAGTGCCGGGCGTTCGAGGCGTTCAGGATGCGTAGCCGGTACCGCGCCGCATCGACCTCGTGCACGGGCCACGGGGCGCCGTTGACCAGGATCACGTCACCGAGGACTCCGGCCGGATAGGACCCGCGCACGCCCGGCCGTTCGCGCAGGGTGGGGTCGAGGGCGGGGTAGTCGAGGCTGCCGTCGGCGGCGAACGCACGGTCGGCGATCATGAGCGGCAGTTCGCGCCGCCCCGCGGGCAGGCCGAGGGAGTCCTCGGCATCGTCGCGCACGATCTGCAGCCCGGCGAGGCCCCGCCAGATCGCGGGGGCGGTGAAGTCCATCCGGTGGTCGTGGTACCAGAGCAGCGCCGGCCGCTGGTCCAGCGGGAACGTGTAGTCGCGCGTCAGCCTGGACGGCACGGCCCGCGGATCGTGCATTCCGGGGCCGGGGCCAGGGCCGTGTCCGCCGTGTCCGCCGGGTCCGCCATGACCGGTGTACGCCTTGTGCGCGGCGTCCGGCCACCCCTCGGGCAGGACGAGGTCGGTCGGGTACCCGTCGGAATCCGCCGGCGTCCGCCCTCCGTGCAGGTGCACCACCGTCGGCACGGGCAGGTTGTTGCGATGGGTCACGGTGACCGGCCGGCCGCGGCGCGACTCGATCGTCGGCCCCGGGAACGTGCCCTCGTACGTCCACAGCGGCGTCCTGACACCGGGCAGGATCTCCGAGGTCACCTCGCGCTGGGTGATCTCGTAACGGTCGACACCACCCGAGGTGCTGACCGGCGCCAGCACGGAGGGAAGCGGCAACGGCACCTGGAACGGGGGCGGCAGCGGCACGGCGCTGCGCAATGTGGCACCGGTGACGGGCGGGCGGCGGGAGAGTGCGGCCGAGGCCGACAGTCCGGCGGCCGCCATCAGCCCGATCGCCCCGCCGATGCCCAGCATCTGGCGTCTGCCCACTCCACGGACGCCGCCGGACCGGTCGTCATATCGCTCAGGCACTGTCGGCCTCCCGCCCCTGCGGCTCCGCCACGGTCCGCATCGGCTCGCGCGGGGGTCGCGGTCGCCGCTCGAAGGGCCGGAGCCATACGGCGATGAACAGCACGACGAGCCCGGCGACGGTCATCACGCCCAGCGGGATGTGCAACCACAGGGCGCCGGCCATGCCGGCGAAGTACTGCACCGTCTCGGCCGTCACCACAGCCAGGGTCGTAAGGAACGGCCAGATTCGACGCAGCCGAACCCAGACCGCGATCGCCACGATCACCTGCAGATAACCGAGAGAGGTGACGACGTCGGCGCCGACCGTATGCCACCGCAGGCCGTCGTAGTCGCCGCTCAGATAGACGCCGGCGAGCACCGGCTGACCGACGATCGCCACCACGTGCGCGCTGACGACGGCCCGCAGGACCCACCCGGTGGGCCCCGTCCGATGCGCGGCTCCGGTTCGGGCCGACCCTGCCGGGCGGAACCTGTCGGCCTCGTCCGCTGCGTCGGCCGCGTCGGCTGCGGTGGTCATGAGCGTCCTCCCCACTCTGTTCACGGTTCGGGAACGCTCACGACGCTATGACCTGTGAGATATCATGTCTAAGATCAATATTGCTATGCCGTTATATCTCTGTTGGCATGGCGACGATCCGCCGAGGTCAGGGACGCCAACGCGGACGCGGAGAGGCCCATGGATCTGAACATGCTCACGCAGTTCCTCGCGGTGGCCCGGCTGGAACACCTCAGCCGCGCGGCCGACGAACTTCGTGTCGCGCAGCCGTCGCTGAGCCGCACCATCGCGCGGCTGGAGAACGAACTCGGCACACCGCTGTTCGACCGGGCCGGCCGACTACGGCTGAACGACGCCGGGAAACTCTTCCGCGGCTACGTCGAACGCTCCCTCGGTGAACTCGACGCGGGGCGACGAGCCGTCGCCGAGGCCACCACCGAGGGGTTCGGCACCGTGCGACTGGCGTCGGAGACCTTCCTCACCCTCACCGGCCCGCTCACGGCGTACAAGCGCGCCCATCCCTCAGCCGAGGTCGAACTCCACCAGATGGCGGCCGAGGAGATGGCGCGCCGCCTGCGGGCCCAGGACATCGACCTCTGCGTCGCCTCACAGCCGATCCCCACCGAGGGCCTGGAAGGGTTCCAGCTGCTCGACGAGGCGGTGTGGGTGGCCACGCCCCCCGACCACCCGCTCGCCGGCCGCACCACGGTGAGCGTCGACGAACTCGCCGACCAGCCCTTCGTGACGACGCGTAGGGGGCACTGGCAACGCCGGCTCCTCGATCGGCTCTTCGCGGGAAGAGACCTGACACCGAAGATCGTCTGCGAAGGAGACGAGCCCGGCGCCCTCGCCGGTCTGATCAGCGCAGGACTCGGTGTCGGTCTCATCCCCGACATCGCCCGGCGCGCCGCCACCCGGGCCCCCGTCGCCTGGATCGCCGTCGACAGCCCCGACTGCCGTCGCACGCTCACCCTGTTCTGGGGCGTCGACAGCCATCTCTCCGGCGCCGCCCGCCAGATGCGCACCATGATCACCAGCTGGAACTGGATCACCGGTGAACCGCAGGAGGACGGACGGCCGCGCGGGGGGTGACGGCCGCTCGGGGGTGACGGGCGGCGTGCTCGCCGCAGGGGCCGACACCGCTGCCGGCCCCGCTCACGGGCAGCCGACTCCCCGGGCGGTACGCGAGGGGGCGGTGGCGCCACCGCACCCCTTCGGACGCCCGGACCGGTCAGCGGGTCAGTGGACCCGGCCGTAATAGACCTTGGACGACCAGATCTTGTCGAGCTTCACCCAGGAACCCGTCTTGGGGGAGTGCCAGATCTTGCCGCTGCCCGCGTAGATGCCCACGTGGTAGACCCTTCCGCCGGAGTGGAAGAAGACCAGATCGCCCTTCTGCCGGCTGGACGCGGAGATGTGCCGGGTCTTGTTGTACTGCTGCTGCGCGGTACGGGGCAGCGACTTGCCCGCCTGCTTGTACGAGTAGAGCGTGAGCCCCGAGCAGTCGAACCGGTTCGGTCCGGCCGCTCCGTACTTGTAGGGCGAACCCTTCTTGGAGGCCGCCACGTTCAGGGCCTGGCCTGCGTACGAGGTCGCGGCGTGGGCCTCCGGTGCGGCGCCCGGCGCCAGCATCGTCCCGCCGACGGCGGCGAGGGTGAGAGCCGAGACGGCTCCGGCCCGGGTCAACAGGGACGGGACATGAATCTGCGCAGTCATGCGCAACCCTTCGTCAGCCGCCTGTGAAGGATGACCTGTCGGGTTCGGACTGGCGAAGTTGCCCGGCCGCGGCTGCGGCTTCACCCCGAGGAACGGCCCCACTGCTCGGTCGTCCCGTACTGCCCGGGTCCTCCACTCCTGCCGATCCACTCCTGTCGACCAGACATCCGGGACAGCGGCAGGACTCGGCGTCCGCCCGGACCGCCCCGCCGCGGTGGCGGGGGCTTGTCGTCGTCAGGGATCTTGACCCACAACCTGGTCGAAAACCGAGTTGAAAACGCGATATGTGAGGCTCCTCACGACTGATCCATTCGGGTGGACAGACAGGTTTCGTGATCTTCGGAGGTTTGGCCGATGAGCCCCGTACCAGCGATGGAACGCCTGATTCGGCCAGATGTGTACACCTGTTGTGCAACTCACCCCGGACATAAGTCGATTCGTCGACTACGCCGAACGAGGGAGCGTTTCTGCGGCTTCGATGGTCCGAGTGGACCTCGACACGACACGCGAGAATGTCAACTCGTCGGAGACCTCGGCAGAGTGACCCGCCCCGCCCGGCGCTCACCGTCCAGCACGCGCAGCGCGCGGACCAATGTCTCCGCGTGCACCTCGCTCTCGCCGCGCGTATGCATCACCGTCAGTGCGTCGCGCAGCGCCGTCGCCCGGCCCACGAGGGCCTGTGCGGCGCGCAACGCCCCATAGGTATGCGAAGTCCTGGATGGATTGATCCGCCCCAGGAGGTCGACGACTTCGAGATAGGCGTCGATGAACTCGCCTTCCGCCCGCGTCAGGGCGGGCAGCGGCGGCAGTTCGGGGACCATCTCCGGCTCACCGCGCCCCGCCGCCGGCCGCGGCGCGGTTCCGGACCACGTGATCCACCAGGCCGTAGGCGAGGGCGGCCGACGCGTCGAGCACCGTGGTCCGCTCGATGTCGGCGTCGACCTGCTCCCGGCTCCGGCCGGTGTGCGTGACGAGCATGCCGGCCACCATCGCCCGCAGCCGCAGCAATTCCCGCGCCTGGATGTCGAGATCGCTGGGCTGCCCCTGCAACGGCTCGTCCATCGCGGGCTGCTGGAGCACCACCCGGGCGCCCGGCAGTGCGAGCCGTTTACCGGGCGCGCCGGCCGCGAGCAACACCGCCGCGGTGGAGGCCGCCTGGCCCAGGCAGGCCGTCTCCACGTCGCAGGTGACGACCTGCATCGTGTCGTAGATCGCGGACATGGCGCTCAGCGAACCGCCGGGGGAGTTGATGTAGAGCGAGATGTCCCGGTCCGGATCGGCGTACTCCAGGTGCAGGAACTGTGCGATGACGTCGTTGGCCGAGGTCTCGTCGATGGGTGTCCCGAGGAAGATGATCCGCTCTTCGAGCAGCTTGGAGTACGGGTCGAGGGTCCGGCTGCCGAAGCTGGTGCGCTCGGTGAACTCGGGCAGGACGTAGCGGGCGTGCATGAGGCATCCCTCCTGGTAAAAAATGTACAGGATGTACAGGCCGTAAGATGAGGAGCATGGCCTACGAGATTCCGGTGACGCAAGCACGTGCAGAGCTCGCCGACCTGATCAACCGCGTGGTGTACGGCGACGAGCGGGTCGTCGTGACCCGGCACGGAAAGCCGCTCGTGGCGCTCGTCTCCGCCGCTGACCTGGAACGACTCGAGGCGGAGGAGCTCCGGGAGCGGCAAGCGGCCGAGGAGCGGGTGATCAGTTCGGTCTCCCGTGTGGGGACCGTCGCGTCAGCTCCGGGCGAACAGGGCCGCTTCGGCATCGCCGCCCGCCACCGCGAACCCGGCGCCTAGAACCCCGGCGCACAGACGCCCGGCGCGCACACGCGAAAGCCGCGTGCCCCCTCCGCTACAGCGGGGGACACGCGGCCGTACGGGGAAGGCGTCAGCCGACCGGCGTCGGCTCGGGGGCCGGGGCG
>NZ_JAGGOS010000033.1 GCF_018614205.1 Streptomyces sp. ISL-36 | reverse complement strand
CGGCGGCGAGGGCGAGGACGGCTCCCGCGCCGGCGGCGACGCCGTGGACGGCGGCGATCACCGGGAAGGGACATTCGCGGATCGCGCGGACGACCTGTCCGGTCATCCGGTTGAAGTCGAGCAGCTGCGCCGTGTCCATGGACAGGGTCGCGCCGATGATCTCGTCCACGTCGCCGCCCGAGCAGAAGCCCCGTCCCTCTCCGCCGAGGACGAGGGCGCGCACGGCCCGTTCCCGGGAGAGTTCGGCGAGCAGGTCGCGCAGGTCGGCGTAGGCGCCGAAGGTGAGCGCGTTGAGTTTCTCGGGGCGGGCGAGCGTGACGGTGGCGACGCCGTCGTCGACGGCCAGGTGCAGATGCCGCCACTGCTCGGTACGGGGTGCGGAGCCGATAAAGGGGCTCATACGGAACGGCCTCCCTCCTCCTGACGCGAGCGTATCACCACTCTGTGACTGTCGTCACGAGTACGCGATACGCGGCAGGGCGGGGCGACGGGGCGAGGCTGTGACGTACGAGGCGGGGGCCGTGGGCGGAGGTCCCGGGCGGGAGGTGACGCAGGGCCCCGCGGGAAGGGGAGGGGCGCCCCTGGGTTTCGCTTTTGCGGTCCGTAAGGTTGAAAGCAGGACGTCCTGGACTCCACCCTCCCGACCCGCCCCGCTCGGAACGGACCCGCCATGGCCGAAGCCACCAGCCCCACCTCGTGGCGTACGCGGCTGCCCCACACCACGGTCGCCGTGCCGATCGCCCGTGCCCTGATCCGTACGGCGCTGGCGGACGCCGACGCGCCCGCCGACCGAGACACGGCGGAGCTGCTGACCGCCGAGCTCGTCGCCAACGCGGTCGAACACACCGAGGGCGAGGACCCCATCGAGCTCGTCGTCGAGCTGTTGCCGGGCGGCTGCCAGGTCGAGGTGCACGACCGGCGGCCGGCCCGCCCGGGCGAGCCGCTCGGCCCGGAGCCGGGCCAGGAGCCCGACCCCTGGCAGGAGCACGGCCGCGGCCTGCTGCTGATCCGTGCCCTCAGCGCCGACTGCGGTCATCGGCCCACCGCGCACGGCAAGGCGGTCTGGTTCACCCTCCCCGCGGTACCGAAGCAGCGCCGCCCGGAGCACTGAGGGCCGAGGGCCGGTGCCCGGCCGAAGGGGTGGGGGTGGGCGCCCGGCCGGAGGGGTGAGGTCGGTGCCCGGCCGAAGGGGTGAGGTCGGTGCCCGGCCGGAAGGGGTGGGGGACGGTGCCCGGCCGGAAGGGGTGGGGGACGGTGCCCGGCCGGAAGGGTGGTACGGCGATCGTCAGGCGGCGGGGCCCGCGAGCGTGGCGACCAGGACGGCCTTGATGGTGTGCATCCGGTTCTCGGCCTCGTCGAAGACGACCGAGTGGGCCGACTCGAAGACCTCGTCGGAGACTTCCAGCTCCGTCAGCCCGTGGCGCTCGTGGATGTCCCGGCCGACCGCCGTGCCCAGGTCGTGGAAGGCCGGCAGGCAGTGCAGGAACTTCACGTCCGGGTTCCCGGTGGCGCGCAGGACGTCCATGGTCACGGCGTACGGGGAGAGATCGGCGATCCGCTCGTCCCAGACCTCCTTGGGCTCGCCCATGGAGACCCAGACGTCGGTCGCGACGAAGTCCGCGCCGCGGACGCCCTCGGTCACCTCCTCGGTGAGGGTGATCGTGGCACCGCTCGCCTCGGCGAGCCCGCGCGCCGAGGCGACGACCTCCTCGTTCGGCCAGTACGCCTTGGGGGCGACGATCCGGACGTCCATACCGAGAAGGGCGCCGGTGACGAGGTAGGAGTTGCCCATGTTGAAGCGGGCGTCGCCGAGGTAGGCGAAGACCGTCTTGTCGAGCGGCTTGTCCGAGTGCTCGGTCATGGTGAGCACGTCGGCCAGCATCTGGGTGGGGTGCCAGTCGTCGGTCAGACCGTTGAAGACCGGGACGCCGGCGAAGGCGGCGAGCTCCTCGACGTTCGCCTGGCTGTCGCCCCGGTACTCGATGCCGTCGAACATCCGGCCGAGGACGCGCGCGGTGTCCTTGACCGACTCCTTGTGGCCGATCTGCGAGCCGGAGGGGTCGAGATAGGTGGCGGAGGCCCCCTGGTCCGCGGCGGCGACCTCGAAGGCGCAGCGGGTCCGGGTCGAGGTCTTCTCGAAGATGAGGGCGATGTTCTTGCCCCGCAGCCGCTGGACCTCGGTGCCCGCCTTCTTGGCGGCCTTGAGCTCGGCGGCCAGGTCGATCAGACCGCGGAACTCCTCGGCGGTGAAGTCCAGCTCCTTGAGGAAGTGGCGGCCGATGAGGTCAGTGGCCATGGGGGCGCTCCTGTATTCGCGGAAGAGGACGGCAGGGACCGGCGAGGTCGGGACGTGATCGGGGGACGCCCGGGACGACGCCCGGACGACCCTGGAAGTGTATACGTAGTCCAGTATTCCTATACGGTGATGCGGGCCACTCGGCTCCCGGCGCCACTCGGGCTCCCGGCACCGCGACCCGCCCCCGGCGCCGCCGCTCCCCTCAGACCGCGTCCCGCTCCACCGGGCAGCTCATGCAGCGCGGCCCGCCCCTGCCGCGGCCCAGCTCGCTGCCGGGGATCTCGATCACCTCGATCCCCTCCTTGCGCAGATGCGTGTTGGTCGTGACGTTCCGCTCGTACGCCACGACCACACCCGGCTCGACCGCGAGGACGTTGCAGCCGTCGTCCCACTGCTCGCGCTCCGCGGCGTGGACGTCCTGGGTCGCCGTCAGGACCCTCACCTCCTGGAGACCCAGCGCCGCGGCGATGGCGCTGTGCATGTGCTCCGGCGGGTGGTCGGTCACCCGCAGGGACTGCCCCGCGTCGCCCGGTTCGATCGTGTACGAGCGGAGCATCCCGAGCCCCGCGTACTGGGTGAAGGTGTCGTGGTCGACCATCGTCATCACCGTGTCGAGGTGCATGAAGGCACGCCGCTTCGGCATGTCGAGGGCGATGATCATCCGCGCCGAGCCCGCCGCGAACATGCCGCGGGCGAGCATCTCCACCGCCTGCGGGGTCGTCCGCTCGCTCATCCCGATCAGGACGGCGCCGTTGCCGATGACGAGGACGTCCCCGCCCTCGATCGTGGACGGATAGTCGGTCTGCCCCTCGGACCAGTGGTGGAAGTGCCCTGCCTCGGGGCCCGTGAAGAGAGGATGGTGCTTGTAGATCGCCTCGAAATGGACCGTCTCACGCTGGCGGGCCGGCCAGCGCATCGCGTTGATCGAGACGCCGTCGTAGATCCAGGCGGAGGTGTCCCGGGTGAAGAGGTGGTTCGGCAGCGGCCCGAGGACGAAGTCGTCCAGATCCATCGCATGGAACCGAACGGAGGTCGGCTCGCGGTGCGCGGCCAGGAACTCCCGTTTCGTCATCCCGCCGACCAGCGCCTCGGCGAGCTGGGCGGCGTCGAGGGAGTCGAAGGCCGCGCGCAGATGGTCGGCGGCGAGCGGGCCGTACTCCTTCTCGTGGAAGACCCGGTCGAGCACGAGCCCGCGGGCGGCGGGCAGCTCCATCGACTCCCGCAGCAGATCCCCGAAGAGATGGACCTCGACGCCCCGGTCTCGCAGGACGTCCGCGAAACCGTCGTGCTCCTGCCGGGCCCGGCGGACCCAGAGCACGTCGTCGAAGAGAAGAGCGTCCTTGTTGGAGGGGGTCAGCCGCTTCAGCTCCAGATCGGGCCGATGCAGGATGACGCGGCGGAGCCGCCCGGTCTCGGAATCGACATGGAATCCCATGCGCCCATCCTGACGGAGCCGGACGGCTCGCGCGTGGTTCTCGGAACGGTCGACCGTCTGCCGTCATCAGGTACGCGACGATGAAGACGACCAGGAACAGGATCACCCCGATCACGGCGAAGGCGATGACCCGGCCGTCGCCACCGGACGCCGCCGCGTAGGTGGTCGGTGCCGAAGGGGCGGCGGGCGGAGGTGCCGGCCGGTGCGGGGGCGCCTGCCGCGGGGCCCCGGACCGTGGCCCTGGGCCCTGGGCCCTGGGCCCTGGGGCCTGGGCCCTGGGGCCTGGGCCCTGGGGCCTGGGGCCTGGGGCCGGCGTACGCCTCCCTCGGCAGCGCCCGCCAGACCTCCTCGGGAAGTCCAGGCCTTTCGCCGTCCACGCTCTGCCGGAACGCGGCCCGGGCGGCCGGGTCGGGGCTCGACCGGAGTCCGGACAGCAGCGCCGCGAGCGTGCGGACCGGGACGTCACCCGCGTCCAGCAGCGGCCGGACCGCCCGGCGGTGGAGCGCGGCGGCGTCGGCCGCCCGTTCGGCGTCGCCGGACGCGCCGCGCAGCGACGTGCGGGGGGCGGTCACGAACAGCCCCTGGCGACGAGGTCGCACAGCTCCCGGCGCCGCGTCAACGAGCACGGGAGCGCAAGGGAGCGCTGTGATCCGCTCTCCTGCGCCCCCCGTGGGACGGCCTGTCTTCCCCCTCGGCGGCTGTGTCACAGACGCGGGTCCACCGGTTCCGACTCCAGTGCGAGGACCGCGAAGACGGCCTCGTGCACGCGCCAGAGCGGCTCCCCCTCCGCCAGCCGGTCCAGCGCCTCCAGACCGAGCGCGTACTCACGCAGGGCCAGCGAGCGCTTGTGGCCGAGGAAACGGTTGCGCAGGCGTTCCAGGTTCTCCGGGCGCGTGTAGTCGGGGCCGTAGATGATCCGCAGGTACTCCCGGCCACGCACCTTCACGCCCGGCTGCACGAGCCGGCCCTTGCCGTCACGGACCAGTGCCGCCAGCGGTTTGACGACCATGCCCTCGCCGCCCGCCGCCGTCATCTCCAGCCACCACTCGACACCGGCCCGCACGGACGTCTCGTCGCCGGTGTCGACGATCAGCCGGCGCGTGACCTGCAGCAGGCCCGTCGGATCGTGCTCGACCAGCCGGTCCAGCCACCCGAGCTGCTCGTTGTGGGGCACGGCCGCCAGCGAGCGGCCCCGCACCGCGAGGACCTGGAACGGTGCGAAGCGCACCCCGTCGAGGCCCTCCGTCGGCCAGCAGTATCTCCGGTACGCCTCGGTGAACGCGTCCGCGTCGGCCGCCCGCTCCCGCTGTTCGGCGAGGAGCGCGTCGACGCCGGCCACGCCTCGGGCCGCCGCCTGTTCCAGCGCGCCGAGCGCGCCGGGGAAGACGGCGCGGGAGGCCGCGCCGACCGCCGCGTACTGCGAGCGCAGCAGCCCGGCGGACTTCAGCGACCAGGGCATCAGCTCGCCGTCGAGCAGCACCCAGTCCGTGTCGAGCTCGTCCCACAGGCCGGCGGCGGTGACGGCCTTCCGCAGCCGGTCCAGGACCTGCTCGGTGACGGCGCCGTCGGCGAAGAAGGGCCGTCCCGTACGGGTGTGGACGGCGCCGGTGATCCCTTCCGCGGGGTCGACGCCGAACCGCTCCCGGGCGGCGTCGGCGTCCCGGCAGACGAGCGCGACGGCCCGCGAGCCCATGTGCTTCTCCTCGCACACGACCCGCTCGACGCCGTCCGACGCGTACTGAGCGAACGCCTCGGCCGGGTGCTCCAGGTAGCCGTCCTCCTTCGAGGTCGCCGTCGGAGCCATCGTCGGCGGGAGGTGGGCGAGCAGCCGCGGATCGACCGCGAACCGGCTCATCACCTCCAGGGCCGCGGCCGCGTTCTCCTCCCGTACGGCGACGTTCCCCATCTGCCGGGTCTCGACGATCCGCCGCCCGTGCACATCGCCGAGGTCCAGCGGCCTGCCCTGGTGTCCGCCGGGTGCCTCGGTGGCGAGCGGCCGGGCGGGCTCGTACCAGACCTTCTCCGCCGGTACGTCGACGAGTTCGCGCTCCGGCCAGCGCAGCGCGGTCATCTTCCCGCCGAAGACGGCGCCCGTGTCCAGGCAGATGGTGTTGTTGATCCAGGACGTGTTCGGCACGGGCGTGTGCCCGTAGACGACGGTGGCCCTGCCGCGGTACTCCTCCGCCCACGGGTAGCGCACCGGCAGCCCGAACTCGTCGGTCTCACCGGTGGTGTCCCCGTACAGCGCGTGCGAGCGCACCCGGCCGGAGGTGCGGCCGTGGTACTTCTCCGGCAGACCGGCGTGGCAGACCACGAGCCTGCCCTCGTCGAGGACGTAGTGGCTGACGAGGCCGTCGATGAAGGCGCCCACCTCGGCGCGGAACTCCTCGCTCTCGCGTCCCAGCTGCTCGATGGTCTCGGCGAGCCCGTGGGTCTGCTGGACCTTCCTGCCCTTGAGCCAGCGGCCGAGCTTGTTCTCGTGGTTTCCGGGCACGCAGAGCGCGTCCCCGGCGGCGACCATGCCCATGACGCGGCGCAGCACGCCCGGGCTGTCGGGGCCCCGGTCGACGAGGTCGCCGACGAAGACGGCCGTACGTCCCTCGGGGTGGTGGCCGTCGACGTATCCGAGCTTGGCGAGCAGGGTCTCCAGCTCGGAGCGGCAGCCGTGGATGTCACCGATGATGTCGAAGGGGCCGGTGAGGTGGCGCAGGTCGTTGAAGCGCTTCTCCAGGACGACCTCGGCCGCGTCCACCTCCTCGACGGTGCGGAGCACATGGACCTTGCGGAAGCCCTCGCGCTCCAGGCCGCGCAGCGAACGGCGCAGCTCACGGCGGTGGCGCTGGACGACATGGCGGGGCAGGTCCGCCCGGTCGGGGCGGGCCGCGTTGCGGCTCAGGCACACCTCTTCGGGCAGGTCGAGGACGATCGCGAGGGGCAGCACGTCGTACTGGCGGGCGAGCTGCACCAGCTGGCGCCGGGCCTCCGGCTGGACGTTGGTGGCGTCGACGACGGTGAGCCGACCGGCCGCCAGACGCTTGCCGGCGATGTAGTGGAGGACGTCGAAGGCGTCCCGGCTGGCGCTCTGGTCGTTCTCGTCGTCGGCGACCAGGCCGCGGCAGAAGTCGGAGGAGATGACCTCGGTGGGTTTGAAGTGCCGCCGGGCGAAGGTGGACTTGCCGGAGCCGCTCGCACCGATCAGGACCACGAGGGACAGGTCGGTGACGGGCAGCTTGCGGGTGGCGGTCGGGTCGGGGGTCGTCATGCCGTGTCCTCCTTCGTGGTCGGGCTGTTCCGGGTGAAGACGGCCATCTGGGTGGGCGGGCCGACCTCGGGGTCGTCGGGGCCGACGGGCGTGAACGCGACGTCGTACCCGTACTGTTCGCCGACGCGCCCCGCCCAGGTGCGGAACTCCTCGCGGGTCCACTCGAAACGGTGGTCAGCGTGCC
Source organism: Streptomyces sp. ISL-36 (assembly GCF_018614205.1). GTDB lineage: Bacteria > Actinomycetota > Actinomycetes > Streptomycetales > Streptomycetaceae > Streptomyces. Next base: position 46,293 of record NZ_JAGGOS010000033.1, on the reverse strand, counting down.
GGACGTGCCCGGCGGGCAGGGACTCCCAGCGGACGTTGTACTCGACGTTGGGCGTGGTGACGAGGACGGTGCGGGGGCGGGCGGAGCCGAACACGGCGTATTCGAGCGCGGGCAGCCGCGGCAGGTCGAGGTGCTCGATGACCTCGCTCAGCACGGCCGCGTCGTAGCCTGCCAGCCGCTTGTCGGTGTACGCGAGCGAGCCCTGGATCAGCTTCACCCGGCCGGCCTGCCGTTCACCGAGCCGCTCCAGCCGGAGCCGGCGCGCCGCGATCGTCAGGGCCCGTACGGACACATCCACGCCCACGATGTCGGTGAAGCGCACGTCCTTCAGGAGTGCCTGAACCAACTGGCCCTGACCGCAGCCGAGGTCGAGCACGCGGGCCGCGCCGGCGGTGCGCAGCGCGGCGAGGATCGCCTCGCGGCGCTGCTCGGCGAGCGGTACCGGATTCTCCTCCGTGTCGGTGGTCTCGTCGACGGCGTTGTCGACCTCGTCCACGTCCAGGCCGTCGCTCTCGGCGAGCCGTACCAGCTCCAGACGCTCCATGGCCTCCCGGGTCAGGCCCCAGCGGCGCGAGAGGTAGCGACTGGTGATCAGCTTCTGCTCGGGGTGCTCGGCGAGCCAGCCGTCACCGGCGCGCAGCAGCTTGTCGACCTCGTCGGGCGCGACCCAGTAGTGCTTGGCGTCGTCGAGCACCGGCAGCAGGACGTAGAGCTGGTTGAGCGCGTCGGCGAGCCGCAGCTCCCCTTCGAGAACGAGGCGGACATAGCGCGAGTCGCCCCACTCGGGGAACACGGGGTCCAGCGCCACCGGCTCCGCCTCCACCGTGTCCCAGCCGAGAGGACCGAACAGCTTGTGGACCAGTGCGGCCCCGCCGCGTGCGGGGAGCGCCGGCACCTCGATGCGCAGCGGCAGCGGCGCGGCCGCCCGTTCGGGCATCGCCCTGCAGGCACCCCGCAGGGCGCTCTTGAAGACCGTGGCCAGGGCGACGGCGAGCAGCGAGGACGCGGCGTAGGGCCGGTCGTTCACGTACTGCGCGAGCGCGGAGTCGGGGGCGCCGCCCCGGCCCTTGCCCTTGCCGCGCCGCACCAGCCCCACGGGGTCCACCTCGAGGAGCAACGCGGCCGTGCACCGCTCGTCGGACGCCTCGGGGTAGAGGACGTGCGCCGTGCCGTGCGAGGTCGAGAACGCCTGCGCGTTGTCGGGATGCTTGTGCAGCAGAAAGCCCAGATCGGTCGCGGGACGTTCGGGGGTGCCGGTCGTGCTGATCGTCAGGAACACACGTCCGAGTATGGTCCCGTACGCCCCTTGCGACCAGGCATTTTCTCCTGGGCTCCATCGGATGCCCGGCCGCTGCCCCCGAAGGGCGTCCCCGCGGGGGGTGACGCCTCACTCCGCCACGCGTGCGCCCTCAGACGCCCCGGTGGATCACGGAGTCGTCCCCTTCGGACGGCTCCTTGTAGCGGTCCAGGCGCTCCAGGAGAACGGCGGGTTCCTCGCGGCCCACAGTGGCCAGCAACGCGTAGAACGGCACCTCGCCCACGCCGTCGCGGACGGTGGGCTGGTTGACGAACGGCCGCTCCAGGTAGATGTTCTTCTCCACCTCTTCGCGCGGGATCCGCTCGGCCGCCTCGCGGTACGTCCATGCCCCTCGCCTGTGGTGGACGGCGACCTCGCCGACGTACCAGATGGCGCCCTGGACGAAGGGGGTGTCCTCGGCCGCCTTGAACGCCTCCCTGCTGCCGAACCGTTCCACCACCAGGCGGCCCAGGGTCTCCAGCGACCGGGGGGAGAAGTCCCACACCTGGATCTCGCTCCCGGTCTCGGCCGCCCAGGCGGGGAAGCCGTTTCGGCGCTCCTCGAGCCATCCGGCGAGCCAGGGGTGCGGCTCCTCCGCCGCCCACGGGTCCAGGCCCGGCGTCGGCTCCTTGACCGGCTTCCATCCGGGCTCCCGCTCGCCGCGTTCCGCGACCGCGGCGCGCAGCGCGTCGACGGCCTCGGTGAACGCGCCGAACTCGTCCCGCTCCTGCGCGGCGATGATCAGCTTCAGCGGGTCGAGCGGCTCCAGGCGCAGCTCCGGGTCGGGCAGCACGACCGGATGTCCGTCGGCGCTCCGTCCCCACCGGCCGCCGCCGACCGCCATCAGCGCCTCGCCGAGGTAGGCCATCGCCCCTTGCAGGAAGTCCCGTGATTCGGGCGTGCCTTCGGGCTGGTAGGTGAACACGACGGCCTCCTCCAGCAGCCGGAGGGACTCCTGTGACATGTCCGGGTGGAACTCCTCCGGGGTGTACCAGGTGTCCAGCCGCATCACCAGCGCCGGGACGTCACCGATCCACTGGGCCACCTGCTCATCGGCCGCCGCCTCGCCCGTGGGGCCGTTCGTGTGGTCAGACATGCGGGCCACTCTAGGACACCGGACCGATGGCGCCCGCGGGTTCGAACTGGCCGTACGCGTACGGTGGTTGCTCTCAAAACCCTAGCGTGTCCCTGCCATTTTCTTCACACTCCTGCCCTTACCGTGAACCCTGCACAGGTCACTTCCACGGGGGCCGTGACCTGGCCCAGTCCGCACGTCGATCCCGTGCCCCCTGACCATGGGACACATCACCTTGACTCACGCCATACCCCGGCGCTCCGCCTGGCTCGGCCGCGCGGCCGTCCTCGCGGTGAGCGTCGGCATCCTCTCCGGCGGCCTGCCCGTCCTGGACAACGTCCAGGAAGCGGAAGCCGCGGCCAAGCGCTGCACCGAGACGTACCAGACGCCCAACCGGGCCCCGCGGATGAACGGCCTGCCGGGCTTCAAGCCGAGCGGGCCCTACCAGTGGCGCACCAAGGGCGACACCAAGCGCGCCTATTCCTTCGACACCCCCCGCAAGGCCCTGTCGGGTCTGCAACTCCCCAGCCCGGAAGAGCTGGGCGAGATCCTGCCCGACCCCAGCAAGTACCCGAACGCCACACCGAAGCACGCCTGGGCGTACTGGAAGCAGAACCAGGCCGGGAAGCAGCCCTACAAGGGCACGTTCAACGAGTATGTGAACAGCTACTACGTCAACGGTGAGGCCAACAGCCGCGGCGGCCTCGCCTACGAGCGGGAGATCGCCCAGTACTTCAAGCTCGGCGGGCAGAACTGGTACTGCCAGTACTCGTTGGCCGAGGAGATGCCCGAGCTGTTCCAGGAACTCGTCGACGAGCTGGGCGAGGAGAACGTCAAGAAGGACCGCCGTTTCGACGCGATCAAGACCAACGGTCGCGACAAGGTCATCTACGAGTTCAAGTCCGGCACGAAGCAGATCGACAGCAAGCAGCTCCTGGTGGACAAGGCGCTGGCCAAACGCGGCTACAAGGTCGTCTACGTCTTCGGCGAGCCGCCGAGCCAGAGCGTCATCCGCAAGCTCAGGGCCCACGGCGTCTCCTGGTACCAGCACCGCGCCGTACCGGACGCCAAGTTCACCCCCGACCCCCGGTACACCCGCCAGGACCCCGCCTTCACCGGCAAGGGCTGCAACACCGCCACCACCCTGGCCGCCGGCAAGGCGCCCGCACGCGGCTGCGGCAGCTCCAGCGGCGCGGCCAACGACATGGCCCGCAACTCCGGCAAGACCAAGGAAGAAGCCCAGCGCCGCCAGGCGGCCATCCGCAACATGCCCGGCGTACCCAACCGGATGCGCGGCCCGGGCGGCATCGACTTCACCACCATGGAGCTGCGGTACATCACCGAGCCCGTCAAGGGCAAGGGCATGGACTACGGCTTCAAGGCCACGATGAACGAGGACGAGGACGAGAACCCCTCGTGGGGCGGCGGCGCGAAGATCGACCTCTCCTCCGACGCGATGTTCACCTGGCTCGCCCTGCACCCCAACCGGTTCTGGGTGAACCTCAACCCCGACCAGCCGGACCAGGTCACCGACGACAAGCTGGCCAAGACCGACGCCGGCCGCGTCCTGCTGGAGGCCGACCTGGAGATGAAGCACGACCTGGCCAGGGTCATGGTCCCGGACAACCCGGTCGGCAACCGCCTGTGGGACTCCTTCCAGCACGTCAACGGAGCGCCCTGCTGGAAAACCTACCGGTACTACATCGAACCGGCCCCGGCCAAGGTCCGTGAAGAGGACGGCAAGCTGTACATCCTCGACGCGCCCATGGACGTCAAGGCCGCGAAGATCGACTTCAACGAGGGCTACAAGTGCAAGCAGCCCGAAGCCGTCCAGGAGTACAACTTCCAGCAGATCAAGCGCATCGCGATCCCCGAGGTCGAGAAGCTGGTCAACACCGCGCCCCAGTACGCCGACCTGCGCAGTGTGTACACCTCCCGGATCGCCGCGGAGTGGATCAAGCAGCGCGACGCCGTGAAGCCGGGTGACTTCCACGAGATCATCGGATCCGACGACGCCACCGCATGGCCCTCACGCACCAAGTGGGACCGCGACAAGGTGTACGCGGCCTACCTGAAGTCCTTCCGCGAGGGTGACTTCCACTTCAAGCGGGAGTACCCGCAGGACGGCTCCGTCCTGGAGTTCTCCTTCTACCTCGGCGGCGTGGACTTCTCCAAGCAGCCCAAGCAGAACATCACCAAGGCACGCTTCCAGGCCGAGAACCCGGAGATGCCCGACGCCGTGAACGCGGCCGTGAAGTCGACGACCGCCTATGCCGACACCGACACCGCCTTCCTCGGCGGCAACAACACCGGCAAGAGCTCCGGCGGGGGCAACCCCACGCCGACGCCCACACCCACGCCCACACCGACGAACCCGGACGACCCCAAGCCGACCGACCAGCCGTCGACCCCGGCGCCGGATCCCTCCACGCCCGGCAACGGCAGCGGCGGTCAGACACCGCCCGCGAAGGACCCCGAAGGCGACCTCGCCGACACCGGCTCCGACCTTCCTGTCGGACTGATCGCGGGCATCGCCGCCGCCCTCGCCGCGGCGGGCGCGGCCCTGATCTGGTGGAAGCGACGGCGTCCCGCCACTGACGGCTGATCCTTCGGCCTTACCGCCTCACCTCGGCCCCGCACCCGCCCCGGGTGCGGGGCCGCTCTCTCGTTCCGCCCGACCCTCGGCCTCCTCAGGGCGCCGATGCCAGGGCGGCGGCCAGCGCGGCGATCCGGTTCGGGCCGACGCGGCAGCAGCCGCCGATCAGCCGCGCTCCCGCGGCGGCCCAGCCCCTCATCAGGCCGGGGTCGAAGGCCCCGGCCCCGCGCCAGGCCCGGGCGCCGGCGTCCCACTCCTCCCCGCTGTTGGGGTAGACGACCACCGGTTTCCCGATCGTGCCCGCGGCGATCTCCACCGCCCGGGCCGCGTCGTCCGGCTCACAGCAGTTGACCCCGACCGCGATCACCTGGTCGTTGCCCGCCACGAGCCCGAACGCCTCCGACAACCCCTGACCGGCACGCGTACGCTCCCCGGCGATCGTGTACGAGAGCCACACCGGCACCCCGCACCCTTCGACCGCCCTGAGCAGCGCCTCGGCCTCGTCGGCGTCCGGCACCGTCTCCAGAGCGAGGACATCGGGCCCGGCTTCCACCAGCGCCTCGATCCGGGGACGGTGGAACCGTTCGAGCTCCCGCACGGTGAGCCCGTACCGCCCCCGGTACTCACTGCCGTCGGCGAGCATCGCCCCGTAAGGGCCGACCGACCCGGCGACCCACACCTGCTGCGCCGCCCCCTCCGCCGCCGCCCGGGCCAGCTCCACGCTCCGCCCGAGCAGCCGCGCCGCACCGGCGCGGTCGACCCCGCGCCGCGCGAAGCCCTCGAAGGTGGCCTGATAGCTGGCGGTGATGAGGACCCGGGCACCGGCACGCACATACGCCGTGTGCGCCGCCTCGATCTGCTCGGGACCGTCGGCGAGCAGCCGAGCCGACCACAGCTCGTCACTCAGGTCGCAGCCCTGGGCCTCCAATTGGTTGGAGAGCCCGCCGTCGAGCACGAGCACTTCGTCGGCGAGCGCCTCGGCCGGCGACCGCTCCGTTCCGGGGTTGCGGGCCATCGGTCCTCCTCTCGTTCTCTCGTTCTGTCGTTCAGTTCAGCTCAGCTCAATTCAGCTGGGACTGGACCTGTGCGGAGATCAGCTCCAGGTGGTCCAGGTCGTCCAGGTCGAGTACCTGCAGGTAGACCCTGGACGCCCCGATCGCCGCGTACCGGCCGATCTTGTCGACCACCTCGGCGGGTGAACCGGCCAGACCGTTCGCCTTCAGCTCCTCCACCTCACGGCCGATCGCCGCCGCCCGGCGGGCCACCTCGGCGTCGCTCCTGCCGACGCAGACGACCAGGGCGTTGGAGTACACGAGCGCGTCGGCCGGCCTGCCCGCTGCCTCGGCGGCCGCCCGGACCCGGCCGAACTGCCGCTCGCTGTCCTCCAGCGAGGCGAAGGGGATGTTGAACTCATCGGCGTAGCGAGCGGCGAGGCGTGGCGTCCGTGTGGCGCCGTGCCCGCCGATGAGGACCGGGATCCTGGACTGGGCCGGCTTGGGCAGCGCGGGCGAGTCGGTGAGCTGGTAGAACTCGCCCTCGTAGGAGAAGGTCTTGCCGAGCTCGGTCTCCCACAGCCCGGTGACGATCGCCAGCTGTTCCTCCAGCCGGCCGAACTTCTCCTTGGGGAACGGAATCCCGTACGCCCGGTGCTCCTCCTCGAACCAGCCTGCACCCAGCCCCAGTTCGACCCGGCCGCCGGACATCTGGTCGACCTGGGCCACCTGGATGGCCAGGACGCCCGGGAGCCGGAAGGTACCGGCGGTCATCAGCGTGCCGAGGCGGATCCGCTTGGTCTCCCGGGCCAGGCCGGCCAGAGTGATCCACGCGTCCGTCGGCCCGGGCAGCCCGTCACCGGAACCCATGCTGACGTAGTGGTCCGACCGGAAGAAGGCGTCGAAACCGAGGTCCTCGCTGGCCTTGGCGACCGAGAGCAGGGTGTCGTAGTCGGCCCCTTGCTGGGGCTCGGTGAAGATTCGAAGATCCATACCCCCCATCCTGCACCGCCGTGCGACCGTCAACCTCTCCGTCAGCGCCCGGCGCGCTCCGGCTCGGTCGGGTGAATATCCCGCACCCCGGCGGGCCGCGTCCCGCCGGGCCAGTGACCGTGGCCCGGCGCCCGTCGTTGGCTCGGGCGGAGCCGGACCGCCCGGCCCGCGCGCCGGCGGCCGCTGCCGGTGCGTCGCTCTCACGTATGGCCCCTCCCCTGTGGGCGGGGCCTGGGCCGAGGAGTCCGCCATGTCCCAGGAAGCCGCGCCGGAACGGGCGATGCCCAAGCAGTCGGAGCAGCAGTCCGTTCCCGAGCAGAAGGGCAAAGGCGCCCCCAAGGGCCTGCTGCAGCAGATGGAGGAGCTGATGGCGGCGCTCACCGCCGATCTCTCCCAGCTCGACGCCGACCTTCAGTCCACGGCCGACCGTCACGAGACCCGTCCGCAAGCAGCAGGTGAGCCCGCCGCGAACCAGCCGACCCACGAAGGCGCAGTGGCCGAAGGCCCGCGCGAGACCTCCCCTCGTTCGGACTCTCCCGCCTCCGGCCCCGCCCACGGCCGCGTAAGAGACGAACGCGCCTTCTGACCCGGCCTCTCCGGCCGCCCACCCCCTGTCCCTCCAGCCCTGCCCCCTCCAGCCACCGCTCGCACGGTCCCCGTCCGGACGGCGCCCGCTCGCACACCAAGAGCCTGGCAGCGCCGCAGCCCCGCGGCCCCCGCAACTCCCTCAGCCGCACAGTATCGGCCCCGACTCCAGCGGCACGGGCTCGATCGGCCACGGCCCCCGTTCACCACGGTCCCGCCACCGGACCCGCCCGGCCGCGGGCCGCATCGGGCGGCCGGTCCCGCTCCCGCACCGCGAGCCGGCGCAGCATCCCGCGCACCCGGTCGTTCGACTCGTCGGCGGCATCGATCGCCTCGATGCACTGCCAGTACAGCCCCTCCTCGTCGGTCACACAGGCCACACCGACGAGGGCGATCCCCACTTCTCCCAGAAGCGCGCCGAGCGCCGTCAACGCCCCACGCGCGTCCCCCACTTCGGTCAGCTGGGCGGCTCTCGGCCCGCCCGTCCGCAGCACGGGATGGTCGATCACCCCGCGCCCGCAGCCGATCTCGCTCAGCCCCCGCGCCTCGCCCCGCACCTCCAACGGTCCGCAGAGCGCGAGTTGACTTCCTATCGCCTGCGCGAGGGCCTGGGCCTGCCAGGCCTCCGCCACGATGTCCAGCGCCGTCCTGCTCTGTGCCAGCGCGTGCCGGCCCATCGCGATGAGTCGCTCGGCTTCCATGTACGCCGCCCCCGTTCGTACGACTTACTACCCACTCAGTCCATTACCCAGAGTGAGGCTGCCTGAGCCCCGACGCCAGAGGAATTCGGAAATCTGTGGACAGCAGGCTCGATGGGGGAAACTCGATCACTCCGAAGAGTGACGATCACCGTTCTCCGGGCGCGCGCTCCGTCCCGGCGGCCTGCCCACGGGAAAGCGGAGCTCGTTCCGGTCGATCTTCGCCGACAGGGCGGCGAGCGGATCGACACCGAGAACCCCGCAGAACTGGAGCAGGTACGCCAGCACGTCCGCGACCTCGTCGGCCACCCGGTGCGCCGCGTCCGGGTCGTCCATCACCCGGTCCGCCTGCTCCGGAGTCAACCACTGGAAGATCTCCAGCAGTTCGGCCGCCTCGACGCTGAGCGCCGCCGCCAGGTTCTTCGGCGTGTGGTACGGCTGCCACTCCCGCGAGGCCGCGAACTCCGTCAGCCTGCGCTGCAATCCCGCTACATCCAGTTCACTCACGGCTCAGGTCTACCACTGTCACCCCGGGCATCTCCCGTGCACCTCCTGCGACCGCCTCCCCGACCGTTCCCACGAGCCTGATGTGCCCGCCGGCGCAGATGGCCGCGGCGAGGCCGAGCAGTTCGTGGAGCTGACGCCGGTCGAGCCCCCGGTCGAACCCGTCGGCGAGGACGGTCAGCGTCCGCATGGCGTCCGGCACTTCGCCGAGCTGGTCCATGGCGAGGACCCCCGGGCCGGTGAGCAGCACGAGCGCCAGCGCCAGGTAGCGCAGCTCCCCGTCGCCGAGCCGCCCGAGCGGTGTCACCCAAGGGGCCTCCCCCGGTGCCGCCGCCGGCAACCCGGCAACCGGCGCGGACCGCCCCGCCCCCACGAAGCCCGCCGCCGCGACCATGCCCGCCATGCCCGCCGTGCCCGCCGTGCCCGCCGTCGCCGCCGTCGTGCGCTCCAGCACCGCCCGTACCCTCGCGTCGGGCAGTTCCTCCACGCCGAGCCCCGTCACCGGCCCGACGCAACCGGCGCCGGCCACCGTGGCCAGCCGAGCGTGGCGGCGCGGGCAGTCCGTACGGGTGCGGTGCAGCACCTCCGCGAGGTTCTCGCACCCTCGCCTCAGACGCCCTTCGCCCGTCGGTACCGGCGCTCGCATCCGGTCCGGCTGCGGGTCACAGGCGAACACCGAACGCAGGGCGACCACCACCTGCTCGGCCGCGGCCAGGACCTCCAGCTGCCCCTTCGTCTTGCCGGCCACGCGCAGCGGCAGGAGGGCGGTGCCCAGCAGATCGTCGGGAAGCGGCGCACGGGTGACGGGCGTGGCTCCGGCGGTGTGCCATTCGGCCTGGACGGAGGTGCGGCCCGGGTCACGGAGCGCGGTGGTGAGCAGCGTACGACCGCGGCAGGTGAGGCGTTCGCCGACGACGCGGAGCTGCGGCTCGGCCTGAACGGCGACATCGAGCCGTACCGGCCCGACCGGACCGTCGACCGTGCAGCCGATACGGAACCCCCGCCTCCCCTGGGCGTCGGGCCTGGCCCGCTCGGGAACGCAGTCGGTCGCGTCGGGGAAAGCGGTGGCCAGTTCCTCACCCGCACCCAGCCGCGCCAACGCCTCGTACGCCCGCAGAGCACTGGACTTGCCGCTGCCGCTCCCTCCGGCGAAGAGCGTCACCGGTCCGAGGGAGTAGACGGCGGCGCGGTGGGAGGCGAAAGCGGAGAGGCGCAGTTCGGTGACGGCCGGGCGGGCAGACGTCGCACGGGAGGAGAAAGAGGAAGGACGGCCGGAAGGACGACCGGACGGGGCAGCGAAAGGGGGAGAAGAGGGCGAGGGCGAGGAAAGGGACTCGGGCGCGGAGCCGCCGATGGAGTGCATGATCGGACCGTATGCAGCCCGCCGCATGACGAACCGTTCCGGCGAGATGACCTTCCTACGATCGGGGGACAGCGACCTCCTCGGCCTCCGCACTCTCCGAGCCCTCGACCTCGGTACCGGCCGGAGTCAGCAGGAAGACGTTGCGGTCGACGCGGTGCATGGCACTGCCGAGCCCGAAGACGACGCCGCTGCTGAAGTCGAGGATGCGCTTGGCGACTTCGGTGTCCGCGCCGGTGAGATCCAGCAGTACCGGAATCTGGGCGATGAGGTACTCGGCGACCTCGCGGGCGTCGGCGAAGACCTGCACGCGCAGGACGATCATGCGGCGCTGTTCGGCGGCCTCGTACTGGTCGGGCATCGCGCGGTGGTCGACCCTGGACGGCCACTCGTCACGGCCCCGCAGGGGAACGACCTGGGCGAGGCCCTCCCACTGCTCGTCGGTGACGTCGTACCTCTCGTACCTACTCATGCACCCATCCTCCCGTTCCTCACTCGTTCGGCCCAACAGCGACACGACACGACTCGGTCACCACGGCACACAAGATCATTCGCACATGGGTGCTGTCACGTCCGGCCGGCACCATCCCCACGGTCCGGTTCGCGGCCCGGTTCGCGTCCGGTGCCGCGTGCGGTTCGCGTCCGGTTCGCGTCCGGTTCGCGGTCAGCGTTCGACCGGCAGCCCGCGCGGTTCCTTGACCCGCTTCATGATGATCTGCGAGTTGACCTCGGTGACCCCGGTCAGCGAGGTCAACCGCTCGATCCAGAGGCGTTCGTACGCGGCGAGGTCGGCGACCGCGATCCGCAGGAGGCACCCGGGGCTGCCGAAGAGGCGGTACGCCTCGATGACGTCCGGGATGTCCTGCAGCGCCGCCTCGAAGGCCTCGACGGTCTCCCGGTCGCGACGCACTTCGATGGAGACCAGCACCTCGAAGCCCCGTCCGACCGCATCGGGGTCGATGACGGCCCGGTAGCCCTGGATCACCCCGCTCTCCTCCAGTTGCCGCACCCTGCGCATGCACGCCGAGGCGCTGAGACCGATGCGCTGGGCGAGGTCGAGGTTGGTCAGACGACCATCCTCCTGAAGCTCACGCAAGATACTGCGGTCGATCTTGTCCATTGCGCAATTATGCACGACTGAAGCCATGATTCCGGTGCTGAATTCGCAAACACATTGTGCACCGACTGTCCTATCGTTGCGAGGCAACGACCTTCACCCCCCTCGATCTCCGGGACAGACAGACATGCAGTGGACACGCGACGACCGGCCGCGCCGGGTCACCCTCATCAGCACCGGTGGAACGATCGCCAGCCGCTGGCAGGGCACCGGTTACGCCGCCGACGCGTCCGGTGACGACGTCCTGGCCACCTCCTCCCTTCCCGAGGGGGTGACGGTCGAGGTCGTCGACCTGTTCAACGTCAACAGCTCGCGCATGACCACCGCTCGACAGCTCACGCTGCTGCACGCGGTCCACACGGCGCTGGCCGACCCCGGCGTGGACGGTGTGGTGGTCACCCACGGCACGGACACGCTGGAGGAGTCGGCGTTCTTCCTGGACCTGCACCACTCGGACCCGCGCCCGGTGGTCTTCACCGGCGCGCAGCGCCCGCTCGGTACGGGGGACGGCGACGGCCCCGGCAATGTGTACGACGCCATGCAGGTGGCCGCCTCGGTACGTGACCTGGGCGTCCTCGTCGTCTTCGACGGCCTCGTCCACGCGGCCCGGGGCACGGTGAAGACGCAGACCCTGGCGGCCGACGCGTTCGCCGACCCGTGCGAGCAGAGCCTGGGGAAGGTCGGTTTCGGCAGCGTGGCCGTCCGCCGCCTGCCGGACCGGTCCACTCCGCTGCCGCTTCCGGCGGCAGCCGCACCGGAAGGCATCGGGGAGCTGCCCCGGGTCGACCTGGTGATGCACCACAGCGACGGCGACCCGCTCCTGCTGAAGACGGCCGTCGCCGCCGGCGCCCAGGGCGTCGTGCTGGTCGGCACCGGCGCGGGGAATGCCACGCCGGAGATAGCCGAGGCCGTCGCCGACGCGGTCGCCCAGGGCACGCTGGTGGCCCTCAGCACACGGGTCAGCTCCGGGCCGGTCGCCGAGATCTACACCGGCGGCGGGGCCGTCGACCTGGTGGCCGCGGGCGCGGTACCGACCGGCACGCTGCGGGCGGGGCAGGCCAGGATGGCTGTCCTCGCGACCCTGCTGGCCGACATCGCCCCGGCCCGGCGCCCCGCGCTGCTGCACAGCCTCCTCAACGGCCCCACCCGCCCGGAACCGGCCCTGACGGCCGCCGGCTCCCGCTTCTCCGGCGGCTCGTAGCCGACCGCGCCTCCCCCGACCCGGCCCGGCTCGTAACCGACCGCGCCTCCCCCGGCCCGGTCCGGCTCGTAACCGACCGCGCCTCCCCCGGCCCGGTCCGCACCGGCTCCGCGCGGCGCGTCGGCCCCACCGCCTGCCTCCCCGCGCCCGCCCCTCCCCCGCACGCACCGCGCGCGCCTCCTCTCCCCCGCGCCGCGGGCCTCCCCTCCCCCGCGCGCACACCTCCCCCTCCCCGCCCCACCCCTCACCGAAAGCCCACACCTCCATGAAGACTGCCTCCCGCCGTGAGCACGACCTCCTCGGAGAGCGGGAGGTGCCCGTCGACGCGTACTGGGGCATCCACTCCCTGCGTGCCATGGAGAACTTCCCGATCACGGGCACACCGATCTCCGTGTACCCGCAGCTGATCGACGCGCTGGCCGCCGTCAAGGAGGCGGCGGCCCTCGCCAACGAGGAGCTCGGGCTGCTGACTCCGGAGAAGGCGGCCGCCATCGTCGCCGCCTGCCGGGAGATCCGCGCCGGTCACCTGCACGACCAGTTCGTCGTCGACGTCATCCAGGGCGGCGCCGGAACCTCGACGAACATGAACGCCAACGAGGTCGTCGCCAACCGCGCGCTCGAACTCCTCGGCCACGCCAAGGGCGAGTACCGGCATCTCCACCCGAACGAGGACGTCAACCTCAGCCAGTCCACCAACGACGTCTACCCGACCGCCGTGCGCATCGCGGCGATCACGGCCGTACACGGCCTGCTCCAGGCCACGGCCGTGCTGCAGGACGCGTTCGCGGCGAAGGCCGTCGAGTTCCGTGACGTCCTGAAGATGGGCCGCACCCAGCTCCAGGACGCGGTGCCCATGACGCTGGGCCAGGAGTTCTCCACGTACGCCGTGATGCTGGACGAGGACCGCAACCGCCTGAGCGAGGCCGTCGAGCTGATCCACGAGATCAACCTGGGCGCCACGGCGATCGGTACGGGCCTCAACGCCCCGGCCGCCTACGCGGAGACGGCCCGCCGCCACCTCGCCGAGATCACCGGCATGCCCCTGGTGACCTCCGTCAACCTGGTCGAGGCCACCCAGGACTGCGGGGCGTTCGTCCAGCTCTCCGGCGTCCTCAAGCGCCTGGCGGTGAAGCTCTCCAAGACCTGCAACGACCTGCGTCTGCTCTCCTCGGGCCCGCGCGCGGGTCTCAACGAGATCAACCTGCCCGCCGTACAGGCCGGTTCGAGCATCATGCCCGGCAAGGTCAACCCCGTGATCCCGGAGGTCGTCAACCAGGTCGCCTTCGAGGTGATCGGCAACGACATCACGATCACCATGGCGGCGGAAGGCGGCCAGCTCCAGCTCAACGCCTTCGAGCCGGTCATCCTGCACTCCCTGGCGAAGAGCATCACCTCGCTGCGGGCGGCCTGCCTCACCCTCGCCGAACGCTGCGTCGCCGGCATCACGGCCAACACCAAGGAGCTGCGCGCGACCGTGGAGAACTCCATCGGCCTCGCGACCGCCCTCAATCCCCACATCGGCTACACGGCGGCCACCGCCATCGCCCAGGAGGCCCTCCGCACGGGCCGCGGCGTCGCCGAACTCACCCTGGAGAAGGGCCTCCTCCCCGCTGCGCGCATCGCCGAACTCCTCACCCCGGAACGCCTGACGGGCTCCGCGAACCACTAGAGCGCCGGGCCGCGTCCGGCGGGAAGTGGCAGCAGGCTGCTGCTCCTCAAAAGGAGAGTGAGCCGGGTCGACCACCGCCGCTCGGCCGTCCCGGCCGCCTCGTGCACCCGACTTGATCGGGCACAAGATGTCGGGTCCGGCATGGTAGACGCTGCCTAGCGTGGTGGTCGTCAAGAGGGAGGAGACCGGGCGTGCTGGAGCGGCTGAACCAGGCCATGGAGCACATCGAGCGCCGTCTCGACCAGGACATCGAGGTGGCCGAGCTGGCACGCATCGCGGCCACCTCGGAGTACCACCTGCGGCGGATGTTCTCCGCGCTCGCCGGCATGCCGCTGTCGGAGTACATACGGCGCCGGCGGCTCACCCTCGCGGGCGCCGAAGTGCTCGCGGGCCGTGAGACGCTGCTGGACATCGCGGTGCGCTACGGCTACGGCTCCGGCGAGGCGTTCGCGCGGGCGTTCCGTGCCATGCACGGCATCGGACCGGGCGAGGCCCGGCGTACCAGAGCCGCACTCAGCTCCCAGTCCCGGATGGCCTTCCGCCTCACCATCGAAGGGAGCAGCAGTATGCGATGCCGCGTTGTGGACAAGGCGGACTTCACCGTCGTCGGGCTCAAGACCCGGGTGCCGCTGGTGCATGCGGGGCCGAACCAGACCGCCGTCTCCAGGCCCCGCACCATCTCGACGAGGCCGATGTGATCCGTATGAGGCCCGACTTGGTCGTGTACGGCCCGGACGGTGCGCCCCTGGCGGTGGCCGACGCCAAGTACAAGGCCGAGAAACGGGACGGTTATCCGGACGCCGACCTGTACCAGATGCTCGCCTACTGCACGGCGCTCGGACTGCCGGACGGGCACCTCGTCTACGCGAAGGGAAACGCGCCGCACACCGCACACCGAGTGCGGCACGCCGGCATCGTCATCCACCAGCACGCGCTGGATCTCGACCAGCCGCCCGCCCGGCTGCTCGCCGACGTCAGGGCGCTGTCCCGGCACATGTGCTCTCACCTGACCCTCTGATCCACCACCGCGTCCGGGGGTGCGGGCGCGCGTGGCGGGTTCTGAGCGTGACGTGCTCCGGAAGCAGCCGTCATCGCCGGGGTGTCGGGGTGGCGACGGCGCGTTCCTGCCTGCGGTGGCGCTGCGCGGCGACGTCGGCGACGGGGGCCGCCAGAAGCAGGGTGCGGGTGTAGGGGTGCTCGGGTGAGCGGGTGATGCGGTGGGCGTCGCCGGTCTCCACGATCACGCCCCGGTGGATCACGGCGACGCGGTGGCTCATGCAGCGGACCACCGAGAGGTCGTGGGAGACGAAGAGGTAGGACACGCCTGTCTCCTCCTGGATCTCCAGGAGGAGGTCGAGAACCGTGCGCTGGGTGGTGAGGTCGAGGGCGGAGACGGGTTCGTCGCAGACGATCAGGCGGGGACGCAGGGCGAGGGCCCGGGCGATGGCGACGCGCTGGCGCTGGCCGCCGGAGAACTCGCGCGGCAGGCGGGTGCCGGCGTCCGCCGGCAGGTGGACGCGGTCCAGCAGAGCGCCGACGCGGGCCCGCGCCTCGCGGCTGTTCATGCCCTGGCCGAGGAGGGGCTCGCTGAGGGTGTCGCCGATGGTCAGTGACGGGTTCAGCGAGGTGTAGGGGTCCTGGAAGATGACCTGGAGGTCGCGGCTGAGGGCCCGTCGGCGGGCGGTGGTCGCCGTGTCGATGCGTTCGCCGGCGAAGGTGATGCTGCCGGAGGTGACGGGGACCAGACCGAGGATCGCGCGGCCGATCGTGGTCTTGCCGGAGCCCGATTCGCCCACCAGGCCGAGCGTCTCGCCGGGCCGTACGTCGAGGTCGACCCCCTGGAGCACGTCGGTGCGCGGGGCGCGCCAGCCCTTGCCGGGGAAGGAGACCCGCAGGTCCCGTACGGTCAGCAGGTACTGCGCCGGGCTCGGAGCGGTGGTCGTGGCCGTGGTCATGCGGTGATGCTCCTTGCCTCGCGGGGCTGCGGGGGCTGCCAGGGTGCCCGTGCGGGCGTCGTGTCGAGGACGGCGTCGAGCAGGGTGCGCGTATAGGGGTCCTGCGGGTCGCTCAGTACCTGCTCGGTGGTGCCGGTCTCGACGATGCGGCCCTTGTTCATGACGGCGACCCGGTCGCAGAGGTCGGCGACGACGCCCAGGTTGTGGGTGACGAGGAGGACGCCGAGGTCGCGCTCCTTCTGGAGGCGGCGCAGCAGGTCGAGGATCTCTGCCTGGACGCGGACGTCGAGGGCGGTGGTGGGCTCGTCGGCGATGAGGAGCGACGGGTTGCAGGACATAGCTCCGGCGATGAGGACGCGCTGGGCCATGCCGCCCGAGATCTCGTGCGGATAGCGGCGCATGACCTGTTCGGGCGAGGAGATCTCGACCAGGCGGAGCAGCTCGACGGCCCGGCCGGCCGCCTCCTTCCGGGAGAGGCCGAGCACATGGCGCATCACCTCCGTCAGCTGGCTGCCGATCGTGAAGGCCGGGTCGAGGTTGCTCATCGGTTCCTGCGGGACGTACGCGACGGTGGTGCCGCGCAGGGCGCGGTGGATGCGCTCGGGCATGCCGGCGACTTCCCTGCCCGCCACCAGAACGCTGCCGCGGCTGATCCGGCCCCCTTCGGGGAGGATGCCGAGCACAGAGAACGCCGTCTGGGTCTTGCCGGAGCCCGACTCACCGACCAGGCCGACGATTTCGCCGGGGCGGACGTCGAGGTCGACGCCGTGGACGACCTCGACGTCCGCGCCGTCCGCGCCGTCCGGCCGGGTGTACGCGACGGCCAGCCCCCGGACGGACAGGAGCTCGGCGCGCTCACCCGTGCCGGGGGCGGCGGCCGGGAGCTCGGCGGCTGCCCTCCGGGCACGTGAGCGGCCGGCCCTCTCACCGGTCCGGTCCTCCAGGACGTCCCGTACCGCCGTGGCCAGCAGGACGAGGGCGGCGTTGGTGAGGCCGAGGGCGAGTCCGGGCCACAGGAGCAGGGCGGGTGCGCGCTGGATGTTCTGGAACGCCTCGTTGAGCATGGCGCCCCAGGTGGCGGAGGACCCGCTGCCGACGCCGAGGAATTCGAGTCCGGCCTGGAGGGCGATGGCGATGCCCGCGACAAGGGCGGTCTGGATGATGACGGGGCCACGGACGACGGCGAGCACGTGTCGGGACACGATGCGGGCGTCGGACAGTCCGGAGACCCGTGCGGCGTCGACGTACAGCTCGCCGCGGACGTTCGCGACGATGCCGCGCACCAGGCGGAAGAAGCTGGGGGCGGCCAGCACGCCGAGGACGACCATCAGCACCCAGACGTCGGGGCCGAGGATGGCGCGCGAGGCGAGCAGGACGACCATGGCGGGCAGCGCCATGACGAGGTCGACGGTCCAGTTGGCCGCGGAGTCGAACCAGCCTCCGCGGTATCCGGCGTACAGGCCGGACGGCACGCCCAGGGCGAGGGCGATGACGAGGGCGATGAGGGCACCGCCCAGGGTGTTGCGTCCGCCGTACAGGAGGCGGGAGAGGATGTCGCGTCCGGCGGAGTCCATGCCGAGCGGGTGAGCGGTGCTCGGCCCGGCGAAGGCGGCGGCGAGAGAGGAGTCCCCCGGGCCCTGGGGCGCGAGGACCGGAGCCAGGAGCACGGCCGCCACGAGGAGGAGCAGGACGGTGAGGGAGACGGCACCGAGGGGATTGCGTACGAGACGGGCCACGGTGCCGCGACGGCGGAAGGCCGTGGCGGGCGCGGCGGGTTCCGGGTCCACCGGCTTGAGGGCTGCGGGGTCCGGGTTCGCCGGCTTGAGGGCGGCCGGTTCGGAGTCAACCGGCTTACGGGCGGGCGGTTCCGGGTCCGCCGGCTTGAGGGCTGCGGGGTCCGGGTCCGCCGGCTCAGGGGTGGTCGGCACGTTGTCGCTCATCTCGCGGTCCTCGCCTTCGGGTTGAGCCAGCCGATCAGGACGTCGACCAGAAGGTTGATCAGGACGACACCGACCACGGTGAGCATGACGAGCGCCATGATCACGGGAATGTCGCCGCGGGTGGTGTAGCTGACGGTCATGCTCCCGATGCCCGGGAGGCCGAAGATCTGCTCCACGAGCACCGCCCCGCCGAGCAGCCCCACGAACTGCATGCCGAGCACGGAGAGCGCGGGCGCGGAGGCGTTGCGCAGGACGTGCTTGAACACGATCCGGGAGCCGGACAGGCCGCGGGCCCGCAGCGTACGGACATAGTCCTGGCGCAGTACGTCGATGACGGCGCCGCGCACCTGCTGCGAGACGCCCGCGACGGACGCGACCGACAGAGAGGCCACGGGCAGGGTGACGGTGGCCAGCCATCCGGCGGGCGACTCGGTGAACGGCGTGTAGCCGATGGCGGGGAACCAGTTCAGCCGGACCGCGAAGACAAGGACCAGGACCAGGGTCACCAGGAATCCGGGCAGCGCGTATCCGGCCACGCCGAGCACTTGGACGAAGCGGTCGACGGCCCCGCGCCGCACTCCCGCCCATACGCCGAGCAGGAACGACACGAGAGCTGTCACGAGCGTGACCCCGAGCATGAGGCTCAGCGTGACGGGCAGTCGGTTGGCGACGGCCAGGGTGACGTCCTCGCTGGAGAACCAGGACGTACCGAGGTCGCCGCGGACGGCGCCGGAGAGCCAGTCGGCGTACTGGACGAGCACCGGACGGTCCACACCGAGCGCGGCGTTCATGGCGTCGACATCGCTCTGCGCCGCGGCCTGGCCCAGGAGTTGGCGCCCGACGTCCGTGTCGGGGATTGACAGCAGCAGGTAGGAGAGCAAGGAGATGACGAGCAGGAGCACGGCTCCTGCACCGATTCTGCGGGCGATGAAGTTCAGCATGAGTCTCGGTTCCGTGACCGGTGGCCGGATCGGCCGGAGCGAACCGCGCCGGGTGGGCTCCCCACGGCAGGCGGGGCCGCACAGGGCGTGGAGGAAGGTTCCCCGACATGTCGTCGGCCGGGAACGCAGGCCACCCTACTCACGAAACTAACCAGTTGGTAGGTTTTTCTCGCGAGGAATTGACCAGCTGGTAGGTTCCGTGACGCACCGCGCGCCCCTCCGCGCGCAGACGACCTCGCCCCCCCGAGGAGAACCCCCGTTGAGCCACGCGCCCCGGACGAAGGGCGAGCGCACCCGTGCCCGCATCCTCGCCTCCGCGACCGAGCTGTTCTTCCGCTCGGGGTACAACTCCGTCTCCCTGCGGGAGATCGCCGCACACGCGGGCCTCACCCACGCCGGGCTCCTGCACCACTTCTCGGGCAAGGAACCACTCCTCCTGGAGGTGTTGAGCCGGCGCGACCGGCTCGACGCCGCATGGCTCTTCCCCGGCCTGCTCGACAGCGGCCTGATCGACGGCGGTCTGATCGACGGCGGTCGCATCGACGGCGGTCTGATCGACAGCCGTCGCATCGACGGCGGTCTGCTCGACGGCGCGACGGAGGAGAACGGGGCACCTGAGCCGAGCGCGTCCGAGCGGCTCCACCGGCTCGTCGGTGTGGTCGGGCGGAACAGCCGGACGCCGGGGCTGGTGGCCCTCTACGCGAAGCTCTCCGTCGAGGCGTCGGAGCCCGGCCATCCGGCCCGCTCGTACTTCGTGAAGCGCTACCGCCTGCTGCGTGCCGAGCTGGGCGTGCTCCTGGGTGAGTTGTTTGCCGCGTCCGATCCCCCGGTGACGGCTTCCCCCGACTCCGTGGCCCAGCAACTGCTCGCCCTGATGGACGGTCTGCAGACGCAGTGGATGCTGGAGCCCGGGGAGGTGCCGATGGAGGCCCGCGTACGGGAGTTCCTCGCCCCGTACGGTCTGGACGTGCAGGCGTCGGACGCGGCTCCGGGCCGGGAGCCGGAGGAGAAGCCCGAGGAGAAGCCGGAGGAGAAGCCGGAACAGCAGCGGAACGCCGTCAGCGGCTGACGGCGGCGAGCACCGCGTCGGCCGTGCTGCGGTGCCCCGCCTCGTTGGGGTGGAAGCCGGCGGCGCTTTCGGTGTCCGCCGGCTCGATCCAGCGCACCCCCGCGGGCTTGCAGGCGTCATGCCCCACCGACGGGCCGTAGGTGTCGATGTACGTGGCACCGTAGACCGCGGCCTGCTGGGCCAGCATCGCGTTGAACTGCTTGGTCTTGTCCCGCAGCCAGGCGAAGTCGCCCACCGCGAGGGGGATCGTCTCCCGGCAGGCGGAGCCGTCGTCAGGGAAGATCACCGGATAGCCCACGAGCATCACCTTCGCCTGCGGCGACCGGGCGTGGATCTCCTGAAGCGCCGCCGCGATCTTCGGCGCGGTGGCGTTGATGCGCGAGCGGATCTCGTCCGTGCCGAGCAGCGTGTAACTGGACTTGCAGGGGGCACCCTGGGGGTTCACGTACCCGAGCAGGACGCACCGCGTGATGACCCCGGGGAGGTCGAGGTCGTTGCCGCCGATGCCCAGGGTGACGAGGGCCGTGTCCGTACGCAGGGCGTCGAGCTGGGGCGGCGCGGAGTCCTGCCATCCACTCATGTGACGGGTGTCCGCGCCCGCGCAGGTCACATCGGTGACCTCGTCGGCCCGCACGGCCGTGGCGACAATCGTGGGGTAGTTGTGGTCGGACCGGCCGCAGTTGACGTTCGTCTCGGTGGGGATACCGAGACCGGAGCTGTACGAGTCACCGAGGGCCGCGTAGTGCCCGACCGCCTGCTTCGCCGCGGCCGGCGCGTGCCGCCCGAGGGCCGGTCCGGCCGTGGCGGGCTGAACCAGGGCCGCCGCCATCACCGCGGCAACGCCCATGACCAGTACGGCCCGTCGGCGCCGGCCGCCTTTCCGGACGGGCGGAATTCCAGGTGCCGGGGGATTCTGGGCAGGGTGCAGCGGCATTGCTGTACCTCTTCTCGTGAGTGGCCGGAGCCTGGGGAGACACGGCTTCGCAGAAAGGGAGCCGGTCGAGCGCGAAAACCGTAGAGCGATCGGTTTC
Source organism: Streptomyces sp. ISL-36 (assembly GCF_018614205.1). Classification (GTDB taxonomy): domain Bacteria; phylum Actinomycetota; class Actinomycetes; order Streptomycetales; family Streptomycetaceae; genus Streptomyces. Next base: position 25,270 of record NZ_JAGGOS010000033.1, on the reverse strand, counting down.
TAGTCGTCAATGCCTAGTCGTCGATTCATCGCGCACGAGAGAAAGCACGCCCATCCGACACGCCGACACCCAACCCCTCACCCGCGGGCCACGGCCCCGGACACATACCTTGACACTGAAAACCGATCAACTTACGGTTTTGGGTTGGCGGCAGAGCGCCGTCGCGCCGACCGACCTGGCAGGCACCATGACCCAGCAGGCTCCGTACGTCCCGTCCGCGTACGTCCCGTCCCCCCTCGCCCCGGCGAGCGGACGTGGTCTGACACTCCCCCAGAAGGCCTCGCTGACCAGCGGCGCGGGCGACTTCGTCACCGAATCCGTCGGGGACGTGCCCGCGCTTTCGCTGTCCGACGGACCGCACGGTCTGCGCCTGCCCCAGGAGAACGGCGCCGGTGTCCAGGTCGACCTGCACAGCGCCGCCCCCGCCACATGCTTCCCGCCCGCCGTCGCCCTCGGCAGCAGCTGGGACCCCGAGCTGACACGCCGCGTCGCCGCCGCCATCGCGGCCGAGGCCCGGGCCCACGGCGTCCATGTGGTCCTCGGCCCGGGCATCAACATCAAACGGTCGCCGTTGTGCGGCCGTAACTTCGAGTACTTCTCCGAAGACCCCTTCCTCACCGCCGAACTGGGCGGCGCCATGGTGCGCGGACTACAGGAGGCAGGGGTGGCGGCCGCGTTGAAGCACTACGCGGCGAACAACCAGGAGACCGACCGAATGCGGGTCAGCGCGGACATCGACGAGCGCCCGCTGCGCGAGATCTACCTCCGCGCCTTCGAACGCATCGTCCGCCGGGACCGCCCCTGGTCCGTCATGGCCGCCTACAACGCTCTCAATGGGGTGCCGCTCAGCGAGAACCGACGCCTTCTCACCGACGTCCTGCGGACGGAGTGGGGCTTCGACGGCGTCGTGATGTCCGACTGGGGCGCGGTGCGCGACCGTGTCGCCGCGCTGCGGGCCGGGCTGGACCTGCAGATGCCGAGCACCGGCGGAAGGACGGACCGCGAGGTCGTCGCCGCCGTCGAGAGCGGCGAACTGGACATGGGCGTCCTCGACCGGTCGGTGGAACGGCTCGCACTCCTCGCCCGGCGGGTGACCGCGGGCGCGGGTGTGACCGGGGTCGCGGGGGCGACCGCCGGGACGGTCAAGGAGACGGTCGGAGAGGCAAGCGCTGGGAGCGTCACGGAGACGGTCGGAAAGGCGACCGCCCGGACGGTCGCGGAGACGGTCGGAGAGGCGACCGCTCGGACGGTCGCGGAGGCGGTCTCGGAGCCGGTCTCGGAGCCGGTCGGGACGACGGTCCGGGCATCCGTCACGGCTCCGCCCCCTGCCCCCGTCTCGTACGACGAGCACCACCGGCTGGCGCGGGCGGCGGCGGAACGCTGTGTGGTCCTGCTGAAGAACGACACGGATCTGCTGCCCCTGGACCCGGCGACGGGCAGCATCGCCGTGATCGGCGAACTGGCCCGCACCCCGCGGTTCCAGGGCGCCGGCAGTTCCCAGGTGACGCCGACCCGGCTGGACACGGCGCTGGAGAGTCTGCGGGAAGCGGCCGTCGGTGCCCGCGTGGAGTTCGCGGCCGGTTACGCGTTGCCGGACGGCGCGGGAAACACGGCCGCCGGGGACGATCTGGCGGCGGAGGCGGAACAACTCGCCGCGCGCAGCGACACCGTCCTGCTCTTCCTCGGCCTTCCCGCCCAGGACGAGTCCGAGGGCTTCGACCGCGACCACATCGATCTGCCCGAGGTGCAGATCCTCCTCCTGGAGCGGATCCTCGCGGTCAATCCGAGGGTGGCCGTGGTCCTTTCGAACGGTGGCGTGGTACGCACGGCTCCCTGGCACGCCCGCGTGCCGTCACTCGTCGAAGGGTGGCTCCTCGGCCAGGCCGGGGGCGCGGCGCTCGCCCGCATCCTGTTCGGCGCGGTCGCCCCTTCGGGCCGGCTCGCCGAAACCATCCCTCTGCGCCTGGAGGACAGCCCGTCCCACCTGTCCTTCCCCGGCGAGGAAGGCCATGTCCGCTATGGCGAGGGCGTGTTCGTGGGCTACCGGGGGCACGACGCACGCGGTGACGAGGTCGCGTTCCCGTTCGGCCACGGACTGTCGTACACCACGTTCGAGTACGCCGGACTCTCGGTCACTCCCCAAGCCGGCGGCGGGCGTTTCAGGGTACGGGTCACCGTCGTCAACACGGGTGAGCGCGCCGGACGTGAAGTGGTGCAGGTCTACAGCCGGGGCCCGCGGGAATCCAGGGTCTCCCGCCCGGTGCGCGAGCTGCGCGGGTTCACCGCGGTCGACCTGGCGGCCGGCGAGAGCCGCGAGGTGCTGCTGGAGCTGGACCGGGCCGACCTCGCGTACTTCAGCGAGCGGGAGGGCGGCTGGCGGGTGGAGGGCGGTACGTACCGCATCGAGGTCGGTGCCTCCTCCCGTGACATCCGGTGTTCCGTAGCGCTGCCGGTGGAGGGGGATCCCTCGCGGATCCGTCTGACCGGGCGGAACACGCTGGCGGAGTGGCTGGCTCATCCCGTGGGCGGGCCGTTGCTGCTCGACACGTTCGCGAGCCGGCGCGATCCTCAGGCCGGCGCGGGCGCGTTGACCGACCCGGTGATGCGGCGGTTCCTCGCCGGGATGCCGCTGGACGTGATCTCCGAGTTCCCGCAGAGCCCGGTGTCACCGAAGGACGTCGAGGACCTCGCGGAACGGGCGGCGGCGGCCGCCACCCGGGACGCGAGGGCGACGGAACCGGAACCCGAAGGGGAGGCGGAACCGGAGGCGCAGGCGGAACGGGAGGCGCAGGCGGACTGAGCCCTCCGTCGTCGGCCGCGCGCCCGGTCAGGTCGTGTCGGGCCGCAGCGCCAGCAGCTGCATCATGTCGTTGACGGGCTGCTCCATGTCCGTGGACCGGTCGATCAGCCACTGCAGCTGGACCCCGTCCGCCACCGCGACCAGCAGCACCGCCAGCCGCTCCGGCGGGATGTCCGAACGGATCGCGCCCTCGTCCATCCGCCCGCGCAAGTACGTGGCGATCTGCTCGCGGATCGCGGGATAGCGTTCGGCGAAGTGGTCGTGGGCCGGGTGCCCCGGGTCGCTCGCGGCGGCGGCCATGGAGACGAACAGCTCCACGAGCCCGGGGGTGCGTGCTCCCTCACGGATGATCTCGCGATAGCTCTCGGGCCCGGTGAGCTCCCGGTGCCGCGCCCGGGCCGTCTCGTCCCTCATCCGCAGGACCTGGGTGAGGAGGTCTTCCTTGGAGTCGAAGTAGTGCATGAGGCCCGGCAGGCTGAGGCTGCACCGGGCGGCGACCTTCCGCAGCGAGGTACCGCGGTACCCCTCCGCCGCGAAGATCTCCAGTGCCGCGTGCAAGATCTCGCTGCGCTTCGCCTCGCCCTTCTCGTACGGGCCCCGTTTCGCCATGCGGATCACCCTAACGTGCGGCGGAGGTGGCGGCCGGAGCCGGTGCGGCGCCGCTCGGGAGGTGGCCGTCGCGGGCCAGTGAGCCGAGCCAGCGGGCGGATTCCTTGGGCGTACGGGCGAAGGTGTCCGGGTCGACGGCCATCAGTCCGAACGTCGGACGGTAGGTGCCCCATTCGTAGTTGTCGAGGGCGCTCCAGTGGAAGTATCCGCGCACGTCGGCGCCCTCCCGCATCTCCCGGGAGAGACTGGCGAGCGCCCGTGCGGTGTAGGCGATGCGCCGCTCGTCGTCGGAGGTCGCTATGCCGTTCTCGGTGACGAGGATCGGTATCTGCGCCCCCACGACCTGGACGGTGTGGCGGACGGCTTCACCGAGCGCCTCGGGGTAGAACTCCCAGCCGGTCAGCGTCGTCTCGGCGCCCTCGGGCACGGGCAGCGGCCCGTCGATCCCGATGCGGTGGCGGGTGTACGCCTGTACACCGATCCAGTCGTCCTCGCGGGCGGCCTCCAGGAAGACGTCCTCGCGGGGCCGTGCGTACGCCGCCGCGACCGCCTCGGCTCCCGGCTCGGCCTGGTACACCTGGTTGGCGACGGTCCAGCCGACCTGGAGGTCGGGGTCGGCCTCCTTGAGGGCGGTGTACGCGGCCCGGTGCGCTTTCACCAGCGCCCGGGTCACGTCGGGGTCGGGCTCGACGGCCGAGGGGTCGAAAGCGGCGCCGCCGGTGCTGCCTCCCTCGGCGAGGGCGGACCAGCCGTGCTCGGTGGCGAGCCGGCGCAGCGCGTACATCAGGGCCATCATGTTGGGCTCGTTGATCGTCGCGACATGGCGTACGCCTTCCCGCAGCACCTCGACGGCCGTGCGGGCGTACGCGGCGAACAGGTCCGCCGCGTCGGGTGCGAGCCAGCCGCCCCGTGCGCTGAACCAGTGCGGCGAGGTGAAGTGGTGCAGCGTCACCACCGGCGTCAGGCCGCGCTCGATCGCTCCGCGCACCATGGCGCGGTAGTGGGCGAGGGCGGCGCGTGAGACGCGGCCGTGCTCCGGCTCGATCCGTGCCCACTCGATGCCGAAACGGTAGGAGTTGAAGCCGAGTTCACGCAGCAGATCCATGTCCTCGGGCCACCGGTGGAAGCTGTCGGCGGCGTCCCCGCTCGGCGCGGCGACGAAGGTGTCCGGCCCGTGCTCCAGGGCCCACCAGTCGCTGGAGACGTTGTTCCCCTCGACCTGGTGGGCGGAGGTGGCGGCGCCCATCAGAAAGCCGTCGGGCAAAGGGAATCGGCGCCCGGCCGAGGGTGTCATGAGGGTGCTCCTCTCGCCCGCGATGCCGAGCGTCGGTACGGCACCACAAAAAGCGTTCATTGATCGGTTTTCGTGTTAGCGTACAGGCGGTTCCGGTCCGGGAGGAAGGGGCTCCTGGGGGGAAGTCACGGCCGGGACCGGTCCGATCGCCCAGGGGCCGGACGCCGCACCTGACACCGGCGTTCGGGTCCCTGGGCCCCTGAGCGTCCGGCGGAGGAATCATGAACACCGTCATTCCCGCCCCCGCGGTGCGAGCCGCCCGCGGATCGGAAGGGGCCTTGCCGGCCGCCGGGCCCTGGCAGCTCCGGGCCGACCCGGAACTGGAAACGGTCACCGAGACCGTACGAGCCCTTCTCGAGCCACACCTGGGCGAACGCCTGCTCCCTCACGGCGCGTCGGGCGCCTCGGACCTGACGGTCGTGCCGGGCGCCTCGGACCTGTCGGGCACGTCGGGCACGGCGGGCACGGCGGGCGTGGCGGGTGCGCCCGGGTCCGTCCTGCACCTGACGCTCGACGCCCCGCCCCCGCCGTCCGTCCTGCACCTGACGCTCGACGCCCCGCCCCCGCCGCCGCGCGCCGTCACCGGAGTGGCCCCGGACGGCGGTACGGCGCCCGCCGACGAGTCGTACGGGCTGAGCGTCGGACCGGGCGGCATCACCTGCCGCGCCCGTACCGCCGTGGGCGTGTTCCGCGCCGCCACCACGGCCCTCCAACTGCTGGCCGCCGCCGGGCCCTCCGGGCTCCTCGACTTCCAGGACGTGTCGGACGCCCCGCACTACGCCTGGCGGGGCCTCATGATCGACCCGGCCCGCTGCTTCATCACCCCCGACGAGGTGCGTCGCGTCATCGACCTCGCCGCGCTCTACAAGCTCAACGTGCTGCACCTGCACCTCACGGACAACGAGGGCTGGCGCATCGAGGTCCCCTCGCTTCCCGCCCTGACGGCCGGCCGTCTGGACGGCGGCGACGGCGGCTTCTACTCCGCGGACGAGTACCGGGCGCTCCAGGCGTACGCGGCCCGCCGTCACGTCACCCTCGTTCCCGAGATCGACCTGCCCGGCCACTGCGCGGCCCTGCGGGCCGCCCTGCCCGGGCTCCCGCCGGCGCCCGCGCCCGAAGGGCTGGCCGGTCGCTTCCCCTACGTGCCGCCGCTCGACCTCGCCGACCCGGACACCCACGCCGTCGTCTCCGACGTACTGGCCGACGTGTGCGCCCTCACCACCGGACCGTTCGTCCACATCGGCGGCGACGAGGCGGTCGGTATCACGGACGACGGCTTCGCGACCGCCGTCCGTCGACTGCGTACTCTCGTACGGAGCTTCGGCAAGCGCCCACTGGCCTGGCAGGAGTCGGCGCGGGCCGGGGTGACCCCGGACGACATCGCGCAGTTCTGGGTGGACGTACCGATGATGGATCTGCCCGACACGGCGGAGGAGCTGGCCGCACGCCCCGAACTGCGGGCCGCGGGATACACCGTTGAGCTGGTCCAGGCGCTCCGGCGGTTCTTCGCCCCGTCCGACCACGACGTCGAGCGGGTCTTGGCGGGCGGCGGGAAGCTGCTCCTCTCGCCGCAGTCCCATCTCTATCTCGACCGAGGTTACGCCTTCGACGTCACCCCTCCGGCCGCGGCGGCGGACGCCGCCCGCCTCGGATTCCCCGGCTACCGACCGCGCGATGTCCGGTACACGGCCTCCTGGAACCCGGCCTCCCACGGCATCCCCGACGACCGGATCGCCGGTGTGGAGGCCACCTTGTTCGGCGAGACACTGCGGGGGCTGGACGATCTGACCACGATGCTCCTGCCCCGGCTCGGCTCGATCGCCGAGACGGCCTGGTCCGGCCGGCCGCCGGAGTGGACCGAGCACCGCGCCCGCGCCGCCCGGCACGCGCGGCTGTGGCGGGACAGGGGCCTGGCCCACTTCCCGGCCACGGACATCCCCTGGCACTGAACCGAAGCACGACCGGACGGTCCCGGAACACGCCGAGGCGACCGGACGGTCCGGAGCCGGACCCGGAAACGGACCCGGAACGCGACCGCGGGCCGGGGGCTCAGCCGCCCCCGGCCCCTCACCCCCTCACGCCTCACGCCTCACGCCTGCCGGTCACCGGTCGCCGGTCGCCGGTCGCCGGTCAGGAAGCGGCCGGGCTGTAGTTGTAGATCGAGGGCACCGCCATGCCGGACTGCGGCAGCACCTTCACATCGGCGCTCGAGACGAGCTGGTAGGTCATCCGGTAGAAGGGCACGAACCAGCCCTCCACCACCAGGTGCTTGTTGAGGGCGCGAGCCGCCTCGGCCGCCTGCTGGTCCGAACCCGTCCGGACCTGCGGCAGCAGGCGCTGCACGGTCGGGTCCGAGGAGCCGAACATGTTGAAGGTGCCCGGGGCCACCAACTCCTGTGCGGCCACCCAGTCGTTCGGCGACTGACCGATGTTCATGACCATGGCGGAGTACGCGCGCTCACGGAAGACCTTCTGCAGCGCGCTGCCGCCGTCGAGCTGGTCCCAGACCACGGTGATGCCCACCGCCTTCAGATCGGCCTGGATCGACGAGGCGAGCGCGTCGCCGACGATGGCGGAGATGCGAGGCAGCTTCAGGGTGAAGCCCTTCCCGTACCCGGCCTGCGCCAGCAGCTGCTTCGCCTTCGCCGGATCGTGCGCGTAGTACGTGTCGAGAGCCTTGTCGTACGCCTTGGTCTCCGGGCCGAAGACCTGGTCGGTGCTCTCGCCGCGCCCCTGCCTGATCTGGGCGAGCATCGTCCTGCGGTCCAGGGCGTGGTTCAGCGCCTGCCGGACCTTGACCTCGCGCAGCGCCGGGGTGTGGACACCCGCCCGGTCGAACAGCAGGAGCCCCTGGAAGTCGAAGGTGTACTCGTCCTTCTTCAGCCGGGTGTCGGACGCGAGCGCGGCCTGCTGGTTGGCGTCCTGGAGGACGGCGCTGTCGATCTGGCCGGTCTTGAGCCCGTTGACGACGGCCGTCTCGTTGTCGAACACGCTGATCGTCAGCGCCTTGTAGGGAAGCTCCTGCCCCCAGTAGTCCTGCTTGCGCTCGAAGACGTACTTGTTGCCGACGGCCGTCCTGGCCTTGTCGAGGGTGTACGGGCCGGTGCCCACCGGGGTCGTCTTGAGCGAACCGTCCGCGAGCTTCGCCGGGCTCGCCATGAGGCCGGCCGCGTCGCTCAGGTGGAAGAGCATCGCGGGGTCGGGCGCGGTCAGTTCCAGCGTGAGGTGGGTGGCGTCCTCGACCGTGACGCCCTTCAGCGTGTCGAGGTACTTCGCCGCGCCGCCGCCGCCCTTCTTGAAGTGCTCCATGTTGGCCTTGACCGCGGTGGCGTCGAAGGCGGTCCCGTCGCTGAACTTCACGCCTTGGCGAAGGGTGAGCGACAGCCGCGTCCGGCTCTTGTCGTAGGCCCACTCGGTGGCGAGCATCGGGCGGTACGCGCCGTCCGGCGCCCTTTGGATCAACGTGTCGTAGACCGCCTGGAAGTACGGGAGCGCACTGCCGATCGCGTCCGCGGGGTCGAGGCTTCGGGCCGTGGTGAGGGTGGCGATGTCGAGCGTGGCCGCATCGCCCTGCGCGGAGCCGCCGCCTCCCCCGCAGCCCGCGAGGACCAGTGAGGCCACGGCCACGCCGGCCGCGAGAGCACTACGTCGAGCGGAATACCTCATGGTGTTTCTCCGTCTGGAGGGCCGGCAACGCATCGCCGGCGGGGTGTGGTGCCCAGGGGCAGGCCGGACAGGGGGCGCCTGAACGGCTCGCACCCCTGCGACCACGAAAACCGTAATGTGATCGGTTTCTGTGAGTCAATGCCAGTACGGAGGCGGATCGGGTGCTCGGAAGCGGGACGGCCTCCTCCACGAACGAGGCCGTCCCGCCCGGCGGGTCAGTGCTGGATGCCCATACGGATGACGGGCCGCGCGTCAGCCGTTCCGCACCGGGAGCTGCTTGATGTCGTCGACGAAGGCGCGGTTGATGATCGCGTGCGTGAAGACGACGGTCCCGGGCTTGATGAGCACACCGTTGTCGGCGGCTTCCCTCACCTGAACCGTCCGCTCGCCCAGGAAGGTGAGGGTCTTGCTGTCGAAGATCCACTCCGTGCGCTGACCGCTGGTCTCGTCGAGCCGGGCGACCGCGACACCTCGGCGGCCCGCGGCATCGGTCGCGTCGTTCACCATGACCACTCCGGGAATCTTCGCGGCGGCCTTGTAGAGCGCCGCGCTGAGCCGAGGAGAGGGCCAGCTCTCGATCAGCAGGTCGCCGATGGTCGTGAACGCCTGCTGGTCCGGCCCGTTCCCCTGACCCTCGGTCTCCTTGTAGATCTTGCGCAGCAGGGCGTCCGGGTCGGTCGGCAGGGCGGCGAGGTAGTTGTGCGAGGGGGCGCCGAGGTGCGGCGTCGGTACGTTGCCCTTCTCGTCGGTGCCTTCGAGAGTGATGCCCTCGGGGCCTGTGGTGCCCGGTTCGATCAGCCAGCCCTTGAGACCGTCGGGCGACCTCCAGGAACGGCGGGTGTGGAGGGGCTCGCTGACCAGCGAGGCCTTGTCGCCGACCGTCCTGACGTAGGTGTTCGCGCTCTTGGTCTCGATGTAGATGTACTGACCGGTGCTCGGACGCGGAGCCTGGGTCCCCGCGGCGGCGAGCGAGATACGGTCCAGCAGCCGCGGGGCGCCCTGGGGGTCCGCGGCGCCGATCTCGGTGGTGAGGACGGGTCCGGTCGCGCGGTCGCTCCCCGCGTCGACGGCGTCGCCGGGCGTGAGGGCGAGGACACCGATGGCCAGCGCGCCGACGAGAGCGGCCGCGGCCGGCACGAGGACCGCCTTCCGGAAGAACGGGTTGCGCGGACTCCGTGCCGCGGCGTCGGCAAGGCGGTCGTGGTGGATCTGGCTCATCAGGCGCTCCTTGTGGAACTGGTGACGGCCGGCGGGAAGGTCACGCTCCTCGAACGTCGGCAGGTCTTCGCTCTGCCGGCTGCCGACCGGACGGTGCTCACTGCGGTGGACGTTCATCGGGTTCCCTCCTGTGCGGGCCGGACCGCGTTCGCGCGATCACCTGTTGTCTGTCGTGGGCGCGCGGCGGGTTCCCGTCGCGGCCGCTCCAATTCCGCGTCGGCGAGTCGACGCAGCTTGGTTCGGGCGCGCGAGAGGCGGGATCGGACGGTGCCGACCGGGATCCGCAGCGCTTTCGCGGCCTCGGCGTACTCCAGTCCCTCGTACAGGCAGAGAACGAGGATCTCCCTCTCCGTCCTGCGGAGCGCGCCCAGTGCTTGGAGCGTGGCCTGGATGCGGCGCCGGTCGTCCAGCCGGCCTGCGACCTCGTCGGCACAGTCCGGCACGTCCCTGTGTGCCGCGCCGGTCGCGACGTAGGCGGCGACCGCGGTGCGGTAGCGGCGGTTCCCACGGCAATGGTTACGGGCGACGTTCGTGGCGACGCCGAGCAGCCACGGGCGGAGCGACCCGCCCTCGGGCTCGACCTTGAGCCGCAGGCGCCAGGCCTCCATGAAGGTCGCCGCCATCACGTCCTCGGCGACCGACCAGTCACCCGTGAGTCGGAAGGCATGGTTGTAGACGCTCTTGGCACAGGAGTCGAAGAGTTCGGCGAAAGCCGCTGGGTCTCCGGCCCGGATGCGCGCGCGCATGTCAGTGGTCACATCCATCGACTGTCCGGCGGACGCCGCGGGTTCCCGTGACCCACGTCACCCCGCCGCCCCACCGTCCCGCCCCCCCTCGCTGTGGCCCCGCTGTCCCGCTGTCCCGCTGTCCCGCTGTCCCGCTGTCCCGCTGTCCCGCTGTCCCGCTGTCCCGCTGCACGATGCCAGGTTCCCGACCCTGTTCGTCCAGGGGTGCGCCGCGATCGCCCGGGCCGATTCCGGGTAGGGCAAGAACGTGAGCTACGTGAACCCCGGCGGGGAGTACTCCCGCGACAGCCGCTACATCACCACCCGGATCACCGCCGACGGCCGCGACGGCTTCCCCGTGGAGCCCGGCCGCTACCGGCTGGTGGTCAGCCGGGCCTGTCCGTGGGCCGGCCGGGCGGTCATCGTGCGGCGTCTTCTCGGACTGGAGAAGGCGCTGCCGATGGCCGTCGCCGGTCCGACGCACGACGAGCGCAGCTGGACGTTCGACCTCGACCCCGGTGGCCGCGACCCCGTCCTCGGGATCGAGCGGCTCCAGGAGGCGTACCTCGCCCGCGATCCGGCGTACGACCGGGGCATCACGGTGCCGGCGATCGTCGACGTGCCGACCGGCAAGGTGGTGACCAACGACTTCGCGCAGATCACGATCGACCTGTCGCTGGAGTGGCTGCCGCATCACCGCGTCGGAGCTCCGGCGCTCTACCCGCCCGCGCTGCGGTCGGAGATCGACGCGGTGAACGAGGTGGTCTACCAGGACGTGAACAACGGTGTCTACCGCGCCGGGTTCGCCGGTTCCCAGGAGTCGTACACCGCGGCGTTCGAGCGCCTCTTCGCCCGCCTGGACTGGCTCTCGCAGCGGCTCGAAGGATCCCGGTACCTGGTCGGCGACACCCTCACCGAGGCTGACGTGCGGCTGTTCACCACGCTGGTGCGCTTCGACGCCGTCTACCACGGTCATTTCAAATGCAACCGGCGGAAGCTGTCCGAGATGCCGGTCCTCTGGGCGTACGCACGCGATCTCTTCCAGACGCCCGGCTTCGGTGACACCGTCGACTTCGACCACATCAAACGGCACTACTACCTGGTCCACCGGGACATCAACCCCACCGGGATCGTGCCGGACGGCCCGGACCTGTCGGGCTGGCTCGCACCCCATGACCGCGCGGCGCTGGGCGGCCGCCCGTTCGGCGACGGCACACCGCCCGAACCGGTGGCCCGCGAGGAGGCCGTGCCGGACGGCCACACCCCGCAGTCGGCGTGAACCCGCGGCGCATCACGTCGCGCGCGCGACCTGGCCACGTCAGGAGATGACGGCCGGCCACGTCAGGAAGGTGACGGCGAGCCTCGCGTCGAGGACCTGCTCAGCCAGTTGGATCACGCGATCACCCGGGGTGTCGGTCGCCAGAGCGGCGGCGAGTACCTGGGCGCCGTCGAGAATGACCAGAAGCTTCCCTGCCGTGTCCTCGTGGTTCGGATCACCTGCTTCGTGCAGCTCCTGCTCACCTCCCTCACCCCGTGACACAGCATCGGCGCGCCTGGTGGGGCCCCCTCCCCACCAGGCGTCACGGGTGATCGGCCGGGGCCGTCGTCACTTCACAGTCCGCCCCATTCGGCCGCTGCCTCGATGAGCTGGTCGCGTACGACGGTGAGGGCCGGGTTGATCGGTGTGCCGCGGCGGGTGGCGAGGTAGAGGGTGTTCAGTGGCGGGACCTCGGGGTGGTGGAGCTGGACGACGCGGCCCGCGGCCAGGGCCGGTTCGACGAGATAGCGCGGCAGAACGGAGATGCCCGCGCCCGCCTCGACGGCCACGAGGACCGCGCGGAGGTCGGGGACGAGGAGGGCGACGGGGTTGGCGGGACGGTGGCCGAACTCGCTGCGCCAGTACCGGCGCACGATGGGCAGCTCCTCGGCGTAGGCGACGAGCGGCAGTGCGGCGAGTGCGTCCGCCGGGGCGGTGCGGAGCCGCTCGGCGTCCACGGTGTGGGCGGCGGACGGCGGCCCGACCAGGAGGAACTCCTCGTCCACGAGCGGTACGGCGAGGAGCGCTCGCTGGGTGGGGCGGACGGCGGAGACGACCAGGTCGAGCCTGCCTTCGGCCAGCTCCGCGAGCAGATCCTGGGCCAGGCCGAGCGCCACATGGAGTGACAGGCCGCGGCCGGTCAGCGGGGCGAGCGCGGGCAGTACCCGAACGGTCATGGCCTCGGCCGCGCCGCCGATCCGCACCGTACCCCGCAGCGCCGGTTCCGCCCCCGTCGAGCCGAGGACATCGCGGAGTCCGTCCAGATGCAGGCTGACCCGTGCCGCGAGGGCGGCGGCGTGGGTGGTGGGGGCGACGCCCTGACGTGAGCGAACGAACAGTTGCTCCCCGATCTGCTCCTCCAGCCGGGCGAGTTGCCCGGTGACGGCGGGCTGGGTCACGCCCAGGCGCTGGGCGGCCGCGGAGAGGGAGCCCGCGCGGTAGATCTCCAGGAACGTGGCCAGCAGGTCGAGGCTCGGCACGTGGCCTTCCTTCCATCGATCGCCCAGGCGGCGCCGGGTGCGCGGGACGTGGGCACAGCGCACAGCGCACAGCGCACAGCGGCACAGCGGCACAGTGTAAGGAGCCGTCGCGTGGAGAACGCCCGTGTCGGCAACGGGCGTGCGCTCCATGTCAGGAGAGGTAGGCGATGCCGTGCGCGCCCTGGGTGGTGTCGGGGTCGCCTGGGTCGATGTCCAGGACGGTGCTCACCGTGCCAGTGGCGAGGTCGACGACGTGCAGGGTGCCCGAGCGGAGGTTGGCGACGAAGGCACGGTCGCCGTCCGGGGTGGTGCGGATGGTGATCGGCACCTGTCCGGCGGGAGCGGTGAGGAGCGGCGTACGACGGCCGGCGGAGAGGACGGCCAGCTGTCCGTCCCTCGATCGCCCCTCCGCGTCGCTACGTACGAGGCCGACCAGGACGCGGCCGTCCGCGGCCACGTGTACCGGGCATCCTGGGGCGTCCAGGGGTTCATGGCCGATGACGCGGTCCGTGGCGGTGTCGATGACGATCAGCGTGGGTGCGGGCCGGCCGGCGCCCTTGTCGTCGTGGTGCAGGGCCATGCCGGACGCGTAGGCGTGGCGGCCGTCGGGGGACACGGCGACCTCCTCGGTCCCGTACGGGGCGGGGATCCGCCCGGCAAGGGCGCGCTCGGTGAGATCGAGGACGGAGATGAAGGGGTCGGCCTTGTTGGTGGCGTATCCCTTTCGGCCGTCCGGGGTGATCGCGAACCAGTGCGGGCCGCGGGCACCGACCTCGATCCGGTCCAGCTGCTCGCGTGTGGTGGTGTCCACGACCACGACGGCACCGCCTCCCGCGGGGCCGGCCTCGACGGTCGCGTACAGCAGGCCGCGAGCGGGGTCGAGGGCAAGGCCGTGGGGCGCTTCCTCGGGGGCGAGCGAGAGGACGTCCACGACTTCCCGCCGGTAGGGATCGACGACGGAGATCTCGTGGGCCTTCACGCCGGGGGCGGTGTAGACCCCCGAGCGGTACGTGTGCGAGACGTACAGCAGTCCGGCGTCCTGATCGACGGCGATCTCGTGCGGCTGGGCCGTGACCGGGAGGTCGCCGAGAGGGTCGTAGGTCAAGCCGTCGAAGAAGCGGAGGGCTTCCCCGGTCGAAGTGACCACGGCCAGAATCGGTCGCTCTCGCTCGCCGCCGTTCACCGGGTGCTCCCCTCGCTCGCCGCCGTTCACCGGGTGCTTCCTTCGCTCGTCTCGCGGTCGATGAACTCGATGACCTCGATGACCTCGTCGTTCGGGCCGTGGACGAAAGCGGCCTGGAAGGACATCGGATCCTCGCCGTCGGTCATGATCTTCATCGGCCCTCCCATGGGGCGGGCACCGGCGCCGACGGCCCGGTCGAAGAGCGCGGCGACGTCGTCGGTACGGATGGCGAAGTGCACGAGGGCGGCGACCCGACCATGTCGTAGACGCGGAGGGCGATGTGGTCGAGACCTTGGTTGAGGACCGGGCCGGTCACAGATGTTCCCCTTTCCTTCTTCGTGCCGACGTTCGTGCCGAGGTTCACGTCAGTTGGTGAGCGCCTTCAGGACGGCCTCGGCCGTGCTCGTGCTGGACTGCGGGTTCTGGCCGGTGATCAGGTTGCCGTCCACGACGACGGTGTTGCTCCAGGCCGCGCCGGTCCGCGCGACCGCGCCCTTCTCCCGCAGTCGGGTCTCGACGAAGAAGGGTGTGTTCTCGCCGAGGCCGCCCTGCCGCTCCTCCTCGTCGGTGAAGGATGTCAGAGCCCGGCCCGCGAAGGTGAAGTCGCCGTTCTCCTTGGTGGCGCTGAGCATGCCCGCGACGCCGTGGCAGAGGGCTGCCACGGTCGTGCCCCGCTCATCGGCCTCGTTCAGCAGGCGGCCGAGGTCGGCGTCGCCGGCGAGGTCGGCCATCGGGGCGTGGCCGCCGGGGATGTAGATCGCGTCGTAGTCGCCGGCAGCGACTTCGGACAGGGCGAGCGGCGTCGCGAGCTGCTCCTCGATGCCGGCGAGGTAGGCCCGGAACTCCGCGGCGTCCGCCTCGGAGACGCCGCCCTGCTCGCTGAGGCTGAGGGCGTCGACGGTGGGGCGGACGCCTGCCGGGGTGGCGATGTCCACTTCCGCACCGGCCGCCTTCAGGACCTGGTGCGAGGCGGCGACCTCTTCGGCCCAGTAGCCGGTGGGGTGGGTGGAGCCGTCGGCCAGCTGCAGGCTGGTGGCAGCGGAGATGATCATGACGATCTTCGGCATGGGGTGTACCTGGCCTTGTCGGTGGAGTGGAACGCAATGGTCGACTGTCGCGTGCCGCCGGTTCTCGGGCGGCTGTGGGAGCAACCCCAGAATCCATCACGAATCATCCCTGGGCACCATGAGCTTCATAAGATTTCTTATGACCGGGAACCGAGGGATCATGGTGGGCTGGGCTGTCGGCTCCGGCTGGCGGCCGGTCTGTGTCGGTGAGTGCTCCGGACTTGCGCGGCGGAGGTGGTCCGTCGATCACGATCGCGGTTAGCGTGGGCGACCTTCTGGGACCGTCGATCGACGAGGAGCACCACGATGACCAAGGACAGCCGTATCGGTCCGCCCCACTTCGGCAGTGAACGCGAGACGCTGCGCGCCTTCCTCGACTACCACCGTGCCACGCTCGCGATGAAATGCGACGGGCTCACCGACGAGGAGTTGCGGCAGCAGTCGATGGCGCCGTCGACTCTTTCGCTGCTGGGCCTGGTGCGGCACATGGCCGAGGTGGAACGCGCCTGGTTCCGCCGGGTGTTCGATGACAACGAAGCGCCGATGGTCTGGTGCGACAGGATCGACTTCCAGGCCGCGTACGACGCGAGCGAGTCGACCGGGGCCGAGGCATTCGCCGCCTGGGAGGCCGAGGTCGAGAACTCGCGCCGCATCGAGAGGGCGGCCAAGTCACTCGACCTTGCCGGTTACCAGCCGCGGTGGGGCGAGGAGGTGTCGCTCCGCATGGTGCTGATACACGTGCTCCTGGAGTACGCCCGCCACAACGGTCACGCGGACTTCCTCCGTGAGGGTGTCGACGGAGTCGTGGGAGCCTGAGCGATCCGTCCGGCGCAGGGCGAGCGAGGAGCCCCGAAGGGCGCGGGGGCGGTCGGCGCTGGGCAACCGCCCCACAGCGCTTCCCCCGGCGGCAAGGAATCGGGCGCCCCCTCGCCGTCTCACGGGCGTTCGGGAGCGGAGGCGGCGCAGAGGTCCTCGGCGACGGACGTACGGGCGTAGAGCACGCGGCGGCCGACTCGGTGGGCGCTGACCAGGCCCGCGTCACGCAGCGCGGTGAGGCACTGGGACACGCCGGCCGCCGAGAGCCCGGTGCGGCGGGCGAGTTCGATCGTGGAGGCCGGGGAGTCCAGCTCGGTCAGCAGCCTGGTTCGCGAGCGGCCCAGCACGCCGGTGAGGGCATCGGTCCGCGGGAGGGGCCGGGCTTCCCACAGTGAGCCGGTACCCCGGGCCGGGTAAGCCAGTTGCGGCGGGTCCGGCGGCGACGCGCGGGTGAACAGACCGGGCCCCGTGAACGCCGACGGGATCAGCAGCAGTCCTGTGCCGGCCGTCCGCCGGGACAGCGGGCCCGGGCGCCCGGCGAGCCGCAGGGCATGGTCGTCCCAGCTCACCGACGGGTGCAGCTCGTTGAAGAGACGGGCCGCCCCGTGCTCCGCCAGTTGCCGGAGTCGGTGGAAGATGTCGGAGTCGAGCACCTCCCGGACCCGTGGCCAGTAGGGCGCCAAGGCCAGCTCCCAGTAGGTCTCGATCTCTTCCGCGACCCGGACCAACTCGCCTCGCGGATCGGCGTACAGGCTGCGCAGCAGGGGGCCGAGACCCCTCTGCTCGTGCGCCATGCGGTCGAGTTCCCGGCGGACACGGCCGGCGGGAGTGGCCCGGATCCTGGCGAGCTCCTCCTCCAGAGTGGGGGCCGGCCCGATGGGCGCCGGGTTGAGGAAGTCGGGCACGTACCCCGACGACGGGACCAGTTCGGCGAGCATGCCGCGGTCGAGGCCCGCGGCTGCCAGCCGTGGCCGTACCTGCGAGGCCCACTTCCGGTGCGCCGGGTGGACGGAGCCGACCCGCATCAGGCGCATGCTGGGCCCGACCTCCCACATCGGCGAGACCACGAACCGCATCCGCGCCAAGTCGCTCACCGAAAACGCCAGCTCCGCCAGCACACCCACCCCGAGGATTCACGTATTTCTTAACCAATGGCCCCGCAGCCTACCGGGCGGAGATCATCCCGACATGACCTCACAGACGATCACAGCAGCGGCGTCCGGCACTTGGACGCTCGGCGACCGCACGGTCAACCGGATGGGCTTCGGCGCGATGCGCCTGCCGCAGAGCGGCGAGGCGCTCACCCCCGACGCCGTCCCCCGCGACCGCGGCGAGGCGATCGGTGTGCTGCGCCGTGCGCGGGAGTTGGGGGTGAATCACATCGACACCGCCGCGTTCTACTTCTCCCCATTGCGCTCCGCCAACGAGCTGATCAACCGGGCGCTGGCCCCCTACCCGGACGATCTTGTGATCACCACCAAGGTGGGGCCCGGCCGGGACCCGTCAGGGGCCTGGCTGCCTCACGCCACCGCCGAGCAGCTACGCGGCCAGGTGGAGGAGAACCTGCGCCAGCTCGGCCGGGAACACCTCGACGTGGTGAACCTGCGCATCGTCGGGACCGACTCGATCGCGGACCGCTTCGGCGCGCTCGCCGAACTCCGCCAGGCCGGCCTCATCCGCCACCTCGGCCTCTCAAACATCCAGCCTCACCACCTGGCCGAGGCCCGGGCCATCGCGCCCGTGGTCTGCGTCCAGAACATGTACGGCATCGGCGTACGGCCCGAGCACGACGCGTTCCTGCGCACCTGCGGTGAACAGGGCATCGCCTTCGTGCCGTTCTACGCGATCGCCGGCACCGGGCGCGAGGCGGGTGCGAGCGGCGTCGCCGACAGCGCCGAGGTACGGGCCCTGGCACGGGCGCACGGGGCCAGCGCGGCCCAGATCCGGCTGGCATGGACGCTGCACCAGGGCCCCCACGTACTGGCCATCCCGGGCACCGGCAACCCCGACCACCTGGCCGCCAACGTGGCCGCCGGTGCCCTGCGCCTCTCCACGGACGAGCTGGCCCTCCTCGACTCCCTCCACAACAGCGCAACCCGAGCGAGCAGTTGAGCGCCGCCGAACCGAAAGCGCTGGCCTTCGGCGTCATTTGATACAGCGTCGGCGCGCCGGACAGTGGTGACGGCCTGCCCTGCGGGCCGGACGACGCGCCGACACAGAGAGCCGGACCGGGCGCACTTTCACGTGCACAGCAGCCGTGGTGATCCGTGGCGATGACCGGCCGACCAGCTTAGTTGTGGGCTCAACCAGCGGGTCTGCCGCACAGCGGGCACGTACGGCACGGACCGAGCGGTCCCGACTCAGCCGGGGCCCGTGGCCGGCCGGAGCACACCGCACCGGCTCGCGCCCGAGGTCCCGGGCTCGCAAGCCGTGGCTCCTCCTCCTGTCCGCCGGCCTGATCGCGAGCACTTTCGGCTCCGGCTTCGCGGCCGCCGCCGGCGCCGTACCCTCGGCCGTGCGCTGCGACCGGGAGCCGACCGGCGTCAGTGCGACGGACCACTGGCTGTCCTTCACCGTGCCGCCGGGGCTGATGCCCGACCCGAAGTTCGACGGCCGCCCGGCGAAGATCCAGGTCCACCGCGTCCAACCGGTGTACGCGCACGGCAAGTGCCCGAGGGTGCCGAACCGCGCTGCCGTGCTGGTCCACGGCAGCGGCGTCTCCGGCACTCCGTCGTTCGACCTGCGCCACAGCGACCCCGACGGCGGGACGCTCAGCACACAGCGGGCGCTCGCCCAAGCCGGAATCGACACCTTCGCGCCCAGCCTTCTGGGCTATGGCCTCTCGACGCGATTCGCGGACGGTCTCGACGATCCCGGCAACGCGAGCCTTCGGCCCTATTCGGCGGACGGCAGCTGCCCCCACCCCGAAGGGTGCGACCGCCCCGGTACCCCGCCCGCCCCGCTCGATCAGCAGGGGATGCTGCTCCTGAACAACCCGCTCGACGGGCAGCGGCGCGCGCACTCGACCTTCACCCGTTTCGCCCGTGCCGACGTCTTCGTACGCGACATCGGCCAGGTCATCGACGACGCCATCGCGCGCGCCAAGCCGAGGGGCGGCAAGGTCACCCTGATCGGCTGGTCCTTCGGCGCCGCGTACGTGGGCCGGACGTTGTACGCGGCCAACCCGGTCATCCCCGGGAGCGCAGACGTCATCAAGAAGGTCGACCGCGCCGTGTTCCAGTCGTCGCCCTTCGGGACTCCGACCGAGGAGGTGACCCCGCCGGGAGGCTTCCCGACCTTCCCGACCCGACTTACACAGGAAGAGAACATCCTGTCCGGGCCGACGCTGCCGCCCGGACGTGACGCGGTCTGCACCGGCCATCGCATCCCCGGCACGCAGGAGCAGCTGTGGCAGCAGATGATGGAGGAAGACCCCCTGGGGAGCACGTGGGGCGGCAGTGACCCGGCGCACCCGGCCGGCGTCAGCCGCGCGCCCACACTCAACCTGTACGGCTGGAACGCCACCGTCGCGGCGCAGCAGTCCACGCCGGCGCTGGTCATCCACGGTCTCGACGACACCGTCGCCGCGCCGAGCGGCTCGACCGTCCTCTACAACAGCCTCACCGTGCGCAACAAGGTGCTGGTGCAGGTGGAGTGCGGCAGCCACCTGCTCCACCTCGGCGGCTGCACCGGCCCACGGTGCACCCCGGAATCGGGAACGCCGTACGGCGGCCGCCCCGGCCGTCCCTGGGCCGGCCCGCACGCCACGTACCAGGCGGCGGTGATCGAATGGATCAAGGCCGGGACCTTCGACGGCGCGGTGAACGGCCACTTCGTGGTCGATGCAAACGGCGTGGCGAATCCGGCCGGCACGTAGCGCGCCCCCCGACGCTGAGAACGTGCCTCGGGGGGGCCGGTGCCTCGGGGCCGGGGGGCGGTGCCCCGGGGGGCCCGAACCCAGCCGTCCGGCCCGTCGGCTCCCCCACCCGCTGAACGCGCACGTGGCTGAGGAATGATCCCGCCCACCCCGTCGCTAATCTGGGTACGACCGCGATGCAAGGGGGCAAAGGTGGGGCGAAAATTGCGACGGGCCGCGGGGACGCAGACGTTCTCGGATCTGCTGCGGCATCCGAGTCGTCTCGTCGGGCAGTTCACCGGAGATGCTCGGCATCGCGCCGAGGCGGACCTCGTAGCGTTGAACGCGGGAGAGGCGCGGGAAGTCACCGCGTTCGCCCGTGACGGCCATCGCTTCCGACAGGGATCGTTGATTCTGGATCCTGCCGCGGCGTCGCCGGTGGTGTGGCTGCCGTTCCGAGTCCTCGGCCGATCCCGTGAAGGCGTCGCCCTGGTTGCTCCGTTTCACGTCCATGGGGTGGGCCCGGTCGCCGGCCGGGGCAGCCAAGGGATCAGCAAGGGACAGTTCCGTCTGCTGTCCCTACAAGCCGCCGATCGCCACTGGGAACTCGCCATCCCTGCCGTGGACGTCCCTCTCGTCCGTGCTGCGCTGCACGGGGCGGCACCGGAAGACGGAGAGTGAACGCGTACCCGTAGTCTCGGCCGCCAAGGTCACGGCGATAGCTGCAACGGCGCGTACACGTACGCGCCGTTGGCAGTTTCCAGGCGACTCGGATCAGACTCTTGTCTTCCCGCTCGCCCAAGTCGTTCGACGGGCTTCCGGTCGTCGCCAAGACGCCCCCAAGGTGCTCGCGCCGTACAGATCCTCGTCGTCGACGAGGCCGACGCCCTGGTTCACTCCCGCGAAGCCCAGCAGATGCACCACGAGGACCGAGCCGGCGTCGACGCATCGGGGCGACAAGGCGACCGGCGGGTCCCTGAGTCACATCCACGGACTCGGCGTCGACCCGGCCGACGGCCGGCTCTACGTCGCGACGCACGACGGCGTCTACACGCCCGATGACAGCGGCGCTCCCCAACTCGTCGGCCGAGCAAGGCCGACTTCATGGGCTTCACCGTCGCCCGCGAACGCACCTTCCTGGCCAGCGGTTACCCCGAGCCGGGCAGCGACGAGCCCGGCAACCGCGGCCTGACCGAGAGCACCGACACCGGCAAGACCTGGAAGACCAAGTCCCTCGCCGGCGAGGTGGACTTACACGCGCTCGAGTACGCGAACGGCCAGATCTTCGGGTACGACAGCACGAACGGCCTGCTCCGCGTGGCAAGGACGGTGTCTCCTGGGAGAACCGTGCGACCCTCGACGCACTGGACATCGCGGTGAACCCCGCCGCCCCGGACGTCGTCCTCGCGACGACCCAGGAGGGCATCGCCAGAAGCACCGACGGAGGCAGGACGTTCGGCACCGATGCGGCACCCGTCCTCGCGTTCACCTCCTGGGCGGGAGACGACGGGCTGTACGGCGTGGATCCGGGCGGAACGCTCAACCGGAGCACCGACAGCGGAAAGTCCTGGAAGAGCGTCTCCACCGTGCCAGGAGGGCGGCCGCAGGCCCTCACGGCCGTCACGCCGCAGCACCTGCTCGTCGCCACCCAGGACGGCGTGTACGAGTCGAAGGACGGCGGAAAGACGTTCGACAAGCGCCTGACCGTCTCCAGCACCTGAGGAAAATGACTCTCGCCCAGGAGGCCGGGAAAGGTCCACACCAATTTTCGCTCAACGCTCACTCATTCGTATATCCACACCCGCACCAAATGTGCGATGTGGCAGAGACCTCTGAGGAGTGAGTTGCCAAAAGGCGGATGACGCACGCTAGGATTACGGCATGATCACGGCGCCCTCACCTATCGGTGTTCTGCGGACCCGAATTCCCTCGGGTCCGCTGTGCGCGCTTTGGTCGATTCTCCTCACGGTCAGTCTCCTCTCCATCCACGGAGCGCCTCCGGAGGATCACTCGGCCGCTGCCGTGAACGTCGCAAAGGTGACGGCAACCGCCTCTCCCACGGCGCCCCATCCGGACAGCCGCATACTCCCCTTGGAGCAGTGCGCCCCGGCCCAGGCCGAGCACGAAGCCGTTCGACAGAGCGCCTGCTCGGACCGGCATGTGGCGCCCGCTCGGCTTGCACCAGCGCAGCCTGCGGCCACCGCCGACAGCGCCCCGAGAAGCAGAGCGGCGCACACGCCGACAAGAGCGGCACACATCCTTCGGGTGTAGACCTCCACGCCCACTGACGATCGACAGCCCGACGGCGCCGCGCGCCGCACCGGAAAAGTCGCCAGAATTCGTCATGGCCGGAATTCATCACCCGTCACCTTCAGTCCCGAGTGTCGAGTCGGCCCGTCGGGAATGAAGACTCCGCGTGGAGGAAATGTGCCGATTCGGAAACACGCAATTCCTGGTGTCACCGGAGCGCCCGCACTGCGCTCCGTCCTCGCCTGTCTCCTCTTTCTCTTCACCGTCGTCGCGGTCGTCTGCGTCGACCATTCCCGGGCAGAAGGCCACACCCACGGCCGGACGTCCTCGGCGTCCCAGCACGCAGAGATCGACCTCACGTACGCCCACGGCTCCGAGGAACGTCATTCGGCCGAGTCGTGCGTTCCATCCGCGCCGAGTCCCAGGGCGGAAGTTGCAGCCTCGCGAACGATGCCCGCTGCCGTGGCCCTGACGTCCCTCGACGACTCCGAGGCCGCGCACCCAACGGCCGGCCCCGCGCCTCCCATCGGTCCGGCAGACATACGGAGCGGCCGCGCCACCCTCACCGGCATCTGCTGCTGGCGGATCTAGAGCTCCCTCGTGCGACCGGCACCAGCCGGCCGCCGCCGAGCCGTCGTCGCCGGGCTCCCCGGACACGACGGCAGGCGAGATGCGCGCACCACACCGCCATCTACGAATGAGAGCCGATGATGACCACCCTTCCCACCGACACGACCGTCGCCGCCCGCACCGCCCTTTCCGAGCTGGTCGGCAACACGCCCCTCCTCCGCGTGACCGAACCCTTCGCCTCCTACGGGCGCGGCTTCTGGGCCAAGCTGGAAGGCTTCAACCCCGGCGGCATCAAGGACCGGCCCGGCCTGCACATGGTCGAACGCGCCCGCGCCCGCGGCGAGCTCAAGCCCGGCGCGAGGATCATCGAGTCCACGAGCGGCACCCTCGGCCTCGGCCTCGCGCTGGCCGGCATGGTCCACGGGCACCCCGTCACCCTGGTCACCGACCCGGGCCTTGAGATGTCGATGACCCGCCTCCTGACCGCGTACGGCGCCCAGGTCAACGTGGTCTCCGAACCGCACCCGACAGGCGGCTGGCAGGAGGCCCGCCGCGAGCGCGTGAAGCAACTGATGGCCCAGCACCCCGACTCCTGGTGCCCGGACCAGTACAACAACCCCGACAACACCACCGCGTACACCCCGCTCGCCCTCGAACTCGCCTCAGCACTCGGCCACATCGACGTTCTCGTGTGCAGCGTCGGCACCGGCGGCCACTCCGCCGGCGTCTCCCGGGTCCTGCGCCAGCTCTATCCGGACCTGAAGGTCGTGGGCGTCGACACCATCGGCTCCACCATCTTCGGCCAGCCGGCCAGGCCGCGGCTGATGCGCGGACTCGGCTCCAGCATCTACCCGCGCAACGTGGCGTACGAGAACTTCAGCGAGGTGCACTGGGTAGCCCCCGGCGAAGCCGTCCGGACCTGCCGACAGCTTGCCTCCTCCCACTACGCCACCGGCGGGTGGAGCGTGGGCGCCGTCGCCCTGGTCGCCGGCTGGCTCGCCCGTACGCTCCCGGCGGACGCCCGGATCGCCGCCGTCTTCCCGGACGGCCCGCAACGCTACCTCGGCACGGTGTATGACGACGACTACTGCGCCGCCCACGGCCTGCTCGACGGACCGCCCCCGCTTGAGCCCGAGGTCATCGGCGCCGTGGACGAGAAGGAGGTCACCCGCTGGACCCGGTGCAGCACCGTCGTCGACCCCCTCGCGCTCGGCGCCCAGTCCGAGCAGCCGGAAGACGAGCCGGAGGACGACCAGCGGTGAAGAGCACCCTCGCACAGGTCCGTTCCTACCCCCGGAGCGTCCAGCTGTTGATGGCGAATCAGTTCACCATCAACCTCGGCTTCTACATGCTCATGCCCTACCTGGCCGCGCACCTGTCCGGGACGCTCGGGCTCGCCGGCTGGGTGGTCGGACTCGTCCTCGGCGTACGCAACTTCAGCCAGCAGGGCATGTTCCTGGTCGGCGGCACCCTCGCCGACCGATTCGGTTACAAGCCGCTCATCGTCGCCGGCTGCGTGCTGCGCACTGTCGGCTTCGCGACCCTCGGGCTCGTGGACTCCCTGCCCGCACTGCTGGCCGCGTCGGCAGCGACGGGGCTCGCCGGGGCTCTGTTCAACCCCGCCGTCCGCGCCTACCTCGCCGCGGACTCCGGGGAACGGCGGGTGGAAGCCTTCGCCCTGTTCAACGTCTTCTACCAGGCCGGCATCCTGCTGGGCCCGCTGGTCGGCATGGTGCTGACCGGCGTCGACTTCCGCGTCACCTGCCTCGTGTCTGCCGGCGTCTTCGCGCTGCTCAGCATCGTGCAGATCCGCAGCCTGCCGCAGCGACGGGGCACCGACGCCGACGACAAGAAGGCGGAGCACCGGGAGGGTGTTCTCGCCCAGTGGCGCGGGATCCTGCGGAACCGGCCGTTCCTGCTGTTCTCCGCCGCCATGATCGGCTCGTACGTCCTCACGTTCCAGGTGTACCTGGCGCTGCCGCTCGAAGTCCGCCGCCTCGGCGGCGACGGAACCTTCGGCACCGGCGCGGTGGCCGTCCTCTTCGCCGTCTCCGGGCTGAGCACGATCCTCTACCAGACGAAGATCACGGCCTGGTGCAAGGCCAGGATGGAGCCGGGCCGGGCCCTGGCCTGGGGCCTGCTCACCATGGGCGCCGCCTTCGTACCACTGCTCGCCGCGTCGGCGATTCCGGTACCCGACGGCGGCCCCGGACTCTGGGCCCTCGCGGCGCTCCCGCCGATCCTCGCCGCACTCCTGCTCGCCGTCGGCACGATGATCGCCTACCCGTTCGAGATGGACACCATCGTCCGCCTGTCCGGCAACCACCTCGTCGCCACCCACTACGGGCTGTACAACACCATCTGCGGCATCGGCATCACCGTGGGGAACCTGCTCACCGGCGCAGCCCTGGACGCCGCCCGCACGGCGGGCGTCCCGGCCATCCCCTGGCTCGCGCTGCTCGCGCTCGGCCTCGCCTGCGCCGCGGCGCTCCACGGCCTGCACCGTACGGGCCGCCTCGCCGAACCCGCGCAGGAAGCACGCCCCACACCCGCGACAGCCTGACGACCGGCCTCCGCACCGAGGGGCGGGCACCACACAGTGCCCGCCCCTCCCCCCCCCGTTACCTTTTTCGTGGCTCCGCAACGGGGCCACCGGCCTTCGGGTCCGGCATGACTTCCCCCCCTTGTTGTTCATGACA
>NZ_JAGGOS010000032.1 GCF_018614205.1 Streptomyces sp. ISL-36 | reverse complement strand
CGCCGAGGCCGCCACGGCCGTGCGCATCGCCGAGCGCCTCGCCGTCCCCTCCCTCGGCGTGGGGCCGCTCGCGCTGCGCACCCGGGTGGCGATCCACCGCAACGAACTGTCCCTCGCCCGCCGCCATGTGGGAATCGCCGGCCCCCTCGCGGCGAGCGCCACCGGCGCCGCGCTGGAGGACCTGGCGTGGGTCACGGCCCTGCTCCAGTGCGCGACCGAGGAGCAGGACACCGCGATCGACACGCTCTCCCACGTCTACTCCGGGCTGCCCAGGCGGCCCCTGCTGCTGACCAAGGAGCCGCACGCGGGGGCCTGCCTCGTCCGTACCGCGCTGAGCATCGGGGACGGGGAACGAGCCGCCGCCGTCGCAGAGGCCGCCCGCCTCATCGCGGCCCGCAACCCCACGGTGACCTCCGCCGTCGCCGCCGCGGCCCACGCCGAGGGCGTGCTCCGCAACGACGTGGGCCGGCTGCGGACCGCCGTTTCGCACTACCGGTCGAGCCCCCGGCCGCTCGCGCTGGCCGCCGCCACCGAGGACCTCGCCATGGCCGAGGAGCACCACGGTGGGCGGAGCGCCGCGGTGGTGCTCCTGAACGAGGCGCTCGGGCAGTACACGACGCACGGCGCCCGCGGCGACGCCCTGCGGGTGCGCAAGCTGCTGCGCTCGCTCGGCCTGCGGCCCAAGTCCCGGGCGCGCGACCGGGTCAGGGGCCGGACCGGGGACCGGGACCGCGTCCCCGACCCGGTCGGGGGGCCGCGGGCGCGCTGGGACCAGCTGACACCGTCCGAGCTGCGCGTCGTACGCCTCGTGGCCGAGGGCCTGACCAACCGGGAGGTCGCGGAGAAGCTGTTCCTCTCCCGGCACACGGTGGACAGCCATCTGCGGCACAGCTTCACCAAGCTGGGCGTCACGAGCCGGGTCGAACTGACCCGCCAGGTCCTGACACACGAGGCGCTGCCACTCGACGAGTCGGTCTGACCACCCCGACCACCCCGGCGCCCCCACCCGTCCCGTCGCCCCGTACGCCCACCTCTCCCGTACGTCCGCCCTCCCGTACGCCGACCCCTCCCGTACGGCCACTCCTCCCGTACGACGGAATGTCATCCCGCACACCCGGGACCTTTCCGCCGTGCGGGAGTTCACGAGAACACGTGATGCCCCGCCCCACGGCCCGCGAAGAGACTGGGGCCGTCGAAAGCCCGTTGGCCCACCGGCCCGTGGAGAGGCATCTCATGACGAACGCGATCGGCCCCAACTTCCTCACCCTTCAGGTACGAGACGTCGAGCGGTCCCGCCGCTTCTACACCGAAGTCGTCGGCTTCGAGGAGACCGAGTCCAAGGTCCCCACCGCCGCCGTCCTCGACACCGCGCCCATCAAGCTGGCGCTGCGCCAGGCCACCATCGACCTGGACTCCGTGCCCGAGCTCGGCTGGGGCGTCGTCCTCTGGATCAAGGCGGAGGACCCCGACGGTCTCGCCAAGATCGTGGCCGAACAGGGCGTGACCATCACCAAGCCGCCATGCGACGGCTTCTGCGGCCGTGAGTTCCAGTTCAAGGACCCCGACGGGTACGAGCTGACCGTCTACGAGGGCTGATCCCATCCGACCGGTCCCCGAAGGGGAAAGGAACGCATGCGCGACAACACGGGTGTCATCAGCATGGGTCTCGCGCCGGCCGCACGGATGCCGCTGCGTGCCAGACTCCGGCTCCTCGCCGACCCCTCCCTCGGGGTCGGCAGCTTCCTCGACCACGCCCGCGCCGCCAGCCCCGCTCCCTCGGCACCGTTCCTGCTCGCGCAGCGCGCGAACGGTTCCGGTGCCGAGGGGGCCGGGGCGGGTGAGGGCGGTGAGGGTGGTGAGGGCGGAGACGAGGAACTCGAGCGGCTCAGTCTCGACCGGCTCACCGAGATACGGGACGCCTACGCCTCCTGGTACCACGCGGCGGGCGTCCGCAAGGGCGATCCCGTCGGCGTCTACGCCGGCGAAGGCATCGACGCCTTCCTGCACTTCCTGGCGCTCAGCTCACTGGGCGCCATCGCCGCGCTGGTCAACGGCCGGATGCGGCCCGAGGTCGCCGCCGACTATCTGGGCCGGGTCGGCGTGGTCGGAGTCGTCGCCACCGCCGACGGGCTCGAACGGCTGCGTGCCTCCGGCCAACTGCCGAAGAACCTGGCGTTCGAGAAGGAGCTGGACGCCTTCCCGCGCCGCCGGCCCGCCCGGCCCTCGTTGCCCGGAGTCTTCCCGTACCGGCACGGCGACGACGACCTGGTCATGCTCTGCCACACCTCCGGAACGACCGGACCGCCGAAGGCCGTCACCTTCGGGCACCGGCAGTTCTTCCTCGGCAAGCGGCACCGGCTGGTCAGCTTCCCCGACGCGGCGAACAACCGGATGCTCACAGCCCTCCCGCAGACCCACTCCGCGGGCATCAGCTATCTGATGACCGCGACCCTGCTCGGCCTGCCCACCCTGGTCATGGCCGACTGTTCGGGGGAGGCCGTGCACGACGCGGCCGGCTGGTTCCGGCCGACGATCGTCGTCGCGTTCCCGCAGACCTGGGCGGAACTGGCCACGCTCGACCTGTCGCCCTCCGCCGTCGGAGACGTCCACACCTGGATCAACACCGGCGACTCCGCCCACGAGGCACACATCAAGGAGCTGATCCGGCACGGCCGGCGGCCGGGCCGGCTCGGTCTCGGGAAGGGCCGGCTCGGTCTCGGGAAGGGCCGGCTGGGTCTGGGGGCGGGCCGGCTCGGCTCCCGGGCCGGGGACCGCCCCGGCTCCCGGTTCGTCGACGGCCTCGGCTCCTCCGAGATGGGCATGGCGCTGTTCCGGAAGGTCAGCGAGCCGGAGAAGCAGGACTACGACCGCTGCGTCGGCAAGCCCGTACGGGTGGTCAAACGGGCGGTCGTCCTCGACGACGACGGACGGCGCCTCGGCCCCGGCCGGGCCGGCCGGCTCGGTGTCATGACGCCCACGAGGACCGCCGGGTACTGGGGTGACACCGAGCTCACCGGAAAGTCCTCGGTCTCCGGCTACTGGCTCACCGGCGACATCGTCCACCAGGGCCGCGACGGCCGGTTCTTCCACCTGGACCGGGTGCCCGACGTCATCCACACCGCCCGGGGACCGGTCTACAGCCTCCCCATGGAGGAGGCCGTCATGACCGGCTGCCCCGAGGTGGCCGACTGCGCGGTCGTCGCCGTCAACGCCCCGGAGCCGGGCGGAAAGCAGGCCCCGTTCGCCACCGTGCGGCTCAGGCCCGGCGCGAGCGCGCCCCGCGACCTGCTGGAGCGGCTCAACACGGCACTGCGCGCGAAGGGGCTGACTCCCCTCGGCGGCGCCGTGCTCGCCACCGCACCGGAGCACTTCCCGACCGGAGCCACGGGCAAGGTGCTCAAGCGCAGCCTGCGCGAGCACTTCGCCGACGTACTGATCCGACCGAAGCCGGTCGCGGAGGAGAACACGCGATGACTGCCATCCATGAGCCCGGCGGCCCCGAACAGCCGGGTACGACAGTCCCCGGCACACGGCTGCCGGGTTCCGGGCTGCCCGGCGAGGTGCCGGCGCCGGTCCGGATGTACGAGATGCTCTACAGCTCCCTGGTCAGCCAACTGCTCGTCGCCGTCGCCGAACTGGGCATCGCCGACGCCATCGGCGACGAGGTCCGGCACATCGACGAGATCGCCGAGCGGACCGACACCGACCCCGGCGCGCTCTACCGGGGGCTGCGGGCGCTCGCCAGTGTCGGCGTCTTCACCGAGGTCGAGCCGAGGACGTTCGGCCTCACCCCGCTGGCGGCGACACTGCGCAGCGACGTACCCGGCTCGATGCGCGATCTGGCGCGGTACGTCGGGCTGCCCCAGCGGCAGAGGTCGTTCGGGTCGCTCGCGCACAGCCTGCGGACGGGCAAACCGTCCTTCGACGAGGTGCACGGCACCGACTGGTGGACGTACTTCGCCGACCATCCCGAGCTCGCGGCCGTGTTCAACAGCGCCATGAGCAGCATGTCGGTGATGGTCAACTCCGGGGTCCTGGACGTCTACGACCTCTCCGACGTCCGCCGGCTGGTGGACGTCGGCGCGGGGCGGGGCCGGCTCGTGGGCGCCCTGCTGCAGCGCTACCCGCGGATGACCGCGGTCGCCTACGACCTGCCGCGCGTGGTCCCGGAGGCCGAGGCCGTCCTGGCCGAGCTGGGGGTCGCCGACCGCGCCGAGTGCGTCGGGGGCGACTTCCTGACGTCGGTCCCGGAGGGCGGGGACACGTACGTGGTGTCCTGGACCATCCACGACTGGGACGACGACGACGCCGTCGCCCTGCTGCGCAACATCCGCCGCGCGATGGGCGACTCGGGGCAGCTGATCGTCATCGACGAGGTGATCCCGGAGGGCGACACCCCGCACTTCGGCAAGTTCGAGGACATCGTGATGCTGTCGCTGCTCACCGGGCACCTGCGGACCGAGTCGGAGTTCGGCGACCTCTTCGAGAAGGCGGGCTTCCGGCTCAAGGAGACCCGGCCCACACGGTCGCCCACGAGCGTCATCGTGGCCGTGCCCGCCTGAGGCCGGGGCGCGTGAACGACGGTGGCCCGCCGCGGACTCCCCGCGGCGGGCCACCGTCGTTCCCTCGGACCTCCGGGCTACTTCTCGAGGCAGAACTCCTCGATCGGGTAGCCCACGTGCCGGTCGGCGGTCGGCAGGTAGCCGAGCACGACATCGCCCGGCTTCAGCTCGGTGCTGTTGTGCACCACGCCGCCGGGGCCCAGGACCCGTACGTGCCAGTCGTCCTGCAGGATCAGGTTGACCGTCGTCCCGTCGGGCGCGACCGCGTCCACCGACAGCAGCGGACGGCTCTCGATCTTCACCCTGCCCACCGCCACCAGCCGGGTCTGGCCCTTCACGTCCACGGCGAGCACCTTGCTGCCGGCCTTCAGCTCGCTGAGGTAGTGCGTGCGGGAGTTCTGGGACAGCGTGTACGAGTGGATGGCGCCGGCGTTCACCCGGAACGGCCGCGTGGGCATGTACGGCAGCGGGTGCGTCTCGCTGACACACAGGATCATGCCCTTGGAGTGGGAGCCGACCAGGATGCCCTCGTCCTGGCGGAAGTGCGTGACCGTGTCGACGCACGCCCGCTCACCCATGCCGATGTGCGTGGAGCCGGTGACGGTCAGCTCCACCATCTCCAGATCCGGCGTACGGGAGACAGCCGCGGCCTTCAGGCCGGTCGCGTCGCCGACCCGCGCGGGAGCCAGCATCACCCCGTCCGACCCCAGCTCCAGGACACCGAAGATGATCTCGGCCTCCTCCACGTCCTGGGCGATCGTGATGAGACTGCCGGTGCCGTTCGCCGCCTTGCCGGCCGCGATGACGATCTCCAGCGGGATCTTCGTCGGGTCGCGGAACCACAGCACGCTCCACTTCTCGGTGGCCGCCGAACGGCACGCCACCTCCAGCGTCTCGGCGTCCACGATCTCCACGTACCGGCCGAACTCGACCTCCGGGTGGCGGGCGGCCAGCACCGCCGGGTCACCGTGCTCGGCCGGGTTCACGACGACCACGTCGGCCTCGCCGAAGTTCTCGGGCAGCGCCGCACCACGCGGGAAGAGGACCTTCTTCACCGTGGGCGGCAGGCCGGCCAGGTCCTCGACGGAGGACGCGACCACGCCGTCGATCCGCTGGTGCACCGCCTCTTCCAGGATCGCCGGGGTCAGTTCGTTCTTCGTGCGCAGATCGAGCCAGCAGAGCTTCATGTTCCTCTTCCTCAGGTCTGGTGGTGCCTCAGGTCGGGTTGGCGGTGAGCAGTGCGGAATCGGAGGTCGCGCGGTGGACGGAATCGGGGGTCGCGCGGCGCGCGGAGTGGACCAGGTCCGCGACGCGGCGGGCGCGCTTGCCCGGCTCGGAGGACTGGAAGATGTTGCGGCCCATGGCCAGACCGGTGACGCCCGTGTCCAGGACGGCGGTCACATGGTCCAGGAGCTCGTCGGTGGTGGCCGCGGGCGGTCCGCCGGCGACCAGGACCGGCACCGGGCAGGCCCGTACCACCTCGGCGAGACCGGACATCGTGCGCGGGCAGGGCACCTTGACCAGGTCCGCCCCCAGATCGGCGGCGAGCGTGGCCACATGCTTGACCAGGACGGTGTCCCGGGGGTCGGCGATCTGAGGACCGCGCGGGTACATCATCGCCAGCAACGGCACGTTCCACCGGTCGCAGGCGTCGGCGACCGCGGCCATGTCGGCGATCTGCCGGGCCTCACCGGGAGAGCCCACGTTGACATGGACGCTGACCGCGTCGGCGCCCAGGCGCAGGGCGCCCTCCACATCGCTGACGAGGTACTTCGCGTCGGGGTCCGGGGCGTGCACGGTGCTCACGCTCAGGTGCACGATCAGCGAGGTCCTGGTGAACGGCTCGGTGTCCAGCTGGCGCAGCGTCCCCTTGTGCAGCACCACCCCGTCGACCCCGCTGTCTGCCAACTGCCCTATCAAATCGTTCAGTTCGTCGGCAGGGGCGATCGGGCCGTCGGTGACGGAGTGGTCCAGGGGCACGATCATCAGACGGTCCGGCGCATGCCGGAAGAGCTTGCGGGTGCGTAATCGCGCACCGAACGATCGATTCTGCGTCATGCGGCTTCTCCTTCTGTCCTGACACCGGGCGGGTCAGACGGCGGCCATGGAGGGCGTGTCGAGGTCGTCGCGGCCGAGGCCGAATTCCTGGTGGAGCGCTGTGACCGTCTCCAGGACGCGGTCCAGCGGAATGATCACGGAGACCCGCAGATGGGTGGAGGAGACCCAGCTCGCCGTCACGCCCATCCGGGAGAGCAGCGCGAGCATCCGGGCCGTGTAGTCGGGCCGGTTGAGCAGCCCCACCCCGACCAGCGACACCTTGCCGACCTTCTCGTCCACCTCCGTCTCGCAGCCCAGACCGGCCGCGATCCGGCGCAGCGCCTCACGGGCCGGAGCCAGCCGGCTGCCGTGCAGGGCGAAACCCATCCGGAAGCCGTGGTCGTCCGGAGCCCCCCAGGACAGCAGATCGACCGGGACGGAAGCCCGCGCCAGTTCGGTCAGGACATCGGCGGCCAGTCCGTCCCGTGGCCGGCGCGAGCGGGTGAGGGCCATCACGATGTCGGTGTCGTGGGTGACGGCGGTGATCGATCCCTGTGTTTCGAGCACGTCGATGCTCCGTCCGAGGATGGTGGTTCCGGGTTCCGTCGTGAACGAGCCACGGACCACGACGTCGATGCCGTGGGAGGCGGCCAGCTCCACGGCGCGGGAGTGCATCACCTGGGCGCCGGCGAAGGCCATCTCCGCCATCACCCCGGCGTCGATCGTGGACAGCACCCGTGCTTCGGGAACGACCCGCGGGTCGGCGGTGTAGATCCCCTTGACGTCGGTGTAGATCTCGCAGCTCGCCGCGGAGAGCGCGGTCGCCAGCGCCACCGCCGTGGTGTCGGAACCGCCGCGCCCGAGAGTGATCACATCCCCCGTCACGTCGTCACCGCCCTGGAAGCCCGAGACGACGACGATCTCTCCGCGCCGCAGATGGGCGAGGATCCGGTCCGTGTCGATCGCGGCGATCATCCCGGCGCCGTGCGGGCCGGCCACCCGGATCCCCGCCTGAGGGCCGGTCAGGGAGACCGCCGGCGCCCCCTGGTCCTGCAGCGCCAGGGCGAGGAGCGCCGCCGAGGCGTTCTCGCCGGTGGCGAGGAGTTGGTCCGTCTCCCGCTCCGACGGCGCCGCGTTCAGCTCCCGCGCCGCCGCGAGCAGCTCGTCGGTCGTGTCCCCACGAGCGGAGACCACGACCACCGTCGGGCGGCCCGCACCGTGCGAGCGGGCGACCATCTCCGCGACCTGACGAATTCTCCCTGGAGTCGACAGCGAACTCCCGCCGAACTTCTTCACCACTACTGACATGGCGTCACCGCTACTGGCATTGCGTCGTCCTCGCACCGGCTGATCGGGGCTGATGGCGTTGCGCGATCTCCTTTCTACACAGCGCCCGCCGATTCCGGATCCCGGATCCACGTGATGTGGGAGCGGCTCATTTCGGAATCCCGCATCGGCGTGATGCGGGATTCCGGGCCGGAAAACTAGCCTCCCGTCATGGCGAATGACAGGAGCGAAGCGGCGCACCTCATTCCGGCCGGAATGGCGGCCCGCGAGGAAACGACCCGGATCTGTGTGATCGGAGCGGGTCCGCGCGGCCTCTCCGTGGTGGAGCGCCTCTGCGCCCATTCCCGTCTTCCGCAGTGGCAGGGGCGCCGGTTCGCCGTGCACCTCGTCGATCCGCGCGGCCCCGGCGGGCGGGTGTGGCGCGCCGACCAGAACGCCGAACTGCTCATGAACACGGTGGCCTCGCAGATCACCCTGTTCTCCGACGACAGCGTCGACTGCGCGGGACCGGTCGTACCGGGACCGAGCCTCCACCAGTGGGCGGCCCTCGTCGACGACCTCACCTCACCCGGCGAACTCCCGGAGGAGGACCGGCGGGAGGCGCAGCGGCTCGGCCCGGACGCGTACCCGACCCGGCGGCTGTACGGCCACTACCTGGCGTGGGTCCTCGCCTGGCTGCGCCGCCACGCGCCCCGGAACATCACGATCACCGTCCACCGCGCCACCGCCGTCGCCCTGCACGACGACCGGCGTGCGGGACAGGACACGCAGCTCGTCGTCCTCGACGACGGCACGGAACTCGACGGTCTGGACGCCGTCGTGCTCGCCCAGGGGCACGTCCCCATGGAACCCACGGCGCGGGAGCGGGAGTGGGCGGCCCACGCCCGGCGGCACGGCCTCCTCTACCACCCGCCCGGCAACCCCGCCGACCTCGACCTCCGCCCGATCGGCCCCGGCCGGCGGGTCGGCCTCCTCGGCATGGGGCTGAGCTGCTTCGACGTCGTCGCGCTGCTGACGACGGGCCGCGGTGGCCGGTTCGAGCGGTACGGCGGACACCTGGAGTACCGCCCCTCGGGGAGGGAGCCCGAGCTGTACCTGGGCTCGCGGCGCGGTCTTCCGTACCACGCGCGCGGCGAGAACGAGAAGGGCGTCTCGGGACGCCACACACCGCTCTTCCTCACCCCCGCCGTCATCGACGCCCTGCGGCGCCGGCGCCGCGCCGCCGGGCCGCTGTCCTTCCGTACGGACGTGTGGCCGCTGGTCTCCCGCGAGGTGCGCGCGGTCTACTACCACGCGCTGCTCGCCGAGCGGGGCGAGCCGGCCGCCGCGGACGCGTTCCGCGCGGAGTTCGTCGCCCGGGGCGGGGGAGAGGGCACCGAGGAGCTGCTCGACCGCCACGGCGTCCCGCGGGCCCTGCGCTGGTCCTGGGAACGGATCGAACGCCCCTACGGCGACCGGGTCTTCACCGGCCCCGACGACTTCCGCCACTGGCTCCTGGCCCATCTGCGCGCGGACGTCACCGAGGCGCTGAAGGGCAATGTCACCAGCCCGCTGAAGGCCGCCCTCGACGTCCTGCGGGACCTGCGCAACGAGATCCGGCTCGTCGTCGACCACGGAGGCATCGGCGGCCGCTCCTACCGTGACGAGCTGACCGGCTGGTACACCCCGCTCAACGCCTATCTCTCCATCGGCCCGCCCGCCCGCCGCATCGAGGAACTGACCGCCCTGATCGAGGCCGGAGTCGTCCACGTCTGCGGCCCCGACGTCCGCGCCGAACCCGGCCCCGGAGGCGACGGGTTCCGCCTCCGCTCCGCCCGGGTGCCCGGCTCGACCGTCCGCGTCACCGCCCTGATCGAGGCCCGCCTTCCCGAGGTGGACGTCCGCACCACCGAAGACCCCCTGCTGCGCGGCCTGCTCGACACGGGACAGTGCGTGCCGTACCGGATCCCCGAGCCGGGCGGGGAGGCGTACGAGAGCGGCGGCATCGCCGTCTCCCGCAGGCCCTACCACCTGCTCGACGCCACGCTCCGGCCGCACCCGCGCCGCTTCGCCTTCGGTGTTCCGACCGAGGGCGTGCACTGGGTGACCGCCGCCGGCATCCGGCCGGGCGTCGACTCGGTCATCGTCGGCGACAGCGACGCCATCGCCCGTACGTGCCTGCCCGCCGCCGACGCGCGGCTCGCCGCCCTGCGCACCCGATCCCTTCCGGCGCCGTACCTGCACCGGCACGTCCCACTGGCCTGGCTGCCCAGCACCTGGGCCGCCCCGGCGGTCCTCGCCCGGGAGGCCCACCGCTGAGCCCGACCGGTTCACGGCACGAAGGCCGGGCCCCGGGAGGGTGGGGGCCCGGCCTTCGCCGCGGGCGGCGTCAGACCGTTCCGGGCAGCCGGATCGACTGCGCGTGACGGAAGACGTCGCGCCGGTCCCAGCGCGACTTCGCACGCTGGAGCGTGGGGTAGTTCTGCTTCCAGTACAGGTCGTGCCAGGCCACCCCCGAACGGTTCCACGCCGGATCCGCGAGGTCCCCGTCGGCGTAGTTGATGTAGCAGCCGTCGGTCACCGCGTTCGGCACCGGGACGCCGCCGGTCGAGGCGTAGACGGTCGAGAACGCCCGCCGGATGTACGCGAAGTGCTTGGCGTCGTCACTGGGGTTGCCCCAGGCGGTGCCCCAGAGCAGCTTCAGAACGCTGTCGCGGTGCGCCTGGGCGGTGGCGGTCGGCGCCACGGCGTTGACCTGCCCGCCGTGCGCGGCGATCGACACGAC
This sequence comes from Streptomyces sp. ISL-36, assembly GCF_018614205.1. Classification (GTDB taxonomy): domain Bacteria; phylum Actinomycetota; class Actinomycetes; order Streptomycetales; family Streptomycetaceae; genus Streptomyces. The sequence continues at coordinate 6,632 of NZ_JAGGOS010000032.1, read as the reverse complement.
GAACGCCGGGTGGTTGTAGTCCGAGTCGGTCAGGACCCGGTACAGCCCGCCGATCTGGTCGTCGGTCAACCCCTTGCGGTGGTAGCTCGACTTGTACTTGTAGCGGTCGGTCGGATTGCTCATCCAGAAGCCGGGCCACCCGGTGGCCTGGAACCAGGGCAGCTGGTGCAGCTCCTGGTACTCCACCGGCGTGACCCCGACCCCGTCGTTGACGGCGGCGACGAAGTCGAGCAGCAGCTGTCGTGCGTTCGGCACCGCTGTGTCCATCTGTATGGACAGCAGGACGCTGCCGCCCGCCTTCGGGCCCGGCTCCAGGCGGGCCGTCAGCCCCTTGTACGGCGAGGTCGGCGAGCTGTTCCGCTCGTTCCAGGTGCCGTAGTTCCGCATCAGACGGGCGAAACGAGTCTCGGTCAGCTGGGCCCAGGGCCACTGCAGCCAGGTCACGAGCACATCGGACGGGGGCGCGGGCAGCAGCCGCGAGGGGTCGGTGCCGGTCGCGGTGGGGGAGCGGAACCAGTAGCGGGTCACGACGCCGAAACTGCCGCCGCCCCCGCCGGTGTGCGCCCACCACAGGTCGCGATTGGGGTCGCCCGCGTCGCGGGTGGCGACGACGGCGCGGGCACGGCCGTCGGGGTCCACGACGACGACCTCGACGGCGTAGAGGTAGTCCACGACCAGGCCGTGCAGCCGGCTCAGGTTGCCGTAGCCACCGCCCTGGACGTGCCCGCCGACACCCACCGAGTAGCAGGCGCCGCCGGGCAGGGTGACGCCCCACTGCCGGAACAGCGCGTAGTACGTCTCCCCGAGCGTCGCGCCGCCCTCGACGACGAAGGCCTGGTGAGCGGGGTCGTAGTCGATCCTCCGCATCCCGGACATGTCGATGATCACCTTGACGTCCGGGTGGTCGACGAAGTTCTCGTAGCAGTGGCCGCCGCCGCGCACGCTCAGCCGCTTGCCGGCGCTCACGGCCTCCTGCACGGCCGTGACCACCTGGGCGGTGGAGTGCGGCAGGCGGACGCAGTCCGGGCGGCTGTGGAAGAGCTGGTTCTGCCCGCTCGTCAGCCCCGAGTAGCGGACGTCCTGCGGGCTCACGGTCAGGGCGCGCGCGGCGGCGCCGGTCTCCGTGGCCGCCGCGGCACCCGTCCCGGAGGCCTGGGCGGCGCTCCCCCCGGCCTGGGACGTCAGTGCCGTGGCCCCTACGACGGCCGCGGTACCCGTGAGGAGCCTCCGGCGCGATACCGAGGTCATGGTTCCCCCCTAAACATCGTCTTGGTGGTTGCTTCGGGGAAGATGTCATCGCGGGGAGCGCCGACACATCACGTGATCACGTGATGACCGGCGTACGGGCGCCCGGTTCACTGGATTGCGGCAAAGACGGATCGCGGCATGGACGCGACGATCGTGAGGACGCCGATGAGTATCCCGTGGGGCCCGCAGGGCGCCGGAACCGGTTCGGAACAGATCACGTACGTAGCCCCGGGTGAAGGCCCGAGTGTCTGGGCGTTGCAGGGCGACAAGTACACGATGAAGGCCGGCAAGAGCACCACCGGCCCCGGATTCACCATGCTGGAAGGCGAGATCGCCCCGGACAACGGTCCGCCGATGCACATCCACAACGACGCGGACGAGATCTTCTACCTGCTCGACGGCGAACTCACGGTGGCCTCCGGTGACGAGGTCATCAAGGCGGAGAGCGGGGCGTTCATCTTCATTCCCCGTGGCGCCAAGCACAAGTTCCGCAACGACTCCAGCAAGATCACCAAGCTGTTGTTCGTCCTGGCGCCGGCCGGCTTCGAGAACTTCTTCTTCGAGATCGGCCAGCCGGTGGTCCCGGGCCTGGAACGCCCGGCGGAGCCGGTGGGGTACGAGCAGCTGGTGATGCAACGGGCCGAGGAGTTCGGCATGTTCATCGTCGACGAGTAGACCTCCGTGATTCCGTCATGACGAGACCGCCCGCCGGAGGGATCCGGCGGGCGGTCTCTGTCGGACGGGGGGCCTGTCGTACGGAGGGTCCTGTCGTACGGGGCACAGGTGCCCTCGATCGCGGCGCGCGCCCGCCCCCGTACCGACGCGTGCTTCAACGCCTCGGCGTCCCCACCGCATTCGGTGGCCACGGCGAGGATCTCGTGCCGTATCGCGATGTTCCGGCTCCGGCCGAAGGGGTGCCGGGGACGCCGTACGGACTCACGCCACCCGTCCCCAGAGGCCGGTGACGGGTTTCCAGCCGAGGAGCCGGTGCGCGGCGGCGCTGCTCACCCGCTGCGAGGGCAGCTCGGGGACGAGGGAGCGGTCGTACGGGGGCGGCGGCGCACCGACCGCGCGCGCGAGGCGCTCGGCGTACTCCCGCTCCCGCACCGGCTCGTCGGCGATGTTCAGGACCATGCCGGGCGGCCGGACCTCCACGGTGGCCGCGACGGCCGCGGCGAAATCACGTACATGGACCATCGAGAGCCAGGAGGAGCCGTCGCCCGCGATCGGGAACGCCCCCTCGATCAGGCGCCGGCGCTGGACGTCCTGCACGGTGCCGGGCCCGGCGAAGCGTGCGCCGCGCAGGACGGTCCAGCTCCGGCCGTCGCCGGAGTACGTGCGCACGGCCTGCTCCATGACACGGACGGGCCCGACGAGGCCGGCGCGCGCGGGATCGGTGTCGAACGGCGTGGACTCGTCGAGGAGCCGGTCGCCGCCGCCGGGATAGACCATGGTGATGCTCATCTGCACGAGATGCGCGACCTCCGCGGCGCGCGCGGCGTCGACCAGTCGGCGCGTCCCCTCCTCCCGCAGCCGGCTGTTGAGCTCCCAGGCCCCGGGGGCGGCCGGATCGGCCGGTACGGCCGTGGCGACGTTCACCACGACCTCGGCACCGGCCAGCGCGTCCGCGAGCTCGTCGTCCGGGATGTCGAGCAGGCTCGCGTCGACCCGGCCCGCGCCGGCGGGCGCCGGCCGGGGGCCGGGGGCGAGGACGGTCACGGCGTGGCCGTGGTCCAGAAGGCGGGGGACGAGGGCGTGACCGAGGACCCCGGTGCCGCCGACCAGCAGGACGTTCATCGCCGACCCTCCTTCAGCCGGGGAGCCAGTTCGGCGGCGAAGGCGGAGAACGACCGCGGCTCCCGCCCGGTCAGTTCCCGCACGGCGCCCGTGACCGTCTCGGCCTCCCCGGCCACGTACGTCGCGTAGAGCTGGAGCCGCGCCTCGACCGCCCACTCGGGGACCCCGTTGGACCGCATCGCCTCCGCCGCCCGCGCGGGCGGCACATCGAGATACCGGATCTCCCGCCCGGTGGCGGCCGACAGGGCGGCCGCCACGTCGGCGTACCCGAGCGCCTCGGGCCCGGTCAGCTCGTACACCTCGCCCCCCTTGCCGGGCGGCGGCGGCCCGGTCAGGAGCGCCGCCGCGGCCGCAGCGATGTCCCGTACGTCGACCATGCTGACGCGCGCCCGTCCGGCGGGCAGGACCACGGCGTCCTGGGAGGCGAGGGTGGGCAGCCACTGGACGGCGTTCTGCATGAACGCGTTGGGACGCAGGGAGGTGTACGCAAGGCCCAGCTCGGCGAGGGTCCGTTCGGCGAGCCCGTGCTGGCGGTGGACGAGCACGGGCGAGTCGGGGTCGGCGCCGAGGGCCGAGAGCTTGACGACATGGGCGACGCCGGCGTCGGCGGCGGCGCGGGCGAGGCGCTCCTGTATGAGGTCCTGGCGGGGATGGAAGGGAGTGAGCAGAAAGAGCGCGGCGCGTCCCCTGAGGGCTCGTACGAACGCCTCCTCACCGCCTTCCGCCTCCATCTCCACCTCGACGGGGGCGGCGAGCTCCGCCACCGCCGGACCACGCCCGGGCCGGACCAGTGCGACGGCCCGGTGCCCGAGGTCGGCGAGTTCGCTCAGCAGCGCACGGCCGATGTTCCCCGTACCCCCCAGAACGGTGATGTCCCCGCTCACGGAGCGTCCAGGGCGCCGGCACCGGCGTCGACGAGCCGGTCGGGAAGCCGGTTGTGCTCCGCGGCATCGGCGAGCAACTCCCCGAGAACCGGGGCCATCTTGAAGAGATTGTGCCCGGCGACGGCCGTGACCCCGTCGGTGTGCCAGGCACGCAGCGCGTCGCTTCCGGCGGGCAGCTTGGTCATGACGCACACCCGCACCCCGACCGGTTCGGGATCGAGCCCGGGCAGGGCCCGCTGGACGTACTCGACGATCCGCTGGGCGTCGACGAGGGTGCTGCTCCCCTCGGGCAGGGCGCCGTCCGGACCGAACGGGGTGTCGACCTCGGCACCGATGAGCCCGATCACGTACTTCCCGGTGTCGCCGATGGGGGAGCCGTACACGGTCTCGCCCCAGATCCCGGCACGGTCGACCCAGCAGGGCAGCGGCCGCGTCCGCCCGGGCTCGTACCCCCGGATCCGGAAGTGCGGCCGGACGTGCAGCCGGGACCTCAGCGGAATGTCGATGCCGACGCCGCGGGCCAGCTTGGGCACGGCCGTTCCGGCGGCGATGACGACATGCCGGGCGCGGTAGATCGCCTCGGTGGTCTGGATCTCGACCCCGTCCCCGTCGCGGGGCACGGTCACGCTGTGGATGTCGGCCTGCACGATCCGGTCGCCGACCCACCCCACGAGCGCGTCGATGGTGTTCCGGGCCCGTATCGCGCCGGCCCCCGGATCGACGAGCAACGGCCCGTCCACCGGGGCGAGTCCGGGAAACACCTCGTCCTGCCGGGAGGCCTCCACGAACCGATGCTCCACCCCGTGCAGCACGAGCCCCTTCACGTCCGCGGGCCCCATCCCGCTGTAGACGGCCCCCTCCGACCCGACGAGCACCCGCCCACTGCGCCGCTCCCACTCCCGGAACCCGGCGAGCCCGTCGACGGCCATGGCGACATGCCGCTCGTCGTCGTGCCGATGCCGAAACGTCCGCGTGAGCCCACCGGACAACCCGCTCCCGGGCACCCGCCCGTCGAAGCAGACGACATCGACCCCCCGCCGCACCAAACTGTCGACAACGGCGAGCCCGAGCACCCCCGCCCCGATGACGGCAACCCCGACCTCCCGCCGATGCCCACCACCGGCCGCGCTGCTGGAACGGCTCATGACATGCCTCCTGTCCACAGGACCCGGTCACTCTCCGCTCCGAGCATCCCGGTCACCCAGGGGCCTGCCATCACGCATTCGCGTGATCGTCCGGGTCGAGGCGACACACCCCGGTCGACAGCGCCCGCGGCGCCACCGATCACTGAGAAAGGCCTCGGGGACGCAGCCGGCCGTGCCGGGATCACCGGTCGCGGAGCGCCTCCGAGCGGCCTAGCCTGAAATCAAGGGTCTTCTAGCGAAAAGGAGCCCTGAGATGCATTTCGTCCTGCTCGCGACCCACGATCCGGAAGTATGTCCGACCGCCAACGCGACGACGCGCGACCTGATGCTGAAGACCGCTCCTGACATGCTGAACCTTGCCCAGAAGGCAGGCGTCGACCTCGTGGCCGGCCCGTTCGTCAACCGTGAGCACACGATTGTCACGGTCGTACGGTCCGACAAGGTCGAGGATGTCGACCGCTTCCTGATGGAGTCTCGCCTTCCCCACTGGAACAGCGTGCGTGTGCTGCCTTCGCTGACCATGGAAGAAGGTCTCGCCGAGATCGAAGCTCAGACGCCGATCTTCTGACCCACCCGACCAGGCACGGGCGGTGCCGGCGCCGAACGCGCGAACCGCTGACCCCACCTCGTCGCCGCCTGGGGTGGCCTACACATGCAAGAAGACCCCGTCCTCAGCATTTACGCTGATGGCGGGGTCTTTGGGCGCTTCCTGCGAAGTGCCCCCGGCAGGATTCGAACCTGCTCTATCCCCTGAGCTACGGGGGCGTCCGCCGCGTTCGGCGGCGACGGGTAGAACCCTACCAGCATCCGGGCCGTGCCTGTGAACAGGTATTTCCGTCGCGTCACCGGCCCCTCGTTCCCCCTCACGGGTCGGAAGTGGGCAAAACCCGGACGCAGCCACTTCCGGCGACCTACTCTCGTCGTGTGTCAGGCGTGTCCGGCCGCGTGCTCGTTGTCGATGACAACCGAGTGATCCGGCAGTTGATCAGGGTCAATCTCGAGCTCGAGGGCTTCGAGGTCGTGACCGCGGCCGATGGTGCCGAGTGTCTGGATGTCGTGCATCAGGTCTGTCCTGATGTCGTCACCCTCGACGTCGTCATGCCCCGGCTCGACGGGTTGAAGACCGCCGAGCGGTTGCGGTCCGATCCGCGGACCAGTCATGTGCCGGTGGCGATCGTCAGTGCCTGTACCCCGTACGAGGTCGGCAGCGGCGTCGCCACCGGGGTCGACGCCTTTCTGGCCAAGCCCTTCGAGCCCGGCGACCTCGTTCGTGTCGTGCGGCAGCTCATGCACCGGGACGGGCGGGAGCGCGGCGAGCGGCGCGACGGACAGGAGGGGCCGTCTTCCGTCGACGGCAATAGACAGGGGGCCGGGTGCGCCGGGCGTCCCGGCAGTTCCAGCAGTCCGAGTGGTTCCAGTAGTTCGAGTAGTTCCAGTGGTTCCCACTGTCCCGGGAGTCCCAGCAGCTCACATTAGGGGGCGGGAGGCCGCGGGGGCCCCGCACCGCCCGGCCCGCGCCCGCCCGCCGGCCCGCCCCTGCGCCCCCGCCTGCCAGCCC
>NZ_JAGGOS010000031.1 GCF_018614205.1 Streptomyces sp. ISL-36 | reverse complement strand
CCTCATAACGGAACGCCACCCGCTCGAAGGAGACACGGCCGGTCACGGGCTGCGAGTGCTTCCCCGGGCCGGAGGCCGGGGGTGTCGCCGTCCCGCTCCGTCCGGGCCGCCGGGCCTCGACGGGCGCCGGGGACTCCTCGTCCGCGTCGAGGAGGTCGAAGACCCGTTCGGCGGAGGCGACTCCGGACTGCAGCAGGTTGGCCATCGCCGCGACCTGCGTGATCGGGCCGTTGAACTCGTAGGAGTACTGGATGAACGCCTGCACGTCACCGATCGACAGGGTGCCCGAGGCCACCCGCAGCCCGCCGACGACCGCGATCAGGACGTAGTTGACGTTGCCGACGAAGGTGAGGGCGGGCTGGATGAAGCCGGACATGAACTGGGCGCGGAAGCTCGCCGTGTACAGCTCCTCGCCGAGCTCCTCGAAGCGCGCCACTGCCTCGTCGCGGCGCCCGAAGGCGACGACCTCGGCGTGACCGGTGATCATCTCCTCGACATGGCTGTTCAGCCGGCCCGTGACGGCCCACTGCCGCACGAACTGCGGCTGGGCGCGCTTGCCGATCCGGGCCGCCACGAGTACCGACACCGGCACGGTCACGAGCGCGACCAGCGCCAGCAGCGGCGAGATCCAGAACATCATCACCAGCACGCCCACGAGGGTGAGCAGCGCCCGGACCATCTGACCGAAGGCCTGTTGGAGGGTCTGGGTGATGTTGTCGATGTCGTTGGTGGTGCGGCTGAGGATCTCGCCGCGCGACTGCTTGTCGACGTACGACAGGGGAAGCCGCGCCAGCTTGTGCTGGGCCTCTCGGCGCAGCCGGTGACCGGCCCGCTGGACGACGGTCGTCGCGAGCCGCTGCTGCAGCCAGTTGAGCGCGGCGGAGCCGGCGACCAGTGCGAAGGCGAGGGCCAGCGACCGGCCCACCGCCCGGAAGTCGACGCCGGCCGGGCTCGCCGCGCCGGAGATCACGAGGTCGGTGGCGCGGCCGAGGACCAGGGGGCTGAGGACGGCGAGGAGGACGCCGGCGGCCGCGGCGGCGAGCACGCCGAGGACCCTGAGGCGCTCGGGTGCCATGGTGCGCAGCAGACGCAGGCCGGAGGAGCGGAAGTCGATGGAGCGTTCGAGGGAGGGCGTGGCGAGCCCGGGTCCGCGCTGGGGAGCGGCGGGCCCGCGGCGCTCGGGCGCGGTGCGGCTGCCGGTGGGCGGGCCGGTGGATTCTCCGGCAGGGGTGCTCGTGGTCGTGGTCGCGCTCATGCGGCTTCCTCCTCGGTGAGCTGGGAGAGGACGATCTCCCGGTAGGTGGCGTTGTCCCGCATGAGCTCCTCGTGGGTGCCGCTGCCGACGACCCGGCCCCTGTCGAGGACGACGATCCGGTCGACGTCGCGGATGGTGGAGACCCGCTGGGCGACGATCACGACGGCCGCGTCGGCGGTCTCCGCCTTCAGCGCCGACCGCAGGACGGCGTCCGTCCTGTGGTCGAGGGCGGAGAACGAGTCGTCGAAGAGGTAGACCCGCGGGCGGGCCACCAGGACCCGTGCGATGGCGAGCCGCTGGCGCTGCCCGCCGGAGAGGTTGGTGCCACCCTGCGCGACCGGCCCGTCCAGGCCCTTCGGGAGCTTGCGTACGAAGTCGGCGGCCTGAGCGACCTCCAGGGCGTGCCACAGCTCGTCGTCGGTCGCGTCGGGCTTTCCGTACCGCAGGTTCGTGGCCACCGTTCCGGAGAAGAGGTACGGCTTCTGCGGCACGAGTCCGACGGTGCGGGCGAGCAGCGCCGGGTCCATGGCGCGGACGTCGACACCACCGACGAGGATCTCGCCGCCGGTCGCGTCGAACAGCCGGGGGACGAGGCCGAGGAGGGTGGACTTGCCGCTGCCGGTGGACCCGATGACGGCCGTGGTGCGGCCGGGGCGGGCGGTGAGGTTCACCGCGTGCAGGACGGGTTCCTCGGCGCCGGGGTAGCCGAAGTCGGCGCCCCGGATGTCGAGTCGGGCCTCCTCACGCAGCCGGCGGACAGGAGCGGAGGGCGGGGCGACGGAGGGCTCGGTTTCGAGGATCTCCCGGATGCGTTCGGCGCCGACCTCGGCCCGCGGCATGTGCATCATCAGGAAGAGCACCATCATCACCGACATCATGATCTGCAGCAGATAGCCGAGGAAGGCGATCAGTGACCCGGCCTGGAGGGCGCCGGACTCGATCCGGTGGGCTCCGCCCCAGATGATGCCGACGGTCGCCAGCTCCCAGACGACCAGCACGATCGGGAACATCACGGCCTGGAGCCGGCCGACCCGCAGGCCGACCGCGCGCAGCTCGTCGTTGGCCGCCGCGAACCGCTCCTGCTCGTGGCGGTCGCGGACGAAGGCTCGGACGACCCGGATGCCGGTGATCTGCTCGCGCATGACCCGGTTGACCCGGTCGACGCGTTCCTGCATGCCGGGGAAGAGCGGCCGCATGCGCAGGACGACGGTGCCGACGGCCCCGGCCATCAGCGGGACGAAGAGCAGCATGAGGAGGGCGAGCGGGACGTCCTGGTCCAGGGCCATGACGATGCCGCCCACGCACAGCAGGGGCGCGGCGACGAGCATCGTCAGGACCAGGACGGCGAACGTCTGGACCTGCTGGACGTCGTTGGTGGTCCGGGTGATCAGGGAAGCGGTGCCGAAGCCGCTGATCTCGCGGGCGGAGAAGTCCTGGACGCGGCGGAAGACGGCGGCGCGCAGATCGCGGGCGATGCCCATGGCGATCGTGGCGCCGAAGTAGACGGCGGCCGCCGCGGCGGCGGCCTGGAGGAGGGTGACGGCGGCCATCAGACCGCCGCCCGTCAGCACATGGGTGGTGTCGCCGCGCAGGACGCCGTTGTCGATGACGTCGGCGTTGAGGGTGGGCAGGGCGAGGGAGGCGAGGGACTGGACGAGCTGGAGGAACACGACGAGGGCCAGGGTGCGCCGGTAGGGCCGTAGCCGTCCGGCGACGAGTCCGAGAAGCATGGTCCGGGCCTCTCACGCCGCGTAGGGGCGGACGGACTTGGCGTCGTGGAGGGCCCGGGCCCACCAGGCGACCTGGTCGAGCATCGACTTGGCGGCGGCGTCGGGGCCCGTGGGGTCCTTGTGCCGCCCGCTCTCGTCGAAGTGGCTGTGCGCGTTGTGGAAGGAGACGGTGTCGCGGACGGTGACCGCGTGCAGCTCGGCGTAGACCTGGCGCAGTTGCTCGACGGCGCGCAGACCGCCGGCCATTCCCCCGTACGAGACGAATCCGACGGGCTTGGCCTGCCACTCCGTGAAGTGCCAGTCGATGAGGGACTTGAGGGAGGCGGGGAAGGAGTGGTTGTACTCGGGGGTGACGACGACGAAGGCGTCGGCGGCGGCAAGGACCGGGGTGACCGCGGCCAGTTCGGCGCGGACGGCGTCGGAGGGGTTGTGGGAGAGGGCGGTGGGCAGGTCGGTCTCGGCGAGGTCGAGGACGTCGACGGTGAAGTCGTCGCGCTGGGCGGCGTGGGAGAGGAACCAGTCGGCGATGACGGGCCCGAAGCGGCCCTCGCGGTTGCTGGCGACGACGACGGCGAGCTTGAGCGGCGTGGAGTCCGCGGAGTTCGTGATGTCCATGCCGACGATCGTGGTACCTCAAGTTTAGTTGAGGTCAAGCGCTGATCTTCGGGCCTACGGTGGAGCCATGACTCAGGCATCCGCACACCCCGTGCACATCGAGGTCGACGGCTCCCCCGCGGCCGCCACCGCCCTGCTCGCGAGCCTCATGACCGGCTACGGCCACTTCACCGCGATGCAGGTACGGGAAGGGCGGGTGCGGGGCCTCGACCTGCACCTCGGCCGCCTCGACCGCGCCAACCGGGAGCTGTTCGGCGAAGGCCTCGACGGGGACCGTGTCCGGGCCCTCCTGCGGGGCGCCCTGGAGGCGGCGGGCCGCCGGGACGGGGCGGTGCGGGTGTACGTGTATCCGGACACCGCCGGAGGCACCCGGACCGTGGTGACCGTGCGCGAGCCCTTCCTCCATGTCCCGGCCCCGCAGAGCCTGAAGACCGTCGACTACTGGCGCCCGGCGGCGCACCTCAAGCACCTCGGCGGCTTCGGCCAGTCGTACTTCGGCGAGGCGGCCCGTCGCGAGGGCTTCGACGAGGCCCTGCTGACCTCCCCGTACGGCGAGATCGCGGAGGGCGCCGTCACCAACATCGCCTTCTGGGACGGCACTTCCCTGATCTGGCCGTCGGCTCCCTGCCTGCACGGCATCACGATGGCCCTGCTGGAGCCCCGCCTGGGGTCGGTACGGCGCCGGGTCGCACGGGGGGACCTGCCGGAGTTCCGGGCGGCCTTCGTGACGAACTCGCGGGGCATCTCGCCGGTGGACCGGATCGACGAGGTGGAGTTCGCGGTGGACGAGGAGCTGATGGGGCGCGTGCACGCGGCGTACGAGTCGGTCCCCTGGGACGAGATCTAGACAACCCCGGTGCGGGGGCAACTTCCCTCGCCTCAGCCGCCGTTCAGCCCCTCGGGTACCATCGACGGCTCCAGGCGAGCGGCATGGGGGTCCAGGAATGGTCACGAGGTACGTCGTCTCGCCGTGGGGCGGGCGTCGTGCCCACCGCGACATCACCTCCGCCCTCCGCGCCGCGGCCGCACGGGGCCGGGCGGCGCTGATCGAGATCGCGCCCGGCCGTTACGAGGAGGCGCTCACCGTCCGGGGCGAGGTCCGGTTGGTCGCGACCGAGGGCCCGGGCACCGTGGTGGTGAGCCGGCCTCGCGGTGCCGTACTGGACACCTTCGGGTCGGTTCATGTCCAAGGCCTCACACTGACCGGCCGCGATGCCGACGTCGTCGGCTGCCACGCCGGAACGCTCACACTCGAACACACGGAGATCCGGGCACACAACGGCGTCGGACTGCACGCGCGGCCGAACACCTCCGTGACCCTGCGCGACAGCGTGGTCCTGCACGGCCGCACCCTCTTCACCGGGGCCGGCGGACTCGTCGAACGGTGCCGGTTCACCGCGGCCGCCGACAATGCGATCGCCGTGATCGAGGGCGCCCACGTCGCGGTCCGGGACAGCCGGATCGAGGACAGCCGGATCCACGGTGTGCGCGTCTCCGACGCGCGCGCCGAGGTCACCGGCTGCGAGCTGACCGGCACCGGGGAAGCGGCCCTCATGGCGGACGCCCGGGCGGAGCTCACCGTGGCGAACTGCGTGATCACCGCCGTGCACGGGGAGGGGATCATGTTCGTCGAGCAGTCCCGGGGCTCCGTGGACGACACGCGCGTCACCGACGCGCGCCACGGGATCGCCGCGACGACCGGCGCCGACCCGGTGGTGCGCCGCTGCGTCCTCACCGACTGCCGCGACACCGGCATCATCGTCCAGTCCGCGGCCCGGGGCCGGTTCGAGGACTGCCTGGTCGTCGACGCGGGCAACGTCGCCGTGTTCTCGACCGAGGGGGGCGCTCCCGAGGTCCACGGCGGCCGCATCGCGGGAGGCAACGTCGGCATCGCTGTCACCGACGGCGCACGGGGCCGCTTCGCCGGGATCGGGATCGCGGATCTGACGGGCACGGCGCTGCGGGTCTGGGACGGATCCAGAGGCGTGTTCGAGCACATCCGCGTGGACCGCTGCCCGTCGGGCCTGGACACCCGCGGGGACGGCGGCACCACGGCCGACCTCGCCGACGTGGCGTTCCGTGACTTCGCCATCACAGCGGTGACCGCCCTCGGCCACACGAGGATCACGCTGAAGGACGTGTCGGCGGAACGCGGGGTCGTGGGCTTCGGCGCCGGCGAGGAGGCCCAGCTCTTCGTGCACGACAGTGGTGTCACGGCGGTGCGAGTCGGCGGCGCCGTCGCGTACGGGACGGCGAGGCTCGTCGCGAGGAACCTCACCGTGAACGGCTCGGAGGGAACCGGCTTGAGCGGGGCCAACTCCGCCTACCTCGACGTCGCGGACAGCGAGTTCTCCGACTGCGCGACCGCGGGCGCCATTTTCGCCGACGAGTGCGCCGGGCGCCTGGTGGACTGCGCCGTGAGCGGTACGCGGGGGGCCGGCGTGCTCCACAACGGCCGCGTCGACCTCGTCTCGCTGCGCACGTCGCTGACGGTCCTCAAGGAGACGGTCCGCACGGTCGAGCCGACGCCGACGATCATCACGTACGACGGCCCGGTCTTCCACGGCCCGGTCTCCCACGCCCAGTTCGCCTGGAACAACGACAACGTCGTCCAGCAGCAGACCGAAGAGGATGGTCCCCGCACATGAGCGACCCCCGGAACGCGCAGCCCCACGACGGCCCGGTCTTCAACGCCGCGGTCTCCCATGCCCAGTTCGCGTGGAACAACGAGACGGTCACCCAGAACCAGCAGGACAACAGCGCTGTCGCCCCGGGGTTCGAGGCGCTCGCCGCACTCGTCACCGACCTGCTGCGGCAGCTGCCCCAGTCCGGTCTCCCGGACCAGGACCGCGAGCACACCGAGTCCGCGGCCCGAGACGTCCTCGCGACGATCAGCGGGCCGGACGCGCCCGAGGCGGGCAGGGTGCGCCGCGCGCTCGCCGCGCTCAAGGGGACGCTTGCTCCGGTCGCGACCGGCGTGGTGGCCGGTACGGCGGTGGGGGCGCAGGAGTGGGCCCGGGCGGCGATCGAAGGCCTGACCGGCATCGTCTGACCGGCACCGGTCGATCGCCCCGTCGGCATGGTCGGACCGGCCTGGCCCGACCGGCATGGTCCGGCCAGCGGTCTTCAGGGGCTCCGGCGGGGCGCGCCGGGTGTCACCCGTTCGACACGGTCCGTCACCTGACTCCTCGTAACCCGCGCTGACCTGCGTAAACAATGCTCTGGCAAGGCGACACACCGCACCGGACGGCGTAATTCTGACCCTCCATCAGCAGGCGCGGGGCGCTCAGCGGCTCTTATCTCGGACTCAGGAGGTCGGTCCCGGGAAGTCCCTCCCGGGGGGACCACCCCGGCATGACCGCTCGCGCCCCGGAGGACCCTCATGCGCACCACTGCCCGCCTGCTCACCGGTACCGCGCTGGCGGTCGTCTCGATCGGCGCCTTCGCCGCACCGGCGGCGTACGCCGGGAACTCAGAAATCCTCGAGGTCTACCCCTCCTCCGCGACGCCCGGCACCACCGTCACCGTCAACACCCTCGCCTGCGGTTCGCACGGCCACGGCATCGGTGACGCCCAGTCCCTCGGCGCGGGGGACTTCCAGCTGCATCCGAGCACGCACAAGGAGGTCGTGGTCGGACAGTTCACCGTCCCGCACCACGCCAGGCCGGGCACCTACGGCATCAGCGTCGCGTGCGACAACGGCAGGACCGCTCGTGGCGACCTCGTCGTCAGGCACAAGGGCCCGAGCGGCCACGTCCAGACCGGTGTGGGTGGCAGCGTCGGCCCCGACACCGCCCAGGTCGCGGCGGGCGCGGCGGTGCTGGCCGCGGCTGCCGTGGGCGGTACCTGGCTCCTGCGTCGCCGGGCGAGCGGCGCGCAGGGCCGCTGAGGGGTACCGCACGTCCTGCCCCCGCCGCGCGCCCGCATGAGGCCCGGCGGGGGCAGGACCACATCCCACCCCGAAAAGACCTTCCGCCAAGGACCGTCGAGAAGGGTCCCGATGAGCACCAAGAGAAAGGGCTGGGGCATAGCCGTCGCCGCGTGCGCCGGTATCTGGCTCGTCCAGAACGGCTCGGAGAACGTGACCCCACCGGTCCCGTCCGCGGCCGAGGCCTTCGCCGCCGGGCCGAACGCGCACACCGACGCCGCCGCGGACCCGCTGCCGCCTTCCGCCCCCCTCCGGCTGCGCATCCCCGAGATCGACGTCGACACGCCGATGATGGAGCTCGGCCTGGGCCGGAACGACGCGCTCGACGTGCCGCCGGCGAGCGACCGCAACATCGCCGGCTGGTACAAGGACGGCACCCCACCCGGCGCCAAGGGCACCGCGATCGTCGCAGGCCATGTCGACAACGCGCAGGGGCCCGCCGTCTTCTACGCGCTCGGCGCGCTGAAGAAGGGCAACCGGATCGAGGTCGACCGCCAGGACGGCCGTACCGCCGTGTTCACCGTCGACGCCGTCGAGGTGTACGAGAACGAGCGCTTCCCGGACGAGAAGGTATACGGGGAGGCGGACCGGGCCGAGCTGCGGGTGATCACCTGCGGCGGCGGGTTCTCCAAGAAGACCGGCTACCGGGGGAACGTGGTGGCCTTCGGCCACCTCATCGGGGTGCGCTGAGCGACACGTCCGGTCAGCTCCACTGGTCGAAGGCGAGCTTCGCGACCAGCGAGAGGACCACGAACAGCAGCACGCCGCGGACGAACTCGGAGCCCTTGCTCAGCGCCATCCAGGCCCCGATCATCCCGCCGGCCAGGTTGAACACCGCCATGACCGCCGCCAGCTGCCACAGCACGCTGCCCTGGTAGGCGAACATCGCGAGCGCGCCCGCGTTGGTACAGACGTTGACGATCTTGGCGGTGGCGGAGGCGGTCACCAGGTCGAGGTGGAGCACCGCGGTGAGGGCGAGGACCAGGAACGTACCGGTCCCCGGACCGAACAGGCCGTCGTAGAAGCCGATCCCGCCGCCGACGAGCACGATCGCGGCGACGATCCGGGCCCGGGTGGCGGGGGCCTTGTTCTCGTTCCCGGTGCCGAAGGAGGGCCGCAGCATGACGAACGCGGCCACGCCGAGCAGCACCACCATGATCACGGGCCGCAGTACGTCGCTGCTGATCCCGGCGGCGAAGAAGGCGCCGCCCATGGAGCCGGCCAGGGCCGCGAGCCCGATCCGTACCGCCGTCCTCACCTGCACCGGCGCCTTGCGCACGTACGTGACGGCGGCGCCGGACGTGCCGACGATCGCGACGGCCTTGTTCGTGCCGAGGATCTGGGCGGCCGGCACCTGGGGCAGCCCCAGCAGCAGCGCGGGCAGCAGGAGCAGCCCTCCCCCACCGACCACGGCGTCGATCCAGCCCGCCACGAGCGCGGCGACGCAGAGCAGGACGAGCGTGGTCAGGGAGATGTCAGGCATGATCGCGAGCCTAGGGAGGCGATGGGTGTGCCGTCCATCGATCCCTGGAGTCTTGAGCTTCACCTGAGGTTGTCGCGGTGCCGCCTCATACCGGCGCCCCGCGCCGCCGTGGGAACCGCGCGCCTCACAGTGGGCCCGACCCGGATCTGAGGTCAGCGTTCCGTACGGGAAACAGACGGGATGCCGACGGGTAACACCCGCCCCGCACTCTTCGAGACATGAGTACACGGATCGTGGTGGTCGGAGGCGGAACGGCGGGCGTCCGGCTCGCCCAGCGCCTGCCCGTCACCCTCCTCGGCGAAGAGCCGCACGCACCCTACAACCGGGTGCTGCTCGCGGACGTCCTCGCCGGGCGGTACGCGCCCGAGGTGATCGCGCTGCCGGCTCCGCAGGAGCCGGTGCGGCGCGGTGTGCGGGCGGTGCGGATCGACCGCGCCGCCCGGATCGTGGAGTGCGAGGACGGGACCGAGGTCGGCTACGACCGGCTGGTCCTGGCGACCGGTTCCAACCCGGTGCTGCCGCCGCTGCGCGGCCTGCGCGGTTCACAGCTGCCGGCGGGCGTCCACCCGTTCCGTACCCTCGACGACTGTCTGGAGCTGCGGGCGCTCGTCCGGCCCGGGGTCCGCGCGGTCGTCATCGGCGGCGGGCTGCTCGGAGTCTCCGCGGCCCGCGCGCTGGCCGCGCTCGGCGCCGAGGTGGTGCTGACCCAGCAGGGGGAGCGCCTGATGGAACGGCAGCTCGACGCACACGCCTCGGCGCTGCTCCGCGAGCACGTGGAGTCGCTCGGGGTCGAGGTGCACACCGAGTGCCGGGTCAGCGGCCTGCGGCAGGACGGCGGCGCGGTGACGGCCGTGGAGCTCGCCGACGGCTACGTGCTCGACGCCCAGGTCGTGGTCCTGGCCTGTGGGGTCCGGCCGCGCGTCGGCCTCGCCCGGGACGCCGGCCTCGACGTCCGCAAGGGCATCGTCGTCGACGACGAGCTGCGGACCTCCGACCCGTACATCCACGCCATCGGCGACTGCGCCGAGCACGACGGCCAGGTCTACGGACTGGCCGGCCCGGCCCTGGAACAGGCCGACGCGCTGGCGACCGTCCTGGCGGGCGCGGGCTCCGCGTACGCCCCGGACGCCGGTCCGGACGCCCCCGCCGCTCCGGGCAGCGGTC
Source organism: Streptomyces sp. ISL-36 (assembly GCF_018614205.1). Lineage (GTDB taxonomy): Bacteria > Actinomycetota > Actinomycetes > Streptomycetales > Streptomycetaceae > Streptomyces. The sequence goes on along the minus strand of NZ_JAGGOS010000031.1, from coordinate 4 downwards.
CGGG
>NZ_JAGGOS010000030.1 GCF_018614205.1 Streptomyces sp. ISL-36 | reverse complement strand
AAGTGAAACCGGGAGGCTAAAGCGCGAGCCGCGGCTGGCGCAGGGCCTGGCCGCCGAGGAACTGGCCCGCCCGGTTCCGAAGAAGGGCAAGCCGTCCAAGCAGTCCTACCGGCCGTCGGAGCGCGACCAGGTGCTGCTGGCCGCCGAGCGGCAATTCCGGGCCGCGCTGCTGCGGATCCGGGAGAACACCGCGCTGCTGGCCCGCTACCGGGCGGGCGCACTGGACCCGGACAGCCGTGACTGCAGGATCGGGGCGGCCCTCGAGCACGTCGCCGCCACGGGCGAACTGCCCGGGTACCCGGACAAAGAGGGGAAGGTCTACACCCGGGCCAAGCGGCTGCTGCGCGGAAAGAACGGCGGGAAGACGACGGGCCGGCTGTTCCTGAGCCGGCCGGAACTGACGGCCTTGGCCGTGATGATGACCGACCGCTACGGATGGAATCTGTCGGTCTACGACCGTCTGCACGTGCCCGTCGTCACCCCGTCCGCGGGAGAGACGGTCACGGTCACCTACGAGGTCCTGGTGGAGAAGCGCCGCTCGGGTGAGGGGCGATGGTTCGATACGGAGAACTACACCGACTCCGGCGCAGACTCGCCGGGCCGGCTCATCACCCAGGCCCTGGAGGCCACGCAGCACGGGCGAGCCTTGGCCGCCGCTCTGTCACCGGGCCACGACCTGCTGATGGTGGCCCGCAACCGGCGTCGTACTGACGTGGACTCCAATCTGGACAGGCCCCGGAACGTCGGCCCGCTGTGCTTCGGGGTGTCCAAGGCCGATGCGCGAGTCTGGGCGAGGACTCACAAGATCGGCTCGCCCTTCCAACGCGCCCGCAGGACCACCGTCACGACGACGGGCAAGCCGCTGCAGCACAAACGTGGCACCCACGAGAGCGTCTACGTCCTGCCCGACGAGAACGTCCAGCGGGCGGCCGTGGACGTGATCGCGGCCGGGGCCGAGGAAGCCCTCGAACAGGCCCGCGACTACACCTTCAAGGGGCGGCTCACGGACGCGGCCGACGCGGCCCACCAGGAGACCGCGACCGCGGACTGCGCGGGCGAGGACACCAGCCCCTGGCCTGACCCGAGCGGGGGCTGCGGCGCCGACTTCCTGCTCTGCCTGTCCTGCGAGAACTCCCGGGTCCACACCGGTCACCACCCGCTCCTCGCGCTCCTGCGCCGACAGTTGATATCGCTCCGCTCCAGCTGGCCCGAGGAACTCTGGCACAAGCGATGGGACGAACACCTCCAGCGACTCGATGACCTGCGGACGAAGGTCAACGAAAGCACCTGGGACGCCGCTCTGACCCGGGTCACCGACCGCGACCGAATGATCACCGACCATCTGCTCAAGGGAGAGCTCGGCCCGTGACGACAGCTTTGACCATCGAGGCCGATCCCTACATCCTTCCCTTGCCGAGGCCGGACAGCCTGGTGGTCCTGGACCGGTGGATCAGCGCCGGCAACACCCACCCCAACTCCCGCTATGACGACGACATCTGGTCGATGGGACCGCTGATCGACAACCCCGGGGATAGCATCCACAAGATCAACTGGAGGGCGTGTCCTGCCGGCCTGCGCAGCGAGTTCCGGCGCCTGGTCTGGGTGCTGATCAACGGCGAGCTGCGCCCCACCTACATACGGGAACGGGGCTTTCAGAACCGGACACGCGACGGCGTGCTCAGCATGCGCGACAACATCCTGCAGTGGCTGAAGTTCGCGCGCTGGCTCGACCGGCAAGGCGTGTCCCGGCTCAGCGACTGCACCATGGAGCATTGGAAGGCGTACGCCGCCAAGTGCACCAGCGGCTGCACGCGCGGTCATGCCCAAACGGTTCTGCGCTGGCTCTCGGACCTGTGGGCCTTCGACCAGCTGTCGGTCAGCCCCTGCGGCGTGACGCGTCCTCCCTGGGAGGACGAGGGCATCGACGACTACCTGCCGGCCGAGACCAGAAAGGCGGGTGGGGAGAACAAGACCGAGCCGCTGGACCCGACCGTGATCGGTCCCTTGCTGACCTGGTCGATCCGTCTGGTCGAGGACTTCGCCGACGACATCCTGGCCGCCTGGGATGAGCGCCGCCGCATGCACGCGCGTGTGAAGGCCACCCCGAGCACCCGGGAGGGCCTGGCCGCCGTCAAGGGGTACCTGCTGCCGCTGGTCGACTCCGGGGCTCTCCTGCCCGCGACGGTGAGCCGCTTGCACGGCGTCACCCTGGCGCACCACTACGTCGCCGCTGTCACGGGGGCCAGCTGGAACCAAGTCCACCATTTCGCTTCTCGGCACGGGCTCGGAGAGGTCGCCGCCCGGCGGCCTGGCCCCAGCCCGCTGCAGGTGCCGGTGATGGGCCGGATCGAGGGGCGCCCCTGGCGCGAGTTCATGGACTACGAGGAAACACCGATCCTGGTGCGGCACCTGGCTACGGCCGCCGCAATCGTGATCTTGTATCTGACCGGGATGCGCCCCCAGGAGGCCCGGTCGCTGCGGTCCGGCTGCTGTCCGGACCCGCAACCGAATCCCGACGGCTCCATGCCGCGCCATCTGATCCGGTCCCACCACTACAAGAACGTCCGCGACTCGGACGGCCACCACATATCCGCTGGTGAGGAGCGCGCAGTCCCCTGGGTCGCGATCACCCCGGTCGTCAACGCCATCCGTGTGCTGGAACGCATCGTGCCCAAGGGCGAGCTCTTGTTCAGCACCACCCACCACGATGTCGTCGGCCAGCGCAAGCACCACGGGGCGCTGAAGCGGGGGACCCTGGACCGCCGCGTCGAGGATCTCGTGTCGTGGATCAACCAGGAGGCCACCGCCCAGGGCCTGCCCGCGGAGATGGTGCCGACGGACCCGCACGGCAACCTTGGATTGAGTCGTCTTCGCAGAACGCTGGCCTGGCACATCGCCCGCCGCCCCGGCGGCCTGGTCGCCCTCGCCATCCAGTACGGACACATGCGCACCGCCCTGGACGCCCGCACCTCCACCGGCTACGGCAGCCGCGCTCGTCGAGGGTTCCACGGCGAGCTCGACGTCGAGACCGCGCTCGCCGCCGCGCAGACCGCAGCACGGCTGCGCGACGCCACTGCGGCCGGCGAGAAGATCTCCGGTCCCGCCGCTCGGCGGGCTCTCATCGGAGCAACCTCGATCCCCGGCTTCGAAGGTGCCCTGACCACCCCGAAGGCCGCCGCCAAGTTCCTCGCGCGCGACTGACTCGTCCTCTTCGACAACCCAGACGCGTTCCTCATCTGCGCCTTCAAACGCGACACGGCCCTATGCGATCCGGATCCCGGAGCGACGACACCCAACCAGTTCGCCTGCCAACTCGGCTGCGGCAACGCAGTCCGCACCGACAGCCACGCACAGGCAGCACGAGAGCACGCCGATCGGCTCCATGCGAAAGCAGCCCTCGTGCCCCAGCCCCTGGGCGACCGGCTTCGCCTGGCCGCCAACCGCTTCCGCGCTCTCGCCGACGCCCACGACTCCGCCGCCCAGCACGCCGAGGAGACCATCGCATGAACCAGCAGCACGATGACGAACGCTCCCGCATCCGCACGGCCATGGACCGCCTCCTGGCCGGCCAACCCACCCGCTCCAACGGCAGCCTCACCGCGGTTGCCCTCGCTGCAGAAGCAGATGTTCACCGCATGGCTCTACACAAGCGCCACGCCGACCTCAAAGAGGAGTTCTACGCGCGAGTGCGCGCCGAGACGCATCAAACGCCGGAAGTCGAAAAGCGGCTCCGCAAAGAAGTTGTCCGCCTGAAGGAAGCTCTCAAGGACTCCCGGGCTGCCGAGGCCGAGTCCCGGCACCGAGCGGAGCAGATGGCCCTCGCAGCAGCCGTCCTCATACTCCGGCAATCCACCGGCCAGGACCAGGCCGCCCCCGGTAGCGTCGTCCTTCTCCGCCCGCCCCGCGGCTGAGCGTTTCGGATGCTCAGACGCGACGCTGAGCAATCGGATCACCCGCCCAGGAAGCAAACAGAATGGGTGTCGCGTCGTCCGTCAATCGGCTCGGAGTGTCTCAAGAGCGGCTTCTACGTCTGACCTCTCGGGGTCTTCCGGCCTGTACAGGTCCCAGCTCGTCTCAAGCGCCCGGATCGCCGCTTCCGTGCGATCGGCTTGATTATGGATCACCCCCTCTCGTTGTACCAGGCGTGAGCTGGTCCTGGTCGGTCTCCCAGCTCTACGAACAACTCGCGAGCTTGCTGTACAGCAACCATTGCGTCATCCAGCCGATCCAGGTGGGTCAGCGTGACTGCGAGATCGAGCAATGCGGTGGCCTGGCGACGACGATCGACGCCTGCAAAGTGGGCAGCCGCGGCGGCCAGCTCGGCCGCGGCCTCGCCGTAGCGACCCGTACTGGCCAGAGCTAGCCCGAGGTTGTTGCGCGCGTGGCCGACGACACCGGCGGGCGCCGAGCCCTCAAGGATCTCTGCACTCCGGCGGTAGTGTCGAATTCCACGTTCCTCGTCATCGATCTGCCGGTAGGCGTAGCCCAGATTGCCGTGCAGCCTGCCGAGGTGCACGTAATCACCGGCGGCCTCGGCGAACTCGATGGCGTCGAGATGGGCGGCAACGGCCGCAGACACATCGCTTCCTCGCAGCCGCAGTGCCAGCGTGCCCAGTACCACGGCGGCTGCGCGTGGCTCCTTGAGATGGCCAAGGCCGGCGGCGAGCTCCTCCACCTGCTCGCGGGGCATTTGGTCAGCAGCGCCCTCTGAGCTCAACCATCCACGGAACAGCTCCTCCACCTCAACAGCGCGGCGCAACTCCGCGACGATTTCGCCGACTTCCGGGTCACCGCTGACGGCTGAGAGGTCATTCAAGCGCAGGAGATGCTGCCACATGACCGACCGGCCCACCTCAAGGCGGGTGATCGCACCGGAAGTGTCGTCGACCTGCAACGCATGCGCGGCAGCCAATGCCGGCAGGTCTGCCCCTTCCCTCAGACGATGCTCCTGGCTGGATCTGTCGAGCCCGTGCCAGGCAACCTCGGGCATCAGCGATACCGCGGTCGCGAACCGGTCATTGGCCTCTTCCCACCGTCCGTCATCGGCGAGCGATTGACCCGCAGCCACGGCGGCACGGATCCTAGTGTCCGGCGGCGCGACGATCGATCGGGTGGCTTCATCCCAGGCGTCCAATGCCGACACCCGTGCCGACGGATCTTGAAGGACGCGCCCGAACGCGTCAGCGATCACGGCATACACACACAGACGGCCGGCGCGATCAGGGTGATCTGCCTCTGTCCTCGTCAGCACATCCGTGGCCGCGCCCATGGCCACGTCCAGGTCGTCCGGCGATCCATGCTCTTCCCATCTCATTCGGTACGCGGTCGCCCGGTTGATCTGGATCGTGGTCGTCGTCGGCGCATCCGGAGCCGCCAGAGTGAGTGCCTCCTCGATCGACTCGACCGCCTCGTCCAGCAAGCCCGTTCCGCGCTCGGCGCGGTGAGCCTTCAACAGACAGGTCGCCAGAGTGTGGTAGGCCAACTCGGCGCTCACCTGGCCGTGACGTGTTTTCGCGACGGCGCGGCGCGCGATCCTGATCGACGTCGCCAGGTCCGACGCATCACCTGTGTGCTCGAACGCTAGTTGTAGCAGTGTGGCATAGTGCACCAGCTCGTTGCTGCTGGCGTAGTCACAACGCGCGTTAGGTTCCGATAGTTGGAGTGCTTCACCCAGGTCCGGATAGCTTCCGATCGCCTCGTATCGTAGCCGCAGCGCGACACTCAACTCGTAACTGTAGAGTTTTGCTGTGGTGGGGCGGACGGATCTGAACAGCCGAATGGCCTCGTTGAGGTCATTCAGTTTCCCGAATGCCTCAAAGCGAGCCCGCAGGCCGAGTGCAAGGGACAATTGGGCCGCCTCACCGCGAAGCACACTCCGCGGACAGAGCTGTGTTGCTTCGGACGCTGCTTGAATCGCCTGCTCAAGATCAGCTGTGTCGCCGCCCAGCCAGTAGAGGGCACGCCGATAGTCGGCCAAATGGGCTAAGCCGATGCAGCGTTCATCTGCGGTATGCGCGAACAACAGAGCCCGCTCTCCAAGACGGACCGCCTCGACGAGTAGGCCCGGCTCGCGCCGCTGCGCGTACAGCCCTTCCAGTACGTTTGCGACGAGGTCTAACTCCTCGAAGCCGATGGCCATCGTGCGCTCAGGTCCGATAACTCTCCGGGAGATAGCCATGGCCATATCCAGGTCCCCTACATCAGAAGTATGTTCGTAGAGGCTGAGATGGACGCGTGCGACAATTCCGGCGACGACGGTGTCGTCTGGAGGAACAGTGGGAATTCGCTCGAGGTACTCGGCGGCAGCGAGGATGTCCTCACCGTCGTGGGTCAGCAGGTACCGGCCCCAACGTGCGTGTGCCGCGGTGACCACGACGAACTCGCGGTCTGTCACGTCGTCCAGTACTTGCTCGGCTGCGGCGTCACCGTACTGGACGGCGAGGTCGAGCGAGCTACGTGGGTCGGCGTCTCCAGGCCAGGTCAGGTGGACTTGCGCCAAATGGCAGAGTACCCAGACGAGGCGGCGATCGGGAAATTCGAGTCTGGCCAGCGCTCTCGCGAGTCCGTCACGTGCGGCTACGCTGCGATGCGGATCCCCCTCGGCGACGCCAGCGTGCAGATCTGCAAGCGCCGCTCGAATGATCGCGTCGACCTCGTCGCCTGAGTCCTCGGGGACGTCACCAAAATACCCCGTGGGCAGCCAGAACCCTGAGAAGTGCAATGGAGCCTTCCGCTTCAACGCTGAGATTGTCGCACCGCCCAACTTAATTGGTAGCGCGGACCGATAAAATCCACCGATCAGGTGACCGTGTCCGACAGGTTCGAACGGCGTCTGCTGCGATGATGGGACGACATGTCATCGATAGCTGGCGGTGAATGTGACCGAGTCCCCTTCGCAGTTCTCGACGGACTTGGTGTTGGACCTAGGTGCGGAACTACACCGGCTGACCGACCGTCGGATCCGTCTCAGCCGCGCGTACGAGCAGCGAATCCATGCTGCCGACATCGGCCCGGCCAGCACGTTGTCGACGAGCGATTTGCGTGAGGCCGCGGTCGGTGGGCCGATCGTCGTCATCAATGTCAGCACGTTGCGATGCGACGCCATCGTCGTGCGAGACCCCGAGCCACGGACCGTCCCACTGCCGGAGTTGACGTATGGGGACGCTCGGTCTACCGCGATCCGCTACCACGAGAGCCTGCTCGCGACCCAGGCCGCGTCCGACGCGTTCTTCGATGCACATGAAGCCGCTATGGACGGCGGTGTGGAGGCGACAGAGCGTTTCCTCGAGCTGAGTGCCCAGCTGGTGAACGCGCGGCGGGACGAGGAACGGATACTGATCGACACCTCGCAGTGGCTCTGGCAGACAGTTGTGCAACCAGTGAAAAGGCACCTGGCCCTTGCCCCGATCGACAGCGCCTCTACCTCACGACTTTGGTGGTGCCCGACCGGGCCGCTCGTCGGCCTACCCTTGCACGCAGCGGGTACCGCCCCAGGACCTTCGGCGGAGAGCGTCTTGGACTGGGCCGTTTCGTCGTACACACCGACAATCTCCGCCCTGCTGTCCGCACGAAGAGCGGCCGCACGCGAGCCCTCGACCGTCGAACCGGGCACGTTCCTAGTACTGTCACTGTCGGCCACCCCCGGCGAACGGCCTCTGCCCCATGTCGTGGCCGAAGCCGATTCGATCCTCAGCCGACTTCCGCCCCATCAGGTGACGACGCTGGACAACGAGAATGCGACCAGGCAGCGGGTGCGAGACGGTCTCACCGCCCATCGCTCGGTCCACCTCGGCTGCCACGCCGAGCAGGACCTGATCGATCCGTCAAACGGCGCGCTAGTCCTGCACGACGGCCGCCTTACCGTCCTTGATCTCGGTCGATCGCACTTCGACGGAGACTTCGCCTACCTGTCGGCATGCAAGACCGCTACCGGTGGCCTTGCGCTAGCCGAAGAGTCAGTGAGCATGGCCGCAGCACTGCATGTCGCCGGCTTCCACCGTGTCATCGCGACCTTGTGGTCCGTGGAAGATGTGATCGCGGCCCAGGTCGCCGACCTGGTCTACGGGCAGCTGGCCGAGGACGGCCGCTTCGCCCCAGGCTCCGCCGCTCGCGCCCTACACCGCGCACTCGTGAGCGTCCGCGCAGAGAACCCCGACCGGCCCAGCCGATGGTCTCCGTTCGTGCACCTCGGCATCTGATTCGCGACAACCGCACAAGGAGGACCGATGGCGCACGAGCAGCCCGACACGAACGATGACACCGCGTCTGCGTGCGAGCGCATGCCCTACGAAGAGATCACCGAGCATGCGTTCGGGCATCAGGCTGCCACAACATTCGACGCAACGAGAGCAGCCGACGGCACCTATTCCCTTGTTGGGCGCTGCCCTCGGTGCAGGGCCAGCATGGAGGTGGTCATCCCCGGCGAGATGTTCCTCGCCAGCCGGACGCTCCTTCGACGTAGGCCCTGGCGGACCGACAGCACAACGTCCCCTAGCCAAGAGGAGGTACCGATGAGCTGCCTTTGCTCTGCGGCCCATCCCGGAAGGCCACAGGATCGCAAGGGCTGCGGCGCCTACTGGAAGCTGATCGTCGAGGCCCAGTCGTGAGTCTCCAGGTGCGGCAGGGCCCGCCGGCGAAGGTGTCGGACCTCATTCAGGCGCAGGAGCGAGAGCTGGCATTGGAGCAGGAACTGCCGGCGGTCCGCACATCCGCCACCGCTTGGCGGAACGGGCTGGGTGCCCTGTTGGCTGCGGTGGTCGGCTTCGGCCTCATCAAGGGAAGATCGGACATCAGCCAAGTGGCGTCGCCCTGGAATACCGTGGCCGGCAGCCTGTTGTTCGTGTCACTCGCGTGCGGAGCGGTCGCAGCGCTCCTGCTACTCCGGGCGGCGCACGGTGTTCCAGCTATGCGGAAACTGCGAAGCGCCGAGCCAGGGCCGGCATGGGCGCACTCCGAGGCAGTCGCGTCCGTGCGCGCGTTGCGGCGTGGCGTCCGATACTTCTTCGGATGCGTCGCCTGCCTAGTGGTGGCCGTGGCAGTCACCTGGTATGGGCCGGCGGCCGTGAAACCTCAGCTGAGTGTCACGGTCGGCGATACGTCGACGTGTGGCGCCATCGTGGGTCTCGCCAACGATGTCCTTACGATCAAGACTTCGACCGGCCAGACGACTGTGAATCTCGGAAAGGCAACGGCAATTCGCATCGTCGATTCATGTGAGACGTCCGCCAGCCAATGACCTTGGAGATCAGCCTGTAACACGGGACCTCAGGGACTCCGCCTTCGCCTCGGGCACGTCCGTCTCCCTAGGCGTTCCGTCGCAATGCCGTTGCTTTTGTGGCTGTCGGCCGGTTGAGCTGGTGTGCTGATATCCCGTCTGGAGCGGTTGGGGCTGGGAGTCCTGACCCGGTCGTGCCCGCCCGAGCTGGTGGACCGGGTGGTCGGTGACGCCGGCCGCTCGGAGAAACGTCGGCGTCTGCTGTCCGCCCGGTTCACGGTCTACTTCGTGCTGGCGATGTGCTTGTTCCCGCAGGCCGACTACCTGGAGGTCCTGCGCCTGGTGAAGACCGGATGCGTATCGCGGTGCGTGTCCACTCCCAGCACCGCCTCCCCCGCAGGGAGACGACGGCGGGTCTTCGGAGCAGGCGACGTACTAGACATGCCCGTTTCCCTTCCGGTCCGATGGCTGTCGTGTTGCCGGCACCAAGCCGCGTCGGGCGGTCAGAATCGTGAGGACGCCACAACAATCGGCAGGCCCCTATCGGGACACACCCCGCCGGCCCGGTACCGCCAACGCACCATCCCTGGCCAAGGGCCGACACTGTGACACCAGGACACCTCGGTCAGAAATGTCATGAGTCAGACCCCGGGCCCGGGACAGCATGCACCCATTCTCCCGTTCCTCACCTCGCATGAGCCCCTGTGCTCAAACCCGATCGTCAGCCAGGGCCATTCGACAACTGACGCCCACTGACGACAGCAAGTGCGCGAAATAAAGAGACAGCAGAGCCTTCACCGATGGCGGGGAGTACACCCTCAAGGACATCCGGATCCAGATCTTGGACTCGGGTTCAACTTTTATGAAGCGGCCACGCTGAGTCGGGGGAGTCCGAGGAAGCCCGGCGGGTCGCCACCCTGCTGGGATGCGTACGGGAGACCGCGAGAGGCGGGGACGACTGCCTCCGACGCTACGCGCTCCCCCGTGCTGCCGCCCGCGCCCGAGCGGCGTTCACGGCCGCGTTGTCGCGGGCGATGTGGGCCCGTTCCTGGATGATGGCACCGAACGTACTCCAACCGAAGAACACGGCGACGAAGGCGGCGATGGATGCCGTCGCGGAGCACGCCGATGCCAGGAGCCGGGCCATCCCTGCGGGGGGGTATGCAAACACGCGAGCACGGGTCTCCACCGCGAGGTCGGCGCATTGACCGGCCCACAGCTCGAGCCCCTGCGCGGCCCGCGCCAGACACGCTGCGACCGCCGCGAGGAGCAGGGCCACGACGAGGCAGCCCTCTGCGGCTCGCTCCCACCATTCGCCACCGCGGTCACCGCCGATGCGCTCGCCCTGAATCACGACGCGAACGCACCCCACGGCGAAGCCGGCGACTAGGAAGGCGGAGACCAGCAGCCAGAAGCCGACGTCGTCGTAGTCGTCATCCGGGATGAGGTCCCTGTCACCCGGCGCTGGCGCTGAGGGGCGCCGCCGGTGGGACGTGGCGAAGATATTCAAGATGTTGCCAAAGACGTTCCCGTTCACAAAGGTGCCGGGCCCGGTGTTCGTCTGGTTGACGGTCTTCTTCGGCCCCTTGGGGGACTGCTCGGTCACGCGGCGGATCCGTTGTGGTTGATCATGAGGCCGCCGTGATTGTCGCCGTTGAGGAAGACGCCGTTGCCGCTGTTGGTCTGGGTGTAGGTAGTGGGCCCGGTGATGGTCAGAGCCTTGAATTCACTGACGGCGCCCGGGTAAGCAGCCAGGTGCGCCTCAAGCACCGGCCTCACGCGGGTCGCGAGTTCCTCCGGCGTGGCGTTCTGGTCGTCGAGCACGGCGATGACGGCGTCCTGCTCGGCAGCCGTTGCACGACTCATGATCGAGCGTACTGGCACGACGATCTTCGCCACCCCATAGGCGACGGCTCCGGACGCCAGCGTGATGGCTGTTCCGTTGAGAACCTCGGCAGCAAAGTCCGGAAGACTCAAGGCAGTTAACTCCTTGGGGCGTACGAACGGAGGGACACCGTACTGCAATAGCCGTCGCGGGTGTGCACATTCGAAACGTGCGATCCATCACCTCCCGAAGACGACCGCCGCCCGCCTCGCTCGGAGATCTCTCCGTCCGGCACGTAGTTGCGATCCTCGGTCGCCGTAGAAGACAACCGCCACCTCGACCTGGCGCCGGGGGATTCCGGTTCCAGCGATGTTGCGATCCTCGGTCGCCATAGAAAACGACCGCCACAAATGTCATCGTGCTCGTCTTGAGCTCGATGGCGGTGTTGCGATCCTCGGTCGCTGTAGAAGAAGACCGCCACGTAAGTCCCGCACGCGGTGAGCAGGTCCCCCAGAGTGGTCTCGACACGTTGGTGCAGGTGGGTGCCGCAGATGGTGGCGGCATCATCGGTGAAGGTGTCTTCCAGGAGGATGAGGCCGCATTGGCGGGGGCAGTAGGCGTAGTGCTTCAAGGCGGAGAGGGAGATCTGCAGGAGGTCTCCCTCTCCGTCATGTGCGGGGTCGGGTGGTGTCATCCCAGGGGGCGTGGGGCGAGGGCGGTCAGGGTGACGCCGGGCGGGAGGTCGGTGTCACGGATTTCGACGGTGCCGTAGTCGGAGAAGCTGCGTGCGTTGACGTCGTTGCGGGCTTTGACGGTGATCCGTTCGAACAGTTCGTGGGCGGGGGCGCGGCCGAAGGCGTCGTCGTGGGTGAAGACGTACAGACCTCGCAGGGCGAGGTTGGCGCGAGCGGCGGCGCGGTCGTGTTCGAGCATGATCTCGAAGGCGCGCCAGAACAGGGCGAGGTCGTCGGTGGTGACTCCGGTCCGCTTGGCGAGGGGGGCGCTGAAGTGTCCGGTGCCCCGGTACAGGGCGTAGGGCACGACGTGCTTGGAGCCCATCTCGGTCTCCTTGCCCTTGTTCTTGCCGTCGGTGTTCTCGCCGCGTTCGAGCCACGCCTTGAGGTCTTCTTCCTTGGTGGGGGTGACGCGGGTGATGCCGATGTCGAGGGGGGTGATGCGGTCGATGGAGCGGGAGAACCCGATCTGGACGGGGCCCTGGACGCGGCCGGCCTGCTTGTCGCGCTTGCCGGTGGTCATGACGGCTCCGAACATGCGCACGTCGAAGAAGTTGCGGCACATCCATTCCTGCGCGGACTTCTGGTCGTGTGCGGAGCCGGTGGTGTAGGCGCGTTCGTGCTGGGTGTTGAGGGCGGTGCCGGCCTCGACGTAGATCTCTCGGCCTTCTCGGGGTTCGAGGGTGTTGATGAGGGCGACGGTGTTGCGGATCTTCCGCTTGATGGCGACGTCGGTGATCAGGCCGTGTCCGCTGACGGGGTCGGTGCGGGGCAGGCCGCCGTTGTCGGGGTCGCCGTTGGCGTTGGAGTCGACGGCTTCGATGAGGAAGATGAAGTCGTGCTTACGCGCGGGGTCCAGGTGGGCAGCGGTCATGGTCGGAGTAACTCCTCGAATGGATTGAGTACGGTCGGAGGTGGCGTGCGGGTTCTCAGACGGCTGCGGGTTCGTGGGCGGGCGCGTCCTGCTGTGCGGGGATGGCGGCCTGTTTGCGTTCCTTGGCGGCCTGCCTCTGGAGGATGTCGTCGTGGCGCTGGTGGGCGTAGCCGATGATGAAGCGGCCCTGCTGGACGTCGGTGAGATGTCCGGGCAGGTCGTCGCTGACCTTGCTGTAGATCTCGAAGAGCCGCTTCTCCAGCGCCTTGTGCGCGGCCGGCCTGTCTCGGCGCAGCCGTTTGAAGTGCGCTCCCGAATCGGTGAACAGCCGGCGCAGGGTGATGCCGGGGGCGGCGACGGCGGCGCTGAAGTACTTGTCGCGCAGCGTGGTGTTGATGTCGGGGAGGGCGGCTTCCTGTACGGATTCGAGGACGGCGAAGAGCCGGCCGCACAGGTAGGCGGGGTCGTCGCTGTCCTTGTCGAGCTGGGGCATCGGACGGTCCTGGGGGTTGGAGGAACGGGTTAGGAGCAGCTTCAGCAGCGCCAGACGCGGAGCGTCGACGCGCCGGTCGGCGTGGATGCGCTGCAGGAGGAGCGGCAGGGCGCGGGCGGGTGGGCTCAGATGGTGCAGGGCGCTGTGGAGCAGTTCGGCCTCCAGGCCGTGGGGGGCGCTGTCGGGTGCGTAGCGCTCGCCTTGCCAGCGGCCGCAGGACAGCGCCATCTGCCACAGGGGGAAATAGCGGGTGCGCCTTGTCCATCCGTCCCAGACGCCGTGGTCGGCATACCAGGCGGCCAGGTTCTTCTTCGCCTCGGCCACGGGGACCTCGATCCAGTCCCGGACGACCAGGCGGGCGTTGTTCAACCCGAGGGACAGGCTGTAGAAAGCATCCGCGTCGGTCCGCTGCGCGGCCGCTGGGCTCGGGGTTTTGTTCATCGAGTCGATGAGGTGCTCGATGTCGGACGCTTCCGGCTGGTCGTCGAAGAACATGGCCAGGACGGAATCCGGATCGGGCTTCCTGGTCCACCACAGCAGTACTCCGTCGTCCCGGAAACGGCGCCGGTGACGCTCAGAGGCCACCAAGTGGTTCAGGACCGCCATGGCTCGGCCGCCGCACCGGTGACAGACCGGTGTGTTCACCAGCTGCGTCATTGCCTCGCGTCCATGGGCGGGGGCGTTGATGCTGATGAGCTGGCCTTCGTTGCTGCCGCCCGCTGTCGGGACGGCGCCCTTCTTCACCGGTTCGGGGATCGTGGCCAGCAGGGCCTGGTGCTCCCCGCACACCAGGCACAGTCCTGTGCGCTCTGCGGCACCGCCCTTACGCGCCCGTACCTCCTCGGCCCACAGCTGCTTCACCGAGTCCAGCTCGTGCAGCCAACGGGTACCGACCATGACCGCGACCGTGTCCTTGGCCTCGACCTCATCGGGCAGCGCCAGCTCGGCCCGGCCAGCCGAGAAGAACACCTCTGCCGCCTTCGCCTCCGGCTCGCCGGCCGATGACGCCCAGCGCCGTACGAAGTCGCGGTAGGCGTCATGCCGCCGCCACGCCTCGTCCCGGTCCTTCTCCGTGACACTGCCGTCCTTGGCCTTCTTCGGCACACCGAGCACGAACTCGGCCGTGTCCACCAGAAGGTAGGGAGGGACCTTCGTGCCGGACCGCTGCACGTAGGGGACCGGCATACTCACCACTTGGTCCCGCTGCCGGCCCGACACCTTGTGGCTGCGGAGCTTCATGCCCGAACCGTCCGCGGCGATGTCCAGCACCCAGTGGATCTGCTTCTCGCGGTAGAACTCGGCGGGCAGCTCATCGGCGATCCGGTCGCCGTACTCGACCAAACGCTGCAGCAGCACCGATCAGCCCTCCGCCGCATCAGCACGCCAGGCCGTCAGCGGCATGGCGACCGCCTCATCCGGCAGCGGCTCTTCCGGCACCTCCAGCACACCGTCAACCACCGACGCACGGAACCACCGGTAACGCTCCCCCTGCGGCCCGTACTCGATCGAGTGCAGCATCACCCCGAGCTCCTCGTCGAAAGGCACCCGCTGCTGCCGCGGATCGGCCTTCCCGAACGAGGCGGTGAACTCCCGGCACCCCAGGAACGGCTGCGAGAAACACGCACCGCGCTCCACCCTGCGGCGCAGCTGCTCGCGGTACTTCTCCTCCGACACCGGCGGATACTTCTCCGAACCGGCCAGAGCCTCAGGACTCACCACGATCTGCGCGTGAATCCGGTACCTGACGTCCCGCAACGCCAGCGTGCTGCGCTGGTCCCGGTCCCCCTCCACGTCATAGCGGTGATGCCGGTCCGTCTGGAGCTTCTTCACCTCCTGGGCGGTGATCACCGACTTCACCTCGTTGCGGCGCACCCGCAGCCAGGTCACCGGCCGCAACACCTCGATCTTCCGCACCACGTAGCGGAACTGCGGGCGCCAGAAAATCGCTTCCAGCACTCCGCGGGCCGCCGACGGCGTCATCACCTGGTAGCTGACCCGCTCCGTCTTCAGCTCCGGACGGGTGAAGCACGCCGCCTCGCCCCACACCTCCACCACCAGATCGGGATAGACCCACCCCTCGTTCCCCCGTCGCATCCTGCTGGAGGACACCGTCGTCCTCATCGCCTCGCACCCCACTCCTGACAGCCGCCCTCGTCGGTCCCGTCCGGAGACGGGCCCGACGAGGGCATGCAGAACCAACGGGGCATCAGGTCACCCTCTGCCCCCTAGCGATTCCGCACTGTAGGCGGAGGCACTGACAATGCACCCCGGAACCGGAAAAACCGCTGCTCACAGACGTCCCGGCGCCTCACCAACCGCCCCGGAACCATGCCGGCCCCGGCGTCAAAGGACGTAGCCGCCCCGGTCCTCAGGATCATCCGCATCCAGACCGCGCACCGGGTCGTAATGCCCCCGCCACACGACAAGGTCACCGATCACCGGCTCCGCCAGACCCACCCGCAGTCCCTCGGCGACCTCATGCCGCGGCAAGGTCGCCATATGCGGCTGCAAGCGGCGCAACGGCTCCGGACCTGCCGGGTAGGAAGAGCGCAGGAGGGCGATGTCCGACTCGATGGCATCGCGCTCCTCGTCGGTCTTCTCCGCACGGATCACGACAACGGACTGCGCATACCTGCTGTCGATCATCTGGAACGCCTCCGCGACGGCGGGAAAGTCCCAGAGCCGGCGCAGCTCCTGAATGCTCTCGCCCATCGACCGGCCGTCAGTGCCCTGCAGCGCCCAGCGCTTCTCGTAGTAGCACTCCAGGGCCTCCAGATCGTCCGGAGCCGAAGCGTCACCGGGGCCGAAGAACTCCCCCGTTGCCTCCAGGGCCGCCCTGTACGACAAGTCCTTCGGCACGCCGCCGTCGACCGGCCGGAACACCACCACCGTCCCCCTGTCCAGTCGGCCGTCCCTGTTGCAGCGGCCCGCCGCCTGCTGCAGCGCCTCGGCCGGCGCCCATGCCCGGTACACCCGCGGGAAGTCCACGTCCACACCCGCCTCGATCAGCGACGTGGACACCACATGCACAGGACGGTTGGCCGCAAGCTCGCCGCGCACGTGCCTGATCACTTCGCGCCGGTGCTCGGCCGTCATCCTCGTCGACAAGTGCCACACCGGCGCCGTCACCCGCGCCTCGCCCTCCGCACTGTTCAAGAGGCGGTGCAGTCGCGCCGAGTCCCGTGTGGTGTTCACGATCGTCAAGACCTGCTCGCCGCCTTCGGAGGCGATGTCCTGTGCGATTGACTCCCACGTGACCTCAGGCCCCAGACGCCAGTCGTAGTCCACCCGCCGCAGCTCTTCGAACAGCCCGGACACATCCTCGATCACGCCGTACCGCGGCAGCTGCGCGAGAGACCAGAAAGAAGGCTGGGTCGCAGACGTCAGCACCACCGAAGCCCCGAAATGCTCCACCAGGTCGCGCAGCACACTCAGGATCGGGATCAGCAACCGGTCAGGAAGAGCCTGCACCTCGTCCAACACGATCACCGAGCCGGCCAACCGATGCAGCTTGCGCATCACGGAAGGCTTACGCGCGAACAACGACTGAAACAGCTGCACTGTCGTCGTGACCACAACAGGCGCGTCCCAGTTCTCCGCCGCCATACGCGCCCAGGCCCCCGCCCCCTCCTCGTCCAGCTCCACCGAACTGTGGTGCTCCAGCACCACAGGCCGCTCGCCGCTGTCCGGGGCGGGGTCGAGAAGTTCCCGGTACACCTCGGCGTTCTGCTGCGTAATGCTGATGTACGGAACAGCGAACACTACCCGGCCCAGACCATGCTCAACCGCATGCCGCAGCGCGAACCCACCCGCCGCAATCGTCTTTGCCCCACCCGTCGGCACATGCAGCACATACATGCCCGGCGCACCCGCGGCCGCCGCCAGCGCCTGCGCGTACACCCGCTCACGCAGCTCATCCACCGGCGAAGCCGCACGCCGGGCAAGCAGCCGCAGCCTGCGCTCCTCGAAACGCTTCAGCAGCACCCCCATATCCGCACGCGCGGCAACACGAGGCTCCCCGCCGGCGAAGTGAGCCTCGGTATCGAGATAATCCGCATCGACCACACAGCTGAACACCATGCGTGTGAACACATCCACCGCCAGTGCCTGCCTCTGCGGCGATCCGAGCCCCGCAAGCCAGGCCGGCGGCGGAATGCGGCCTTCCCGAAGAATCTCCGGCACCACCCGGGCCACAGCCTCCGTCGCCTCCCGAGCACGCTCCGCATCCACACCGGTCCCCCGGAGCTCGGCCAGAACATCCTTGATCTGGTTCTGATCCGGAAGCCCTCCGTGATGCCCCTGCACCACAGCAGCGAGCTGACGCCCCACCGTCCGCGCGGCAAGCACCGTGCCCGCTTCCTTATGAGGAATCCCCACCGGCTTACCCGTCGGCTCGGCATGAAAAATCAAGCGATCCTGCCAGGCACCACACCCCTTCCCGACGTCATGCACCAACGCCAGGTACTCGGCCACATCCCCAGCACCGAAACTCTCGGCGAAAGCCCTGGCCAAAGCAGCCGAGCCACGCAGATGATCCTCCAGCCGATGCCTGCACCCCGACCGCGGACTACGACTATGGGCGAACAACCCACGCTCTGACACCTGTCCCCCTGACCGCCGAACCACCGACTTCCCTGGAACCGGCACCCTAAGATGGCCCACTGACACAGCCGAGGCCCCCACAGGATGGCGGTCGCCCTTCGGGGTGGCAGAGGATCGCAACAACCGATCGGTCGCCGACAAGGCGATCGAGGCGCAGCATGACGGTTGCCCTTCGGGGCGACCGAGGATCGCAACTGGGAGACCGTACGTACGCAGCTCAAGGAGCTGGAGAATGGCGGTCGCCCTTCGAGGCCGAGGATCGCAACTACGCCGAGGTCGAGGACGGCGGCCTCTTCGAGGTCATGGCGGTCGCCCTTCGGGGCGACCGAGGGGCGCAACCGCTCCTCGGAGGTTATGTCGTCCTCCTCGGTGCTGATGGCGGTCGTCCTTCGGGGTGGTCGAGGATCGCAACACCGCGTAGGCAGTCTCCTCCACGGTGCCGCCCCAGATGGCGGTCGTCCCTTGGGGAGGCCGAGGATCGCAACAAGAAGGTCTCTGGCCAGGCGCAGGAGATCAAGGCATGGCGGTCGCCTTTCGGGACGGGACGGCCGAGGATGCCAACTCGCGCATCTCGATGATGGAGGGCGCCTGGGCGAGCATGGCGGTCGTCCGCAGGACAGCCGAGAATCGCAACTCCGACGGCACACCGACCTGGCACCTGACCAACCCCATGGCGGTCGCCCTTCGGGGCGGCCGAGAATCGCAACGCCATCGCCTCGGACGCGTTACCGTCTGGGCTTCCACATGGCGGTCACCCCTCGGGGCGACCGAGGATCGCAACCACTGCATGGTCCTCATCGACGGCAACGAAACCAACGATGGCGGTCGCCCTTCGGGGCGGTCGAGAATCGCACCTCGTACAGGGCGAGGTACTCCTCCTCGGCCGGGTCCGGGATGGCGGTTGCCCTTCCAGGTGGCCGAGGATCGCAACCCCTGTCGGGTCGGGTATGCCACGATCGCACCGGATGGCGGTCGTCCTTCGAGGCGACCGAGAATCGCAACCCCTTCCGGGTGTCGGTCCGGTACTTCGGCACCGAATGGCGGTCGTCCTTCGGGGCGGCCGAGGATCGCAACACGGGGTTCCTCCGTGGTCGTCTGGGCCGATCCGAGTGATGGCGGTCGCCCTTCGGGGCGACCGAGGATCGCAACGACGCGCCGCAGACCTCGTGCGTCATCGTCGCCCGATGGCGGTCGTCCTTTGAGGCGGCCGAGGATCGCAACCGGGTGGAGGCGCCGAGGGGCGTCCTCATCAGGTGTGCAATGGCGGTCGCCCTTTGGGGCGACTGAGACACCGGGCACTGCAACGTGATGGACGAGGACATGATGCGGCGGTAGTCCTTCGGAACGACCGAGGATCGCAACTTAACCGTCTGCGGCATCGTGAGGTCCGTAGCGCGGATGGCGGTCGTCCCTCGGGCGGCCGAAAATCGCAACGCATGTCCGGGAGGTGATCCGGTGGCCGGCTCGATATGGCGGTCGCCCTTCAGGGCGACCGAAGATAGCAACGAGCGGATCCCGCTCGGCGGCAATGCCCGTCTCAAATGGCGGTTGCCCTTTGAGGCGGCCGAGGATCGCAACAGCTGCTCCTCCAGGGCCGTGATCTCGTCGCGCAGGATGGCGGTCACCCTTCAGGGCGGCCAAGGATCGCAACTCCAGGAAGACAAGACGCGGTCGTATGACGCGAATAGCATGGCGGTCACCCTTCAGGACGGCCGAGAATCGCAACTCGATGAAGACGCCCTTCTTGCTCAGCAGAAGCTGAACGGCGGTCGCCCTTCGGAACGGCCGAAGATCGCAACTACGCCAACCAGTCCGCGCTCAAGGCTGAGCCGATCAGATGGCGGTCGCCCTTCGGAACGGCCGAGGCTCGCAACATCGAATACATCGCCCGAGTCGGCCGCGCGCTCTCCAATACCGGTCGCCCTTCTGGGCGGCCGAGGATCGCAACGACGCGCTGACGCTGGGGTCCGCCGCGCGGCGGGAATGGTGGTCGCCCCTCGGGGCGACCAAGGATCACAACGGCCGAGACCGCACCGGCAACACCATCTGGCTCGCCAAAATGGCGGTCGCTCTTCGGTGTGGCCGAGGATCGCAACATCAGCTTCGACGTGGTCGACCGCGTCGAGGTCGCCATGGCGGTCGCCTTTCAGGGCAACCGAGGATCGCAACACGTCGACCAGGTCGATGTGCACCAGTCGGCGCAGGACATGGAGGTCGCCCTTCGGGGCGACCGAGGATCGCAACAACTGGCCGTATGGCAAGTGGGCCGCCGACGACGCATGGCGGTCGTCCCTTAGGGCGGCCGAGGATGGCAACTCCTGCAAGGACGGACCGGCCGTCAAGCAGGTCAAGGTGACGGTCGCCCCTCGAGGCGGCGGAGGATCGCAACACCACGGACAGGGCCGCCAGCACCGAGGCGATCGCATGGCGGTTGCCCTTGGAGGCGGCCGAGGATCGCAACCGCCTCGACCGGGCCCTGGTCAGCGTCGACGTCTACATAGCGGCCACCCTTCGGGGTAGCCGAGGATCGCAACATCAGCCACGTGACGAGGCCGGCGAACCAGCGCAATGGCGGTCGTCCTTCGGGGCCGGCCGAAGACCGCGCCTGCTGGGCGTACCGTAGATCCCGGCCAGCAGGCTGACGGCGGTCGTTCTTTGGAGCGGCCGAGGATCGGAACTCGTGCGGGGTCGGCGGCATGCTGACTGCCAGCTTCGACGGCATAACCCCGCAGGCGACCCTCGAATGGCGGTCACCTTTCGGGGCGGGTCGAGGATCGCAACGGCGTCTACAAGCTCGCAGTCGCCGACAAGTGCCGCATGGCGGTCGCCCTTCGGGGCGACCGAGGATCGCAACCACACGTCGGCGGTGGCGACGACGGACCGGGCAACTGGCGGTCGCTCTTCTGGGCGGCCGAGGATCGCAACATCGACAACGACGGTCGGCCCGGCGGGATCGTTGGCAATGGCGGTCGCCCTTCGGGGCGGCCGAGAATCGCAACGTCGGCTACTTCTGGGACGTCGAGTCCGGGATGCTCCCATGGGGGTCGTCCTTCGGGGCGACCGAGGGATCACAACCGGGCGGGGGCCGGGGTAAACGTGAAGAACCCCCCATGACGGTCGCCCTTCGGGGTGGCCAAGGATCGCAAGGCAGCTCCAGCGGCCGATATGCGGGTTGGTGCATGATGGCGGTCGCCCATCGGGGTGGCCGAGGATCGCAACCATTCAGCGACGTACTGCCGGTTATCCGGGCCTTTATGGCGGTCACCCTTCGGGGCGACCGGGGATCGCAACCTCTACCTCGCCGGCATCCACGCTCGGGGGTTCGGATGGCGGCCACCCTTCGGGGCGACCGAGGATCGCAACCTCCGCTCCCGCCTCGACGAAGACGAGCAGGACGCCCGAGGCAGTCGCCCTTCCGGGCAGCCGAGGATCGCGCCTTCAGCAGCGTGTCGATCGGGTCGGCGGCGGTAAACGGCGGTCGCTTTTGGGGCGGCGGAGGATCGTAACGGCAAGGAGTCCCGCGAGTCACCGAAGAAGGTCGACGGTGGCGGTCGCCCTTCGGGGCAACCGAGGATCGTAACCACGTCTTGACCATCTTCCGCTGGGCGCCGCCCCGGATGGCGTCGCCCTTCGGGGCGGCCGAGGATCGCAACGCGTACAGCACCACCGCGGCTAGTTTCGGCGCATCCTATGGCGGTCGCCCTTGGGACGGTCGAGGATCGCAACGAGTGAGGACGGGCGTTCCACGCACCATGCACCAATGGCGGTCGCCCTCCGGGGCGGCCGAGAATCGCAGCACCGAGCTGCCGCACCTGCGGCGCATCGTGCTCGGCATGGCGGTCGCCCTTCAGGGTGGCCGAGGGTCGCAACCTCCGCGCCCGCCTCGACGAAGACGAGCAGGACGCCCGAGGCGGTCGCCCTCCGGGGCGGCCGAGGACCGCAACGCCTGCTCAGGCGTCATGTCGTCCTCCCTGCTTCGTGTGCTCGAAAGCGGGGAGCCCGAGTACAGCACCGGGCCGGTCAGCGCCTCCACCGAGGACACTTGGCGGCCTTGATCAGGACGGCGCCGTGTAGTTGTGCCGGCAGTGGCCCGGGAGTACCCCGCAACTGGCACGACTTGGCGAAGCCTCGGTAGTGCGCAAACACGACGAAGCCCCGGCTCGATGGTGCCTCCCGGCCGGGGCTTCGTCGTGTCACGAGGTGTCACAGTCTCTGCGGAGCGAGGCAGACCGAGCGCCGCGCACCGTGCAGTATCCGCACTGTATGGACTGTGTGGACGGTCGTGGAGGGATCCTACGACCTATGCCATGTGGTACCCAGTGAGGGACCCAGGATCAGGACTGGGGCGTCTTCTGGCCCGTCAAAGCGGTATTGCAGGGTTTTCGTCGGTGTCTCACTCACCCGCCAGACCCTCTCATGTATCACGAAATCTCACATCGCCGGGGCGAACCCTGCGGCTCCTGTCACTCTCGCCACGACACGTCGGGCGCTGCCGGAACCCCCGAGGGTCCAGGTAAGAGCTCTCCGGCGGTGACGGCGGCCGCCGCAACGGTGGCGCGGGCGGGGGTTTTGAAGCGCGGATGGACGGCGGCGAACCTGGTCGGCAGGGCCTTGTAGGCGCTCATCGCCAGGGCGGTGCGGGCCACCGGGATGAAGGTGGTCTGCAGGCTGGCGGCGGCGCTGGTCAGGACCGCGACGAAGAGCAGCACGCCGAGGCCGGAGCCCATGACCGGATAGGCGAGCGCGGCGAAGACGTTGTCGGCGGTGTCCGGATTGCCCAGGCCGGTGCCCTTGGTCCCGATGCCCGCGTACATCTGGGCGGCGATAGCGACGAGCAGGTAGGTGCAGACGATGACGACGATGGAGAGCAGTGCGGCGTGGCCGGGCGTCCGCTCACTGCCGATGCTCTCCTCGTTGACGGTGAGACAGGTGTCCCAGCCCCAGTAGATGAAGATCGACAGGGTGACGCCGGCGGTGAAGGCGGTGAAGGACTCGACGCCGAACGGGTCAAGCCACGACCAGGAGAAGTTGAGCGATCCCTCGGCCTCGCCGGATGTGGAGATCGCCATGACGATGAACAGGGCGAGTACGACCAGTTGCAAGCCGACCAGTACGGACTGCAGCCACTCGGTGAGGGTGATGCCGCGGTAGCTGATCCAGGTGGCGATGGTGATGAAGGCGAGGGTGGTGAGGATGTGGACGGCCTTGTTGTCGTTGAGTTCGGTGACATCGGGGCTGCCGGCCACCTCCCCAAGGAAGAGGTAGAAGAACTCCGTGGCCACCCCGGCCAGGTTGGAGAGCACCACGATGGACGCCATCAGGAGGCCCCAGCCGCACATCCAGCCGGTCATCGGCCCGAATGCCTTGACCGACCAGGCGAAGGAGGTGCCGCAGTCGGGCAGCACCTTGTTGAGCTCGCGGTAGGCGAAGGCCACCAGCAGCATCGGCACGAACCCGGCCAGGAAGATGCCGGGCATCCGCAGCCCGGCCTCGCTGACGGTCGGTCCGAGGGTGGCGGTGAGGCTGTAGGCGGGAGCGACGGTGGAGATACCGATCACCGTGCCACCGAGTAGGCCGACGCTGTTCCGGCTGAGGCCCTTGGCCTTGAGGTCCTCGTCATCCTCGGTGTGCGCGGTGCCTTGCTTCATCCCTCCAGTCTGGTTGATATCGGCCGGATAATCCGGAACGGCTCGGGCTTGCGCGAGAAGTGGCGCTCAGCCGCCGTGCTCACGTACGCGGTTGACGTCCGGGCCGCACAACTGCGGGGCGCCGCGGCCCGCAGTGCCCCGGCGGGCCGGTGCACCGTGACGTTCAGGTCACTCCACGCCGCCTCACCGATCAGTGGCGCGGATGGACGAGTAGAGGGTGGCGGCGAACCGGTTGAAGGACACGATGTCGAACGCACGCGCCACAACGGGGCGTCCCAGGGGGATTCGTCAGTGCCGCGCCGAGGTGACGCCTCCCACCCGGCGGGTCAGCTCCAGCGCCGTTTGCGCCACATGACCCGCGATCCGGTGGCGATCCATCTCGTTGGACGACTCACCGGGGAAGGTGACGGACACCCCGGCGATCGGGTGGGCGTGGTGGTCCAGCACGGGCGCGGCGACGGAGGAGAGGCCAGGAGTGACCTCCCCCTCCTCCGTCGCGTAGCCTCGGCGGCGCACCTGGGTCAGCAGGGCTCGCAGTGCCGTCAGCGACGCGGGACCGACGCCGTGTCGCTGCACGAACGCCGACCGGTCCGGAAAGATGGCCCGCACCTGCGCGGGCGGCAGCAGTGCCAGCACCGCCCGGCCACTGGCAGTCAGGTGCGCCGGCAGTCGCACGCCCACCTCGCTGACGAGCGGTGACCGGCCCGGGGCGCGCTCCTCGATGACGTAGATGACCTCACGACCGTGCAGTACGGCGAGGTTCGCGTTGTACCCGGTACGGTCCACGAGGCTGGCCAGCGGCGCCCGGGCCAGCCGCTGGAACGGCGCCTGCCGCTCGTACCCGGAGGCCAGTTCGAAGGCGCTGACTCCCAGGCCGTAGCGCCGTTCCTCGGGCAGGTGGACGACGAAACCGTCCGCGGCCAGCGTGTCGAGCAGGTGGTACGTCGTCGAGCGGGGCAGCCCCACGTCACGGCTGATGGCAGCTGCGGGCACGGGTGCGGCCTGCCGCGCCAGATAGCGCAGCACGGCCAGCACCTGGGCAGCGGCCGGAACGATACTCATGGTCTGAGCGTAGACCAGTGAAGTCGTAAACCAACTGTCTGGTATCTCAGACAATAATGTCTGAGATACCAGACAGTACCGGTCCATCTCCTCTCGCAGACCCACACCGACCTGCGGCTTCATAGGGGCATGACCGTTGTTGTTGGTGTCGGCGCACTCTCCGCCGACGAAGTCGTGTCCGTTGCCCGTATCGGGACCCCGGTGGCCATCGCCCCTGAGGCGCTCAAGGAAATCGCCCGTAGTCGTGAGGTCGTCCAGGCCCTCGCCGACGACGCCAAGCCCCACTACGGTGTTTCCACCGGCTTCGGCGCCCTGGCCACCCGCCACATCCCCACCGAACTGCGTGCCCAGCTCCAGCGCAGTCTGGTTCGTTCGCACGCTGCGGGCTCGGGTCCCGAGGTCGAGCGGGAGGTGGTCCGCGCGCTGATGCTGCTGCGCCTGTCCACCCTCGCCACGGGCCGAACGGGCGTACGGACGCAGACCGCGGAGGCGTACGCCGCGCTGCTGAACGCCGGCATCACTCCGGTCGTGCACGAATACGGCTCGCTCGGCTGCTCCGGCGACCTCGCTCCTCTCGCGCACTGCGCGCTCGCCGTCATGGGAGAGGGCGAGGTCCGCACCGCCGACGGCGTGCGCAAGCCCGCCGCCGAGGCGCTCACCGACGCGGGCATCACCCCCGTCGTTCTGGAGGAGAAGGAGGGCCTCGCCCTCATCAACGGTACCGACGGCATGCTCGGCATGCTCGTCCTCGCCGCCCACGACCTGCGCCGTCTGCTGCGTACGGCCGACATCGCCGCCGCGATGAGCGTCGAGGGCCAGCTCGGCACCGACGCCGTGTTCGCCGCCGACCTGCAGGCGCTGCGCCCGCACCCGGGCCAGGGAGACAGCGCCGGCAACCTGCGCCTGCTGCTCGCCGACTCGGCGATCGTCGCCAGCCACAAGGGGCCCGAGTGCACCCGCGTCCAGGACGCGTACTCACTGCGCTGCACGCCACAGGTCCACGGCACGGCCCGCGACACCCTCGCCCACGCGCAGCTGGTGGCCTCCCGCGAGCTGGCCAGCGCCGTCGACAACCCCGTCGTCACCCTCGACGGCCGGGTGGAGAGCAACGGCAACTTCCACGGCGCCCCGGTCGCCGCCGTCCTCGACTTCCTGGCCATCTCGGTCGC
The DNA here is from genome assembly GCF_018614205.1 of Streptomyces sp. ISL-36. GTDB lineage: Bacteria > Actinomycetota > Actinomycetes > Streptomycetales > Streptomycetaceae > Streptomyces. Next base: position 39,560 of record NZ_JAGGOS010000030.1, on the reverse strand, counting down.
CGACCTCGCCTCGATCTCCGAGCGCCGCACGGACCGGTTCCTCGACCCCGCCCGCAACCGCGGCCTCACCGCCTTCCTGGCCGACGACCCCGGTGTCGACTCCGGGCACATGATCGCGCAGTACACGCAGGCCGCGATCGTCTCCGAGCTCAAGCGGCTCGCCGTACCGGCCTCCACCGACTCGATCCCCTCCAGCGCCATGCAGGAGGACCATGTATCGATGGGCTGGTCGGCCGCCCGCAAGCTGCGCCGCGCCGTCGACGGACTCGGCCGCGTCCTGGCGGTGGAGCTCTACACCGCCGCCCGCGCCCTCGACCTGCGGGCGCCGCTGGCCCCGGCGCCGGCCACGGCGGCGGTACGCGACGGGCTGCGCGAGACGGTCGACGGCCCCGGCACGGACCGCTGGCTCGCCCCCGAGATCGAGGCGACCGTCCAGTACGTCATTTCCGGCCGCGCGTTGGCCGCCGCGGAGTCGGTCACCGGCACGCTGGTCTGACCAAGCCGTTGTCCCGCACACCTCCCGGGCCTGCGGGCCCGGGAGGGCCGCCGCCCTCCGCCGGATGCGTCGGCACGCGGTCCTCCCCGTTGCGGCGGACCGGCGCGCGCCGGAACGGCCGACTGCACGCTGACCCAGGAGTATCCGCATGGATCCGCACCACCCCCCAAGCACCCTCGTCACCAACATCGGCTCGCTGGTCACCAACGACCCCGCTCTCGGTGAGGGCCCGCTCGGGCTTCTCACCGGCGCCGCGGTCCTCATCGACGGCCCCGACATCGCCTGGGTCGGCCCCGCGGCCCACGCCCCGGCCGCCGACCGGCACGTGGACGCCGACGGCCGGGCCGTCATCCCCGGCTTCGTCGACTCACACTCCCACCTCGTCTTCGCCGGGGATCGCACGGCAGAGTTCAATGCCCGCATGTCTGGACGCCCGTACTCGGCCAGCGGGATCCAGACCACCGTGGACGCCACCCGTGCCGCCGGCGACGACCATCTGCACGCGATGGTCGAGCGTCATGTGCGTGAGGCGCTCCGGCAGGGCACCACGACCCTGGAGACCAAGTCCGGTTACGGCCTGACGGTGGTGGACGAGGCGCGCGCCGTGTCCGTGGCCGCCGCCTACACCGACGAGGTCACCTACCTCGGCGCCCACCTGGTGCCGTCGGAGTTCGCCGACGATCCGGGCGGCTACGTCGACCTCGTCACGGGGCCCATGCTGGACGCGTGCGCGCCGTACGCCCGCTGGGCGGACGTCTTCTGTGAGCAGGGCGCCTTCGACGGTGACCAGGCGCGGGCGGTCCTCACCGCGGCCGCGGCCCGCGGCCTCGTACCCCGGGTTCACGCCAACCAGCTCACCTACGGGCCGGGCGTCCAACTCGCCGTCGAACTGGGGGCGGCCTCGGCCGACCATTGCACGTACCTCACCGACGCCGACGTGGACGCCCTGGCCCAGGGCGGCACTGTCGCCACCCTGCTGCCGGGGTCGGACTTCTCCACCCGGTCGCCCTACCCCGACGCGCGCCGTCTCCTCGATGCGGGCGCCACTGTGGCGCTCTCTCCCAACTGCAATCCGGGCTCGTCCTACACGAGTTCCATGGCCTTCTGCATCGCACTGGCCGTCCGGGAGATGCGCATGACGCCCGACGAGGCACTGTGGGCGGCGACGGCTGGTGGTGCGCGTGCCCTGCGCCGTACGGACGTCGGCCGTCTCTCCCCGGGCGCACGGGCCGACCTCGTCGTCCTGGACGCACCCTCCCACGTGCATCTGGCCTACCGCCCGGGTGTGCCGCTGGTGTCGGCGGTCCGGAGAGCGGGTCGCTCGTGCGAAGGGCTTCGTTCCGGTGCATGACCTGCCGACAGCCAGTGTGCACAACAGCGTCGGGCAGTTGCGCGCCGACGCCTGGAGCTCCCTGGCGGACCTCACCCACCTGCTCTCGGACCAAACCGCGGACGCGTACCCGCGAGCCGCCGCGCGATTCGAGGAGTTGTCACGGCTGCTAGCGCCGATCGAGAACTGCTGGGCCTTCCCCGGTACGGCCGGCCTCGAGGAGCTTCTCCGGCTGTACGAGAACGGGGAATACCAGCGGCTGGCCAGGCGCACCGAGGACCTCAACCGCGCACTGGGCGAGGACAGTCACCGCGACAGCGCATCCCCCGCAGCTGCCTCCACGGCCCACCCGGCGCCCCCCGGGGCCCCCGGAGAGTTCGACGACGAGGCGACAGGAGACCCGGCCGCCCTGCGGCCGACGACAAGGCCGTACTTCGAGGTCCTCGTCGTCGGTGACCTGACCGCGGCCGCGGAGGAGGCGCTCCGCAAGCAGCTGCACCGTCTGCGTCGCGCAGAGGACGAGTTCGTCTACGAGATCGTCGTTGCTCCGAGTTTCGAGGACGCGGTCATCGCGTCACTCGTGAACTCCAGTCTCCAGGCCGTCGTGATCCGCCACCGGTTCGCCGACCGGTCCCGGCACGACCTGCGAGTAGTGAGGCGCTTCTTCGAAGGCGCCGCCGCAACCCCCGCCTACGCCGACATCCCCGGGGAGAACGGGCAGCACAGCGAGGAGCGGGCGCAGGCCCTGGGCGACCGGTTGCTCGCGCTCCGTCCCGAGCTGGATCTTTACCTGGTGTCCGAGGCGTCCCTGGAGACGACCGCCGGCCGGCTCAGCCGGTGCTTCCAGCGGGTCTTCCACGCCCGTGAAGGACTTCTCGAACTGCACCTGTCCATCCTGCACGGCATCGCCGAACGCTTCCGCGCGCCGTTCTTCACCGCGCTGCGCGCCCACAGCCGGCGGCCGACCGGCGTCTTTCACGCGCTGCCCATCTCCCGGGGTACCTCCGTGGTCAACTCCCGCTGGATACCCGAGATGGCCCGTTTCTACGGGCTGAACATCCTTCTCGCCGAGACCTCCGCCACCTCCGGCGGTCTGGACTCCCTCCTGGCGCCCACCGGCCCGCTGCGGGAGTCCCAGGACCTGGCGGCCAAGGCGTTCGGCGCCCGGCAGACGTACTTCGTCACCAACGGAACGTCCACCGCCAACAAGATCGTCGTGCAGGCCCTTGTGCGGCCCGGCGACATCGTGCTCGTGGACCGCAACTGCCACAAGTCCCACCACTACGGACTGGTGCTGGCCGGCGCCCACGTCGTCTACCTCGACGCCTACCCCCTGGACGAGTACGGCATGTACGGAGCCGTGCCGGTGGAAGAGATCAAGCGGAAGCTGCTGATGCTGAAGAGGGAGGGCGTACTCCACCGCGTCAAGCTGCTCATGCTCACCAACTGCACGTTCGACGGAATCGTTTACAACCCCTCCCGGGTGATGGAGGAGTGTCTGGCCCTCAAGCCGGACCTGGCATTCCTGTGGGACGAGGCGTGGTTCGCCTTCGCCCGTTTCCACCCCGTCTACCGCCGCCGCACCGCGATGGCCGCGGCCCGCGAGCTGGCCGACCGCTACCGCGGAGCCCGGTACGCCGAGGAGTACGCTGCGCACCGGGAGCGACTCGGCGACGACCCGGACGACGAGGCGCTCATCGGCCAGCGGTTGATGCCCGACCCGGCGCGGGTCCGGGTGCGGGTGTACGCCACCCAGTCGACCCACAAGACGCTGACGTCCCTGCGTCAGGGCTCCATGGTTCACGTCTTCGACCAGGAATTCCGCCACAAGACGGCGGAGACCTTCCACGAGGCGTACATGACGCACACGTCGACGTCGCCCAACTACCAGATCCTCGCGTCCATGGACCTCGGCCGCCGACAGGCGGTGCTGGAGGGCTTCGAGCTGGTGCAGAAGCAGCTCGAGCAGGCGGGCGTGCTCAGGGACGCCATCGCGCAGCATCCGCTGCTCAGTCGGTACCTGCGCTTTCTCACCACCCCGGAGCTCATCCCACGGCGCTTCCGCTCCTCCGGCGTCGAGCAGCCGCTGCGTACGGGCCTGGCGCGGATGGCTCGGGCGTGGGAGGAGGACGAGTTCGTCCTGGACCCCACCCGGGCGACCATGCACATCGGGCTCACCGGTGTGGACGGAGACACCTTCAAGCACGAGCTCCTGATGGACAGGTACGGCGTACAGGTCAACAAGTCCACCCGCAACACGCTGCTTTTCATGACCAACATCGGTACGACGCGCAGCGCGGTCGCCTATCTCATCGAGGTGCTCGTCAAGATCGCCGAGGATCTGGAGGAGCGCGTCGGGGAGATGAGCCCCCTCGAACGCGCCGCGCACCACCGGGTGGTGAGCGATCTCGGCAGCGGCTCGGCCGCTCTGCCGGACTTCAGCGAGTTCCATCCGGCCTTCCGCCCGAGCGACCGTACGCCCGAAGGGGACATGCGCACGGCGTTCTTCCTCGCCTACGAAGACACCGAGTGCGAGTACCTCTCCGCTCAGGAGATCACCGACGCGATGGCCGAGGGCCGGTCGGTCGTCTCCGCCACGTTCGTCACCCCCTACCCTCCGGGCTTCCCGGTGCTCGTGCCGGGTCAGGTGGTCAGCAAGGGCGTCCTGGCCTACATGGCGGCTCTGGACACCCGCGAGATCCACGGATACGCCCCGGAGAGCGGATACCGGGTCTTCACCGCCGCGGCGCTGAAGGCACGACTCGCCGGTGCGCGCTAGGCGTGCGACGGGAACAGAGGACCCGTCTCCTGGGCCTTGGCGGTCCAGGAGACGGGTCTTGTGGCATTCGAACAGAAGGGAAGCACATGGCACCGCGGATTCTGCGTGCTGAGGAGAGAACGCCCGCGCCGTGGAAGAACGGCGGGGGCGTGACGTCGGAGGTTGCCGCCCACCCGGAGGGGGCAGCGCTGGATGATTTCGCATGGCGGGTCAGCGTCGCCGATGTCGCTCACGGCGGACCGTTCTCCGCGTTCGAGGGCGTCGAAAGGATCATCACCGTTGTCGAAGGGCCAGGCATGGCCCTGACGGTCGACGGGGTGTCGCACGTGATGGACGCCGCATACGAGCCGTTCTCCTTCTCCGGTGACGCTGCCACGGGGTGCGAACTGCTCGACGGGCCGATCGTCGACTTCAACGTGATGGTCCGGCGCTCTCGGATGAAGGCACATGTCCGGTTCGAACGCGCGGCCACATCCGTGCGCGCTTCCCCCGGAACCCGGGTCCTCGCAGTCGTCCTGGAGGGATGGGGCGTGCTTCACCAGGCTTTCGTACCTCTCGGCCGGTTCGACGCCGTCCTGCTCTCCGACGAGGACTACGCCTCTTTCAGCGTCGACGGGGTCCTGGCCGTCGTCACCCTCTCCGAGCGAGCCGACCGGCCCGGCCGCTGACCATTCAGGCCGGGCCGGGCGCCCGTACTCGTCATGAAAGCCGCGGTCGCCAGGCCGTGGCTTTCGTCGCTCATCACGGCCTGGCGACCTGTTCGGGGGGCCGGGTGCATGCCCGCGGGGGTTATGCCCGGGCGGTCGCTATGCGGTGGATCAGGCGGGCGCCGGCGCGTGCCGTGCGCTGGTCCACGTCGAACTCCGGGTTCAGCTCGGCGATGTCACAGACCGCGAGCTTGCCGCTCGCCGCCACCTGCGCGCAGACGCGCTCGATGACGTCCATGGGCACGCCGTACGCGGCGGGGGCGCTGACTCCTGGTGCGACCGCGGCCGGGAGCACGTCGAGATCGATGCTCAGGTGCACGACGTCGCAGCTCGCGAGGAACTCGTCGACGAACCTCTCGGTGCGTGCCAGTTCGAGCAGGCCGCACTCGGTGTCCGGCAGATAGCGCACGCCGAGCGTGTCCGCGGCACGGAACAGCCGCTCCGTGTTGCTCGGCTGACTGACGCCCAGCACCCAGTAGTTGAGCGCCCTGCCGTGCCGCTTTTCGCTCTGCGCCATCTGCAGGAAGGGCGTACCGGAGCTGGGCTGGATGTCGTCGCGCAGATCGAAGTGCGCGTCGAGGTTCAGCACCCCCAGACGGCCGCCCTCGCGCAGTGCCCGCGTCTGCTCCAGCCCGCTGTAGCTGCCGTACGCGACCTCGTGGCCGCCGCCCAGCACCATCACGAGGTGGCCGCGGTCGACGAGCGCCGCGACTGCACGTCCCAGGCGCTGCTGCCCCGCTTCCAGGACGTCCTCGCCGTCCCCGGCGACCTCGATGTCGCCGGCGTCGAGCGCCCGCAGCGGCTTCGGCAGCGCCATCGAAGCCAGGGCGCGGCGCAGGGCGTCCGGGCCGTTCGCGGCGCCCTGACGGCCCTTGTTCCGGCGTACGCCCTCGTCGCTGCGGAAGCCGACGAAGGCGACGTCCCCCGGTGCCGCCTCCGCCGGGTCGAGGCGGACGGCGTGGTGCCAGCGCAGGTTGTCGGCGCCGGGGCCGTCGTCCCGTCCGGTCCAGGGTGCGGCCGGCACGTCTGCGCGGATGTGCCGGGCTTCCTGGGTCGTGTTCACGGCACTCACGCTGCGTCGCCCTCGGTCTCCGTCATCGGGATGCGCACGCCGCGCTCCTTGGCCACCGAGGTGGCGTGCTCGTAACCGGCGTCGACGTGCCGGATGACGCCCATGCCCGGGTCGTTGGTCAGGACGCGGGCGAGCTTTTGGGCCGCGAGCTCGGTGCCGTCGGCGATGCAGACCTGGCCGGCGTGGATGGAGCGCCCCATGCCGACACCGCCGCCGTGGTGGATGGAGACCCAGGAGGCCCCGGAGGAGGTGTTCACCAGGGCGTTGAGCAGCGGCCAGTCGGCGATGGCGTCGGAGCCGTCGAGCATCGACTCCGTCTCGCGGTAGGGCGAGGCCACCGATCCGGAGTCGAGGTGGTCGCGGCCGATGGCGACGGGGGCGGACAGCTCGCCGGAGGCGACCATCTCGTTGAAGCGCAGACCCGCGCGGTGCCGCTCGCCGTAACCCAGCCAGCAGATACGGGCGGGCAGGCCCTCGAACGCCACGCGCTCGCCGGCCATCTTCAGCCAGCGGTGCAGGTGCTCGTTCTCCGGGAAGAGCTCCATGATGGCCTTGTCGGTGGCCTCGATGTCCTTGGGGTCACCGGACAGGGCGGCCCAGCGGAACGGGCCGAGGCCCTCCTCGAACAGCGGCCGGATGTGAGCCGGCACGAAGCCGGGGAAGTCGAACGCCCGCTGGTAGCCGGCCTTGCGGGCCTCGTCGCGGATCGAGTTGCCGTAGTCGAAGACCTCGGCGCCGGCGTCGAGGAAACCGACCATCGCCTCGACGTGCCGGGCCATGGACGCGCGGGCGCGCTCGGTGAAGTCGGCGGGATCCTTGCGGGCCTGCTCGTGCCACTCCTCCAGGCTCACGCCGACGGGAAGGTAGGACAGCGGGTCGTGGGCGCTCGTCTGGTCGGTGACGATGTCGATGGGCGCGCCCCGCTCCAGCAGCTCGGGGAAGACCTCGGCGGCGTTGCCGGCCAGACCGATGGAGAGCGGCCTGCGGTTGTCGCGTGCCTCGACGGCGAGACGCAGGGCGTGGTCCAGGTCGTCGGCGGCGACGTCGAGGTAGCGGTGGGCGATCCGGCGCTCGATGCGGGTCGGGTCGCAGTCGACGCAGATGGCCACGCCGTCGTTCATGGTGACGGCCAGCGGCTGGGCGCCCCCCATCCCGCCGAGGCCGGCGGTGAGGGTGATGGTGCCGGCCAGGCTGCCGCCGAACTTCTTGCGGGCGACGGCGCCGAAGGTCTCGTACGTGCCCTGCAGGATGCCCTGGCTGCCGATGTAGATCCACGAACCGGCCGTCATCTGCCCGTACATCATGAGCCCCCGGGCCTCCAGCGACCGGAACTCCTCCCAGTTGGCCCAGTCGCCGACCAGGTTGGAGTTGGCCAGCAGCACGCGTGGTGCCCACTCGCTGGTGCGCATCACGCCGACGGGCTTGCCGGACTGCACCAGCAGCGTCTCGTCGTCCTTCAGCGTCTTCAGCGTACGGACGATGGCGTCGTACGCCTCCCGGTTGCGGGCGGCCTTTCCGGTGCCGCCGTAGACGACGAGGTTCTCGGGGTGCTCGGCGACCTCGGGGTCGAGGTTGTTCATGAGCATCCGCAGGGCGCCTTCCTGCTGCCAGCCCAGGCAGTTCAGTTCGGTGCCGCGCGGCGCGCGGACGGCGCCCGGTGCTTCGGGGGAAACGCTGGTCATGTGCACTCCTCACAGGGGGATCGAGCCGTTACCCCGCCATGACACGCGAGCGGCGGCCCCGGAGCCAGCGGCACCATCCGTGGTTCTCGGATCCGAGACCCTTCCTTGCGTCCGTGGCATCGGACCCTTCGTGAGGAGGACCGCTCCTCTAGTATTCGAGTCGGGTACGAGGCAGCGGCGGGGCGGAGGACGAGGACGGTGGGCGGCTTGACCGTGGATCCGGCGGAGCTGGGCCGGTTGTACGAGCAGCGGACGGCCGGTCCCGCTCCCGCGTACCAGCGCGTCAAGGATCTCGTCTCCCAGCAGATCGCGGACGGCCACTGGCGTGAGGACGACGCCCTGCCGTCGGAGAGCCAGTTCGTCGAGGCGCTCGGTCTGTCCCGTATGACGATCAATCGTGCCCTGCGTGAGCTGGCCACCGAGGGCGTCATCCGGCGGGTCATGGGCGTGGGCAGCTTCGTCACCCCGAGGAAGGCCAGCTCCGCGCTGCTCGCGGTGCACAACATCGCCGACGAGGTACACCGCCGCGGCCACCGTTACGAGGCCCGGGTGCTGTCCGTACGCGAGGAGAGGGCCGACGAGAAGACCGGCGCGCACCTCGGTCTCGGGGAGGGGCAGCCCGTCTTCCACTCGCGGGTGGTGCACTACGAGGACGGGGTGGCGATCCAGCTCGAGGACCGCTACGTCAACCCCGCCTTCGCGCCCGGCTATCTGGAGGAGGACTTCACCCGGCGGACGCCGTTCACGTTCCTCTCCAAGGTGGCGCCGCTGGGCAAGGGCGAGCACATCGTGGAGGCGGTGCTGGCGTCGCCGGAGGAGTGCGCGATCCTCGGCGTCGCACCGACCGAGCCATGCCTGCTCATCCACCGCCGCACCTGGTCACGGGACGCGCTCGTCAGCATCGCCCGGCTGCTGCACCCCGGCTCCCGTTACCGTCTCGAGGGCGCGTTCGCCACACACTGACGTTCACGCGGCGGCCGTCGCCCCCGCCCCTGTGGTGGGCGCTTGGCCCGAAACGGCCGCGGTGAGGCGTGCGGCGCCATGCCGCAGGACGTCCCACACCTGGTCCACGTCATGCTTGCAGTGATGGCGGCGCCAGGTGCTGCTGATCGCCGCGACGGGCCGCCCATGGTGGTCGAACGCCGCCACACCCATCGAACGGAACCCCTGGGTGACCAGTTCGACCTCCTGGGACCAGCCGCGTTCACGCTCCTGGGCCAGCTCGCCGACCAGTCCCGGCAGCGTCCGCGGCCCCTTGCCCGTGCGGGTGGTCAAGTCGCCCGGCCGGGAAAACAGCGCCCGAAGCTGCGTCTCGGAGCTGTGGGCGAGGATGGCACGCCCATTGGCCGTGAGGTGGGCCGGCAGACGGACGCCGATGTCGGTGACGAGGGCGATGTCGATGTCACCCGTCCGGCCCGCGGGCGGCCGTTCCTTGAGCAGGTAGACCGTCTCCGCACCGTGCAGGATCCCCAGGTGCACCGTCTGACCGAGGCGGCTCGCGAGGGTGCGCAGGATGGGCTGAGCGAGCCGCTCCAGTGGCTCCTGTCGCAGATAGGCGGAGCCCACTTCGAACGATGTGACGCCCAGCCCGTACGCCTGCTCCGCCGGTACGTAGGTGACGAAACCGCGCTCGGCCAGAACGGCGAGGATGTGGTACGCCGACGACCGCGGAATCCCCAGGTCACGGGCCAGCGTCGCAGCCTGCACCAGTCCGGGGCGCCCGGCAAGGTACACCAGCATGTCCAGGGCCCGGCCGACGGCCGGTGACGCGCTCGACGACGCGTTCGATGACGACGACGTGCCCGGCGTCGACCCGCGTTCACTCATCGGACCACCTCTTGACGCTCCTGTATAGACAGGAATATACAGACTGCCATCCGCAGCCGGGAGCTCGGACGACACCGGCGCGGCCGGGGCAGACAACGCTCCGCCCTGCCTCCCGGCGCACACCCCGAAGAGGGAGACACTCGCTTGCGTACCGACACCACCGGCCTGAACAGAGGGCTCCGGTCCCGGCACATCCGCTTCATCGCCCTCGGCTCCGCGATCGGAACGGGGCTCTTCTACGGCTCCTCCGAGTCCATCAGGGCCGGCGGGCCCGCCGTCCTCCTGGCCTATCTGATCGGCGGAGCAGCCGTCTTCCTCGTGTTGCGTTCCCTCGGCGAGATGGCCGTGGCCTCTCCGAGCGCCGGCTCCTTCGGCGAGTATGCGACGAGGCATCTCGGCTCACTCGCCGGATTCGCCACCGGCTGGACGTACGCCTTCGAGATGGTCATCGTCTGCGTGGCGGACATCACCGCGGTCGGCGTCTACATGGGCTTCTGGTTCCCCGACGTGCCGCGGTGGATCTGGGTGCTGGCCGCCGTTCTCCTCATCGGCGCGCTCAACCTCGTGAGTGTCAAGGTCTTCGGCGAACTCGAGTTCTGGCTCTCTCTGGTGAAGATCATCGCGATCGTGGCGATGATCCTCGTAGGCATCGCCGTGATCGCCTTCGGCCTCGGCAGCGGCGACGGCCACGTGGGCCTGTCGAACCTCTGGAGCAATGGCGGCTTCTTCGCAGGCGGCGCCGACGGGTTCATCATGTCCTTCGCCGTGGTCATGTTCGCCTTCGGCGGCACAGAGATCATCGGTGTCACAGCCGGTGAGGCGGAGCGCCCGGAGAAGACCATTCCGAGCGCGGTCAACTCCATCCCGCTGCGGATCATGCTCTTCTACGTCCTGACGCTCGCTGTGATCATGTCGATCACCCCGTGGCAGGACATCGACGCCTCGGGCAGCCCCTTCGTCGAGATCTTCACCGGCATCGGGCTCAAGTCCGCCGCGGCCGTACTGAACCTCGTTGTGCTCACCGCCGCTCTGTCAGCGATCAACAGCGACATCTTCGCCGCGGGCCGCACGATGTTCGGCCTGGCTGAGCGGCGGCAGGGCCCCGCCGTCATGCTGCGGCTGACCCGCAACGGCGTGCCCTGGGTGACCACCGCCGTCATGATCGGGGCCCTGCTGTTCGGCGTACTGCTGAATGCCCTCATGCCCGGCGAGATCTTCCTGATCATCTCCTCGATCGCGACGTTCGCCACCGTGTGGGTGTGGCTGATGATCCTCCTCACCCACGTGAAGGCGCGCAGGACGATGTCCGCCGAGGAGACGGCGTCCCTGAAGTTCCCGGTCCCCTTCTGGCCCTACGGCCAGGTCGCCGCCATCATCTTCATGGCCGCGATCATGGTGCTGCTCGGCTTCCACGACAGCACGCGGGTCGCCCTGATCGTCGGCGCCGTGTGGCTGGCACTCCTCGCGGGCGTCCACGCCCTCTGGGTCCGGCCACGGCGTCCCGGCCCGCAGCTCACGGCAGTCACGGAGAAGAGCGAGGGGAAGGTGCCGGACGGAGACCTGGCGGAACTGGAGGGGCCGGCCGGCGCATCGCGATGACGGCCATGGCGACCGTCCTCCTCCTGACCGCAACAGAAGGCGTCACGACCCAGCACGTGGTCACGACCCGGAACCAGCATCATCCGCCTTGGCTTCAGGTACTTGCCCAGTGAGCCGTGGCTGTGCCCGCTGGCCAGGCCCTCGCCGGCAAGCAGACTCACACTCAGGCTGTCCGACTTAGTGGTCGGCTCCGGAAGTCCTTCGGGGGTTGATCACGCGGCGGGCGGGGACGAGGATTCTTCTGGGCGATCGGCGGTGTGCCGGTCGAGCCTGGCCAGCAGATCGTCCAGGTCGGAGGTGGTCAACTTCCAATGGAACGGCTGTGCCGTGGCGTTGTAGCGGTCTTCGAAGGCTCGGAGCCGGTCCCTGGCCTGGGTCAGGTCGATGAAGTCGTTGGGCGTCACGACCTTGCGCTGCACGACGGAGAAGAAGATCTCCACCTGGTTCAACCAGGAGGCGTGCACCGGAGTGGATCAGTACCGCGTTCGGGAACGCCGCCGTCAGCCGGTCCGCTGCGGCCTTGCCGCGGTGGGAGGAGCCGTTGTCGACGATCCAGAACACGCGTTTCGCGCTCGCGTAGGGTTCCTGGCTCATGACCTGGGTGACCAGGGTCATGAACGGGGCGATGCCGGTGGTTGGCGCGCAGCGGCCGAACACCTTGGCTTGGTGGACGTCGTAGGGCGGCCAGGTAGGCCAGCGCGCCGCCGCGTCCGTAGGTGTGGTTCACCCGCATCGCCCTGGCCTGTCCCGGTGCGAGGGTGGGGTGGCAGCGGCATCGGGCCTGGATAGAGGTTTTCTCGTCCGCGCTGATCACGTACTCGTCCGCGCCGAGCGGCTCGCCGTCCAGGTGCGGGCGTACAGGTACAGGACATGGGCGGCCTTGGTCGGAAGTCCGGGTCGGTGATGAAATCCAGGAACGGTGCTGCCAGGGTTTGATCGCGTCCTGGTCGAGCCAGCGGCGCACGGTGGAGGCCGACAGGAAGGGCACGATGCCGCGCTCGACGGCCTTGCGGGCCAGTTCCCGGCACGACCAGCGCGAAAGCGGCGCGCCAGCCTCGACGGGAAGCTGGCAGGCCGGCGCCTTGACCGGCGCGGCCTGCAGCGGGGTGAAGGCGGCGGGCCGTCCCGGGCGCTTGCGGTCGGCGAGCCCTGACGGCCGGCCGCCAAGCCCTGCTGGCCCTGGCCCATCTGCGGTATGGCGACACCTATGCCCGGCTCCCTGCCGGGTTCGGCATCGGGATCGCGACCGTGTACCGCTACATACGCGAGGCCGTCGAGGTGCTGGCTGCTCACACCCGGTCCCTGGCAGAGGCGATGAAGGCGAGCCGAAAGAAGGGAGTGCCCGCACAGATCGACGCGTCACTTACACAACGACAACCCACGTGGAACGCCGGTCGGATCACAGCGCTGCTCGGCACAGTGAGGTGCTGCGGAACAAGGTCATCCTCCGCGCCCCGGACACCTCAGCCTGACGGTGCCACCCAGGATCGGCACTGCGGATCTGTGTCGATCACCCAGTCACGCTGCGTCACTCCCCAGCGAGCCGCCGCGTGAGCCGAGCAGCCGCCGACGTGCTAGTCAGCAATGCCTCCCGTGGAGAGCCCGAGTACAACGGGGCTAACAGCTGAAGCTGCCTCGCCCTCGCACGATGAAACCCCGCCGAGCATGGCGGGGCTTCGTCGTGTCATGGAGCACCGCATGGTGCGACGCGTCGCCACACGCAGAACCCCCGTCGGCACCGGCCGGCGGGGTTCGTCGCCTCTCACAGGCGTCTCACCAACAGCGTCGACGAGCCTGGACCACAATGACCTGACCTGCGCATACGCGCCTCACATGGACCACCTGGACCGCATAAGACGCGGTCTACAACCTGGCGAGAGTTGGACCTCACCAGCGATCAGATCGAAGCCTCATAGGTCAGGGAAGGCACGGCACACGGACGAAGAACCATGAGCGAGTCTTCCAAGGTCGCCACCATGGCAAAGGGGAACCGGTCGAGCTCAAGACAGAGCGCGACGTCATCAGGATGGACTCCTTGACGCACCCCCTCCGCCAGCTCGCCGGCGGCGCGCGACTCGCCAGCGCGGCGGAGGAACTCAGCAGCATCCGTCCCCGCCTCAGTGGTCCTCCGCGCGATGTATTGAGCACACGCCAGATCTTCATCGGCCTGCCCATCCTCGCCAGTGACCACGAACGTGACACCGTCACACTCGCGTGTCCGCAGGAGCCGAGCCGTTGCCTCCGCCACCACGAAGCTGGCGCACAGCACCAGCGACGCCTCCTTGACCGCAAGAGCGCCGACTGTCCCTGCCGTGGTTTTCTGCACAACGGCCCGTCCGCCAAGGTCAACAAACCGCAGCAGGCCCGGCGAGTTGACGGTGTCGAACCCGGGCGCGGGCGGACCGTCTTTGAGCGCCACCCAATCCGGGTGGCGAGCCTTGAGCGCCAAGGCTTCGTCCAGCGACTCAGCAAGAACGATCTTTTCCGCCCCCTGGGCAAAGGCCCAGGCAGCCACCGTGAAAGCACGCATGACGTCGACTACGACCGCCACGGACGGGGCTTCGACCAGCTCAGCGATACCAAGGAAACGAGCGTCCATGCCGTCATGATCACGCATGCCCGTCCCGAAGCGCCCAGACAGTGATCCGCATCACATCAACAGTCTCGGAATGCAACACCGCCGGCTGCCTGCGTCGCAAAAGTAGTCCGCAACGACACGCCTGCTCAATCGCCACACGAGATCACCCGCACACGGCCTCTGCGGACACAAGCCACTCCTTGGCCACGAACCTGCTCAAGAACGGTGCGAACCTCACCCACGTCAAGCGCTACCTCGGGCAAGTCTCCGAGGCCATGGCCGAGCACTACGTCCACCTCGCCAACACCGACCAGCGGCTCGAGGACGCGCTCAACGCGATCTGGGTCACCGGACCAGGCGCCCCGGAACCCGGCGTCATCCTGTCCGGTGGCGACCCTATGACCCGCGAGCAGGCCGAGGCGATCATGATCGACCTCACCCGCAGATCCACCCCGGCCGAACGCGGCTTCTGCACCTTCCAGGCCGTAGTCGAGGGCGCCGCCTGTCCCTGGCAGATGGACTGCCACAACTGCGAGAAGTTCGTGATGTCCGGCGCCGACCTCCTTTACTGGCACCGCAAGCGCGAGCAGTGGCGGATGCTCGCCGAGCGCGCCCCCGACCTCAAGGTCGCCAACTACCTTCACCAGGTCTTCGAGCCCACCGCCCGCGCGATCGACGGCTTCGAGAAGGCCCTCGCCGCCGTCGGCCTCCCCGATGACGCCCTCGCCCTCGATCTGCGACGGCCCCAGGACTACTTCGGCCGCGTCTGGGCCACCGCCTTCCGCGCCAGCCAACTCGCCCAGCACGAGGACCACGGCGACACCGACTTCCTCGACGAGTACGACACGGACGAGCACGAGGACCTGTCATGACCACTACCGACCGTCACCTGCAGACCTTCGCCCCCTGCGGCGAGGACAAGGGGACGCAGTGACCTCCGGACCCAGGCAGACCGCGGCAGCCATCGCCGCCCGCCGTCAACAGGCCAAGGACAAGATCACCCGCGTTGAGAAGGCGATCGGTCAGCTCCGCCGCGAACGCGGACGGGTCGCAGTGCGGGCGATCGCCGAGCGGGCCGACGTGTCCGCGACGTTCCTCTACGAGAACGCGGACGCCCGCGCTCTCGTCCACCAGGCCGTCGCTGACAGCAAGAGCCGCCACGACCGGCGCACCGGCGAAAAACACGAGCAGATCGAAGCGTCCTGGCGCGAGCGGGCCCTGAACGCCGAGGCCGAGCTCACCCGGACCCAGAACGAGGTCCTGATCCAGAGACAGCGGATCGGCGAGCTCATGGGCCAACTCCGCGACATCGATCAGATGGTCCCCGGCGAGTCCATCCAGCAGCTCGCCACCGAGAACACCACCCTCAAGCGCCGCATTCAGCAGGTGACACAGGAGCACCGCACGCTCCAAGAACGACTTGAGGGAGCCCGCACCAACCTCCGCTTCGGCAACAAACGCATCGCCGACCTGGAAGCCGAACTTCTTCAGGCACAACAGCCCAACTCGTTTGGCGGAACCAACGAGAAAGCGGTCGCGGACGTCGGACGAACCTGAGATCCGCGGCCTTGATGCGGATCTCGAATTTTCAAGGCTGTGACCGGAGTTCCGTGAAGCTCATGGCCGGGTGAGGATTCGGGTCCGCAGGAGGCGGAACGAGGCCCGGCCGTACATGGCTCTTTTGAGTGTTTTTAACCCGGTTCACGTTGCCTTCGACCTTGCCGGAGCTCCATTCGAGGGTGAGGCCGGCGGTGACGTCGAGGTCCTGGCGGAGGAATCCGGCGAACGAGCGCATCGGTGCGAGGGCGTCCTGTTCGGCCTGGTCGATCCAGTCGTGTAGGAGGGAGCCGAGGCGGTTGGTCATGAGGTCGTGGAAGCATCGGGCCAGGTCGTAGGCCCGGGACGATCGGTCACTTCGGCCCCGGCTTCGCCCCCCCTTGCATGGGGTACTGCAACGAATGTGTCACGGGGCCCCCAATCGGATGGGTGATGTTTGCCGGTTCGGCCATCCTGATCCGGCGTGGTCCGGCAGGATCCGTTGCCGTGGGGCTGGGGCGGCAGCCGGGAGGCATGGATGGGCTGGTCGAGCACCGGACGGCGCCCGGGGGCCATCGGGAACGCGAAGCGGGCCGCGCTGCCGGTGCGGCGGGGCGCTTCTTCGGGGGACGTGCGCTCAGCTGCTGAGGGTCCCGGCTTCGCATCCGTCTCCTGCCTGCCTGCCGCCGATTTCGGGTCTTGAGGATTGGGGAGGGTTTTCGTGACACAGCAGGAGATCGCGGCATTGGCCATGTCCGGTGCGACGACGATCGTGGCCGCCATGGCCACGGACGCCTGGGCCACCGTCCGCGATGGAATCTTGGCGGTCGTCCGCCGCCGCAGCCCTGAGCTGCATGCCGGTATCGAGGCGCAACTGGACGACGGTGCGGCTCTGGTCGTCCCGAGTCAGGGTGCCGAGGCTGCCCGCAGGTTGCTGATCAGGCAGTGGCAGCTGGAGCTGGAAAGGTTCCTCGCCGTGTATCCCGACGCGGCTGAGGAGCTGGCGGCGCAGACGGACCGGATGCGGGCAGCACTGGCGGCGGCGCCGCAGCAGCACAACCAGCACAACAACGCCCATGGCCACGGCACGGTCAACGCCGTGCAGGACGGGAACCAGTACAACTTCTCCATGGACTCCGGTCACCGGCTCCCCGTGCCGCCCGCGGGTCCGGCGCGTCAGGAGAGGGAGGACTGAGCGTGGACGCGCCGGTGGGCCCCCGCGACGGCGTGGTGTACACGCAGATCATCACGGCCACCGGTGGTGGCCGGGTCAATGCCGTGCAGCAGGGGGACCAGTACAACTACATCTACCGCGGTACCCCGCCGTATCAGGTGGAGCCCTTCCCGCTCACGGTGCCGGCCGCGGTGCCCGCGGGGCTGGCACGGGTGCCCAGTCGGCTGCTGATGGCCCGCCATCAGGTCGTTCCCTTCCTCTCCCGGCCGGAACTAGCGCTACTGGAGACTTGGCGTGACGGCGAGTCGCCGGGGCTTTCGGTGCGCTTGGTGCACGCCGAGGGCGGGTCGGGCAAGACCCGGCTGGCCGCCGAGTTCGCCGCACGCTCAGCCAGGGCAGGATGGGCCGTCGCGCTGGCCCGTCACCGCAGCGAGGTCGCCTCGGCCGGGGGCGGTGACCAGAGCCTGGCCGTGCGGGCCCCGGGCCTGGTCATGATCGTGGACTACGCCGAACGCTGGCCTCTGGAAGACCTGATCACGCTGGTACGACAGCACCGTGACGCCGCCCGCGACCGGCTGCGCATCCTGCTTCTGGCCCGCCCTGCCGGTATCTGGTGGCAGGGCCTGGCCCACCAGTTCACGAAGCTCGACATCCTGGACGTCGATGCCCTCCGGCTCGAAGGAATCCCGGACACCCCGGGGGCGCGTGCTGGCATGTACGTCGCGGCCCGCGACCGGTTCGCCGAGATCTTCGCCCACACCCACCCCGCCAGGATCGGCATACCCGGCAATCTCCACGACCCGGTGTTCGCCCTGACCCTGACCGTCCACATGCGTGCTCTGGTCGACGTGGACGCCGCCAGCCGCGGAAAGACACCCCCACCCGGCAGCAGTCAGGCGAGTCTGTCCTCCTACCTGCTGGACCGCGAACGCGACCACTGGCGCTCCTTCCACGACCAGGGCCGCGGCCCGCTGCAAACTACCGAGCAGACCATGGGCCGGGCCGTGTATGTGGCCACCCTCACCGGCGCCCTGTCCCCCGCCGACGCCACAGCGGCCCTGACCCGCACCGGTGCTGCCGACACCCCGGCCGCCGGCCGGCAACTGGTCGAAGACCACACCTACTGCTACCCGCCCACCGGCCCCGGCCTGGTACTCGACCCACTCGCCCCCGACCGCCTCGGCGAGGACTACCTCGCCCTGAGCCTCCCCGGCCACGAGGAGGAATTCGGATACCACGCCACCGACCCCTGGACCATCACCACACCCACCGCACTCCTCGCCCCCGACCACCAGGACAGCAGACCCGCCCCCTACACCCGCCAGGCCCTGACGGTCATGATCGAGGCGGCCCACCGCTGGCCCCACCTGACCACCCAGCACCTCGACCCGCTCCTGCGCCGTCACCCCACCCTTGCCCTGGCCGCTGGCGGCGCCGCCCTGGCCCGCCTGACCGACCTGCCCACCCTTGACATCACCGTCCTGGGAGCTGTCAACTCCCACTTCCCCAAAGACCGGCACACCGACCTCGACGCCGGCATCGCCGCCATCACCGCGCGCCTGGTACACCACCACCTACCCACCCTCCACGACCCCGCCTCACGCGCCCACATCCTCCAGTACCTCGCGACACGCCAGCTCCACGCCGGCCTTCGCAACGAAGCCATCACCTCCGGCAGACAGGCCCTGCAGGTCTGGCGGGACCTCACCTCCACTGACCCCGCCCGCGAACCCGAGCTCGCCAACTCGCTGACCAACCTCGGCGTCTTCCTGTCGGAGGTGGGGCGGCAGGAGGAAGCCCTGACCGCCGCCCAGGAGGCGGTAGAGATCCGGCGTCGGCTGACGGCGGGCAACCCAGCCGCCCACGAACCCGACCTCGCCCTCTCACTGACCAACCTCGGCGCTTCCCTGTGGAAGGCGGGGCGGGGGAAGGAAGCCCTGACCGCCACCCAGAAGGCGGTAGAGATCCGGCGTCGGCTGGCAACCGACAACCCGGCCGCCCACGAACCCTCCCTCGCTGACTTGCTGACCAACCTCGGCATCTTCCTGTCGGAGGTAGGGCGGGGGGAGGAAGCCCTGACCGCCGCCCAGGAGGCGGTCAAGATCCAGCGTCGGCTGGCAACGGACAACCCGGCGGTCCACGGACCCGACCTCGCCGGCGCGCTGTCCAACCTCGGCAACCATCTGTCGTGGGTGGGGCGGCGGGAGGAAGCCCTGACCGCCACCCAGGAGGCGGTCAAGATCCAGCGTCGGCTGGCAACGGACAACCCGGCCGCCCACGAACCCGACCTCGCCCTCTCACTGAACAATCTCGGCAACCGGCTGTCGGAGGCGGGGCGGGGGGAGGAAGCCCTGACCGCCACCGAGGAGGCGGTGGGGATCCAGCGTCGGCTGGCAACGGACAACCCGGCCGCCCACGAACCCGACCTCGCCCTCTCACTGAACAATCTCGGCAACCGGCTGTCGGAGGCGGGGCGGGGGGAGGAAGCCCTGACCGCCACCGAGGAGGCGGTGGGGATCCGGCGTCGGCTGGCGGCGGCCAACCCAGCCGCCCACGACCCCGACCTCGCCCTCTCACTGAACCGCTTCGGCAACCGGCTGTCGGAGGTGGGGCGGTGGGAGGAAGCCCTGACCGCCACCGAGGAGGCGGTGGAGATCCGGCGTCGGCTGGCAACGGACAACCCGGCCGCCTACGAACCCGATCTCGCCCTCTCACTGTCCGCATGGGCATCGGTGCGTTATGAAGCACGACAGGACATGCCCGAGGCGCTGCGAGCGACGGTGGACGCGGTGGAGATCTACAGCAAGCTCGTGACAGCCATGCCCGCACGGTTCATTTCGCCGCTTCGCAATGTGGTGAGCCTGCAGGCAGACCTGCTCCGGAGCCTCGGGCACCTGCGGGAGGCGGAGGTCGTCCGGGCCTGGCTCGCAGCGAACGATCCGGTCCGCAGAATCGAGTAGTTCTGCGAATGATCAAGCCGCCCCGAAGTGTGTCCCGTTTGTCCTCGATCCCGGTTCTCAGTGGGGGTGAGCCGCATCTCGACGTGGGAGGCGCCCGTGTTGACGCCGAGGACGTCGAGGGCAGCTTCGGCAACGGGGCCGACGATGGGCAGAAGCGGTCGTCGGCGCGGACGGTGTGGCCGATCTCGTCGAACCGCGGCTCGTCGCCAAGTATCTTCCGGGTGACGGCGACGGGGGCGGTGATGCCGTGGCCGGTGACGCACTCGATGCTGATCTCGGGGCTGGCGAGATCTACTATCTCCAGCCCTGCTCCGGTTGCCACGGCCACGTGGGTGTCGGGACTGTCGGCGGCGTGGTCTTCGCGGTGGAATTCGGCGGGTCGACCGGAGCGGTGCCCGGGGTTCTGCGTGATCTGTCTCGTGGAAGCTGGTGCTTCGGGCTCAAGTTCGGGATCAGCGGCGGCACCCGGGTGTACCGTTGAGGGAGGGCGACGCCCGCTGGGATCCCGCCTGGTGCGGAGATCTGATCGATGTCACCGACCCTGCCGAATCCTGGGGCTTGTGGCTATTCCTGCTGGCAGAACGCGTGATGAGCGTGACGATCGAACGGTCATGGTTCGTCCGGCCGCTGAGGACCGCGGAGCTTCCCGACGCTGCGGCCTTCACGAACACGTCCGCATGGGACATCCCGTGACCGCCGAATGAGGTTCCCCCGAGATGCGGGGAAAGGTGACAGCAGGACAGATGGGTCTCATGAGAGGAGCCCAGACGATGCCTGCCCCGAGGAAGTACCCGCTGGAGTTGCGTGAGCGTGCGGTGCGGATGTACCGGACTGCCGAGCCGAAGCCCGTGATCCGTCGCATGGCCGAGGATCTCGGCGTGCATCACGAAGCCCTGCGCAACTGGATCCGGCAGGCCGAGGCCGACGCCGGCGAGCGTGATGACCTGCTCACCACCGAGGAGAAGGAAGAGCTCGCCCAGCTGCGGCGCGAGGTGCGGGAACTGCGCCGGGCGAACGAGGCCCTGCGGACGGCCTCGGCTTTTTTCGCCGCGCAGCTCGACCCGACCCGGCCCAGGTGACCGCGCTCCTCGACGAACACCCGCACCTGGGGGTCGAGCCCGTCCTGCGGGAACTGCACATCCCGTCCTCCACCTACTACCGCTGGCGCCAGGCCGAGAAGGCCCCCTGCGAACGGATCCGCCAGGACACCGAACTGACAGGACAGATCCGGCAGATCCACCAGGACTCCGGCGGCATCTACGGATCGCCCAGGATCCATGCCGTCCTGAAACGCGAGGGCGTCCACGTCGGCCGCAAACGGGTCGAACGGCTCATGCGCCAGGCCGGCCTCGCTGGGATCAGCCCCCGTAGGAGCAAGGGCTTCACCCGCCGCGATCCAGACGCCGAACTCGCCCCTGACCTGGTGCAACGCGACTTCACGGCACGCGCGCCGAACCGGCTGTGGGTTACCGACCTGACCATGATCCCCACTCTGGAGGGACCACTGTGGCTGTCGGCGATCCGCGATGCCTTCTCCCGCAGAGTCGTGGCCTGGGAGACCTCTGCCCGCGCGGACGCCGACCTGGTCCTCACCTCGCTGGAGTGCGCGCTGGCCAGCCCCGAGGTCGCCCCCGGCGAACTCGTCCACCACGCCGACCACGGCACGCAATACACGTCTATCAAGCTCACAACACGCCTGCTCAGAGCGGGTATCCAGGCGTCCATGGGCTCGGTCGGCGACTCCTATGACAATGCCCTGGCGGAGAACCTGTGGATGCTGATCAAGGCGGAGTGCATCCGCGGAAGGACCTTCGACACCAGAGCCGAGGCCAACCTCGCGCTCTTCGAGTACATCGACGGCTTCTACAACCCCCGCCGTATCCAGAAGCGCCTCGGCCACCTCAGCCCCATCGAGTTCGAAGAGAAGCACTACGCCAGCCAGGCAGCCACCGAACCAGTGAACCTGAAACCACGCCAACCCGCCCTGACCAGCTAGTCAGCCACTCCCGCGCAGCGGGGGAACCTCAGAGTCCAGGAGCTCGCTGAGCGGTCGGAATCGCTAGCATGCCCTCCATGACGGAACGGGACGGGAGTGACGCCGGCGCGGGTGGCCCTTCGGAAGCGAGGGTGCCGACGGCATGGGAGCCAGCCACTCGCGGCAGGCGGATCACACATCCGCTGTTGGCGATCGTGGTCGCGATGTCGGTCGGGCTCGTGCCGTTTGTTGTCCTCAGCGACCCGGTCGGCGATGCCCTGGCGCCGCTCGACTGGGACGGCGTGTCCACACTGAGCAGCGCCCCTCGTCATGCCCTGTACCTGGGCGTCATCGTCGCTGGCATCGTCGGGCTGCTGTGGCTGTGGCTGCGCCGATACGAACAGCGTGCCTTGTGGACGGTGGGGTTCTTCGGGCCCCGGCCGGTGCGTACGTTCGCGGCTGGGTTCCTGCTGGCCGTGGTGCTCAACCTCGCTCCGCTCGCCGTCGCCCGCATCTGCGGCTGGGGGGCCACGACGGCCGAAGACCTTCCGGCCACCTGGCCCTCCATCATCGGCGGGCTGGCGGTGATGGTCCTCGGGTGGACGCTGCAGGGCGGCTCCGAAGAGGTCGTCTTCCGCGGGTTTCTCTCCCAGTCCATCGGCCTGCGCTGGGGCCTGAGTGCTGCGGTCGTCATCCAGGCCGTGACATTCTCTGCTGCCCACTTCCTGGTCCAGCAAGACCCCATCGCGCTGATCAGCGACTTCCTCGTGGCGCTGTTCCTGGTCGGCTACGTCCTGATGGCGGGCAACCTGTGGGGGGCGTGCGCCTTCCACGGCGCGTGGAACTGGTCGAACTCGGTCGCAGCCGTATGGTTCACCGACGCCCCGGACGTCGTCGACGCCATCCGCAACCTCGCCATCCCGGCCGTGGCCGCAATCGTCGTCCCCCTCCTGGCACAGCGACGTGGCATCCCCCGCGGCGCACCACAAAACACCACCTGAACAGCACAAGGCCAGCGGTCTGCCCTGCGGTTCGGCGAGCCCTTCACGGCGCAGACCGCGGCCGGGCTTGTGGTCTGCTCGGCCACGGTCGCGCTGGTGTACCGGGCTAACCCTTCAGGTGCGGCTGCAGCAGCCGACTCCAGGCGGACGCCGCCTTGTCGTACTCCTCCGGGCATTGCTCGGCGCGCTCCTTCGGGAGCGGCTCGGGAACCAGGTCGCTGTACTTCTCGGGGTGGGCGCCGTACTGGTAGCAGAGCAGGTTGTAGAAGCGCTGCTCGCTGAGGGAGTGCTCGTCCGAGTAGCGCGCATCGGCGGGGATGGACACCTCTTCCACGCCACCCAGCAGGGCGAAGGCCGCCGCCATGTCCCGCAGGTAATCCTGCCCCGTGTCCCCGTCAGCGATCAGGATCACCGCTGCGAGCTGGTCGACCGCATCCTCTTCGCGGCCCGTCGAGGGCAGGTCGTAGATGTCGATCACGCCATGGCCCATCTCGTGGAAGAACATGCCGTTCAGCGCGCCGATGACCTGCTTCTCGTACTGCTCCGGCTTCGGGGTGACGCCCTGGGGCTTGTCGAGCTTCTTGTCAGCGGCCTCGAACATCTGCGCCAGGAACGTGACCATCTCGTAGCACATCACGATCCGCTGACCGTCGGCATCCCAGGAGAGGTTGACCTGGCCGCAGCTCTGCCCGAGCACCGGAATGTTCTTCGGCAGCTTCAGCAGGCTGGTCCCGTACTCGCTCAGCTCCTCGAGCACGCCATTCTCGCGCAGCAGCTGCTCGGCCGGCCGGTCCCTGTTCTTCCTGGGCTCGGTGTATCTGGGCACGAACGTGTAGTCGCCCTGCCGCCGGGCGGCCACGCCACGCTGCTGCAGCTGACGTTCCTGCGAGGCGGAGCACCCGGCGGAGACGAGAGTGACGGCGAGCGCGGCCGCTACGGCCGCATGGCGTTTCCGAAACATGGGCTGTCCCCTGAGGTCGCCCCCCTTGTCGGTCCCCTCAGCCTCACCCCGCCCGCGCCACCCCCGCCATTCGGACTACTGCGGCCGGACCAACCGGACACGACGAGGTGGCACCCCGAACATCCGGGGTGCCACCGAGATACACAAGGCCGAACGCCTCGGCTGGGGAACAGCCCGCCCAGGATCGACTCGAAGACCGCATCCGCACCGCCATCCCCCACGTCACCAACGCAGAGGAACCCCTCTCCTACCTCGAAGCCGATGGCGTCCAGCTCAACGGCGAGCATGGATAGTCCGGGGAACCCCTCGGCTAAGCCGCCGGCCGCCCCGGAGATGTGAACAAGAAGCAGGAGTACATCTACCACCCCGGCGGCAGGTTCGCCCCTGACCTCTCCCCGCCGGCCTTGCCCTTGTCGCACGGATGCCAGTTCAGTTTCTGCCGGGCGAAAGCGGCAAGTGCGGCGCTGTCCGTCGGCGATCGTGAGCGACGACTTCAAGCCCGTGGAATCGCACGACTGCCCCGCCGCTCTGGATGCACATCCAGCCTACGGCGAGGTGCGGCTGAACAAGGGCAGCCGCCTCCAGCTCGCCGCCCCCGCCCCGCACGGGCCCGGAGCCCGAGCCGACCCGCCGCGGCCTGATGCGATGTCAGTGCCCCGCGCCACACCGGCCTCCTCCCCAACCAGCAGGGGGCGAGCGTGGCGTTCAGGGCCGTGCGCGCCGTGGGGCGAAGCTGGGGGGTATCCGCCGTGAGCGCCGAGATCTGGCCGACCGAGGCCGATGAACTCGAGGAGGACCGGCGGCAGGCACCGCGGCCCCACTCGTGTCTGCCCGCCATGAATGCGGTAATGCGTCAAACGCTGCTGGTCTGGCCGGGACGGGAGCGGGCGGCTGGTCGGCTCCCACACCGGTCAACTGCTTCGGTGCCTGCTCGTTTCACCTGGAGTGGCGAAGCGGCGCTGCGGGGCCAGGATCCTCGTCGGACCTGACGACGGGCGTTTCGTGGCTGGTTCGGCTGGGCCAGATGACTACCGCGTTTGCTTTCTGCGGGGCTGTCTCGGCCGGGATGGCCGCTGCGGCGATCATTCTCGCTGTTGACTGCGAGCGCGGGTTCGTGACGGCACGATGTGGTCGCGTCGGGGGGTGGCGCTCGGGCCTGTCCGGGTGGTCTTGTCCTTGGCCGGTCGTGTCATGGGATTCCTCTAGTGGCTGATCACTCAGGGTGGTACGCGGTCACATCAGCGGCGAGCCGAGGAGACACGTGGAGCAACGAGTAGGGACGCGTACGGGAGCGGGAAGACCGCGTCTTCGTAGGGGATGGTGGTGGACGGCGGCGCTTGCCGTGTCGGCGTCGTGCGCTGCGGCGCTGACGGCACCGGCCACGGCGGCGCAGCACGACGCCCCGCAAAAGCGGAGCGGCACGAGCGCGCAGCAGACCGGCCTCGCCGGCGGCGCTGGAGGGCCGGCGCCGCGTATTCGCTGGCACGCCTGCCCCAAGGACTGGAAGATGCGACCGGGCTGGCAGTGCGGCACGATGGTCACCCCGCTGGACCACGCTCGTCCGGGCAAGGAAACGCTTGAGCTGGCGGTGGCGAAACTGCCGGCCAAGAACGCCCAGGAGCGTATCGGCTCCCTGCTGACCAACCCCGGCGGCCCTGGGGGCTCCGGCATCGAGGCAGCTGCCGTCGGCTACTGGGAACGCCATGCCACCGAAGCCGTGAGGCAGCGCTTCGACCTGGTGGCCTACGACCCGAGGGGTGTGGCGCACAGCCGTCCCGCGCTGAACTGTTCGGCGACCACGCCTCGTGCTCAACAGGACGACGATGACGGCTTCAATCCCAGCCCGCGCAACCACCGGGAGATGCTCGAGGAGCTGAAGGAAAAGGATCAGTCCGGCGCCAATTGTGTGAAGTACGCGGGCTGGCTGGTGCCCCACATGTCCACGGTCGACAACGTCCGTGACCTCGACCGGCTCCGCCAGGCGGTGGGGGACCGCAAGCTGAGCTACCTCGGGGTGTCCTACGGCACCACGATCGGCGCCGTCTACGCCAACCTCTACCCCGCCCGAGTCCGCTCGATGATCCTGCACGGCGTCGTCGACGCCAAGACCCAGGCGAGGGACACGGAGACGTACAGCATCAGCGACGCCAAGGGCCAGGAATACGCCCTCAGGGCCCACCTGTACGCCTGTGACAGGGATCCGCAGCACTGCGCGTTCGCCGGCGACGCCAACGCGAAGTTCGACAGGCTGGCGGCCCACCTCCGCGACACCCGCCGACCTGACCCCGCACCCCGGGAGGAGTGGGATCGCTTCGTCGACCTTGCCTGGCGTTTCGGCGGACGAGCGGAGGACGAGAGCGAGGCCCAGAAGGTTGCGCGGGAGCTGCAGGAACTCTACGAGGAGACCTTCGCCTCCTCGCAGTCGACCGTGCGCACCGCCCAAGCGTCGAAGGACAACGAGGTGGACGTGCTGAAGACCACGGACTGCCTGGACACCCCTCCGCTTCCGAAGGACAACGGGCCCTGGCTGGAGTGGTTCCACCGAGCCCGTGCCCAAGCGCCTCTCTTCGGCCCGAGGGAAGCGCTCAACAACAAGTACTGCCGGGATTGGCCGGATGACTTCCGTGCCGCCGCCCCCCGCTACACCGGCCCCTGGAACCGTGCCCAGGTGCCGATCCTGCTGACCAACCAGCGATTCGACCACGCCACACCTCTGAACTGGGCACGCACCATGCGCGAGGCGATGGGGCAGCGTGGCCTGGTCGTCATCCACGGCCACGGGCACGGCGAGCCCACCCAGTGCAGCATCTCGAAAAGTGAGGCCTATCTGCTGCACGGCCAGACGCCGTCCGGCGAGGTGCTCTGCGCCGACGGCGACACCACCCCCTTCCACTGACCGGCACTCGCGCTGCGGCTGCGCCAAGGACGCCGGCACCGCCGTACGCGACCGCGTACGGCGGTGCCGCTTGCGCACCGAACAGCGCTTCCGGCGACGTCCCTTCCCTGGAACGAAGCCTGCGGGATGTCTCAGCGGACGACGGGGCTGACGTAGTTGCCCGGATGGGTGGCTGCTTCCTGCTGTTGGACCGGTCCCCACCACCAGCGCAGCTCCTTGGCCTTGGTGTTACCGGGCGGGGTGATGGCCACGATCGGGGGGTCGATGATGTTGTCGTCGGTCTCCTTGCCGGACAGGAAGGTCACTGTGAACCGTGCGGTGGCCCCCGGGTTGAGCTTGACGACCTTTGGCTTTTCCGACTTCTGTGGGAAGAACGTCTCGGTTATCACGCCCTGGGTTTCGGTGCCCATCTTCAGGGTCACTCCCGGATAGCCCTGCAGCGTGCAGGCACGTGATCCGGTGTTCTTCATCGACACAATGGTGTCCACCTGGCGTCCTGCGGTGTCCCTGCCGCCTGGTTGGGCCGTTCCGGAATCGGTCCAGTCCAGGGCCAGGTTGCTGGTTTGGCAGGGAGCCGGCTGTACAGCCGAGGGCTGAGTGGCGGCCGAGGCGGGGGTCGCCGTGAGTGTCAGGATGCCGGCGGAGACGAGGGCCGCCGAGCGTGCGTGGATGTGCACCATGTTCGGCCTCCAGGCGCGTGGGTGTCTTCTCAGTGCGGTTGGATATCGGGACAGCGGCCTGTGCCCGTTTGTCCTGTCACGTGTGGGGCTTGCAGACCTCGGTGACGTATCCCCCC
Organism: Streptomyces sp. ISL-36; assembly: GCF_018614205.1. Taxonomy (GTDB): domain Bacteria; phylum Actinomycetota; class Actinomycetes; order Streptomycetales; family Streptomycetaceae; genus Streptomyces. Next base: position 12,191 of record NZ_JAGGOS010000030.1, on the reverse strand, counting down.
TTGTCCGGCGGGCTGTATGTGACGCTCTTCTTGTCCTGGTTGTAGCGCACCTGCACCTCGCCCATTTCGTAGGACTGGCCCGGGTTCAGGATCGCCTGGACGAAGTGACCGGTGCCGGCGACGACGATCGCGCGTCCCTGGGACAGCAGGACGTAGGTGCCGGCAACCCCTGAACCGCACGCGGGAAGAGCCCGGCTCGACGGCGGAATGCCTTCACCGATCTTGAACACCGGCGAGGGGCTCGGACTGGGAGCGGCCGTGACGGCGACGGCGCCGGTCAAGGCTTGGGCGACCAGCGCAGCACCGCTCACCGCGGCGGTAAGGGCCAGCCTGAGGTTCCTGATCATGTACGGCTCCTTCACCAAAAGACATAAGGTGGTTCCTGCTCCGCGTCGGCGTGCGACGCGTACCGCCCCTCGGGCCAGGGTCCGTACAGGCCCGAGCCCTGGTTTCGAGTAAAGGCTTTCGACCCGCGACGAAGGGGATGATGGTAGGCCGAACGGGTGAAATCGGACCCGGGCGGCGCCGACCCCAGGCCCCCGGCTGGCGGGCCGGTCACCTCAGGGGGATCATCCGCCCCAGCAGTCGCCCGTGCGAGCGGATGCCAGCCCGCCGTCGGCACTTTCTGAAGCTTCCCCTTGATCGTGGACGCCTGGAGACTGGGACATGAGGTTCCAGAGGAAGTAGCACCAGGTGGGAGGCAAGTACACGAAGCGGTACACGGCGGAGTTGAAACGGGACGCGATCGCGCTTGTCGACTCCACAGGCCGGACGGTCACCGAAGTCGCCCGGGAGCTCGTGGTGAGCCCGGAGTCCTTGCGCAGCTGGTACCGCCAGGCGAAGGTGGACCGAGGCGAAGGGCGTCCCGGCGAGCTGACCAGTGCCGAGCGTGAGGAGCTCAAGCGACTGCGGAAGCAGAATGCCGAGCAGGCCAAGACGATCGAGGTGCTGCGAAAAGCCGCGGTCTTCTTTGCGAAGGAGAGCGATCGATGAACGAGACGTACGCGTTCATCGAGGCGGAGAAGACCACCCACGGCGTCGCTTTCCTGTGCCGGCTGCTGAACATGGCCCGCTCATCCTTCTACGCCTGGCAGGCGGCGGCGAAGAGCCGCGCCGCACGGAAGGCGGCCGACGAGGCCCTGGCCCACGAAATCACCGTCATCCACGTCGCATCCCGCCACACATACGGCGTCCCACGCATCCACGCCGAACTGCGCCGCCTGGGCCGGGCCGTGAACCGCAAACGCGTCGCCCGCGTCATGCGCGAACACGGTATCCAGGGCGTGCACCGCCGCCGACGGCGCTCGCTGACCCGGCCGGACAAGAAGGCGAGACCGGCCCCGGACCTGATCGGCCGCGACTTCACGCCGAGCGGCCGGGCACGAAGCTCGTCGGGGACATCACCTTCCTCCCCACAGCCGAGGGCTGGCTCTACTTCGGCTGCTGGCTTGACCTGGCCACCCGCGAGGTCGTCGGATACGCCATGGCCGACCACCACCGCGCCTCCCTCGTCGTCGACGCCCTGAAGATGGCCCACGGCCGCGGCGGCCTGCAGCCTGGATGCATCACACACTCGGACCGCGGCAGCGAATACACGTCAGCCGAATTCCGCCGCGAAATAGACGAGTTGGGCCTGCGACAAAGCTGCGGCCGCACTGGGTCATGCTTCGATAACGCGGCCGCGGAGAGCTTCTGGGCCCTGCTGAAGGAAGAGATCGGTACCCGCACCCGGCCCGACCGGGCCACCGCCCGCGCCGAGGTCTTCGCCTTCATCGACACGTTCTACAACCGGCGCCGCCTGCGCAAACACAAGACCTTCGGCTACCTCACCCCGGCCGAGACCAGGCAACGCCACCAGCACGCCCTCGCGGCATAGAGATCGAGTGTCCAAGATCACGGGGCAACTTCAGCAGGCATCCATGGCCAGCTCAAAGACCGTGCCCCGGACAGCCCGCTCTTCCCGCTCATCACCGTCCAGAACGGCGAACAACTCCGCCTCACCGCAACAAGCATCCGCGACAACCTGAAACCCACACCGTAAAAAGGGCGGTGCTGTCCACCCTCAACACGCGACTCTCCTTGGAGCACTCGCACGGCCTTGACCAGCAACAACACACCCATGCTGTACCGACCGGCAACCAACCGACCCGCACCATCACCAAAAACGTCAGCCCCAGATCGGCGTCTGTGTCACCACTCGACTCCCCGCCCACAACGGGCTGAGCAGCAGAAGCCCGATACTCACTGCACTGACATCACGATGCCGAACCACCACCGACAAAAACCCGCAGATCATCAGTACGCCGCGCCGTACGACACCGAGACCGCAGTCGGCGTGACGAAGAACTACCCGCTGGGCAGGTGGGTGCACCAGCAGCGCCGCGCGCACCGCGCAGGTGAACTCGACCCCCACCGCAAAGAGCTCCTCGACGAGACCGGGATGGTATGGGAACCCGGCGACGAAGCCTGGGAGAACAAACTCGCCGCGCTGCGCTTCCTACCGGCGAGCCACCGGGCACCTCGCGCCCCGGCAGGACGCGGTCTGGGGCGAGGGCGAGGCGACGGTGCCCATCGGGCAGCACCTGGCGAACCTCCGGCGGAAGGGACAGAAGAGAAGAACGGTCTGGGCAAGGACCCGGGACGGGCCGCAGAGCGCGCGGCGCAGTTGACCGCGATCGCCCCGGACTGGAACTGCCCATGGCCACTGGACTGGCAACGCCACTACCGCGTCCTCACCGACCTCGTCGACGCCGACGGCCACCTGCCCGACATCCAGCCCGGCGTGCAGTTCGACGGCGACGACATCGGACGGTGGCTCCAGCGGCAGGCCCAGCCAGCCACGTGGAAGCTGCTGTCGACCGAGCAGCAGGCACGGCTGTCCAAGCTGGGCGTGCAGCCCGCTGAGGCGCCCGCTCCCGCCCAGGCGGCCCCTGGTACGGCAAAGGGCCCGAGCAAAGCGCAGCAATCCTTGCCGCGCCGACTGTGCTCGGCCTGGGGGGCGCGGATCCACCAGGCGTAGTACGGGTCATCGTCGCGGCCGTAGGTGTCGTCGTCGCAGCAGTCCTCGTAGACGCAGCCGAGCGAGGCGGCGAGCTCGGTCATCGGCTGCCGGGTGCGTTCAGCCAGGTCCGGCCGCTGATCGTACTGTTCCCACGAGGACACGAGGCGGTTTTCCGGGTCGTCGACAGTGACCTGCCACACGACCCAGTCGAAGTCCTCCCATTCCTTCGCCTGCACGCTTCCCACGGCCATTTCGGCCCCCTCACGCCTTGTCCGCTCCTGGCCAGCCACACCAGGGTCCGCTCCAAGGCCGGGGCGTATTCGGAAGCTCCGACCCCGGACGAGCGACACAGCAGCCAGCCGGCCCTCGCCATGTTCGGCTTCAGCCGGCCGCAGGGGCGGTGCCCACGCCAAATGGGGCACGTCGGCCACCGTGACGTCCAGGCGCGGCCGGACGAATCGCGTGGGGTGGCGCCAGGCCCCGCGGTCGATAGCGGTGTCGGCGTCGACTTCCGCGACCACCTCGGGGACGACCAGGGTGACGTCCAAGGGTTCGCGGCTACCCCAGGTGGAGGAGAAGTGGGCGCCGGTCCATGGATGGTCCGGGCCTGGTGGCTGAAGGTGACCGGCGAGCTGGCGGGCGACGTTCGGCCCCAGCGGCACGGTCCGGCCGACGGGGCGCAGCCGGTCGTCTTCGTCGTAGCGGCCGAGGACGAGGATCTGCGGTCGTCTGAGGGTGCCGGTGATGCCGCCGATGATCGCTTCGGTGGTGTGGCGGCGCCGGATCTTGAACCTTCTCTGCACTACCCGGCCGCCACATTGCTGAGTTCGGGCGCCGCCAGGTCACCCTCGGACCACCGCTCACCGCGGGTCGTCCAGGATGGCCTCGGGGTCGGCATGCCAGCGCTTTCGAGGAAACACGACCGGGTCTGGTCGCTGCAGGCGGTGCGGAGGTGGCTCATTGCCTGTGACTTAGCGGTCGATGGGTCGTTGGGTCAGAAAGGAATCTATTGCCCGACTCGCCGCAAATGAGCGAGAGAAGAAAGAAGGCACATGATGAAACGACTTATGGTCCGGCTTCAGGGGCCGGCACTGTGTGCGGCGGCCGCCGTGCTCGCCGGTGTTGCGGCACCCAGCGCGGCAGCAGCCGCCGTCGCGCATCCGCCAGCCCATCAGCACCACCGGGAGGCGACCGTCCTGTACACGGGTCAAGCCCACATCGACCCGCTCGGCGGGATGCAGATCTCCGGTCTGTACGCCAGCCTCAATGACGCCAACGGCAACCCCGTCGTCGGCCGACTGATCCAGTTCTACGCCCAGGACGGCACCCTGCTGGCCATGGCCCGCACCAACGCGGACGGCAAGGTGTACACCACCGCCCCCGCGAACATCGGCACGCAAGCGGTCAGCAACATCCTGGCCGGCGGCTACGCCGTCTTCCACGGCGACGACCACTACACCGCCTCCAACGGATCCTTCGGCATCAGCCCCGTCGGCACCGCCAAGTTCGGATTCTACTGAACGAGGCGAGGGCTGCCAGAGGATGCCCAGCCCGGACGGCAGCCGACGGGGGACACCCGCGAGGGGAAGCAACGAGCACCCCGCAGCAGCCGTGATCAACGCCTGTGCAGAACACGGGCCGCCCCCACCACTCGACCTCCTCCTGCGGCGCAACGCGCACTCGGGATCGCCCTGTCCAACGAGCCAGAGAAGGTGCAGTTAACACACCAGCCCCTCGCGCCCGGCAGGTAGCGCTGTGAACGCCCCTTGATTACGAGGCCCTCAACGCCTTGGATCTCGGTCCAGGAGGTCAGCCACTCCTGAGCGATGGCGGGGTCGGTGGTCATCGGGCAGAGGGTCCATGGCGCCGTCAGGCCGTGGTCGGCGAACAGCGCCTCCAAGAGCGCGCGTCGCCGCTCGTACGGCTCGGCCAGCAGTTCCTCGCCACCCGTCTGGAGGACATCGAAAGCGATGTAGTGCGCGGGGTAGGTGGCAGCGAGCCGGTCGACGGTGCGACCGCCCGAGACCGCACGGCGCTGCAGTGCCTCGAAGCTGAACCGGCCTTCGTGCCATACGACGAGCTCGCCGTCGAGGACCAGGCCGGGCGGAAGGCGCGCGGCGGCGCGGACGAGGTCGGGGAAGTGTCTCTGGATCAGGCTGCCGCGTCGGAACTGCAGGAACACCGGACCGCCCGGCTGGGCCGGGGAGAACAGCAGGCACCTGTAGCCGTCGAACTTGGCCTCGAACGCGAGGCCACCGGACAGGACGCCTGGGCCGGGGAGGGGCTCCCGGGCCTGGGCGAGCATTGGCTCCACAGGCGGACGCAACACCACCAGGTCCTCGCTCCCGACAAAGGGGGTCGCAGCCCGCTCCGGTCCTGTCAGCGGAACGCGGCTGCCCCTTCATGTCTACGGCCCAGGCACGGTCCGCGCGACCGGGCCGGGCGAGTCGGTGACCGGGCTCCCTCATACGGATGCTTCCCCGGCGGCTGGCGAACCGGCCGGCAGGGCAGAGCCGTCGGTTGGGACATGCACATTGATGAACAGCACATCGCCGAGCCCGGCCTCATGGTCCTGGACATCACCGCCGCCGACAAGAGCACGGTCCGCACCGTGATGCACCGCCTCCAGCAGCAGTGGGCGACCTCTGGGATCACCCCGGTATGGCACGTCCCCGGCGAACCCGGAGTGCGGGCGCGGGTGTACGCGGACATCCGACGCCCCTCCACCCCGAGGTAAGGGGGCGCATCTACTCGGTGGTGTGGTCGGGGTCAGGGAGCTCCGGGGGGGAAGTGCCGCTCAAGGATTTCGGCCCAGCGGCGCAGGACGACGAAGCCGGTGGTGTCGGCCTGTGGCTGGACCAGCTTGGTCAGGGCGGCGACGAAGGGATGTGCTGCGGTGTCCGCGGGTATCGCGGCGGCAGCCTGCTTGAGCCGCTCGTGCGCGGCGGGGAAGACGCCCTCCGCCCACTCCTCCTGTTCCTCGACCCGCTTGCTTCCTTCCTCCCAGTTGATCTACATGATGCTGAGGGCGGGGCACTCCGGGATGTGCCAGGTCTTGCTGATCCCGCTGCGGTCTTCACGTACGAGATGCGGGTGTTGTCAGGGCCCGGCAGGGCGAAGCAGTCGGTGCAGTCGATGCGTTCCGTCTCCGGCTTGTCGGTCATCGCGGAGCTCCTCGTTCCGGTGGAGGCAGAGCCTGCCATCCCGATCAACCGGCGGCCAGGGGTTTCTCTCGGCGACCCGGCCGTCAGGAGCTCGACATTGTCCTCTTTCCCACGGCTATCGCGTGGAGAAGACACCTCATGCGGTTAAGCCGTCAAGCCGTGGGTGTTCGCCGCCCCATCGCGCCCGCAGAACCTCGGCCCAGTCCCCCGACTCCGGACCTTCACTGACACACCAGGACCGACAGCTAAGCCAGTCACACGTCGCCCAGGAACCCAGGATCGGACGGCCCCATCTGCCGGGCGAAGTCCGCTGCGACTCCGAGCACCTCGCGCATCGGCACAGGCCGCCGACTCGTGGCCGCGAGATCGGCGTGAGCTTCCTCGGACCACAGGAACGGATACACGGATAGACCAGCCCACAAGCCAGGGCCGCGGTCTCCTCACGCCAACCAGGCCAGCGCATTCCGTCATAGAACGTCTCCAGCCTGCCCGAGAGCAGCCAGGAGACCCACCCCGAGTGGCCCATCTCCATCGCCTCCCACGCCAGAGTGTCGGGAGCGAAGTACGTCATCTGGCCAGGTGCCCCAGGGCGGCCCGCAGCTGCGGGATCGCCACCGTTCAACGCAAATACCCCTCCGACAATGTCGTGGCCGACGACAAGACCTGTCGCGGGATGCCAGCCAGGGTCGAAGTCCGTGGGGAAACGGTTGACCTGCGCCAGGCTTGGGAGTCGCCCATCCGCCACCGAACCCCCGCCGAACACTCGCACCCACCCGTTGTCCACGAGGAATCCGCCGGTGTTCAACGCCAGTGCACCCAGCACCGATCGCGCGCTGACCTGCATCTGCAGAAGGCACCGGCGGCCCTCGTTGATGTCTCCAGACAGCACTTGAACCGGCACGGAGCTCGCCTTGAGAATCCCCTGAAGCTCCGGCCACGCCGGGTCGTCCACATTGACCAGCTCATCGATCCCTCGCATCCGACGATGGTCGCACCTTTCGGTATCGCCTCATCATGTGGGCTGGACCGCGCTCACTCGGAGGCCCGGGGTGATGGAACGAGCAGCGATCGACTGCACTTCGGGTCTCATGGCCGACTGATCGTCGCTCCTGTCGCCCCTGGACAAGCCGTCCCGTTCCGTTCACGTAGCGGCTGTTCCTGCTGGTAGCGGCTCTGCGGGGAAGGCGATCGATTCATCGAACGGAATGCGCGCCAGGAGGCAGTGGTGGAGTTGGCCGATCATGCGGTTGAACAGGTGCCGGAGAGCCTGCATGTGCCAGTCCCCTCCTGCCCGGCGGCGGCGGTAGTGGGCGTCCGCGCCGGTTGAACCGCTGAGGGAGGCGAAGGCCCATAGGTGGCCGACGTGGTTAAGCCGGTTGTTCTTGACGAACCGGCGTCCGACGTAGCGGCGTTTGCCGGAGGCCCGCGTGATCGGGGCGGAGCCGGCGTACGCCTTCAGTCCTCCAGCCGTGGCGAACCGGCTCCTGTCGTCGCCGATCTCGCCCAGAATGCGGGCACCGACCTGGGGGCCGATCCCTGGGAAGCTCAGCATGATCGCCGCGTCCGGGTGTGCGCGGAACGCCTGCTCGGTGGCCCGCGCCAGGTCACCGACCGCCTCGCAGGCCGCGTCCAGTTGAAGCAGCAGGGCCAGTGCCTGCTTGCCCATGGCGTCCTCGACGAGAGGCAGCTGTCGAGGGGCATCCTGGCGGAAAAGCTGCTGGATTCGTTCGGCGTCCGTTTCGATGCCCCGGCGGCGGCCGGCCCGCCGGAGCATGGCCGTGAGCTTCCACATTTGCAGCTTGGCGGCCAGGGCAGGTGTGGGCGCCACGGCCAGGATGCGGCGGGCATCGGGCCGGGTCAGGGTTCCCGGCTTGTCCCTGAACGCCTCGACCATCGCCGGGAAGTACTCCCGCAACAGCGACCGCAGCTGATTGGCGACCTGCTGCCGGTTCCAGACCGCGTCCTGCTGTGCGCGGGCCAGGACGGCGACGGCCTGGGCCAGGTCCGTGTCGGTGGGCAGCGACCGGTGCATCGGCGCGTCAGTGCGGATGATGTTCGCCAGCACCAGGGCGTCGCCCGGGTCCGACTTCTTGCGGCTGACTCCGTGGCGGTCACGGTAGCGGGAGGCAGCCATCGGGTTGACCGCGTAGATCTTCCGAGGGCCCTGCGGCAGCGTGGCGACCAGCAGGCCGCGACTGGTCTCGATCGCCACTGGGATCGGCGTCTCCGCGGAATCGCCGTGTTCCGCCAGCAGGTCCAGCAGCAGCCGGTAGCCGTCCAGGTCGTCGTTGATCCGGCACTTGGCCAGCAGCTTGCCGGTGTCGTCGACGAGCGCGACGTCGTGGTGTCCCTCCGCCCAGTCGATCCCGCAGAACACGTCCATGGATCCCGCCCCTTCTCCGCTGCTGTTCTCGAACGCGAGCACGCGGGGCCGCACGGCGCACTAATTCCAGGACTCTGTGGTCCGCCACCTCATCAGCCGTGCGCGGCGCCGCAAGGCCGCACGGGCGCGCGCCGTGTCCAGAGCTCGGAGCTCGTGAGGAGAAACGCGTCACCGTGCGGCAGCTCATCCTTCGAGGATCCCGAACCAGACGGGCCCGTGGGGGCAGAACGTGCGAGGACCGGCCGGCGCCCAGCGCCACCAGTCTTTTCAAAGACCTCGCACGGTCGGAGGGGTCGTAGGGGTCACCACGGCACCGACCGGACCACACACGTCCTGCCCCGGGCTGGACAACGCCGCCCCGGGCCCATCAGAGATCCAGAACCTCTAATTACTAACGAATTAGAGGTGTCCTCGTCGCGGGGAGGCTTGCCCACCCAGGTTGGCCAGGAACAACAGACGGTGTCCGATCTGCCAGGCTCCCACCTCCGGCAATACCTCCGGTCCCCCGCCGCATGCAACCGTCCAGACAACGGTTCAGCCTCACTCCGGTGCAACCCTGTTCGCGGCCGCTCGGGGCCGGGGCAGGCGCGGCGTAGGCCACACCGGCTCCCAGCGCCAGGCCGCCCACCGCTCCGAGTGCGCGAAGACCCCGGTGCGCTCGGCTCGCGAGGACCTCGTCGAGGGCGGCGTCCACGGCCTGGTGCTCGGTGTCGGTGACGATGCCGAGCCGCCGTACGTGCGTACTCGTCTTCGTCCTTCCACTCCCAGCGGGTGAGGTCGGGGTCGACGACCAGGTCCACGGCGAGGTCGAAGGTGTCGAACCCCTCCGTCGTACGCCGCGTGGGGTGCTCGAAGTTCACTTACCAGTTGCGCAGCCCGGCGCTCGTGTAGAAGGCGTTGACGCTGAACCACGCGGCCGGCGGCTTCCACAGCAGCAGCTCGGTCTCCTGCCACACCGCGTCCGCGAGCTCCCACACGCCGGTCGCCATCGCATCGAACGCCTCTATGCGCACCGACCGGTCGCCGTCGTCGCGGGCCCTGACGTACAGGGCCGGCCAGCCGGTCTCGGCTCCCGGCGAGCAGGCGGCCACCATGGCCTCGCTCGTGTCGGCAACGACGCGCAGCGCGTGCTCACTCCACACCCGGCCCGTACGGTGCACGTCGCGCCGTACGACCGTCTGGCCCGTCTCGAAGGTGCACATCGCGCCCTCTCTCGCCTACCCGGCCGGGGCGTCCGGCCGACGTGGTTCACCCCAGCGCGCCTGAGGACGGTGGGCAAGCCGCCGTCCGGGGACGGCTTGCCCAGGCTCCCCTTGGGCTTGCCCAGCGGCTACCGACGCCGCCCGAACACGCCGCGGCTCCTGGCCGCCGGGGGGTCGGCCGCCAGCGCGCGGGCAGCGGCCTCTTCCGCCTGGCGGCGCGCAACCCGTTCGACTTCGGCCCGAGCGCTCGCCGCGTCCGCGCACGGCCCGCACAGGCCGTCGCTTTCGCTGCCCCAGGACCGGTGCCCTTGCACCTGCGCCCAGCGGTCTTCGGTGAACTTCTCCCCGCAGCCAGTGCACACCGGTCGCTGTGCCTCCCACTCGGCGGCCTCGCGCTCCGCTTGGCGGCGGTTGGCTTCCCTCCACTGCACCGCGTACAGGCGGTCGCCGTCCGGGTTGTCCAGGGCCTCGCCCAGCGTCTGCCACTCATCCCGCCCCAGCCGCCGCCACACCGCGCCCGCGGCCCCGGCCGGGTCGGCGGTGATCCCCTCCAGCTCGGTGACGACCACGGGCACCGCCTGGTGGTAATCGACGGCCGTGATGCCCGCGCTCCTGCCCGCGTACGGAGTGCCGCCGGAGTACGCGCGGGCGGCCTGCTCCAGGCGCCGCATCCGGCTCTCACGCTGCGCCGCCGTCTTCCCGGTGAACACGAACGCCACCGGTACGTAGCCCTCCCGGCCGGTCGCTGGATAGATCCGCGACCAGAGCCGGAAGTCGTGCACCGCCGCTCCCCGGGCCGCCTTCACCTTGGTCGCATCCGCCTTCGGCGCCAGGAGCTCGAACCACTCGGTGTACCGGCGCAGCTCGTCGACGGGCTCGGTGACGCGGTCGACTTCCAGGAGCATCGCGGGCACTCCGGCGTCCGGGGCGCGCATCGTCAGGTCGGTGTATTGGGTGTAGCCGTAGGGGAGCTTGTGGGCGATCTCGGTCTGCCAGGACAGCGGGGTGCCGTACCCGGCATCGGTGAGCACGGCGGCGGTCGAGGTGACGGCGGTGGCGAGTTCGTCGTAGCCGTCGGCTTCCACCGGCCGGCCTTCGTCGTCGTACTCGAGCTGGCGCAGCGCGGAATTCCGTACGTCCTTCGGCAGCAGCAGTTTGGCTTCCTTGTGGCCCTTCTCGGTGAGCACCCACAGCTGGTGGCCCAACTCCAGTCGCGTCTCCACCCGGACACGCCCCGAGTCCTTCAACGCGTTCAGGGTGTCCCTGGTGATCCGGTCGTGTCGGTCGCCGGGGCGCAGCATCCGCCACAGCTGATCAGCGGTAGCCCCGTGGAAGATCCCCAGGGCCCTGAGCACTTCCTTCCTTCGCACTCCAGTCGGCCTCCAGACCTTGGTTCCTGGCTAGGAGGGTTGTCGAACGCGTCGCGGGACCTTGCCCGCCGGGGCCCTGCACGAACACGCCGGGCGGGCGAAGGGGGCGATGGAGGGGCCCGTGGAGGGGGCCTGCGGGACTTGGTCCACGTCGTCTGAGGGCCGGCGGTCGCGGGCGGCGCGGTGCCCGTGGGCGGGGTCGGGCGTGATGTCGGCGGGCACGGTGGTCCTTGGCTTCCTCCGGCCTGCGGGCCGGGTCGGCAGTCGTCCGGCCCGCGCGCGGATCTGCGCACGGGCCGGAGCCACCCTGAGAAGCCACCCCTTGACCGCGGTCTGACGGCCCCCGCCGACGGATGTCCGTTTTCGCCTTGACTGCCCCTTGACCGGGCGGGTTGTCCGTGGCCCACATCCGTCCGGCCGGAGCTCAGCGAGCGGGGCGAGTGCTGGAGGGCGAGGAGCCGAGCCGCCAGTCCGAGGGCTTGTGGCCTCGGAACGTCTCACCGGCCTCGATCCGGGCGAACTCCCGCTCGGCTGCCTCAACTTCCGGGGCGCGCAGCCGGGGTGTCCCCCGTCCTCGGTCACCTTCGTGATGACCTCGCCCTTGCCGTAGTCCTTGAAGCAGGCCGGGCAGCTGCCGCCGTACGCGGCCCGCACCGACCCGCGCGGAAGCGGCGCCGTCGCTGCCTGCGCCCGCAGAGACGCCTCGCGCTGGGCCTTGCCGGGCCACTTCTTCGGCTGCTGCCCGCGTGCCGCCTTCGCGGCCTTCTGTGCCGGGGTCTGTCCCACGCGCGGATCGTAGAACCCGGCGTCCGGCACGCGGCGCGCGCCACGCGCACCGGCTGGCTGTGGCGGGCGGCGCGTGGGTGCGCAGAGGCGCGCGCACCGCGCGATGAGTTGTCCACGGTGTACCGCACTCCCCCACCGGGTGGCGTCCACCGAGTGGACTCCACTCCCCCCTCGGTGGCGTCCATCCGGTGGGCTCCACTCCCCCCCCGTTACCTTTTTCCTGGCTCCGCAATGGGGCCCCGGCCTTCGGGTCCGGCATGACTTCCCCCCTTGTTGTTCATGACA
>NZ_JAGGOS010000029.1 GCF_018614205.1 Streptomyces sp. ISL-36 | reverse complement strand
CGCCTCCGCCCGCCGTGCCAGCCTGGGGCGTACCCGTCCCGCCCGTTCCCGAGGCACCGCGCCGACGGACCGGCGGGCTTGTCGCGGCGGTCCTGGCGGCCGCCCTGGTGGCCGGCGGTGTGGGCGGCGGCATCGGCTACTGGGCCGCCGAGCGCGGGGACGACGGCGCCCGCTCGACCACGGTCTCCGCCGGTGACTCCCCGGCCTCCTTCAAGCGTGACCCGGGGACGGTCGCGGCGGTGGCGAACAAGGCGCTGCCGAGCGTGGTGACCATCCAGGCGAAGTCCGGTGGTGGCGTCGAGGGAGAGGGCGAGGGCGGCACGGGTACCGGCTTCGTCTACGACAAGGAAGGCCACATCGTCACCAACAACCACGTGGTGGCCTCCGCGGCGGACGGCGGGGCGCTCTCGGCGACCTTCTCCAACGGCAAGACGTACGACGCGGAGGTCGTCGGCCGGGCGGAGGGGTACGACGTGGCGGTACTGAAGCTGAAGAAGGCCCCGGAGCGTCTGACTCCGCTGCCGCTCGGCGACTCGGACAAGGTCGCGGTCGGCGACTCGACGATCGCGATCGGTGCGCCGTTCGGCCTGTCGAACACGGTCACGACCGGCATCATCAGCGCCAAGAACCGCCCGGTCGCCTCCGGCGACGGCTCCAGCGGCAAGAACTCGTACATGAGCGCCCTGCAGACGGACGCCTCGATCAACCCGGGCAACTCCGGTGGTCCGCTGCTCGACGCGAGCGGCGCGGTGATCGGCATCAACTCGGCGATCCAGTCGACCGGCAGCGGCTTCGGCCAGTCCCAGGCGGGCTCGATCGGCCTCGGCTTCGCGATCCCGGTCAACCAGGCCAAGAACGTGGCCGAGCAGCTGATCAGGACGGGCAAGCCGGTCTACCCGGTGATCGGCGCGACCGTGAACATGACCGACAAGGGCGAGGGCGCCACGATCGCCGACGAGGGCGCGGGCGGCACCCCGTCGATCACCGCGAACGGCCCGGCGGCGAAGGCCGGCCTGAAGGCGGGCGACGTGATCACCGGCTTCGGCGACCGCCAGATCGACAGCGGCCCGACCCTCATCAGCGAGATCTGGACCCACCAGCCGGGCGACCAGGTCAAGATCACCTACGAACGCGACGGCAAGACCGCCACCACCACGGTCACCCTCGGCGAACGCACGGGCGACAACTGACCGGCTAGGCTGTCCCCCGCGCCGTTCCAACGGGATCCGGCGCGGGGTGGGTTGCCCGAGCGGCCTAAGGGAACGGTCTTGAAAACCGTCGTGGCGCGAGTCACCGTGGGTTCAAATCCCACACCCACCGCTTGCAGGTCAGAGAAGTAGCAGGTCAGAGGGCGGGCCCCGGAATCCGGGGCCCGCCCTCTGTGCTCACCCTGTCTCACCCTGATTCGCCGGTATCCCGGTGCTGACCAGTGCGTATGGGCCATGTGTGGGCCAGGATCGCGGTACTCAACCGCCGTTGAGCCCCTTCTCGATGAGCGCGTTCGCTCGGGACTGCTGGCCCTTCAGGATCTTGGCGTAGAACCGGAAGAGCACGGTGAGGCTGTGTCCTGCCCGCTGCGCGACTTCCACGGGGTCCACCCCGGAGTTGATCCAGAGGGACACCCCCGCGTGGCGAAGGGAGTACGGGACGTCCGCGAGGGGCGTCTCCGCCTCCTTCGCCGACAGGGCCTTGAGGCGTGCCGCGTCCCAGAGAGCGCAGTACTCCGTGGAGCGAATGCGTCCCCCTTCGGCCGCCCGGAAGAGTCGGCCGTCGTCCGCCGTCCCGTACCTCTCCTTGTGCTCCCTGAGCATCGCCGTGAGCACGGGCGGGATGGGGACCGATCGGGTCGCGGTACGAGCCCGACGCTTGAGTCCGCGCTCGTCGTACGACTTCCCATCATCGGTCCACCCCGAACCGACCTCAGGACGGCTTCCGGCGAGGATGAGTTCGCCCCACCCGGCCTTCGGTAGCGTGCAGTCGTCCTCGCGCAGCGCCGCGATCTCCGACGGCCGCATAGCGGCGTAGTACAGGCACCCGAAGAACGCGGACATGTGCTCGCCCCGCCCGCTGAGCTGCCGTACAGCGTCGATAAGCGCGCGGGCCTGCTCGGGGTTGGGGACGTAGCGGAAATCGACTTGATCGTCCCGTACCGGGGCCGTCCAGTCCACCCGGCCGAGCGGGTTCGCAGGGAGGATCGTGCGCTCGACGGCATACCGCAGCACGTTGCTCAGCACCATGCGCTTGCGGTTCACCGTGTTGTCGGCGGCGGTCTTCCCGCTGAGTGTCTTGGCGATGGCGTCCAGGGCAGCGCGCAAGCGGTCCGCCCGGGCGACCTCCGTCATCTTGTACGTGTTCGCGGCGATCCACGCGAGAGCCGCGGCGACGTCGGCCGGCGGCGGCTCGACCTCATGGCGGAGCCGCAACGTCCCGCCCTCGTCCTGCGTGGCGCGGAAGGCCCACCCGTACAGAGCCTTCCGCAGTACGGCGGGGTCCGGGGCGCCCCGCGAGCTGGACACGAAGGCCGGTGTGACGTTGGCCAGCGTCTCGGCGATGCTCGCTCGGTGCTTGGCCGCCGCCTTCGGCCACTTCATCAGCACGTACGCGGTGGCGTGCTCGTACCAGGTGGGCGTGTTCAGCGCGTCGAACTCCGAGGCGGGCAGTCCGGTCTCCTCGTCGAACTGCTCGCGGTTGCGCAGCGCGGCCAGAAGTTCGGACTGCCGTCCTTGCGCCTGCGGCTTGAGCTTGAAACTCCGGGAATGGGCGCGCTCTCCGACCCGCCACCGCAGCTCGAACGGCTTGGGACGGCCCTTGCGCTGCCGGATGGACCAGACGTCTACGTCGTACGTGAGCATGTCTCTCCAATGAGCGAGGGGCCCACCTAACGGCGGGCCCCTCAGTGACGGACGGATCAGGCGGCGACTTCCTCGCACCCGGACAACCATGCGTCCAGGTCCGAGCGGCGCACACGGAGCTGGCCGTTGGGGAGCTTGATGAGGCGCGGTCCCTGAGCGCGGGCACGCATCCGGTAGAAGGCGGCTCGGCTCATGCCGAGCTCGGTGAGGACTTCGGCGAGCTTGAGCATCTGCGGGCGTGCCATTGGGTGCCTTCCTCTGAGCAGTCGCTAGGTCGGGGGTCGGGCCCTTGGGGGCCCGTGTGTGTCCGAGGTCGGGATTTCTGCGTCACCGCGTCATCAGCGTCATTCAGGCGTTTGACCTGCGGTTTTCGGTGACGCAGGGGCCTTCGGGGTGCGTCACCGGTGACGCAGGCCTCCGTCACGGGTGACGCGGGTGACGCGGGGTGACGCAGGAATCGGCCGTCTGCGTCACCGCTGTAGTTGCTGGTCAGGTGCCGCTTTCCGGCCGTCGGTGACGCAGGTGACGCAGCGTCTTCCTCTTAGGAAAAAGAGGGTGGGGGTGTCTGTGGTGGTGCGCGCCTTAGAACGCGAAGAGGGAGCCGCTGCGCGGCACGTCCCTTTGAGCGGCGGCGGCGCCGCCGAAGAACAAGAGGAGCACGCCCCCCGGCGGGGCCGTGCTCCTCTTGCCTGTGCGGCGGACCGCACGGCGCGGGCTAGAACATCTCGCCCTGCTCGTCCGGCGGCTCGGGCGCGGGCCGGGTGATCTCGATGTAGCGGGCGGTGCGGGTGCGGCCCCAGTCGACGAGGACGCCGCGCGCGGCGAGGACGGGCTGGATGCGCTTGAGGCGGTCGGAGAGGACCTTGCCGGTGGTGGGCCAACCCTTGGGCAGGGGGCGGAAGTCCTCGCCGGTGTAGAGCTGGGTGAGGCTGTGCAGCCACTCGGCGGACGTCATCCGGATCCCTGTGTTGGGGTCGATGCCGGCGGCGTGCTTGAGGACGGTCTGAGCGAGCAGGTCGCCTTCGATGACGTCGTCGTTGAGGTCGTCCAGGCTGGCCCGGTAGGCGTCCAAAGCGCCCATGCTGGCGGCGGCGTCGAGCTGCGCGCACAGGTGGGCGAAGTCGGCCATGCGCAGGTCGGTGGGGATGTCGGCCTCGGTGGCGCGGACCTTCACGGTCAGGTCGAGCAGTGAGCCGAGGATCACGGGCAGGACCGGCGCGTACTCCGCCCACAGCTCATCCTCGGTGCGCCGCACGCGGGGACGTTCCAGACGGAGAGGAAGGAGCCGTTCGGCGAGGTCGGGGCGGATGACACCGACGTCGATGCCGGTCATGAGCAGGGGGCGGCGGTAGCGGGAGCGCACCACGTCCCCGTCGGTGAACAGGGCGCGCTTGATGTTCTCGGCGCCGGTGACGATGCAGCACATGGCGTCGGACAGGTCCGGGCCGAGGTGGGAGAGGTTGTCCAGGGCGGTGACCCATCCGGCGGCCACGGCCGTGATCAGGTTCTCCTCGTCCTTCGGTGCCCGGCGCAGGTCGCCGCTCATGCCCTCGATGATCCGCAGGAGCATCCGGCCGGTGGTGGACTTGCCCGCGCCCTGGGGGCCAGTGAGGAACGGGGCGGGGACGGGCGCGCTCGGGCTGAGGCAGCCGATGAGCCAGGCGATGGCCAGGCTCTCGGTCTGGGCGCTGGCGAAGTTGCACAGCCGCATCAACAGGTCAATGCCCTTGCCGTTGGTGTCCTTGGCCGGGAGGGGGAGTTCGCCGGTCAGTTGGGTACGGCGCCAGCAGACCTCGCGGGGGTCGGGGGTGAGGATGTCCCAGCCGGTGGGGTGGATGCGGACGGACTGGCCGTCGGCGCGGCCGAGGTCCAGCCAGGACGCTCCGTCGAATCCGGGGGCGACGCGGATGTGGACGGGCTGGACGTCCTCTGTGAGCGCGAGTGCTTCGATCAAGTCCAACGCCTCCTTCAAGGCGGTTCCGTTGAATACGCCGAGCCCGTCCTTGAACAGGCCGACCATGAGTTCCTGGCGGTGGCTGCCGGTCGTGCCCTGGGAGCGGATGGGGCGGGCGACGGGGTGTCCGTTGCGCTGGGCGTAGACGGTGCCGTCGGCGGTGCGGAAGTAGCGGAAGTTCGCCCGCGCGTAGTCGCTGATGACCTCGCGGGCGGGGTTCTTCTCGTCCTCGGACATCTCACATCCCCAGAGCAGCGGAGGCGTTAGCCCAGGCGACCGTGCAGTGCCGCGGGGACTCGCCCTTGGCCTGCGCGGCGGTGAACAGCCGGGCGATGTGGGCCTCGGTGAGGCACCCGCACCGGCCGTGGGTCGAGAGCACCGCGAGGAACGTCCGGTACACCGTGGCGTGGATCGCGCTGGTCGCCTCGGTGATGCGCTGCTCGGCCATGGCGATGCCGCGCTCGAGGTAGGCGGGCGTCCGGTGGCGGCACTGCCCGCCGCCAGTGGGGGCGGGCACGGTGACGGCGCGCGGCGCGGGCCGGACGGCGGCGGGCGCCTTCTCGGCGAGCGCGCGCACGGCCTCTGGCAGCTCGGCCAGGGCCCCGGTGCCGGGGCCGAGCCAGCGGGCGTAGGACATCGTGGACTTCAGGTCGACACCGGCCCGGACGCCGTTCACCGAGCGCATGGCGCCCCGGTAGATCCAGTGCTCCCCGCGCGTCGTCGCCACGGTCGCGGTCGGGGGCAGGTTCTCCCGGGCCCAGGCGACGGCGGCGGTGTTGTCGAGGTCGACGACGGTGACGCCGGCGCCGCCGGGGTGGTAGCCGATGGCCCGGGCGCGGCGCCATGCGGCCGCCCACTGCGGGGAGGCGAGGACGGTCGGGTCGGTGGTGGCGGCGGCCCAGCCGTGGCATGGCCACGGGCAGACGCACGGGCCGGGGGTGGCCATGTTCGGCCGGCCGCCGCAGGCGAGGTCCTCGCACGCGCGGCAGTTACCGAACGGGCGCTTGTCGGCCCGCAGCGGCAGCACGGGGAGCCCTTGCTCGGCGAGGCCCAGGGCGGTGGTGGGAATGCTGTTCACGCCGCGACCCCCGTCCGGGCCTGGGCGAGGAACTGGGTGCCAATCCACTGGCTGTAGGCGGGCGGGATGGCCTCGGTGAGTTCCTCGCGGATGTCGGTCCAGTCGATGCCCATCGCCGCCTGCAGCTCCGCCACGGACGGCTTGCCACCACCGTTGCCGTACGCGGCCACATACGGCCCGTCGTGGAACTCACCGTGCCGCCAGCCCCGGACGCGGCCCCGGTGCCTGGGGTGGGCGGGTCGGGTGACGGTCCAGCGGCCCAGTTCGAAGTTCCGGTGCCGGATCACGCCGAGTCCGAACTGCTCGCCGCACAGGGTGAGGTCCTTGCGGATCTCCGCCCGTCCGTTGGGCTGCTCGATGACGTACGGCAGGCCGGACGCCTCCAGCAGGTCCCGGGTCGCGGGGACGAGGTCGACGTGGTCGCCGCCCCAGCCCCGGGACCGGTTGGTGTCGACGGTGAGGGCGCATCCGGCCTGGCAGGGCGGGGAGGAGTGGACGAACGCGAACCGCTCGATCTCCCCCGTGGCGATCAGGTCCGCCAGGAACGTCAGGGCGTCGGCCCGGTGGAAGTCGAAGGGGTAGTTCGGGCGCGGCGCGATGTCGACGCCGACGACGTCGAACCCGGCGCGGTGGTAGCCGGTTCCGGCGCCGCCGGCGCAGCAGAACAGGTCCAACAGGAGCGGCCGAGCGGCGTGCTCTCGCCGGATGGGGGTGGGTTGGGTCATGCTGGATGTCTCCAGTTCATCGACAGTGGTCTGGATTGAGGGCGGCCCCGGCTTTGGCGAGACGGGGGCCGCCCTTCTTGCTGTGATGGGTCAGAGGTTGGTGGCGGCCTGGATGAGGGATTCGGCGAGCTGGTTGATGGGGCGGGCGGCGCCGGTGGAGGCGAGGAAGAAGCCGAACCCGGCGGCGATGAAGGCGGTGCCGGGGCCGAGGCTGCGGGAGCGCAGGAGGAAGAACAGGACGAGTCCGAAGAGCGCGACCAGGGAGACGGTCACGACCATGGCGATATCTCCTTCGACGTGAGTCAGCGGGTGCCGGCGCGGTGGATGTCGCGGCTGTGGTTGTGCAGGCGACGTCCGAGACGCAGCCGCTTTCCGTGGCCCTTGCAGCGGCGGCACGGCTTGGCCCGCTTGGGCCGTCCCTTGCGGTCCAGGACGACCTTGTGGCCGAGCCCTCGGCACGTGCGGCAGGTCCCGAACGGCGACACGGCACACAACAGCGTGTAACCGGCGAGGACGGCGAGCAGGAGTAGGGTGCTAGCGATGAGCACGGGTGGCCTCTCCGCTTCCAGGGGCGGTTTCCAGGGGTTTTCGCAGGTGGGCCGCTAGACGCTAGCCAGCAGGTCAGCGGCCCTAGAGGGTGCTAGCGCGGCTGCTAGACCTAGCGGCCGGGGCTGCTAGGTCTAGCGGTGCTGCTCGGGTCAGGCGGCGGCCCGGTCGGCGTTACGGCGGGTGACGGCTGCGGTGATGTCCGCGCGGTCGATGCCGCGGCGGTTGGCGCCCTTGCCGTCGTCGGTGGTGCCCCAGACCTGACCGGTCTTGATGCCGTACGGCTTCATGGCGGCGGTGACGTTCTCGCCCTTCCACCCCGCGTACGTGTCCGGGCGGAGCGCGGTGAGGCGGGTGGCGATCCGCTCGCACCACACGGCCTTCTCGCCCTCGGCGAGGACGTCGAGGACGTCGGCGAGGATGTCGGATCCGGCTGTCTTGTCGGGGCCCTTGCCGATGGCGTGGCCGGTGACGTTGCCGTAGTCCTCGCGGGCCTTGCGGGCGCGGGCCACGACCTGCTCGGCGGCGACCGCGTCGACGAACGCGGACGCGACGATGCGGGGGTCGTCTCCTTCGCCGGCCATCCAGCAGATGCCCCGGTCGGAGCGGGAGAACATGGTGGCCCGGTAGCCCGACTTGTACATCGACGTCCCCAGCACCATGTCGTTGGCGGGCTGTCCCATGACCTTCAGGCAGAACCGCAGGATTGCGTTCGCGCTGATGCCGGTCGGCAGGGACTTGGCGTCCGGCCGCTGGGTGCCGAACAGGGTCACGATCCCCAGCGCGGGACCGCGCTTGACCAGGTCGGTGCAGATCGCCTCGATCTCCGCGCCGTGCTCGGCGTGCTCGAAGGGCACCTGGCACTCGTCGAACCCGACCACGATCGGGTGCAGCCCCAGCGACTTGTCGTCCGCCAGCGCGGGGGTGACCTTCGATTCGGGGCAGCGCGAGCGCGGCAGCGACTTGATGACCTTCGCCCGGCGCCGCAGCTCTTCCTTCAGCTCCCGCAGGGATTCGACCACGTAGCCGATGTCGTCGTCCTCCTCGCCGGCGCGGTAGCGGTGGCAGACCGGTTCCAGGGCCCCGAAGTCGCCGGTTCCCTTGAAGTCGAACGCGTGGATCTCCGCCCGGGGATCGAGGGCGGCGATCAGCAGCAGCAGCCGCATCAGGAACGTCTTGCCCATGCGGGGCACGGAGCCGACGACGACGGCCGCGAACATCAGCGTCACGCTCACGTCCCGCATCCGCTGGTCGTTGCCGAACACCACCGGCCGGAACAGATCCACCTGCCCGGTCTTCAGTAGCGGCCAGGCCGGTTTGGTGGTCTCGTTCATCGGCTTGTCCCCCACCCACAGGGTCAGCCGGCCCTCATGTTCGGTGGGGTCCGGCGACGGCCACACACAGCCGACCTTCCGCCGCAGACCGGACGCCAGGGGCTTGCGGGCCTCCATGATGTCCTCCGGCGTCACGCCGTAGGGCAGGTCGAGATCGGCGCGGTAGCCGGGCCCGTCGCGCACGATCTCGCTGGTGAAGCGCAGACCGTTCATGTCGCCGCCCTTCTTGATGGCGGCGGAGACCTTCGCATTGCCGATCGAGTCCAGACCCCGCAGCACGATCGACCCGGTGAGCTTCTGGATCTCGGTCTTGAGCACGGCGGGGCCGACGACGGGGGAGTCGGGCTGTTGCCCGGCCATGCCGAGCAGCAGCACCCCGCCGGTGGCGAACACGAACAGGTAGGCGGGGGCGACGACGTACAGCCACAGGGCGAAACCGGCGCCGAACACGAGGGCGACGAGGGTGACCAGGCCGCGCAGCCGGATCCGGCCGGCGCGCAGCTTGGACAGCCGCATGTACTCCTCCACGTCCTCCGTGCGCACCGCGTAGTCCCGCAGCGGCGCGGCCTCCCGGTCCCACACCCACCGATTGGTCGACGCGATGAACCGGCAGGTTCCCCGCGGCGACATCAGGGCCAGACGCCCGGCGTACACCGGGGTTCGGACGCCGTGGAACAGGGCGGCGTAGCCGAGGTTCGCGCCGGTGTGGCGGGCGGTGGCCAGGAAGTCACGGCGGTTGGTGAGCCACCCGGCCAGGACCGGCTTGCGCTTCTCGACGGTCACCTTCGGGTCGGGCAGGTTCGGGTTGTCGACCGCCACCGGTGCGGCGGGGGCGTCGTCGTGGTCGAGGTCGGGGACCGGCCGCAGGTGCGCGGCCGTGGGCGTCTCGGTCATGCTGGGGTTCTCCTGCTGCTCGAAAGGGCGGAGGGCAGGGGCCCCGGGGACGGCGCGATTTCCTTGGCCGGGACGGCCGTCCCCGGGGCACCACTACTTCTTCTTGGCGTTCTTCTCGGCCCGCTCGCGGGCGCGGTCGATGATCCGGTCGACCTTGGCCTCCAGGTCGCCCTGGTAGACGCTCTCGCCGGCGATGCCCCGCTTGCACATGCGGGCCACGTTCCACGCGATCCGGGCGTGCTCACCGGCGGTGAGCTTGGGGTAGTTCGGGTCGTACTCGGTGTCCTTCTTGCCGGCCACGACGTGGTCCTTTCCGGTGCCGGGGCTGTCCCGACTCCCCGCCCGCCCCCTGACCGGCTGTGGGCCAGGGGGCGGACAGGCAGGCGTCAGCGACGGCGCTTGCGGACCTTGGTGAGCGTCTTGGCGGCGGCCTTGCCGTCCGGGCCGCCGATCGACTTCACGACGCTCACGACACCCCACGCCAGAACGGCGGCGAGAAACGCGAGCAGGGCCAGGTTCGCGGCGATCGCGGTCAGCGCCCCGACCAGCAGGGGACCGAAGTAGACCCCGGCGGCCACCGTGCCGGCGCCGATCCCGGAGCCGAGCGCGATCCGCTGCACCGTGCGGTCCGGCGGCGCCTGGTGGATGTGCTGATGGACCACCTGCGGCGCGGCGGGCGGGTGGAGCGGGGTGGGGAGGTGGTCGGCGTAGGTGTAGGTGCCGTCCGGGAGCTGCACGACCCGGACCGGCTCGGGAAGGTTCGACATGGGTTCTCCCAGGTCAGAGGGGCCGCTAGAGTCGCGACCATGGGGGCGATTGAGATCGAAGTGGACCCGCTGCCGTGCAAGTGGTGCGAGCGGCCACTTGAACAGCGCCGGTGGTGGGCCCCGAAGCGGTTCTGCAACCGCTGGCACCGGCTCAAGTTCCGAGTGGCCCAGTTCTTCGGCTTCGTCGCCGACGTTCTGTCCTAGCCACCGCCTGCGCTCACGCGGCGTCGGTGTCGGGGTAGGCGCAGGGGGTGCACATGCCGAGCGAGGACGGGATCCGGTACCCGACGTCCCGCCCGCACTCCGGGCAGACCCGCCGGGCCGCGTTCGCCCGCTCCAGAGCCGCCCACTTCGCGGGCGTCATCGGCCGGACCGGCCGGGCCATGTCGACGCGGTAGAGGAACGCGACCAGCGGACCGCCCCGGCGGCGGGGACGTTCGAGCTGGGCCACGACCGGCTGACCACCGGGCCGCAGCCCCAGGGCCCGCAGCTGCCGGACGGTGGCCAGTCCCTCGGGGGCCAGACGCCACCGGTAGACGGGGATCACTGCGCGGCCCCTTCGAGGGACCGGGCGGTGCGCTCGTCGCGGAGTTCCTGGTAGCGGGTGGAGACCCAGCCGACCGACCAGCCGCACAGCTCGGCGGCCTGCCGCACCGGCACCCCCGCCGCGTAGGCCGCGGCTACCGTCTTGCGGGCCTGCTCCTCGGACTGCTTCACAGCCGCGGGGCCGGCGGCGAGGAGCGCGGCGCGTTCACGCTCGGCCCGCTCGGCCTGCTCGCGCTCCTCACGCCGGGCCCGCTCCTCGCGCTCCCGACGCTCCTTCTCCATCCGCGCGGCGGTCTCACGCTCACGGCGCTCACGCTCGATGCGCTGCTGTTCACGCTCCCGCTCACGGCGTTCACGCTCGGCCCGCTCCGCCCGCTCGGCGGCCTCGGCCCGCTCGCGCTCCTCACGCCGTACGCGCTCCTCCCGCTCGGCCTGTTCACGGGCGAGGGAGGCTTCATGCTCGCGCTGTTCACGCGCCATCCGGGCCTCGAACTCCCGGGCTTCACGGGCCCGCTTCTCGGCGGCCTCGGCGCGCTCAGCGGCAGCCTTATCACGCTCGGCCCGCTCAGCCCGTTCACGCTCCTGGATGGCGGTGAGCGCGTTTGTGATGGCCGTGCGGTAGGCGAGGCCGGTCTCGGCCGTGACGATCAGCAGTAGCGGAGCTACCGAGTGGACCGCCACTCCGACCAGATCTTTCTTCAGCGCGGAGTCGGCGACATTCAGGGCCAGGGTCATGCAGCCGGTCATCCACCGCAGCACCACCGGCCACCGGCCACCGTGCCCGCCGAGCCGGGCCAGGACCGAGTCGAGGCGGACCACGATGACGACCGCCGCGTCCACCACGATCGGCAGAATCGGAGCCGTCCAGTCCCACTCATCCGGGGTGTGGGCGGCCGCCAACGGCGTGACCGTGAGGACCGAGTAGAGCATCGCCCCGGCCACGATCAGCCACGTCCCCACCGACAGTGCGCGCTCCGCTGAACGGATCTGAACACCGTTCACGAGCCGACCCCCGAACCTGCGAGCACCGGCTCGACAGCCGGGACCGCCGCGTAGCCGGTCAGCTCCAGCTCGGCCCCCGCGAACATGCCGTGAACGTTCAGAACCCCGGTCCGGCGGTCGCACTGAACGCGGTGAACGACCAACTCGGGGGCGATGTTCAGGGCCTCGCGCCACGCCTCGAACCCGGCGAAGTCGTCGTGGAACGTCAGCTCCAGCCGTTCCGGGTAGATCGTCGAGACCTCCACGGTCGGCGCCGGCAGGTGTGGGAATTCCGCCGTGAGCAGCCGCAGCGCCAGCAGCGGGGCGGACAGGTCCGCCAGCGTCCGGGCCTTCACGCGACACCGCCCGTAAGCATCGCGACGACGCGGTTCGTGAGGTCCCGACGCTCGGCCAGGACCCGGTTGCGGGCCCGCCGGATCCGCCGCTCGTCCAGCTCCGTGGCCGGACGGTCCAGCGTCATGATCTCCGCGTCGAGCAGGTCGACCTCCGCCACGATCAGCGGCATCTCCATGTCGATCGCGTCCAGCTCCGCGTCCGACGGCTCACCGTCGAACGGGGTGGCCGTAACAACGGCCTGAAGTGCAGCGATGGACTTCATTGGGTCGTGCTCCCTTCATGCAGGAACGGCCCGCAAAGAACCCCCGGAGTAGCCGCTCCGGGGGTTCACACCGTTTGGCGCGGGCAGTGCCCCCGGCCGGGAGTCGAACCCAGCCTTCGACCATCGGGGCTGTGAGTCTCAGCCGAGGACCGCGCGGGCCATTCGGGCCAGCCAGCTCGGGCTCGTGGTGTCGCTGTCTCCGCCCTGCCGGGAACCCAAGCTCTCCCACTTCCTGGCCTCCGCCTCCTTGCCATCCAGCCGCGCCAGATGCGCGGCCTGCTCGTAGGCGTTCATCTGCTCCCATACCTCGTGACTTGCCGGGACGGTGGAGCCGGTCCGGGCCGACTCACGGGTGGAGCTCTGGCTCCGGTACTGCTCTTCCGGGGTCTGCATGTCACGGAACTTGCGGCCCATGAGGGGCCTCCCTCGTCATGAGTTGGGGCTGTGGAAGTGGCCGGACCATCCGGCTCCCCTCGACCCCGCCCGTACGGGAACCCCACGTGGGGCCCGGACGGACGGAGGAGGCAACCGGCCGCAGCACCGCTGCGCAGGTGACCTGACGTCCGCGAATCACCGGATAGTCCGGTGCGCCGAAGCGGCGGATCAGGAGGACGCGGAGGGCGCCGCCGTCACGCCGGTCCAGCACGAACGGCGCGCCCAAAGTCTTCGTCGGTACATCGAGACCCCCTCGGGTCGACCGGATCGGAACAAGCACTGCAAGGGGGACCTGTGTCCCCACCCTCCGGCCGTTGCTCGCGGTCACCGGGCCACCTCGCCAGTCGGGCCGAAGCCCTGTCCTCTGGCCTTCAGCGGGATCGCAGCGTCCCCGCCTTGAACACACGCCGTCCGGGCCTTTTGCAGCCCATCTGGTGCGCACCAATAGATTGGCATCTGGTGCGCACCAGATGCAACCCCTCCTTCGGGTTGCGTGTCGGTGTGCTCCTCCAGAGAACGGCCCGAGTCGGGTGTCTCGGTAGCCAACTGGGGTTAACCTCAGGGGTGTTAACCAGCTCTCACCTGGGGCTTTACAGGAGGCGGCGTGGCTAAGGGGTTAAGGGCGATCCGGACCGCGCGAGGTTGGTCGCAGGATCGACTGGTTCACGAGATGCGGCGGTTCGCGGAGCAACGGCTCCTCGACATCGCCGCGGCGGCCAGTCTCAAGACCTACATCTCCGAGTGGGAGAACGGTCGACGCACGATCACGGACCGATACGCCGCGATCCTCCGGCCGCTCTTGGGCGCCACGGATGCCGAGCTGCGGGGCGAGACCGAAGTGCAGGAGCCGCAGGCGGACGGCTACGCGGACCTGCTGAGCCGGATTGATGCCGCGGGCAGCCTGAGTGAGTCCATGGTCCCGTCGTTCCTGGCCCAGACCGAGCTACTCCGGACTATGGACCGGCAGATGGGCGCGACCGGTCTGGTCGACCAGATGAACGGCCATCTGGCGGCGATGGAGGAAGCGTTGACCTTCGCCGTGTTGCCAGGGGCGCGGCGGCCCATCGCGACCGCGCTCGCGGGAGCATCCACCCTGGCCGCGTGGCAGGCACTCGACGCTGGCGCCGTGGATCGGGCATGGCGACGGTACGAGCTCGCCAAAAAGGCCGCCCAAGACGCCGAGTCCCCGCTCTACCTGGCACATGCCATGGGCGAGCAGGCGTACGTACTCGCGGACGCCGGCCGACCTCTGCTCGCGGTCGAGCTGGTGCGAGACGCGCAGCGCACACAACCGGAGCGCCAGTCGTCGCGGCTGCGGGCGTGGCTCGCCGCCGCCGAAGCTGAGCTGTGCGCCGCCGCCGGGCCCGGCATGGAGTCGGCGGCGCGCTCAGCCTTGGATCGGGCGACCGAGCTCCTCCCCGATGACGGCGAGACGCGTGACGCCGACATGCTGAGCATCTTTCTCAACACCGGTCACCTGACGCGGTGGCGCGGGAACGTCCTCGCCAAGCTCGGCGACGCCTCAGCGATGGAGGAGCTGTACGCGTCACTCGACAGTGCCGACGAGTCCTTCGTCCGCGCGAACTCAGGTCTGTACTGCGATCTCACCCAGGCGCACCTGGCTCGCGGAGAGCTGGACGACGCGCGGTCCCATCTGCAGAAGGCCAGGTTGCTGGCGAACCGCACGGGCTCCGTGCGGTTCCGCCGGCGGGTGGAACTCCTTACCGGTCGCCTGTAGCTCGGGACGCCAGGATGTGGAGGAGGGCCACGAGCGTGCCCGACCCCATGAGCTTGCCTTCGGACATGAGGCGCGGGATGTCGGCCAGGGGGATCCAGGCGATCTCGCCCGCCTCCTCGGCGTCGGTCGGCTCGCCGACCTTCTCGGCACCACGAGCCACGAAGATCTCGTGCGGCGAGTCGACCATGCCGATCATCGGCTGGTAGCTGACGACGTGCTCGACGGGGCCGGGACGCCAGCCCGTTTCTTCCTCAGTCTCTCGGGCCGCTGTGGCGGCGGCATCCTCGCCTGCGTCCACGATTCCGCCGGGCAGCTCCCAACCCCACTGCTCCGGTACGAAGCGGTACCGCCACAGCATGAGCACGCGGTCTTGGTCGTCGATCACGGCGGTGATGGCCACGCGGAAGAGCCGGACGACGTGATGCTCGAAGCGCTCGACGCCGGGAGGCTCGACGTCGACCAGGTCCAGATTCACCCAGCGGTTCTCGTAGACATGGCGGGAGCCGTGGATCTTCCACGGCTCCATCTCCGCCGGCGTCGGGACGCTCTCGCCGCCGAGGACGCGGTACGAGCTGCGGTCGTGAGCCTTGATGAAGTGCTCGTTCGCCAGACGTGCGAGTACCTGACGCAGCGCGGTACGGCCGATCTCAAGGTCGGCAGTCAGCGTCCGCTCGGACGGCAGCTTGTCGCCAGGGCCATAGCGGCCGGACTCGATCCAGGATCGAATCGTGTCGTAGACCCTCTGCGTCTTGGGTCCCATCCTTGGCGCACTCTCCCGGATCGTCGGCTGGTGGTAGCCAGCGTATCGGGGGAGTAGAGCAGATGACTGGGCCATGTAAACCTCTCTTCCGGGGATCGCCCGGCCCCGGATGCCGGTCGCGAGCGGACAGCGGATGAAGCCCCGGGAAGGGGCCGTTTCGGGGGCTCGTGGGCCATGTGTGGGCCAGGACAGCCACACAGAGGTCTCGGAGCGGGGAACGTACAGGTCAGAGCAGGAATGGCCGCTGCATGCCCGGCGGTCTTGAAAACCGTCGTGGCGCGAGTCACCGTGGGTTCAAATCCCACACCCACCGCCCGGTGGAGCGGCCCCCGACCAGGACAAGTGGTCGGGGGCCGCTCCCGTGTGAGATCTAGTTCCGGGGCTGCTCCGGCGGCTGACCTGAGGTCGGGCCGGTCATGCGGTGCGGGGTCAGGCGGGCCGCCGAGTCGATCGTGGCGCGGGCCTCGTGTTCGGGCAGGCCCGTGCGGACCGCCGCTGTGGTGAGGGCTTCGGTGAGACAGTCGCCGAGGCCGCTCTCGTAGGCGCGGCAGGCCGCCCAGAAGAGGCGCGTGTTGCGCTGGCCCTCGTGTGCCGTCAGGACGAAGTGGATCAGGCCCTGGCCGCGGCGCGGGTCGGCGTGGCCGGGGTGGTGGGCGCGCGGGGGCGGTGCCGGAGGTGCGATCAGGTCCAGGAGGGCGCGGGGGCAGGGCGCCGGGGCGAGGTGGGCGGTGTCCGGAGCGAGACGGTACGCGCCCCGGGCGGTCACCGAGCCCGGTCCGACCAGGTAGCCGCCGGCGCCGCGGATGTCGATCCCGGGGGCGAGGCGGCTCGCCGAGTTGGGGACCACGACGTCGGGCGGGCCGGTGAGCCACAGGTGGCGGCCGCCGCTGGGGGTGAGGACGGTGACCGTGGGCGGCAGGGTGAACAGGTGCTCGAGCGCCAGGTGCCGGAGCTCCGCCGTGGAGTCGGTCGGGGCGACTGTCCCGGTGTCCGTCGGTGACGGCTTCACATCGAGATCGACGCCGATCAGGTGGTGCGAGGGCCGCCCGCATGCGATGCCGTAGCCGGTGGCCCAGGGGGCGGCGGCGAACAGCGCCCTGACGGCCGCGGGGTCGGTGGTCGCATCGTGCACCCCGTGTCCGGGCAGGCCGCATTCCCCGCGGCACCGCGTCGGCGCGGGCTGGGCGCGGTGGGGTGAGCGCAGGGCGGGGAGCTTGTTGGCGGAGAGCGGGATGACGGGAAGCCCGCGCTCTGCGGCGGACAGCGCGTGGGCGAGGGCCAGGGTGGCGGAGCGCCGGGCGGAGATGGCCATACCCTCATTTTCGTACACCCGTTCGAAGAAGGGAAGAGGGGAGGCGGAGAGGCGGAGGCCGCTGCGCGTGTCGTTCTGCGTGCCGCCCGTGACCTTGACACGACTCCCTGATCTGACGGACAGTCAGAAAACTTAGTCGTCCGTCCTGGAGGCGTCGCCGTGCACCTCGCCCCGACCGAGCGGCAGCTTCGGCTGCGCGCCGAACTCCGCGCGTACTTCCGGGACGTGATGCCCGAGGGACCGCCGCCACCCGGCGACACCGCGACACAGCGGAACCTGCTCCGCCGCATCGGCGGCGACGGCATGCTCGGGCTTGGCTGGCCGGAGGAGTACGGAGGGCAGGGCCGAGGCCCCGACGAACAGTTCGTCTTCTTCGACGAGGCCTACCGGGCCGGCGCCCCGGTCTCCATGGTCACGCTCAACACCGTCGGCCCGACGCTGATGAAGTACGGCACCGAGGAGCAGAAGGCGTACTTCCTGCCCCGCATCCTGCGCGGCGAGACCGTCTTCGCCATCGGATACAGCGAGCCGGAGGCGGGCACCGACCTGGCCTCGCTCCGTACGAAGGCGGTGCGGGACGGGGACTCCTGGCTGATCGACGGGCAGAAAGTCTTCACCTCGAACGCCCAGAACGCCGACTGGATCTGGCTCGCCTGCCGCACCGCGCCCGACGCCCCCAAGCACCGCGGAATCTCCATCGTCCTGGTGCCGACGGACGCGCCCGGTTTCTCCTGGACGCCGATCCGGACGGTCGGCGGACTGACGACGACGGCGACGTACTACGACGGAATCCGGGTCCCCGCCGGGAACCTCGTCGGGGAGGAGAACGGCGGCTGGGGGCTGATCACCGACCAGCTCAACCACGAGCGGGTCGCACTCGCCGCCATCGGTATGCAGGCCGAGGACTTCTACGAGGCGGTGCTCCGCCGGGCCCGTACACCCGATCCGGTGACGGGGCGGCGGCGGATTGACGAGCCGTGGGTACGGATCCGGGCCGCCGAGGCGCATGCCCGGCTCGCGGCAACGCGCCTGCTCAACTGGCGTCTGGTGGGGGATGTGGGGGCCGGCCGACTGGCCCCGGGAGACGCGAGCGGAGTGAAGTTCGCGGGAACCGAATCGGCGGTGGAGGTGTACCGAATATGTCAGGAGATCGCGGGCGGGGCGGGGCTGGTGAGGGCGGGATCGCCGGGGGAGTTCGACGGTGGTGAGCTCGAGCGGATGAACCGCGCCGCGCAGATCAACACCTTCGGGGGAGGGGTGAGCGAGGTGCAGCGCGAGATCGTCGCGACGATGCGACTCGGCATGACCGGTACGAAGAGGGATCGGGGGCGGCGGTGAACGGCGAGGGCGCGGCGGTGAGCCGTGAGGGGGCGGTGGGGAACGACGAGGGCGCGGTGGTGAGCCGTGAGGGGGCGGTGGGGAACGGCGAGGGCGCGGTGGGGAACGGCGAGGGGGCGGTCGACCTCGCCGACCGGCTGAAGGCGTACGAGGGGCGGGCGGCCGCCACCGCGGGCGTCGGCAAGGACCTGGTCAACGAGCCGATGATCAGGCACTGGTGCGAGGCCATGGGCGACACCAACCCGGCCTACGCGGGGCCGGAGGCCGTCGCCCCGCCGACCATGCTCCAGGCATGGACGATGGGCGGTCTTTCCGGCCACACCGGGCACACCGGCCGCTCCGAGGCGTACGACGAGCTGCTCGCGCTGCTCGACCGCGCCGGATACACCTCCGTGGTCGCCACCGACTGCGAGCAGGAGTACGTACGGCAGCTGCGGCCGGGCGACGCGATCACCTTCGACGCCGTGATCGAGTCGGTGTCGGAGCGCAAGACCACCAAGCTCGGGACGGGGTACTTCGTCACGACCCGGATGGACGTCCGGGCGGGCGGCGAGCTCGCGGGTACCCACCGCTTCCGCATCCTCAAGTACGCACCCGGGGCACCGAAACCCAAGGGGAAGCGGCCCCGGCCGGTGATCAACCGCGACAACGCCGGGTTCTGGGAGGGTGTCGCCGCCCACCGGCTCCTCATCCAGCGGTGCGGGGCGTGCGCGACCCTCCGCTTCCCGTGGCTGCCCGGCTGCAACGCCTGCGGCTCGCAGGAGTGGGACACCGTCGAGGCCGACGGCTCCGGGACCGTCTTCTCGTACGTGGTCATGCACCACCCGCCCTTCCCCGCATTCGACCCTCCCTACGCGGTCGGGCTGATCGAACTGGCCGAGGGCGTCCGGATGGTCAGCAACATCGTGGGTGTGCCCTACGACAAGGTCCGGATCGGGATGCCGGTGAGGCTCGAGTTCATGAAGGCCGACGAGGAGCTGGAGCTTCCCGTCTTCCGCGCGGGAGGGGAGGGCTGACATGGACTTCACCCCCACCGAGGAGCAGGAGGCCGCCCGGGAGCTGGCGGCGCGGATCTTCGGCGATCTCGCCACGCACGAGCGGCTCGCGGCTCTCGGGACGGACACGGACGCCGAGCTGTGGAAGGCGCTGTCCTCGGCCGGGCTGCCCGGAGCGGTCGAGGAGGTGGGGCTACTCGGCCTGGTGCTGCTTGCTGAGGAGCAGGGGCGTACGACGGCCCAGGTGCCGCTCGTGGCCAGTGGCGTGTACGGGCTCCTCGCCGTCAGCAGCCACGGTACGGACGAGCAGCGCGCCAGGCTGCTGCCCGGCCTCAGGGACGGTACGACGGTGGTGACCGGGGCCTTCCCGGCCGCCGGCCGGGTCCGGGCCGGCGCAGACGGTCTGCTCACCGGGACCGTGGACTGGGTGCCCTGGCTCAGGGAGGCCACCCACGTCCTCGTACCGGACGAGGAGAGCGCGCTGTGGCTGGTCGCCACCACGGAGGCGACCGTGGTGCCCGTCGAGCTCACCGCCCCCTGGGCCGCGGGGCGGCTCGTCCTGGACGGGGCCCAGGGCGAGCGGATCGGCTGCGCCGAGGCGGGCGGGGAGGCCGGCGCCGAGGCCGGCGGGAAGGCGGGCGGGGAGGCCGGCGGGGCGGCCTCGGCGGAGGGCACGGGGAAGGTCCGCAGGGAGGTCCGCGCCGAGGCTTACGCGGACGTGCTGGCCGCGGCCAGGATCGCGTTCGCCGGGCTCCAGGCCGGGGTCTGTGCCGGTTCCCTGGCCCGGGCCGTCGCGCACACCTCCGTACGCGAGCAGTTCGGCCGCCCGCTCGCCACGCGCCAGGCGGTGCAACTCCGGGCCGCCGACGCCCATATGGACACCGAGGCGATCCGGGTCACCGCCTACGAAGCGGCCTGGCGCCACGACCAGGGCCTGCCCGCCGCCGCACACGCGCTGACCGCGGCCTGGTGGGCGTCCGAGGCCGGCAAGCGGGTCGTCCACACCGGCCAGCATCTGCACGGAGGCATGGGCGCCGACCTCGACCACCCCGTCCACCGGCACTTCCTGTGGGGCAGACAGCTCGACGCCTATCTCGGCTGTGGCACAGAACTCCTCGCCGAACTCGGCGACACGATCGCGAACGGAGAGCCGTCATGAACGCCGGTGACGAACTGCCGCCGCTGGAGATCCCGATCACCCGCACCCTGATCGTCGCCGGGGCCGTGGCCTCCCGCGACTACCAGGACGTGCACCACGACGCGGAGCTCGCGAAGGAGAAGGGCTCCCAGGACATCTTCATGAACATCCTGACGACCAACGGCCTCGTGGGGCGGTACATCACCGACCACTTCGGTCCGGCGGCGGTGCTCCGCAAGGTGGCGATACGGCTCGGGGCGCCCAACTATCCGGGGGACACCATGACGCTGACCGGGACGGTCACCGACATCGACGGTGACACGGCGCGGGTGCGGGTCGTGGGCGCCAACCGCCTCGGCCACCACGTCACCGGCACGGTCACCGTGAGCCTGCCCGGGCCCCGCGAGAAGGAAGCGTCATGAGCATCCGCGGAGCGGACGGCCTCGGCGGCCGTGCCGCCGTCGCCGGCATCGGCGCGACCGAGTTCTCCAAGGACTCCGGCCGCAGCGAGCTCAAGCTCGCCGTCGAGGCGGTGCACGCCGCCCTCGACGACGCCGGACTCACCCCCGCCGACGTCGACGGCATGGTCACCTTCACCATGGACACCAGCCCGGAGATCACCGTCGCCCAGGCGGCCGGCATCGGCGAGCTGTCCTTCTTCTCCCGTATCCACTACGGGGGCGGAGCCGCCTGCGCCACGGTCCAGCAGGCCGCCCTCGCCGTGGCGACCGGTGTCGCCGAAGTCGTCGTCTGCTACCGGGCGTTCAACGAACGTTCGGGGCGCCGCTTCGGCTCCGGGGTCCAGCAGCGCGAGCCCTCCGCCGAGGGCGCGGCGCTCGGCTGGCAGCTCCCCTTCGGGCTGCTCACGCCGGCCTCCTGGGTCGCCATGATCTCCCAGCGGTACCTCCACACCTACGGCCTCGCCCCCGAGGCCTTCGGCCATGTCGCCGTCACCGACCGCCGGTACGCGGCCCGCAACCCCGCCGCGTACTTCTACGAGAAGCCGATCACCCTCGCCGACCATGCCGCCTCGCGCTGGATCGTCGAGCCGCTCCGGCTCCTCGACTGCTGCCAGGAGACCGACGGCGGCCAGGCGATCGTCGTCACCTCCGTCGAGCGCGCCCGCGATCTGCGCCGTCCGCCCGCGGTGATCGTCGCCGCCGCCCAGGGCGCGGGGCGCAACCAGGAGGCGATGACCAGCTTCTACCGGGACGACCTGACGGGTCTGCCGGAGATGGGCGTGGTGGCCCGACAGCTGTGGCGGACCTCTGGACTCGCGCCGGGCGACATCGACGTGGGCATCCTTTACGACCACTTCACTCCGTTCGTCCTGATGCAGCTGGAGGAATTCGGGTTCTGCGGGCCCGGGGAGGCGGCCGACTTCGTCGCGTCGGACGCGCTGCCGCTGAACACCCACGGAGGACAGCTGGGAGAGGCGTATCTGCACGGGATGAACGGCATTGCGGAGGCCGTACGGCAGGTGCGCGGCACGTCCGTGAACCAGATACCCGGCGCGGCCAGGACGTTGGTCACGGCGGGCACCGGGGTTCCCACGTCCGGGTTGATCCTGGGCACGGACGGCTGAGGCGAAGCCCCGAGCGGTGGCCGGTGCGGACGGGGCGCACTTCACTCGCGCCATGAAACGCTCCACGAAACGCACGACGAAACGCACGACCACGCACGCGACGAAGCGCATGGTGCAGCGCACTACGGACCGCACGACGGACCGCACGGCGGGCCGCACGACGCAGTGCCCGAGTGACCACTCCAGCGACCGCTCCCCGTCTCCGTCCCCGTCCGCCTCATCGCCCCGCCTCCGGCCCGTACGAGCTCTGGCCCCCGCCCTGGTGGCCACCCTCGCCGCCACGCTGCTCGCCGCCCCCGCCGCGTTCACCCCCGCCACACGCGACCCCGCCGGCGGTGGCCCTGGGACGGGCGCTCACGGTGCGGGCGCCCCTGCGACAGGGGCGGACACCGCAGGCGTTCCGCCGGCAGGCCCGCCCGCCGACGCCTCCGTCCCGTACCGCCACTTCCTGGGCCGGGCCTTCGACACCTGCGAGGCGCCGACCCTCGCGTCGATGCGGGCCTGGCGCGCCTCCCCCTACCGGGCGGTCGGGGTCTACTTCGGGGGCCGGGGCCGCGGCTGCCTCGTCCAGAAGAACCTGAACGCGGACTGGATCACCTCGGTGGAGAACCTCGGCTGGCGGGTGCTGCCGCTGTTCGTCGGTTCCCAGGCGCCCTGCGTGTTCGCCGAGCACAAGAAGGACGTCCCCATCGGCGACAACCCCTGGCAGCAGGGCACCCAGGAGGCCGACGACGCCGTCCGGGCGGCCCGCGCGCTCGGGATCGCCCCGTCCAGTCCGCTCTACCTCGACATGGAGGCCTATCGGATCAGCGACCTGCAGTGCGCCGCGACCACCCTGCTCTTCATCCGTGCCTGGAACCGCGAGGTCCGCCGCCAGGGCTATCTGCCCGGCTTCTACAGCAGCGCCGACACCGGCGTCCGCCACCTGGAGGAGGCGCGGAAGGCCGACGTGGAAGACCTCCCGTCCGTGATCTGGTTCGCGCGCTGGCGCGGCACTCCGGCGTTGTACGAGGAGCCCGTGCTGCACCCCGAGGCCTGGCCGGAGCGCAGCCGGATCCACCAGTACGCGGGGAACGTGCGGGAGACGTACGGAGGCCACAGCCTGCAGATCGACCGCAGCGCGGTCGACGCCCCGGTCGCCCACATCGCCGATGCCCGACCCTGAGCCGTTCCGCGGCCGACTCCACCTTCAGGAGGTCCAGCTGCCCCCACCCCTACAACCTGAGGCGGAGTGCGGTTCGGGACCTGGGGCCGATCCCTGGAGACGCCCCCGCTCCTAGCGTGGAGCCATGACTCCGCCACCCTCTGGCCCCGTCTGCGCCGGCGCCTCCACGGCCGCCCTGGGGTCCGCCGTGACCACCGGCTACCCGTCCTTCTCCTCGTACGTACGGGCTCGCGGGCCCGTACTGCTGCGCACCGCGCGCTCGCTGACCGCGAACCCGTCGGACGCCGAGGACCTGCTGCAGACCGCGCTGACGAAGACCTTCGTCGCCTGGGAGCGGATCGAGGACCACCGCGCCCTGGACGGCTACGTCCGCCGGGCCCTGGTGAACACGCGTACCTCGCAGTGGCGCAAGCGCAAGGTCGACGAGTTCGCGTGCGAGGAGCTGCCGGAGCCGGCCGGTCTGCCGGAGCCGGACCCGGCCGAGCGCCAGGTGCTGCACGACGCGATGTGGCGGGCGGTGATGAAGCTCCCCGACCGGCAGCGGGCGATGGTCGTCCTGCGGTACTACGAGGATCTCAGCGAGGCCCAGACGGCCGAGGTGCTCGGGGTGTCGATCGGTACGGTCAAGAGCGCGGTCTCGCGGGCGCTCGGCAAGCTCCGCGAGGACCCGGAGCTGGCCCCCGTTCGGTAGCCGGGTCGGCGGATCGATGTCCGTCGGGGCCTGTCCGTCGGGGCCTGTCCGTCGGAGCCTGTCTGTCGGAGCCTGACCGTAGGAACCTCCGGAATCAGCTTCCGCCAGTGATTGCTGGCGATTTCCGTACTCTCGGGTAGTGACATACCGCGCGGTACGTGAGCAGAATCTCCACACCCTTACTACTGCCACGTAGCGCCCACCGGGAGGACGCCGTGCTGAGCACCATGCAGGACGTACAACTGACCGTGACCCGCATCCTGCAGCACGGGATGACGATCCACGGGAAGTCACTGATCACCACCTGGACCGGTGAGCCCGAGCCGCAGCGCCGCACCTTCGCGGAGGCGGGCGCCCGTGCGACCCAGCTGGCGAACGCCCTGCGCGACGAGCTCGGCGTCACCGGCGACCAGCGTGTCGCGACCCTGATGTGGAACAACGCCGAGCATGTCGAGGCGTACTTCGCGATCCCCTCCATGGGCGCGGTCCTCCACACCCTCAACCTGCGCCTTCCCCCCGAGCAGCTGGTCTGGATCGTCAACCACGCTGCCGACCGGGTCGTCCTCGTCAACGGCTCCCTGCTCCCCCTCCTTGCCCCGCTGCTGCCGCACCTGCCGACCATCGAGCACATCGTGGTCTCGGGCCCGGGCGACCGTTCCGTCCTCGACGGCGTCGCACCCCGCGTGCACGACTACGACGAGCTGATCGCGGGCCGCCCCACCACCTTCGACTGGCCCGAGCTGGACGAACGCGCGGCCGCCGCCATGTGCTACACCTCCGGCACGACCGGAGACCCCAAGGGTGTCGTTTACTCCCACCGCTCCATCTACCTGCACTCCATGCAGGTCAACATGGCCGAGTCGATGGGTCTGACGGCCAAGGACACGACCCTCGTCGTCGTCCCGCAGTTCCACGTCAACGCCTGGGGCCTGCCGCACGCCACCTTCATGACCGGCATCAACATGCTCATGCCGGACCGCTTCCTCCAGCCGGCCCCGCTCGCCGAGATGATCGAGCGCGAGAAGCCGAGCCACGCCGCCGCCGTCCCCACCATCTGGCAGGGCCTGCTCGCCGAGGTCACCGCCCACCCGCGCGACCTCTCCTCCATGAAGCAGGTCACCATCGGCGGCGCGGCCTGTCCGCCCTCCCTCATGGAGGCGTACGACAAGCTCGGCGTCCGCCTCTGCCACGCCTGGGGCATGACGGAGACCTCCCCGCTCGGCACCATGGCCCACCCGCCGGCCGGACTGACCGCGGAGCAGGAGTGGCCGTACCGCATCACGCAGGGCCGTTTCCCGGCCGGTGTCGAGGCTCGTCTCGTCGGCCCGGGCGGCGAACACCTGCCCTGGGACGGCGAGTCGGCCGGTGAGCTGGAGGTCCGCGGCACCTGGATCGCGGGCGCGTACTTCGGCGGGGTGGACGGTGAGGCGATCCGCCCGGCGGACAAGTTCAGCGAGGACGGCTGGCTCAAGACCGGCGACGTCGGTGTCATCAGCCCCGACGGCTTCCTCACGCTCACCGACCGGGCCAAGGACGTCATCAAGTCCGGCGGCGAGTGGATCTCGTCCGTGGAACTGGAGAACGCGCTGATGGCGCACCCGGAGGTCGCCGAGGCCGCCGTCGTCGCCGTACCGGACGAGAAGTGGGGCGAGCGGCCGCTGGCGACCGTCGTCCTCAAGGAGGGCTCGACGGCTGACTACGAGTCGCTGAAGGCGTTCCTCGCCACCGAGGCCGGGATCGCCAGGTGGCAGCTGCCGGAGCGCTGGGCGATCGTGCCGGCGGTGCCGAAGACGAGCGTGGGCAAGTTCGACAAGAAGGTGATCCGCAAGCAGTACGCGGCGGGTGAGCTGGACGTGACCCAGCTGTAGAAGCGGAACTCTGTACGTGGGATGGGGGGCGGTGTCCGCGCGGACGCCGCCCCCTTCTCACGTACGGGCCTCGGCGTCGGCGGCGTCGGCGGGGCCGGCGGGCTCGGCGGGGTCGGCAAGGTTGGCGACGTTGGCGACCATCCTGCGCAGTACCTTCAGCGCGGCCACGTACTCCTCGTCGCTGATGCCCTCGTGGACCACGGCGCGCAGCTCGGTCACCATCGCGCGCAGCCGGAGCCTGGCGGCCTCCCCGGCGTCGGTGAGGTAGAGGTGCTGCCCGGCGTCGGTCCGGAGCCAGCCGCGGTGGAGCAACTGGTCGATGACGCGTGCGATGTCGTGCGGCCCGTCCGCGAGGGGGGTCAGCAGGGTGACGACCTCCTCCCGGCTCGGCGCCGTGGACCCGTGTTCACGCGGTTGAGCACCCAGTACTGCGGCTGGGTGACATCGATCGTGGCCATGACGTCCCGCAGATGCCGGGTGACGGTCGCGTGGGCGAGACCGCTCCAGTAGCCGATCGGCTGCGTGGCCAGCATGTCGTCGGTGGCGGCGGGGTCGGCCGGCGCCTGATCGGTGAGGGCGGTCGGGGCGCCGGTTTCGGTGGCGGCGTTCTTGGTGGCGGCGGTCTCGGTCAGCGGTTCCATGATCGCGACGCTAGAGCGCCGTGGCTCACGGGGACACCGCTCCGGCGCCGACCGACCGGTTGTCGCCGGTCAGTTGGCGCCGATCAGCCGGTACCGAAGAGTTGGCGCCGATCAGCCGCCAGCCACTGATCAGTTGGTGGCGGTCAGTTGGTGCCGGTCAGTTGGTGCCGATCTTCGCCAGCAGGTCCACGATCCGGGCCTGGACCTCATTGCTCGTCGAGCGCTCCGCGAGGAAGAGGACCGTCTCGCCGGATGCCAGCTTCGGCAGTTCGGCCTCGTCGAGACCGGCAGAGGTGTAGACGACGAGCGGCGTGCGGTTCAACTGCCCGTTCGCACGCAGCCAGTCGATGATCCCGGCCCGTCGGCGGCGCACCTGCATCAGGTCCATCACCACCAGGTTCGGCCGCATCTGCGTCGCCAGCGCGACCGCCTCGGTGTCCGCCTCGGCCCGGGCGACCTGCATGCCGCGCCGCTCCAGGGTCGCCGCGAGCGCCTGCGCGATCTCCTCGTTCTCCTCGATGAGCAGGACGCGCGAGGGGTGCTGCTCGCTGTCGCGCGGGGCGAGCGCCTTGAGGAGTACGGCAGGGTCGGCGCCGTACGCGGCCTCCCGGGTCGCCTGCCCGAGACCGGCCGCGAGCAGCACCGGCACCTCGGCGGCGACCGCGGCCTGGCGGAGTGACTGGAGCGCGGTACGGGTGATGGGCCCGGTGAGCGGGTCGACGA
Source organism: Streptomyces sp. ISL-36 (assembly GCF_018614205.1). Lineage (GTDB taxonomy): Bacteria > Actinomycetota > Actinomycetes > Streptomycetales > Streptomycetaceae > Streptomyces. The sequence continues at coordinate 1,018 of NZ_JAGGOS010000029.1, read as the reverse complement.
AGAGCGCGGCCGGGAACGCGGCGATCTGGGCGTCGACCTCCTCGCGGGAGTGGACGATCACCGGACGGTAGCCGCGGTCGCTCAGTGCCTGCTGGGTGGAGACGTCCGGCGCGGGCCAGACGAGCAGACGGCGGGGGTTGTCCAGCGGCTCCGGGGGCAGTTCGTCGTCGATGGGCTGCGGCTGCGGCTTGTTGGCGACCTCGACCGCGCCGCCGGGACCGTCGAGCGGCTCGGGCCCCTCGGCGGAGCCCTCGGCGGGTGCTCCTATGGCGTAGGCACGCCCTTCGGGGGCGGCCGGGGCGAGCTTGGGCTGCGACTGTGCGACCGAGGACTGCGGCTGGGACTGAGTGGCTGAGGGCTGCGGGTGCCCGTGGGCCTGTGGCTTGGCCGCCGGCTCGGACGGTGCCGGGACCGGACGGTCGCCCTCGGGGGGAGTGGCGAGCTTGCGCCGCCGACCCGAGCCGTTCGACGGGGTCGGAGCGCTTTGGGCACCGGTCTGAGCGCCCGTCTGAGCACCGGTCTGAGCGCCGGTCGGCTGGCCGCTCGTCTGGCCGCCCGCCTGGCCGGTCTGCTGGGCGGCGATCTTCTGGGCGAACGGCACGCCCTGCCCGAGCGTACGGACGCTGAACGCGCGCCCGCCCTGCTGGGCAGGCTCCTTCTGCGTGGGCTGCGTGGGCTGCGTGCGCTGCGTGGGCTGCGCGGGCTGAACGGACGCGGGGGTCTCGGGCGGCAGGGGTACGGAGCCGGTACCGGTACCGGAACGGGTCTCCTGCGGTGCGCCGTGGCCCCGGCGACGACCCGTACCGGTCGGCTCGGGCAGCGGGTGTGCCTGCGGCGGCGCCTGGTCGGCGCCGGGCACGGCCCGTACGGCGTCGTGCTGCCCTTCGTCGCTCACCGGGAGGGGCGAAGGCTGCTCCTGCTCGGAGGGGCGGTCGGCGTCGGCCGGGGGCAGGGCGAACGGCGTACGCGGCCCCGCGTCGGCGGCTGCGGTCCGCTCCTGGGCGGCGAGCGCCCGGCG
>NZ_JAGGOS010000002.1:404-58281 GCF_018614205.1 Streptomyces sp. ISL-36 | reverse complement strand
CGCGGTCGTCGGCTGCGGCACGCTCGGGCTGCTCGCCGTCCAGTTGCTCGCCGCCTCCTCGCCCGCCGAGTTGGCGGTGGTCGACCCCCGGGCCGCGCGCGGCGAGCAGGCGCTGCGGTTCGGCGCGAGCGAGGCCCTCACGCCCGGGGAGGCCGAGGCCGGCTCGTACGGGCGGTTCGACCTGGTCGTGGAGACGGCCGGGGCGCCCTCCACCGCCGCCGCCTCCTGCCTGCTGGCCCGCCGGGGCGGCCGGGTCGTGCTGACGGGGATGTTCGCCCCCGGAGCGACCGGGATCGATCCCGCGCATCTGTCGGTGAGCCAGCTGGAGATCCGCAGCGTCTTCGGCGCGTCCTCCGCCGCCTGGGCCGACGCGGTGCGGGCCTTCGGGCTGGGGCTGCTCGATCCGGCCCCGCTGATCACCCACGAATTCCCGCTGGAGCGGTTCGCGGAGGCCGTCGCGCTGGTCGGCGGCGGCGATGCCGGGACCGGCAAGGTACTGCTCCGTCCCTGACCGGGCGCGCCCGGCTCCGTGCGGCGGTACGGGACCACCGTCCCGTACCGCCGCACCCCATTTTCCGAACAGCGTCCGAAATATCGAACAGAGGATTCCTGTGACCGCTTCCGCCGTTCCCCGCCGTCCCGGGGCCGCCGCACTCGCGCGGATCGACCATCCCACCCCCCACGTCGACTCCGCCGACACCTCCCCCCACGCCTTCCCCGACGGCGGCACCTGGCGGACCGAGATCCCCTCCGTCGAAGGGCCCGAGGCACTCGCGGTGGTCCTCGAGGAGAGCGCCCGGCTCGACGTGCCGGTGCACCGGATCAGCCAGGGCAGCGGCGTCTGGATGCTCACCGACGACGAGATCACCGAGATGGTGGACGGCTGCGCCGAACGCTCCGTCGAGCTCTGCCTGTTCACCGGGCCGCGCGGCACCTGGGACATCGGCGCCGCCACCCGTACCGACTCCGGCGGGGCGGGGCTCCGGGCCCGTGGCCATGACGCGCTCGCCGGCTGTGTCGAAGACGCCCTGCGCGCCACGGCGTTGGGGGTGCGCTGTCTGCTCATCGCCGACGAAGGCGTGCTGTGGACCCTGCACCGACTGCGCGCGGCCGGCGAACTCCCCGCCGACACCACGTTCAAGGCCTCCGCGCTCATCGGCCCCGTCAACCCGGCCTCGTACGCCGTCTACGAACATCTGGGGGCCGACTCCCTCAACGTCCCCTCCGACCTCACCCTCGCCCACCTCTCCGAGATCCGCCGGGTCAGCCGCGCACCGATGGACCTCTACGTGGAGGCCCCGGACGACCTCGGCGGCTACGTCCGGATGTACGAGGCCGCCGAACTGATCCGCCGAGGCGCGCCGCTGTACCTCAAGTTCGGACTCAGCCGCTCCGCCGGCATCTACCCCTACGGCGCCCACATGCGCGACCATGCCCTGGCCACCGCCCGTGAGCGCGTACGGCGTGGCCGGCTCGTCCTCGATCTGCTCGCCCGGCACGGCGCGGACGGCGGGATGTCACCCCTCGGCTCCCGACTGCCGGGCGCCCTCCGCCGCTTCCCCGCCCCCGAAGGGAACTGACATGCGCACCCGCACGCGCCACCCCGCGGCCCTGGCCGCCCTCTCCCTCCTCCTCGTCACCGCCCTCGCCGGCTGCGGCCAGGAGGCCCGCGGCGGCAGCCGCTACCAGCCCGACGCCGGCAAGGGCGGCACGATCGGTCTGGCGATGCCGACCAAGGCCTCGGAGCGGTGGATAGCCGACGGCGAGAACATGGCGAAGCAGTTCCAGCAGGCGGGCTACGAGACCGATCTGCAGTACGGCGACGACAAGGTCGAGAACCAGATCGCCCAGATCGAGAACATGATCACCAAGGGGCGTCGGCTCCTGGTGATCGCCGCGATCGACGGCGCCGCGCTCACCGAGGTCCTCCAGCGCGCCCACGACGCCGGGATCCCCGTGATCTCGTACGACCGCCTCATCATGGGCACCGAGCACGTCGACTACTACGCCTCCTTCGACAACGAGCGGGTGGGCGAGCTGGAGGCGCGGTACATCGTCGAGCGGCTGAAGCTCGGCGCGCCCGCGAAGAACTCCGGCAAGGCGTACGACATCGAGCTCTTCGCCGGATCACCGGACGACAACAACACCCGGTACTTCTGGAACGGCGCCATGAAGGTGCTCCAGCCGTACTTCGACAGCGGCCAGCTCCTCGTCCGCAGCGGCCAGACCCGGATGAACCAGGCGACCACCCTGCGCTGGGACGGCGGCACCGCGCAGAAGCGGATGGACGACCTGATCAGCAAGAACTACGGCGAGGAGAGCGTCGACGCGGTCCTCTCCCCCTACGACGGCATCTCCATCGGCATCATCTCCGCCCTCAAGAGCGCCGGTTACGGAACCGGCAACCGGCCGCTGCCCGTCGTCACCGGGCAGGACGCCGAGCTGGCCTCGGTCAAGTCGATCCTGCGCGGCGAGCAGACCCAGACCGTCTTCAAGGACACCCGCAAGCTGGCCGCCCGGGCGGTGGCGATGGGCGACGCCGTGCTCAACGGCAAGAAGCCCGAGGTCAACAACGTGAAGGACTACGACAACGGCAAGAAGACCGTGCCGTCGTATCTCCTCGACCCGGTCAGCATCGACAAGTCCAACACCGATCTCCTGGTGCGCGAGGGGTACTTCACCGCGGGACAGCTGTCATGACCGGGCCGGTGCTCGAGATGCGCTCCATCACCAAGACCTTCCCCGGCGTCACCGCGCTCAGCGAGGTGAACCTCACGGTCGGTCCCGGTGAGATCCACGCCCTCTGCGGGGAGAACGGAGCCGGGAAGTCCACCCTCATGAAGGTGCTGAGCGGTGTCCATCCGCACGGCAGCTACGAGGGAGAGATCCGCTTCGAGGGCGAACCCGTCGCCTTCAAGGACATCCGGGCGAGCGAACGCCGCGGCATCGTGATCATCCATCAGGAACTCGCGCTCGTCCCCCACTTGTCCATCGCGGAGAACATCTTCCTCGGCAACGAACGGGCCCGCCGCGGAGTCGTCGACTGGAACGACACACTGCGCAGCGCCAAGCGCCTCCTCGAACGGGTCGGGCTGCGCGAGAACCCGCACACCCCCGTCGCCGACCTCGGGGTGGGGCGGCAGCAGCTGGTGGAGATCGCCAAGGCGCTGTCGAAGGAGGTGAAGCTGCTCATCCTCGACGAGCCGACGGCGGCGCTGAACGACGAGGACAGCGCGGCGCTCCTCCGGCTGATCCTGGAGCTGCGCGAGGAGGGCATCGCCTCTGTCGTCATCTCCCACAAGCTGAACGAGATCCGGCGGATCGCCGACCGGGTGACGGTGCTCCGCGACGGCCGGACCATCGAGACCCTGGCCGTGCGCCCGACCCGCGACGCCGAGCCCGAGCTGTCCGAGGACCGGATCATCCGGGGCATGGTCGGCCGTGACCTCGACCACCGCTTCCCACCGCGCACCCCGTACGAGGGCGAGGACGCCGGCCAGGTGGCGCTCGCGGTGCGCGGCTGGACCGTGCGCCACCCGGTGGACCAGCGGCGCACCGTCGTCGACGACGTCTCGCTGACCGTCCGGCGGGGCGAGATCGTCGGCATCGCGGGTCTCATGGGCGCCGGCCGCACCGAGCTCGCGATGTCGGTCTTCGGCCGCTCGTACGGGCGGTACACGGGCGGCACCGTGGAGATCGACGGCCGGGAGGCGGCGACCGGAAACGTGCCCGCCGCGATCGCGGCCGGTCTCGCCTACGTCACCGAGGACCGCAAGCGGTACGGGCTCCATCTGGACGACACCGTGCACCGCAACGTCTCCCTCGCCTCCCTGCCCGGGATGCGGCGGCGCGGGGTCGTCGACGAGCACCAGGAGCGCAAGGTCGCCGAGAGCTACCGGGCCACGATGAACATCAAGACACCGACGGTCTTCGAGCAGGTCGGCCGGCTCTCCGGCGGCAATCAGCAGAAGGTCGTCCTCAGCAAGTGGATCCACGCCGACCCGAAGGTGCTGATCCTCGACGAACCGACGCGCGGCATCGACGTCGGCGCCAAGTTCGAGATCTACACCGTCATCGACCGGCTCGCGGCGCAGGGCAGGGCCGTGCTGTTCATCTCCTCCGAACTGCCGGAACTTCTCGGGATGTGCGACCGGATCTACACCATGGCCGAGGGGCGGCTGACCGGTGAGGTCGGCCGCGGCGAGGCCACGCAGGAAACGCTGATGCGCCACATGACCACGAGCAGGAGCTGAGGTCCCGCCATGACCACCACGACCCCTTCCGCGCCCGACACGGTGGCGGCGCACCCGATACGTCCGTCGGCCGGCGCGCTGCTCGTGCAGGCGCTGCGGGCGAACATGCGCCGGTACGGCATGCTCGTCGCGCTCCTCTTCCTCGTCGTCCTGTTCCAGATCTGGACCGACGGCACGCTGCTGCTGCCGAACAACGTCTCCAATCTGATCCAGCAGAACAGCTACATCCTCATCCTCGCCATCGGGATGATGATCGTCATCGTCGCGGGCCACATCGACCTGTCCGTGGGCTCGCTGGCCGCGTTCGTCGGTGCCCTGTCGGCGGTGATGATGGTCCGCCACGACATGCCCTGGGTCCTCGCGCTGGTCCTCGCCCTGGTCATCGGGGCGGTGGCCGGGGCCTGGCAGGGGTACTTCATCGCGTACCTCGGGATCCCGTCCTTCATCGTGACACTGGCCGGGATGCTCCTCTTCCGCGGACTGACCCAGATCTTCCTGGAGGGCCGCTCGCTCGCGCCGTTCCCCGACGGCTTCCAGAACATCGCCAAGGGCTTCATTCCCGAGATGGGGCCGTACACGCAGTACCACAACCCGACGCTGTTCATCGGGCTCGTGACGGTCGTCTTCCTGCTGCTGCGCGAGTGGCGCGATCGCAAGCGGCAGCTGGCGTACGAGCTGGAGGTGCTGCCGACGGGGCTGTGGGCGCTGAAGTGCGTGGCGATGACGGCGGCGATCGTGGCCTTCACCCTCACCCTGGCCAGCTTCCACGGCGTGCCCGTGGTCATGCTCATCATGTGCGCGCTGCTGATCGGTCTGGGTTACGTGATGCGCAACGCGGTCGTCGGCCGTCATGTGTACGCGCTCGGCGGCAACAAGGCGGCCGCGAAGCTGTCGGGGGTCAAGGACAAGCGGGTCACCTTCCTGGTCTTCGTGAACATGGGTGTGCTCGCCGCGCTGGCGGGTTGTGTGTACGCGGCGCGGCTCAACGCGGGCACGCCGCAGGCCGGTCTCAACTTCGAGCTGGAGGCCATCGCGGCCGCGTTCATCGGCGGTGCGTCGATGAGCGGTGGTGTGGGCACGGTGACGGGCGCCGTGATCGGCGGCCTGGTGCTGGGTGTCCTGAACAACGGCATGTCGCTGGTCGGCATCGGCACGGACTACCAGCAGGTCATCAAGGGGCTCGTGCTGCTCGCCGCGGTCGGCTTCGACGTCTGGAACAAGCGGCGCGCGGGCCGTTAGCCGGCCGGGTGCCGGCCGAGGACGTGCTGCGGCACGGGCGCCACGTCGGTGCCCGTGCCGCAGGCATGTCCGCCGTCCCGTACGGGAGCGGCGGGGCACGCGGAGATCTCGGTCCAAACGGGCCGCGAAGAGTCCAACAGCCGGGCGGCCCGACGGGGTTGTGCGGGCCCGGCCGGCGGGGTGGGATGGAAACCGAGGCGCAAGCGCTTTCCGCGGCGCTCTCCGCAGCACTTGCCACCAGCGCGCCTTCCACGCGCCGGCCTGGCGTGCGTCCTTCCCTTCCCCATCCCGCAGGAGACCCATGTCCGCCCTTCCCTGGTACGAAGACGTCTCTCCCGGCGACGGCTGCCTGCCGCCCCGCGCCTGGTACGCCCGCTCGGACGCCGCCTCCCTCTCCCTCGACGGCACGTGGCGCTTCCGCCTCTCGCCCACCGCCGACGCGGCCGACGCGTCGTTCGCCGCCGAGGGGTACGACTCCGGTTCCTGGGGCGAGATCACGGTGCCGGGCCACTGGGTCCTGCAGGGCGAGGACCACGGCGCGCCCGCGTACACCAACGTCGTCTACCCCTTCCCCGTCGATCCGCCCCGGGTCCCGACCGAGAACCCCACCGGTGACCATCTGCGCCACTTCGACCTGCCCGACGGCTGGCCGGCGACCGGCGGCGCCGTGGTGCGCTTCGACGGCGTGGAGTCCGCGGCCCGGGTCTGGCTCAACGGCGAGGAACTGGGCACGTTCAAGGGCTCGCGGCTTGCGCACGAGTTCGCCGTGGGCCCCCTGCTGAAGCCACGCGGGAATGTGCTCGCCGTCCGCGTCCACCAGTGGTCGTCGGGCTCGTACCTGGAGGACCAGGACCAGTGGTGGCTGCCCGGCGTCTTCCGTGACGTGACGCTGCTCCACCGCCCCGAGGGCGCGGCCGACGACTTCTTCGTGCACGCCTCGTACGACCACACCGCCGGCACTGGCACCCTGCGCGTGGAGTGCGACGTGCCGGGCCGGGTCACGGTGCCGGAGCTGGGCATCGACACGGAGACCGGCCGGGCGGTGACGGTGAGGGCCGAACCGTGGAGCGCCGAGACGCCCCGGCTCTACGAAGGGGTGCTGAGCGCCGGCGGCGAACGGATCGCGCTGCGCGTGGGGTTCCGTACCGTCCGCGTCGAGGACGGCGTGATCAAGGTGAACGGCCGCCGTGTCCTCTTCCGGGGCGTGAACCGGCACGAGTTCCACCCGGAGACCGGCCGGAGCGTCGACCTGGCGACGATGCGCCAGGACGTGGAGCTGATGAAACGGCACAACATCAACGCAGTCCGCACCTCCCACTACCCCCCGCACCCCGCCTTCCTGGACCTGTGCGACGAGTACGGCCTGTGGGTCATCGACGAGTGCGACCTGGAGACGCACGGCTTCCAGGACCTGGGATGGCGTGCCAACCCGGTCGACGACGAGCGCTGGACGCCGGCGCTGCTCGACCGCGCCGCGCGGATGGTCGAGCGCGACAAGAACCACGCCTCGGTGATCATCTGGTCGCTCGGCAACGAGTGCGGCACGGGCTCCGGGCTCACCGCGATGGCGGAGTGGATCCGCGACCGCGATCCACTGCGGCTGGTGCACTACGAGGGCGACCTGTCCTGCGCGGACACGGACGTCTACTCCCGGATGTACGCCCCGCACGCCGAGGTCGAGGCGATCGGCCGCCGGCAGGACGAAGGGCCCGCGCGACGGCGGGAACTCCCGTTCATCCTCTGCGAGTACGGGCACGCCATGGGGAACGGCCCCGGCGGGCTCGCCGACTACCAGCGGCTCTTCGAGCGGTACGAACGCTGCCAGGGCGGGTTCGTCTGGGAGTGGATCGACCACGGCCTCGTCCACCCGCGGTACGGACACGGTTACGGCGGGGACTTCGGCGAGGAGCTGCACGACGGCAACTTCGTCTGCGACGGCCTGCTCTTCCCCGACCGGACCCCGTCGCCCGGTCTCGTCGAGTACAAGAAGGTGATCGAGCCGGTCCGTATCGGCCCGGTGTCCGGCGACGGCGGCGCCGTACGGATCACGAACCTGCACGACTTCGCGGACCTCTCCCACCTCTCCTTCACCTGGTCGTACCTGGTCGAGGGGGAGAGTGTCGCCGAAGGGCCGCTGGCGGTGCCGGCGCTGGCCGCCGGGGAGAGCGCCGAGGTCGCGCTGCCCGCGCCGCCGGAGCACGGCGGCGCGGGCGAGAAGACCTGGACCGTGCGGGCGCTGCTCGCCCACGAGACCGCCTGGGCTCCGGCCGGTCACGAGGTCGCCTGGGGCCAGCTTCCCGCGCCGGCACCGCACGTGCCGTCCGCGCAGACGCGCGGGCCGGCCGCGGAGGCCGGTGGCGCGCACCCGCTCCTGGAGGGGCGGCGGATCACTCTCGGCCCCGCCTCCTTCGACGCCCGTACGGGCGAGCCGCTCGCCCTCGGCGGGCTCCCGCTCACCGGGCTGCGGCTCGATGTGTGGAGGGCGCCGACCGACAACGACAACGGGGCGGCGTGGCAGCCCGACGAGCGGTACGGCCTGCTCTGGCGGGAGCTGGGGCTGCACCGGATGCGGCACCGGGTCGACGCCGTGGAGACCGAGGGGGACGCGCTGACGGTACGGACCCGGGTGGCACCCGCCGCCCAGGATCTCGGTCTGCGCACCGTCTACCGCTGGACGTCGGACGGGACCCGGCTGCGGCTCACGGTCTCGGTCACCCCCGAGGGCGCGTGGCCGCTGCCGCTTCCCCGGCTCGGTGTCCGGCTCGGCCTCCCGGCCGGCCTGGAGCGGGCGACCTGGTTCGGCGGTGGGCCCGGCGAGGCCTACCCGGACACCCGGTCGGCGGCTCGCCTCGGCCGTTGGCGGGCCACGGTGGACGAGCTCCAGACCCCGTACGTACGTCCGCAGGAGAACGGCGCCAGGATCGACACCCGGTGGGTCGAACTGAGCGACACGGGCAGGGGGTTGAGGGTCGAGGGCGAACCCGCGTTCTGGTTCACGGCGCGCCGCTGGACGAGTGAGCAGCTCGACGCGGCCGACCACCGGAGCGACCTCGTGCCCGGTGACACGGTCTGGCTGAACCTGGACCACGCCCAGCACGGCATCGGCTCGCAGTCCTGCGGACCGGGCGTCCTGCCGGAGTACCGGCTGACCGCCGCCCCCGCCGCGTTCTCGTTCACGTTCGAGGCGCTCTCGCGGCGGTCCGTGTGACCGGCACCGCCGCACACCCCGTGGCCGGCCGGCTCTTCAGCCGGCCGGCCACGGCCGCCGCCTGCGTCGCCTTCGTCCTGATCGGCGCCCTCCAGGCGCTGTACGGCCCGGCGGTTCCGGCCGTGCGGGGCGAGTACGGCCTGTCCCCCGCCGCCGCCGGCCTGGCGCTGAGCCTGCACTTCACCGGTGGGGTCGCGGGCGTCCTGGGCTTCGACGTGATCCGTGCCCGGCTCAGCAGCAGGGCGCTGCTCGCGGTGAGTTACGTACTGATGGCGGTCGGCGCCGCGGGGTTCGCGCTGGCGCCCGGCTGGCCACTGGCGCTGTGCGCGGCGTTCCTCGGCGGGCTGGGTTTCGGCGGGGTCGACTACGGCCTGAACCAGCTCTTCGCCGTCGGATTCGGCGAGCGTTCCCCGGCCATGCTCAACATCCTCAACGGTCACTTCGGCATCGGCGCCGTCCTGGCTCCCGCCGTGCTCGCGGCGCTCGGCCCCGACCGGTATCCGTACGCCTTCGCGGGGTGCGCGCTGCTCTCGGTCGTCCTGATCGCGGGGACCCGCGGGGTACGGGACGAGGCCGCGCCGGCGCCGGGCCCCCGCGAGGTGTCCCGCGTGGCGCGGCTCTCTCCGGTGCTGCTCGGTTTCGTCCTGCTGTACGTGCTGAACGTGGCGGTCGAGGCCGGAGTGGGCGGCTGGGAGCCGACCCATCTGGAGACGGTCGGCTACGCCACGGCCACGGCGGCCACGGCGACCTCCGCGTACTGGCTGATGATGACCGTGGGCCGGTTCCTGGTCGTGCCGCTCACTCTGCGGTACGCGCCGGAGCGGATCCTGGCGGTGTGCGGGGCCGGGATGACGGCCTGTCTGCTGCTGGCTCTCGTCCCGGGCGCAGCGCCCGTCGCGTACGCCGGGGTGGGTCTGTTCATCGCGCCCGTCTTCCCGACCGGCCTGCCGTGGCTGCACCGGGCGCTGCCGACGGCCCGCCACGCCGGGGCATGGGTGATCGCCGCGTCGATGATCGGCGGGGTCGCGGCTCCGCCGCTGCTCGGACTGGGCATCGAGGTGTCGGGCATCGGTGCCGTGCCCGTGCTCCTCACCGTGCTGTCGGCCGCGAGTCTGGTGGTGACGGTGTGGCTGGCCCGTCGCTCCGGCGTACGACGGAGCGACGGGCCGGCCGTGGACGAACCCGTCAGCGGATCAGCCGGTCGGGAACGATCCCCTGGGCGCGCAGTTCGGTGACGACGAGGGTGGCGTACTCCGTCGCACCGCGCACCGAGGTGTGGGTGTTGTCGCGCTTCTCGGCCGTCAGGTAGAGGGCCTTGGACGCCTCGGGCCCCAGCTCCTCCACCCGTGCCTTGGTGAGGGCGGTCAGGTCGATCAGCGGGGTCCCGAGGTCCGCCGCGAGGCGCCTGATCTCGGCCGGATGGTCGACGCCGAGGCCGTTGACGAGCAGGGCGGTGCCGTTGTTCAGGGTGCCGTCGGCGTTGAACCAGCGGCGGACGACCGGCGTCACGAGCACGGGCCGACCGCCCCGTTCCCGTACGCCCTGGACCAGGGTGGTGAGGTGGGCGCGGTAGGTGACGGCGTCGGTCTGCTTGTCGTTGTGGGCGAGCTGGATCAGCACGGGGTCGCCAAGGCGGATGCGTTCCCTGACGACCGGGAACAGGGCCGGGTTCGCCACGTAACTGACCGTGCTCTCGCCGGAGTCGGCGTGGTTGGCGACCGCCACTCCGCGCTGGAGGAACTGCGGAAGCTGCTGTCCCCAGCCGGTGTACGGCTCCCCCGGCTGGTCGCACACGGTGGAGTCCCCGATGAGGAAGATCCGTGGGACGGCGGGAGCCGGGGTGATCCGTACGCCCGTCGGCCGTGGCGCCGAGCCGCCGAAGGTCAGGTCCAGGCCGGGGCTCCCGACCGGTCCGGTCGGCTCGCCCTCCGGGTCGCGGACGTCGACGCTGAAGGAACGCCGGGTCCGCTCCCCCGCGTCGGTGCCGGTGGCGGCGAGCAGGGCGCGCCGGGTCTCGCCCGTGACGGAGGTGGAGCCGGCGGTGTCCCCGCCGAGGGTGACGGTGACGTCGTACGTGCCAGGCGGGACGTCGAAGTGGCAGACGACCGCGGTCGTGGACGGCGAGGTGGTGCAGTGGTCCAGGCCCTGGCCGTAGGGCCCGTCGGCGTGGGCGGGGGTCGCGGTGAGCGCGGCGGCGGCGGTCGCGGCGACGGTGAACAGGGCGGTGCGTCGCATCGGTGCTTCTCCTCTACGCGGGGAGGCTGTCGCCGACGAGGGCGAGGTTCTGGATGGCGGCGAGCCCGAACAGGGCCGTGGTGTTGGTGCTGATCCACAGGTGCTCGTAGCCGGGTTCGAGCGCGGCGTGTCCTTGCACGGGGGTCTTGTCCCACACCATCGCCGAGGTGTAGCCGTCGCTGGAGTGGAACTTGGCCCAGGCGCGCTTGGCGAGGGCGGGGTCGTTCAACTGGGCGGCGGCGTAGGCGTCCTGGCGGGAGTGGCCCTGGAAGAGGAGCAGGGTGCCGAAGTTCTTGCCGTAGCGGGCCGCCTGTTCCGTCTTGGAGGCATTGAAGTAGCGGCAGTAGTCGAGCCAGGCGTTCTTGAACGCGGGCATGTCGACGAGGTCGATGAGTTCGGCGCACATCTCGACCAGGCCGAACATCGCGGAGAGGTGGGAGACGCCGACGACGGGCTCGGTCGCGACGGCGAAGCGGCCGGTGTCGAGGTCGTAGAGCCCGGTGCCCTGGACGAATCCGTTGGGCTGGGCGGCGATGGTCTCCATGGTGGAGCGCAGCCGTGCCTCGGCCTTCGCGGCCTTGGGTCCGCCGCGTTCCCACTCGGTGAGCCAGGCCGCGGCGAGACCGCTCCAGTCGGTGCCGAAGCCGATGGAGAGGGCGTGACGGTCCGGGGTGTAGGGCTCGGTGCGGATCTTGCGGATGGGGTCCAGGACGAGGAAGGTCTCGTCGGAGTCGACCAGTGCGTGCATGAGGTCGCCGACGCGTTCGTCGGCGGTGAGGTAGTAGTAGGGGCGGCGGTAGACGGCGGTGGAGATGCGCTGCTGCTTGGCGCTGTCCGCGAAGTGCTGGACGCCGTGGCGGGTGCCGAGGCCGGCCCAGGTGCCGAGGTGGTAGACGTCGACCTCGCCGGTGTGCCGGGTCATCGCCTCGGCGAAGCGGAAGATGTCGGAGCGACCCGAGCGCAGGTAGGCGTACCAGAGCCACAGGTCGGGAGAGAGCTCGGAGTTGTCCCAGGCGTAGCCGCCGACGTCGTACCGCCACTGGTGCCGGTCCTCGTCGTAGGTGTGCATGATGTCGCCGTAGTCCCAGAATCCGTACCAGCGGCGCTGCTCGGCCTGGTCCTTGTAGTAGGTGAAGAGGTAGTCGAGGTGGTCCTCGATCGAGGCCTTGGCGGGGGTGGAGCGGTCGACGGGGGCGAAGAGTCCGCCGAACACGCGGGCGCGGCTGAGGTCTTCGGGGCTCGCGGCGAGCTGGGGCGGGGTGGCGACGGCGGCTGCCTGGGCGACGAGCGTGTCGGCGGTGGGGGTGGAGCCGTTGACCCAGAACATCAGCTCGCTGGTGCGGGCGATGCCGTAGGGCGTGCCGAATCCGGGCTCGTGGTCCTCGTAGGTGATGTTGAGGCCTTCGAGCTGCTCGGGGAAGGTGTCCTGGCCCATGCCGTCGTGGTAGAAGCGCAGGTCCATGGGCTGGGCCTCCGGCGACCAGAGCCAGAGGGTGACCTCGGCGGCGTCCCCGGCGGCGCCGCGGATGTCGAGCTGGGCGGGGTGCTTCTGCCAGAAGTCGCGCAGTCCGAAGGAGAGTCCGCCGCTGACCCCGCCGACGTATCCGAAGCCGTTCGCGCGTCGTCCGCCGCCGGCCGGGATCCAGCCGTGCCCTGCCTTGGTGCGCTTGCGCAGCGAGAAGCCGTCGGCGGAGAGCTGGGAGAGGGTGTAGTCGCCCCAGGTCGGGATGTACTGCAGACGGGTGGTGACGCGCTGGTCCCAGGTGGCCGGGTCGGGCAGCTTCTCGCCCCTGACCTGGGCCGCGCGGACGGCGGGGCCGGGGTCGCGACGCAGTCCTGTGATGCCCTGTACGGCCTCGGTGAGGAAGCCCTCGCCCGCGCCCGCGATGCGGATGTGGCGGTCGTAGGCGGCGTCCCGCATCGGGACGGTGAAGCGGACGCCGAGGCCGCGGATGAAGTCCTTGTTCTGGTCTCCGTCATAGGTGATGGTGTGGACCATACGGAAGGAGTCGGCACCCGCGTAGAAGTAGAGACGGACCGAGAAGGGGAGCCAACTGCGGGTTGCCTTGCGGTGCTTGCCGTCGATACGGACCACGGCCCGGACGGGGCCGCGCTGTTCGACCGTCGCGCCGGTGATCTCGCCGTCGAACCGCTCCCACTTGGCGTTGCCCTGGTCGCCGTCGTCGAGGTCGCTCTGGCGCAGCAGCACGAGCCGCCCGTCGGTGGCGATCTTCACTCCGCCGCGCGTCACGGACTCGACGAGCTTCTCGCCGTCGCGGGAGACGACGGCCGTGACGGTGCCGGTGTCGATGGTGATCCGGCGGCCGGTCTCCGTGACGGTGATCCGCCGGGTGGCGGCGGCCGGGGTTCCGGGGGCCAGGGTGAACTTCTCCGCCCCGGCGGCCGCCGGGCCGACGGCGTGCGCGGTCCACTTGAGCGAGCCGTCGGGCCAGCGGGCGGTGGTCCAGGTCTGTACCGGGACTTCCTTGCCGTCGGCCGTGGTGAGCGCGAAGGTGCGGTCGGCGGGGTGTGCGCCCTTGGGCCACGGCACCCCGAAGGTGGAGCCGGGCGCCGCTCCCAGTCCGCCGTGCTCCAGCCAGGTGATGGTGGCCGGCTTCTCGGCGATGGGCGCCTCGGGGCCTGTCGCGGCCCGTGCGTCACCCCGCCCGAGGGCCCAGCTGAACTGGGCGGCGGCACCGGCGACGGCGGCGGCCTTGAGCAGAGACCTGCGAGGGATCGAGGACATACGATCGATTCCTTTCATGAGCATGACAGAGAGCGGCTCGTCGGCGCGTCCGCGAGCCGTGGAGGTACGGGGTGAGGGCCGGGGACGAGGCGGAGGGACCGCGGGGCCGACGGGCGGACGAGGGGGCGTGGGGCGGACGAGGGGCGAGGGGCGGACGAGGAGCGAGGGGCGAGCGGCGGACGAGGGGCGAGGCGGCGGCGCGTTGGACGCCGCCCCGCTCACCGGCCGGCCGCGCGCCTCTCCACCGCGAGGGTCGCCGCCATCGCCACACCCAGCGCCGGGGCCGCCAGAGGAACGACGAACCAGGCCGAGGCCGCGATCACGGCGAAGCCGCAGACGACGAGGAGGGAACCGGCCGGATCGCGGACCGTGCGGCGCGCCGCCGCGGCGAGCAGCGACCGCCAGGAGGAATCCGGACGCCAGGCCGCGCAGGCCCGCAGTACGGCGACGACCATGCCGATCGCGGCCAGGATCCCGAGCGCGCCGACGAGTCGGCCGCCCGGCAGCCCCGCGCGGACGATGAGGAGATCCACCCCCACCAGCGCGAGGGCGGCCCAGCTCGCCACCCCCACGATCCAGCCCCGGCGCGCGGCGGACCTCAGGTCCGCCACGAACGCGCGCCAACCGCTCTCCTCGTCCCCCGTCCAGCGGCGCAGGTGCGCCGCTCCCGCGGCCAGCGCCGCGGGAAGCGTCACCAGCGGCAGGGACGCGACGGCGATCCAGACCCCCACGAGGAGACACTCGGCGAACACGCCGAAGCGTTCCAGTGTCTGCGGCTTGAGCATGGACGAGGCCCCCTCAGCCCTTCAGTCCGGACGTGGCCATGCCGTCGATCAGATAGCGCTGGAAGGCCAGGAAGAAGAGCAGCACCGGCAGGAGCGCCACCAGCGACATGGCGATCATTCCGCCGTAGTTGGCGAGACCGTCCTGGTCGACGAACATCTTCAGGCCGAGCGACACCGTGTACTTCTCGGGTTCGTTGAGGTAGATCAACGGACCCATGAAGTCGTTCCACGCGTTGATGAAGGTGAAGATCGCGCTGGTGATCAGGGCCGGACGGCACAGCGGAAGGACGATCGACCAGTAGATCCGCAGATGCCCGCAGCCGTCCAGCCGCGCCGCCTCGTCCAGCTCCTTGGGCAGGTTGCGCATGAACTGCATCATCAGGAAGACGAAGAAGGCATCGGTCGCCAGGTACTTGCCGAGCAGCAGCGGCGTGTAGGTGTTGACGAGCTCCAGCTTCTGGAAGAGCACGTACTGCGGGATGAGCAGCACGTGGTACGGAAGCAGCAGCGTGCCGATCATCACCGCGAAGAGCAGCCCCCGCCCGGCGAAGCCGATCCTGGCGAAGGCGTAGGCGGCCAGCGAGCAGGAGATGACGACGCCGACCACCGAACCGAGCGCAAGGAAGAGCGAGTTGCCGAAGAAGGTGGAGATCGGGATGTCCGCGATGCCGTCGGCGAGCCGGCGGTAGTTCTCCAGGATCGGTTCGGTGGGGAACAGCTGCAGACTGCCGACGATCTCGTCGTTCGGTTTCAGCGAGCCGCCGAGCACCCAGACGACCGGGTAGAGGACGACCGCGAGGACGGCCAGCGCTCCCACGTGCCAGGCGATCGATCCCGTACGCCTCGACGTGCTCGTCATGGTCATCGGGACGCCTCCTCGTAGTGCACCCAGCGCCGCTGGGACCAGAACAGCACCGCGGTCACCAGGCCGACGGCGAGCAGCAGCATCCAGGCCATCGCCGAGGCGAAGCCCATCCGGCTGTTCTCGAAGCCCTGGATGTAGAGGTAACAGGTGTAGACGAGCGTGGCGTCGGCCGGGCCGCAGGAGTTGCCCTGACCGCCGAGGATGTACGCCGAGCCGAAGACCTGGAAGGAGTGGATGGTCTCCAGGAGCACGTTGAAGAAGAGAACGGGTGACACCATCGGCAGGGTGATGTTCCAGAACCGGCGCCACGTGCCCGCGCCGTCCATCTCCGCCGCCTCGTAGAGCTCGCGCGGGACCTGCTTGAGTCCCGCAAGGAAGATCACCATCGGGGCGCCGAACTGCCAGACGGTCAGGGCGACCAGGCTGTAGACGATCCGGTCCGGGTCCCCTATCCAGCCGCCCGCCTCCAGGCCGAACACCTGCTGCGTACGGTCGACGACGGCGCCGTCCGAGAAGATCGCGCGCCAGACGATGGCGATGGAGACGCTCGCGCCGATGAGCGAGGGGGCGTAGAACGCCGCCCGGTAGAAGCCCTGGCCCGCGCGCTTCTGATTGAGCAGGAGCGCCACCCCGAGGGCGGCGGCCAGCTTGAGCGGCGTACCGACGATCACGTACCAGCTCGTCACCTCCACCGAGGTGCGCCAGCGCGGGTCGGCGAACATCTCGGTGAAGTTGCTCAGGCCGATCCACCGCGGGGCGTCGAAGAGGTTGTAGTCGGTGAACGCGAAGTAGAGCGAGGCGACCATCGGTCCCGCGGTGAGCAGGACGAAGCCGGCGATCCACGGGGACATGAAGAGGTATCCGGCCAGGTTCTCGCGGCGGGCCCGGCGGCGGCCGGCGGCTCGCGAGGGGGCCGTGGGGCCGCCCCCGGCCGCGGTGCCCGGCGCTTCGGGCTCCACGGCCGGCGGCGCCGGCGGTACGTGTGTCACGGCGGGTCCCATCAGGAGCCGAGCGCCGTCTTGGACTCGGTGAAGTACTGCTTCACCGCGTCTCCCACCGACCGCTTGCCCAGGGCCATCTCCTCCGCGAGACGCAGGAAGGCCGCCTCGCAGACGTCCGCGCCCGCCGGGTGGGGCGTGATCGTCTCCAGGACACCGGAGTCCACCAGCTGCTGCTCGTAGGCGGCGATCTGCTGGGCGACCGGGTCGGTCGGCTTGAACGCCTCGTACTGGGCGGTGGTGGCCGGGACACCGCGGTCGAAGCCCATGATCCTGGCGACCTCCGGGTCGTGGACCATGAAGTCGATGAACTGGGCGACCTCCTTGGGGTGCTTGGTGCGCCTGGATCCGCTGAGCATCAGCGAACCGAGGTACTGCCCGGTCCTCTTGCCGTCGGTCGTCGGGATGGGCGCGAGGCCGTATTCGCTCTTGCCCTCCGCCGTGTAGCGGATGGCGAAGTTGTCCCAGGTGAACTCGGAGGCGGCCAGTTCGGCGGTGACGGCCGACTTCGGCCTCGCCTGGGCGACCTTCCCCGGGGCCGCGTGGACGCCCGACCGGACCCCGGCGTACGCCTTGGTCCACCAGTCGGTGAGATCCGCCTCGGTGAAGCCGAGCCCGTCCTTGGTGAAGAACGCCTTGCCGTGCTGGCGCAGGTAGAGGTCGTAGAGGTACATCACGCCGTACATCCCGCTGTCGCCGGCCCGGCCCTGGGTGTCGCGGATCTTGGCGAGGGCGGCGTCGAATTCGCCCCAGGTCCAGCCGGGCCTGGGCGTGATGCCCGCCTTGGTGAACAGGGTCCGGTCGACGACGAGCGCCATCGAGTTGCTGCCGACCGGGACGCCGAGGAGCTTGCCGTCGACCTCGCCGAACTTCTCGAGCCCGGCCCGGAAGCCGTCGAGGCGGAGGTTGCCGGCCTTGACCTGGGCGTTCAGGTCGAGCAGGACGTTCTTCTCGTCGTACTTCCGCAGGAAGCCGATCGCGTTCTGGAAGACGTCCGGCGGATTGCCGCCCGACGCCTGGGTGTTGAACTTCTTCCAGAAGTCGGCGTAGGGCTGGAAGTCCGTCTTGATCTTGATCTTCGGGTACTTCTTCTCGAAGAGCGCGATGGACTGGTTGATCCGCTTGGCGCGGTCGTCGGACCCCCACCAGGCATAGCGGAGGGTGACGGTCCCGTCTCCGGAGCCGCTTCCGCCGCCACATCCGGCCGCGGTCAGGCCGAGAGCGGCCATTGAGCCGCCCGCGAGCTTGAGCAGACCCCGTCGGTCAACAGTGCTGGTCGTACGCACAGTTCGTCCTCCCGCGCGTGATTGAAACGTTTTAGGAAAGCGCTTGCTGGGACAACGTAGAGACGGCCGACCCGTACGTCAACGGTTCGGACGGATCCGTTCGAAGCGCTTGGGGGGAAGAGCCGTTCAGGCCAGTCTGATGACGTTCCACGACAGCGGTGCCAGGACGGTCCTCAGGGTGCCGTCGCTCAGCGTGCCGCCCTCCACCAGGCGTGGGGCGACCCGCTCCGGATCGGCGGCCGTGTTGCGCGCCTCGGGGTCCGCGTCCGCGAGCACGCTGTGCTCGACGATCCGGCTCAGATCCAGCCCTCGCAGGGCCACTTCGAGCGGCAGGGACTCGCTCCGGCCGCGGTTGACCGCGAACACGGTCACGCCGCCGTCCCCGTTCCGTACGGCGGTGGCGTGCAGCAGCGGGACCTCGCCGAAGCGCTTCGTCGCGTACGTCGGCGCCTGCACGCGCACGTCGAGGACCGTGCCGCGTCCGTGGCGCGAGGCCTGGGCGAAGGGGAAGAACGTGGTCTGGCGCCAAGCCGCCCCGCCCGGCTCGGTCATGATCGGTGCGATGACGTTGACGAGCTGGGCGAGACACGCGACGGCGACCCGGTCGGCATGGCGCAGCAGGGCGATCAGGAGCGATCCGAGCACGACGGCGTCGGTGACGGTGTAGACGTCCTCCAGGAGGCGTGGGGCCTCCTGCCAGTCCTCGACGGGGTGGGGGTTGGGACGGCGCTGGTACCAGACGTTCCACTCGTCGAAGGAGAGGGTGATCCGCTTCTCGGACTTCAGCCGGGCACCGATGTGGTCGCAGGTGGCGACGACCTGTTCGATGAAGGACTCCATGTCGACGGCGGAGGCGAGGAAGGAGTCCCGGTCGCCGTCGACCTCCTCGTAGTAGGCGTGGAGGGAGATGTGGTCCACGAGGTCGTACGCCTCGGTGAGGACGGCGGCCTCCCATGCGGCGAAGGTCGGCATGGCGCGGCTGGAGCTGCCGCAGGCGACGAGTTCGAGGCCGGGGTCGATCTGGCGCATGGCGCGGGCGGTCTCGGCGGCGAGCCTGCCGTACTCGGCGGCGGTCTTGTGGCCGGTCTGCCAGGGCCCGTCCATCTCGTTGCCGAGGCACCACAGCCGGATGCCGAAGGGGTCCTTGTCACCGTGCGCGATCCGGCGCTCGGAGAGTGCGGTGCCGGCGGGGTGGTTGGCGTATTCGAGCAGGTCCAGCGCTTCGGCGACGCCGCGGGTGCCGAGGTTGAGCGCCATCATCGGCTCGGCCTGCGGCCCGATCTTCCGGAGGAAGGCGAGGAACTCGGCGAGGCCGAATCGGTTGGTCTCGGTGGAGCGCCAGGCGAGGTCGAGGCGGCGGGGCCGCTCCTCGACCGGCCCGACGCCGTCCTCCCACCGGTGGCCGGAGACGAAGTTGCCGCCGGGGTAGCGGACGGCGGTGACGCCCAGTTCGCGGACCAGCTCCAGGACGTCCGTGCGCAGGCCGTCCTCGTCGGCGGCGGGGTGGCCGGGCTCATGGATGCCGGTGTAGACGCAGCGGCCGAGGTGTTCGACGAACGAGCCGAAGAGACGGGGGTCGACGGGACCGACGGCGAAGTCGGGGTCGAGGGCGAAGCGGGCGGTGTCGGGGGACATACAGCTCCTGGCGTTCGAAATCTCGAATACTGATCGTCACTTCGAACAGGACCGTAGGAGGGGAGCCCTGGCTCGTCAATGGGTTCCGCGCGTCGAGCCAATGCGCCCCCGGCGCACGAAGGGCCGGCCGGACCCGGGGAAGCGGGCCGGCCGGCCTTGTCGTACGCGGAGCTGCCTCCCGCGGGGCGCTGCTATTCGAGCAGCTCCGCGTACGAGCCCATGGCCAGGGCGATGTCCGCCTGGGCCCAGAACCGGTGGTACGTGAAGACGGGCGCGGCGCCGCCCGCCAGATAGGCCTCGATCTTCGGCCAGGCCGGGTCGTCCTGGTAGAAGGAGCGGATCGAGGCGAAGGTGGACGAGGAGTTCACCGGGTCGGCGTTCGGCATGGTGCCGGTCCAGCCGCTCGGCACGTACACCGGGTCGTCGAAGCGGTTGTAGTCGGCCCGGGTCTCCGGGACGGCGATGCCCAGGGAGTCCTGGTGGTGGGCCCACATGCCGTCGAGGAGCGCCTTGGCGACCCGCTTGGCCTCGGCGTGCCCGGACTTCGCCGCGTAGTAGGTCAGAGTCTTGGCATAGGCGGCGGCCACGCCGACGTCGTCGGTGTAGTCGGCCACGGTGACGTGAAGTCCCGTGTTGGCGCCGGGGCTCGAGGGGTTCCAGGTGTCGGGGGCGCCGGACCACTGGAGGGTGGAGGGGATGCGGTAGGTGCCGTCGGGGTTGATCGTGGTCTTCGACAGCGCCCAGCCGACCCACTTGTCGAGCACGGTCTTGGCGGCCGCGTCGCCGGTCTGCCGGTAGTACTCCGCCACCCGCTCCATGGACCAGGCCTGGAAGCCGAACCACTGGTTTGACGCCGGGTCGTGGTAGACGGGCTTCTCGTCGTAGAAGAGGCCGTGGAAGGTGGGTGTCCCGGTCGGCGGCTGCGCGTAACGGCCCTGCCAGCTGTTGGTGGCGCCGCCCGCGATGGCACCTTCGGAGGACTGGAGCCAGCGGTAGAACTCCAGCTGCCGGTCCAGGCTGGTCGCCCAGTCGGCCGCGCCGGTCGCCGACTTGGGCTTCAGCGGTGCGTACTCGCTCAGCGCGTAGGCGGCGAGCGGGTTCTGGTAGCCGCCGTGGGCGTGGCTGGAGCCGATCCGCCAGGACCAGCCGGCGCTGGTGTCGGTGGCGCCGCCCCAGGCGTAGTACCAGGACATCAGGTAGTGCGCGCTGTTCTTGCCGGTGCCGGCGGGGCAGACCGTCGGGCCGACGCAGTTCCCGGACTTCTTGAAGTACTTGTCGAACATGGCGTAGCGCAGGTAGTCGCCCATCTTGGCCGCCTTGGAGACGGTCGAGGTGACCTGGGCGCCCTTGCCCTGCTCCTTGGCCCAGATGTCGGCCCAGTAGGCGGCCTGGACCGCGCGGGCGTCGGCGTCCGGGGCGTTGGTGAACTTCCACTGCTTGGCGTAGGAGGCGTCCCCGGTGAAGAGGTCGAGGTAGCCGTTCTTCCCGCCGTAGCGGAAGCTGTCGCAGGTGGGGTGGGGGACGGTCTCCCAGACGGACTCCTGCGGCCCGCGCTGGAAGGTGTTGATGTACGAGGGTCCGGTCGCCGTCGGCCCGGCGGAGCACTTTCCGGGCTCGTTGCCGAAGCCGTAGACGTTGTCGACGTCCTGGAGCCAGTGCATGCCGTAGATGTCGTCCGTGCCGTACGCGCTCTTCAACTCGGCCGCGATGGGGTCGGAGCCGGCCGTGACGCCGCCGTCGAGCCGGGCCGGGTACTGCGACGGGAGGTCGTGCTCGGGCGCGTAGGTCGCGGGCTTGGAGGCGTTGTAGCTGCTGTTCGTGGGCTGGTCGGCGTGGGTGGGGATCATGTACTTCTCCATGGTGTCCCACGCGCCGTTGAACTTGGTCCAGTCCCCGGTGATCTTGCCGTACATCGCCTGGAGCCAGATCAGATAGCTGTACGCCTCCGAGGTCGTCTCGTGCCCGTGGTCGGGGGCCTCGACGATCAGGGTCTCGACGGAGTGGTACGGAACGCCCTCGGGCGAGAAGTAGCCGTTGGCCGGGTTCGTGATCTTCCCGTGGAGGTCGAGGAAGCGGGCGTCGTACGTGGAGTCGGCCGCCAGTTGGGCGACGGTCACCTCGGCCTTGGCATGGCCGGGGGCGGTCGCGGTGAAGACGGCCGAGCCGGTTCCGGTGGCCGCGGCGGCGACGGTGACCTTCTGGGCGGTGTTCCAGTTCGCCGGCGTGAAGGTGAGCGTGGCCGGGCTCGCGCTGAGGCCCGTGTTGCCCGAGGTCCGGGCGACGCTCACCGCGACGTTCGCGGACGGCTGGGTGGAGAGCTTCAGGTCGAAGGTGCCGGTGGCGCCCTGCCGTACGCCGAACTGGGCCGGGGTGGCGATCAGCGCGGGCCCCGCGGCGACGGTGATGCCGACCGGGGCCGACTCGGCGGAGGCGCCGAGGCTGTCGTAGGCCTTGGCGTAGAGCGAGTGGGAGCCGGCGGCGAGACCGGAGGCGCTGAGGGCGTACGGCGCCGTCGTGTCCGTGCCGAGCAGGGTGGTGTCGCTGTAGAACTCGACCTTGCTCACGGTGGCCTGGTCGGCGGCGGCCGCCGTGGCGGCCAGCGGGATCGGGTCGCCTTGGGTGAAGACCGCCCCGGCGGCCGGGCTGGTGAGCACCGCGATCGGCGGCTGGTGGGCGCCGGTGCAGGCGGTGCCGTTCACGGCGAAGGCGGTCGGGGCGGCGTTGGCCCCGCTGTAGGTGAACTGGGCCCCGGTCGTGACGGCGGCTCCGGCGGCGACCGTCCTGTTCCAGGACGCGTTCGCGACCGTGACGGTCTTCCCCGACTGGGACCAGGTGCCGTTCCAGCCGTTGGTCAGCTGCTGGTTGCCGGTGTGCGCATACGTCAGGGTCCAGCCGTCGAGCGGGGTGGTGGCGCGATTGGTGAGGGTCAGCTCGGCGGTGAAGCCGGACCCCCAGTCGTTGGTCTTGTAGTCGACGCTGCACTGCACCGTCGCTGCGTGGGCCGTGGTACCGCCGACGGCGGTCAGGCCCAGGGGGAGGGAGAGGACCGCGGCCAGCGCGGTGAGCAGGTGGCGTCGTCTGCGGATCGGGGGGCGTCCGCGGGTCGGGGGTGAGGGCATGCGGGTGGCTCTCCTCGCGGCTCGGAGGGGCGGTGTGGAGGGGTACGCGAAGCCTTGGACACAAGCTCTGAACCAGTGGGAGCGCTCCCACTGTGCAGTCGGGGCGGAACGGCGTCAAGGTGCGCGAAGAGTCGAAGGCATTCGACAGGGAAAGTTGACAACTCCTCTTTTCCTTGGGGCGAGTTGCCGCTACGGTCTGGGCCCACCAGTGGGAGCGATTCCGTCAGTCGGCGCGTCGTCAGGTACGCGCCCTCGCTGCAAGGAGTCGCTCATGCGACATCCCCCGCGTTTGTCCGCGCTGCTCGCAGGAGCGGCGCTCACGATGGCGAGCACCGCTCTCGCCGTCGTCGGTACGGCCTCAGGAGCAGTGGCCGCGCCGGTGTGCACGGTGCGGTACTCGGTCGTCGGCCAGTGGGCCGGCGGCTTCCAGGGTTCCGTCACCGTCACCAACAACAGTGCCGCGCTGAGCGGTTGGAGCCTCGGCTTCGACTTCCCGGCCGGTCAGCAGGTCAGCCAGGGCTGGGGCGGCAAGTGGTCCCAGACCGGGGCGAGGGCCACAGCCGTCAACGAGAGCTGGAACGGTTCGCTCGGCACGGGTGCGAGCGTCACCGCCGGCTTCATCGCGTCCTGGTCGGGCACCAACACCGCGCCCACCACGTTCACGCTCAACGGCACGGCCTGCACCACCGGCCCGGGCCCGACCGACCCGACTCCGACCCCCACGCCCACAACGACGTCCACGCCCACACCGACACCGACCCCGACACCCACCCCGACGCCCACGGATCCGACCGATCCGCCCGGCCCCGTCCCCGGCGCGCCCGAGCTGAGCGTCACCGGCAACCGGCTCACCGACCAGAATGGCGCCACCCGCCGTCTGCTCGGCGTCAACCGCTCCGGCGGTGAGTTCATGTGCGTCCAGGGCCACGGCTTCTTCGACGGTCCCGTCGACGACGCCTCGGTCCGCGCCATCGCGGACTGGAAGGCCAACACCGTCCGCATCCCGCTCAACGAGGAATGCTGGCTCGGCCTGGACAACATCAAGCCCGAGTACCGGGGCGCGAACTACGTAAACGCCGTCAAGGGCCTGGTCGACAAGGTCCTCGCCCACGGCATGACCCCGATCGTCGAGCTGCACTGGACGTACGGGCAGTACACCGGCAACTCGGCGGGCTGCTCCGACGTCCACGCCTCCTGCCAGAAGCCGATGCCGAACGCCCAGTACACCCCGGCGTTCTGGACCTCGGTCGCCGACACCTTCAAGGCCGACCGCCGTATCGTCTTCGACCTGTTCAACGAGCCCTATCCCGACCGGGCTACGCCGACCGCCGCGCAGGCCTGGACGTGCTGGCGCGACGGCGGCACCTGCCCGGGCATCGGCTACGAGGTCGCCGGCATGCAGGACCTGGTGGACGCCGTCCGTGCGACGGGCGCCCGCAACCTCGTCCTCGTCCCGGGCATCGCGTACTCCAACGACCTGAGCCAGTGGCTCGCCCACGCCCCCACCGACCCGGCGGGCCGTCTCGCCGCCGCCTGGCACGTCTACAACTTCAACACCTGCTCCACCGAGGCCTGCTGGGACAGCACCCTCGCGCCGGTCGCCGCCCGGGTCCCCCTGGTCGCGGGCGAGATCGGTGAGAACACCTGCGGTCACGCCTTCATCGACCGCGTCATGAAGTGGTTCGACGACCGCTCCCTGTCGTACCTCGGCTGGACCTGGAACACCTGGAACTGCTCCTCGGGACCGGCCCTGATCACCTCGTACGACGGAACCCCCACCAGTTTTGGCATCGGGCTGCGCGACCATCTGCGCGCCCTGAACTGAAAGGCACCCCGCGAAATGAGCCGCACGACCACGCGCACGACCCCTCGTACAACGAGCCGCACCACAGGCCGCACCGCCCTGCTGGCGGCCATCGGACTGATCACGGCGACCGGCGCCACGGCCACCGTCATGACGACCACCGCGGGCGCCGCCGCCGCGGGCTGCAAGGTCGAGTACCAGGTCACCAACCAGTGGAACACCGGCTTCGGAGCCAATGTCGTCGTCACCAACACCGGTGACCCGCTGAGCGCCTGGACCCTGGAGTGGTCCTACGCGGGCGACCAGAAGGTCACCCAGGGCTGGAACGCCACGATCACCCAGTCCGGCGCCGCCGTGACCGCCAAGAGCCTCTCGTACAACGGAAGCCTGGCCACGGGTGGTTCGACCTCCTTCGGCTTCAACGGCTCCTACAGCGGGACGAACGCCGTCCCCGCGACCTTCACGCTCAACGGAGTCACCTGCAACGGCGCGACCCAGCCGCCCACCACTCCCCCGACGACCCCGCCCACCACACCTCCCACCACACCTCCCACGACACCACCGACGACACCGCCGCCGACCGGCACCAAGGCCGACAACCCGTACGCCGGCGCCAAGGTCTACGTGAACCCCGAGTGGTCCGCCAAGGCGGCGGCCGAGCCGGGCGGCACCAAGGTCTCCAACCAGCCCACCGGTGTCTGGCTCGACCGCACGGCCGCCATCGCCGGCGTCAACGGCGGCATGGGCCTGCGCGACCACCTCGACCGGGCCCTGGTCCAGAAGGGCAGCGGCGAGCTCGTCGTCCAGCTGGTGATCTACAACCTGCCCGGGCGCGACTGTGCCGCGCTCGCCTCCAACGGCGAACTGGGCCCGACCGAGATCGACCGGTACAAGACCCAGTACATCGACCCCATCGCCGCCATCCTCGCCGACCCGAAGTACGCGGGCCTGCGGATCGTCACGACGGTCGAGATCGACTCACTGCCGAACCTCGTCACCAACGTCTCCGGGCGCCCGACGGCCACCGCCAACTGCGATGTGATGAAGGCCAACGGCAACTACATCAAGGGCGTCGGCTACGCGCTCAACAAGCTGGGCTCCCTCGCCAACGTCTACAACTACGTGGACGCGGGCCACCACGGCTGGCTCGGCTGGGACGACAACTTCGGCCCCTCCGCCGAGCTCTTCAAGCAGGCGGCGACCGCCGAGGGCTCCACGGTCTCCAAGGTCCACGGATTCATCGTCAACACCGCCAACTACAGCGCGCTGAAGGAGGACCACTTCACGATCGACGACTCCGTCAACGGCGTCTCGGTGCGCCAGTCGAAGTGGGTGGACTGGAACCGATACACGGACGAGCTGTCGTACGCCCAGGCCATGCGCGCCAAGCTGGTCTCGATCGGCTTCGACGCCAACCTCGGCATGCTGATCGACACCTCGCGCAACGGCTGGGGCGGTACGGCCCGGCCCACCGCCCCCGGTGCGCGGACGACCGTCGACACCTATGTGAACGGCGGGCGCTACGACCGGCGGATCCACCTCGGCAACTGGTGCAACCAGTCCGGTGCGGGGCTCGGCGAACGGCCGAAGGCCGCGCCGGCCGCGGGCATCGACGCGTACGTGTGGATGAAGCCCCCGGGCGAGTCGGACGGCGCCAGCAAGGAGATCCCGAACAACGAGGGCAAGGGATTCGACCGGATGTGCGACCCGACGTACACGGGCAACGCGCGGAACGGCAACAGCATGTCCGGGGCGCTGCCCGACGCGCCGCTCTCCGGCCAGTGGTTCTCGGCCCAGTTCCAGGAGCTGCTGAAGAACGCCCACCCGGCGCTGTGACGCACCACCGCCCGTGAGGGCGGCGGCCGGCCGGAACCCGGTTCCGGCCGGCCGAGCTCAGCGCCGGACCTGGCTCGATCCCCGTACGACCAGCTCCGGCTGGAGCACGACCTGTTGGTGCCGGTGGGCGGCTGCCTGCTCACCGGCCTCGTCGAGCAGCAGCTCGGTGGCCATGGCTCCCAACGTGGCGGCCGGCTGCCGTACGGAGGTGAGCGGTACGGCGGCCGCGGCGGCGAACTCGATGTCGTCGTAGCCCACGATGGCGATGTCCTGAGGGACCCTGACCCCCGCCGCGTACATCGCCTGGAGCACCCCGAGCGCGAGCAGGTCGTTGGCGCAGAAGACGGCCGTCGGACGCTCCACCATCCCGAGGAGCCGCGCTCCCGCGTCCCGCCCGGAGTTCACGTCGAGCCGGTCGGCGCCGATCTCGCGCAGGGCGTCCGGAGGCAGCCCCGCCTCGGCCAGCGCGTTCAGCGCGCCGGTGCGCCGGTCGCGGACCTGGAGGAGGTGGCCCTGACCGCTGATGTAGGCGATCGAGCGGTGGCCCAGGGACACCAGATGGCGGACGGCCATGGCGCCGCCCGCGACATCGTCCACGGAGACCGAGCAGCCGCCGGAACCGCCGGCCACCCGGTCGACGAGCACGAACGGGATGCCGTGCCGCCGGAACTCCTGGAGGTTGGATCCGCTGGGGTCGGCCGGGGTGATCAGGACGCCGTGCACGCGCTGCTCGGCGAAGAGGGAGAGGTACTCGGCCTCGGCCGCGGGGCTCTGGTCGCTGTTGCACACCATCACGCTC
Source organism: Streptomyces sp. ISL-36 (assembly GCF_018614205.1). Taxonomy (GTDB): domain Bacteria; phylum Actinomycetota; class Actinomycetes; order Streptomycetales; family Streptomycetaceae; genus Streptomyces. Next base: position 31,473 of record NZ_JAGGOS010000002.1, on the reverse strand, counting down.
AGCCCGGCGGCGCGCGCGGTGCGCTCGGCACCCCGCGCCAGGTCGACGAAGAACGGATTGCCCATGTCGAGGACGAGCAGGGAGAGAAGGCGGCTCCGCCCCGCGCGCAGCTGGCGCGCCGACTCGCTGCGCACATAGCCGAGCCGGGCGATCACCTCCTGCACATGACGGCGGGTGCGCTCCGAGACGAGATCGGGCCGGTTGATCACGTTGGAGACCGTCCCGACGGAGACGCCCGCTTCGCGCGCCACGTCCTTGATCCCGGCTCCCTGTCCGCCGCCGGCTCCCGCGCCCGCCGCCCCTGCAGTACGACTCACCTGTCGTGTCCCGCCTCTTCACCGGTTCAACCGTCCGACTCGTCGGACCGGATGGTACCAACGAGCGCCCTGAATCGATTCACCCCGGCGGGATCCTGCTGCACGGGCTCCGCCCCTGGAACGCGCCTGCGCCCTAGCGGGTGTCGCCCTCCCAGTCCCAGTGGTACGGGTCGCCGTCGCGCGGTCCGTACCGGGCGCTGCCGCCCGGCCCGTACGTGCCTATCTCGGTGGCGAGGGCGGCCCCCTCCTGGAGCTGCTCCGTCGTCCAGCCGGTGACGTCGAGAAGCAGGCCGTCCAAGGGCCCCGCCACCAGTTCCCGGTAGACGTGCCCCGGCCGGGGCCCGGGATCGGGGTCGTCGTGGTCCGCGCCGTACACGCGGCCTCGCATCAGCTCGTCCATACCCGGCAGCATCGCACCCACCACTGACACTCGCCCGGCCGCGGCCGTTCCTTCGGTCCGCCGGGGCGATGTTCCGGTCCTGGGGGACGTCGCCGGGTTCACTGCGCCGCTCGTTCCCGGAGTGTCGTGTGCCAGGCCGGGGGCGGCTCCTCGGGCTCGGCCTCGGCGCGGCGGCCGCCGCGGGCGAAGAAGTCGGCGAGCGGCAGGATCGCCGCGCCGACCGTCACGGCGTCCGGCCCGAGGGTGCCGAGATCGATGCGCACATGGGCGGCCGGATACGCCAGGGCGTAGGAAGTGGCGTGGGCCCGTACCGAGTCCAGGAAGCGGGAGCCGAGCTGCAGCCCGGCCCAGCCGCCGACAAGGATCCGTTCGGGCTGGAAGAGGTTGATGAGGTCGGAGAAGCCCGCGCCGAGGTACTCGGCGGTCTCCTCCAGGACGGCGACGGCGGTCGCGTCGGCCTCCGGCACGGTGCCGTCGGCCTCCGGGGCGGGATAGGCGGCGGCGAGCATCGCGGTCAGCGCGGTCTCCTCGTCCACGCCCGTGGGCGGTCGTCCGCCCGCCTCCGCCCAGCGCTGCAGCAGCGCCTCCGCTCCGGCGTACGCCTCCAGGCAGCCCTGGGCGCCGCAGCGGCAGCGGCGGCCCCGGACCCGTACCGTCAGATGCCCCCACTCCACGGCGCGGCCCGGCCGCATGTCGTCCGCGACGACGCAGGCGCCGACTCCCGAGCCGAAGAGCACCACCACGGCGTTGCGCGCGCCCCGCCCGGCACCGAACCACATCTCCGCCTGGCCGAGGGTCTTGGCGCCGTTGTCGATGAAGTACGGGACGGTCTCGGGCAGCAGCCGGGACTCGCGCAGCAGGCGCTCCAGCGGCACCGCGTCCCAGCCGATGGTCTGACCGTGCACGACGGCGCCGTCCTCCGGAGTCCTGGCCACGATGCCCGGCACGCCGACACCGACGCCCAGCAGACGCTCCGCGGCGATCCCGGCCCGCTCCAGGACCTCGGCGATGCCTTCGCGGAGGTGGCCGACGACGACGCCGACGTCGTAGCGGTCGACGCGGCGCGGCGCTTCCGTCTCCAGCGGCCGCTCCACGCGCGCCAGTTCGGTGAGGGCCAGGTCGAAGAGTTCGATCCGCACCCGCGTCTCGCCGACGTCCACGCCGATCATGTATCCGCTGTGCGGACTGATGCGCAGCAGGGTGCGGGGGCGGCCGCCGGCGGAGTCGACGCTGCCGGCCTCCTCGACCAGTCCCTCGGCGACCAGCTCGGCCACGACGTTGCTCACCGAGCCCGAACTCAGTCCGGTGACCGGTCCGAGCGAGAAGCGGCTCAGGGGCCCGTCGAAATACAACCGTTGCAATACCGCGGTGCGGTTCTCCCGCCGCAGGTCACGCACCGTACGGCCGCTGCGAACTTTCACCCTGCCCCCTCGTCTTCGTGTCCCTGCAGGCAACATACCGCTGCCACGCCCCTTGACGCGTCCTCCGCCCGAGGTTTAACTCACATCCTAAATTAAGCCGTGAGGGCATGGGGACGGAACGCGGGACGCAAGCGGCGTCTCCCCTCGCGGGTGACCCGCCACTCCACGAAAGGCCCCTGGAGTCATGCGCAGAATCAGAGCCGCGGCCGTCGGTGCCGTCACCCTCTCCCTCGTCCTCGCGGCGGCCGCCTGCGGCGGCGGCTCCACCGGCGGTGGCGGCTCCAACGAGCAGCCGAGGACGCTCACCTACTGGGCATCCAACCAGGGCGCGAACATCGAGGTCGACAAGAAGGTCCTCCAGCCCGAACTCGACAAGTTCGAGAAGGAGACCGGCATCGAGGTGAAGCTGGAGGTGGTGCCCTGGAGCGACCTGCTCAACCGCATCCTCACCGCCACCACCTCGGGCCAGGGACCCGACGTCCTCAACATCGGCAACACCTGGAGCGCCTCCCTCCAGTCCACCGGCGCACTGCTCCCCTGGGACGAGGAGAACTTCGGGAAGATCGGCGGCAAGGACCGCTTCGTGCCCTCGGCGCTCGGCTCCACCGGCGTCCAGGGCCAGGACCCGGCGGCCGTCCCGCTGTACTCCATGGCGTACGCGCTCTACTACAACAAGAAGATGTTCGCGGACGCCGGCATCACCGAGCCGCCGGCCACCTGGGACGAGCTGGTCGCCACCGGCAGGAAGCTGACCACCGACGGCACCTCCGCGATCGGCGTCGAGGGGTCGAACCTCTCCAACAACATCCACCAGGTCTTCGTCCTCGGCAAGCAGCACGGCGCGGACTTCTTCACCCCCGACGGTAAGCCCGACTTCACCTCCGACGGGGCCGTCGCCGCGGTGAAGCAGTACGTCGACCTGATGGCCGAGCACCGCATCGTCGCCAAGGGCAACGCCGAGTACGCGCAGAACCAGTCCCTCAGCGACTTCGCCAACGACAGGACCGCGATGGTGCTGTGGCAGACCGCCTCCGCCACCTTCGCGTCGCACGGCATGAAGGAGGACGAGTGGGGCGTGGCCCCCGCTCCCGTCCAGTCCGGCGCACCGGGCCAGGGCAAGGCAGTCAACTCCATGGTCGCCGGCATCAACATGGCCGTCTTCAAGAACACGAAGAACATCGACGGCGCCATGAGGTTCGTGAAGTTCATGACCGGCGACGAGGAGCAGAAGATCCTCAACAAGGCGTACGGCTCGATACCGCCCGTCACCTCCGCCCAGCAGGACCCCGCCTTCGCCACCCCGGCCCTCGCCGTGCTGCGGAAGACCCTCGCCACCAGCGCCGCCGCCCTCCCGCAGGTCCCCGAGGAGTCTCAGTTCGAGACCGTCGTCGGCACCGCGGTCAAGGAGCTGTTCGCCGAGGCGGCCGCCGGGCAGCCGGTGACCGCGGAGTCGGTGCGCGCCAAGCTCGAGAAGGCCCAGCAGCAGATGCCCAAGAAGTGAGCCCGACACCGATATGACCACCACCGCCATCGAACCGGCGGGACGGACGGTACGGAAGTCCCCACCCGGGAGCGCGCCCATCCCGCGCCCTCCCGGGCGGCTGCGCCGTGTCTCGCTCCCGTACCTGCTGCTGCTTCCCGCGCTGCTCCTGGAGCTCCTGGTCCACCTGGTGCCGATGCTCATCGGCATCACCATGAGCTTCAAGGAGCTCACCCAGTTCTTCATCCGGGACTGGACCACCGCTCCCTGGGCCGGCCCGGACAACTACTCCGTCGCCCTCGACGTCGACGCGCCCCTGGGGCGGGCGCTGTTGAGCTCCTTCCTCACCACCTGTCTGTTCACCCTGCTCTCCGTCGGCCTGTGCTGGCTGCTCGGCACCGCGGCCGCCGTCTTCCTCCAGGAGACGTTCCGGGGCCGGGGGATCCTGCGCACGCTCTTCCTCGTGCCGTACGCGCTCCCGGTCTACGCCGCGGTCATCACCTGGGCGTTCATGTTCCAACGGGACAACGGGCTGGTGAACCACGTCCTGCACGACCAGCTCGGGCTCACCGACAGCCCGCCGTTCTGGCTGATCGGCGAGAACAGTTTCGTCACGCTGCTGGTCGTCTCGGTGTGGAAGGGCTGGCCCTTCGCCTTCCTCATCATGATGGCGGGCCTGCAGAACATCCCCCGGGAGATCTACGAGGCCGCCGCCCTCGACGGGGCGGGCGTGTGGCAGCAGATCCGCCGGATCACCCTGCCGTCGCTGCGGCCGGTCAACCAGGTTCTCGTCCTGGTCCTCTTCCTGTGGACGTTCAACGACTTCAACACGCCGTTCGTGCTGTTCGGCAAGGCCGCGCCCGAGGCGGCCGACCTGATCTCGCTCCACATCTACCAGTCGTCGTTCCAGACATGGAACTTCGGGACGGGCGCGGCGATGTCCGTCCTGCTGCTCCTCTTCCTGCTCGTCGTGACCGGGGTCTACCTCCTGGTCACCTCCCGAGGAAGGAGGACGGGCGATGTCTGATCACACCGCGCCCCGGCCGCCCCGCTCCCCGATGGCGCCTCCGCGGTCCTTCCTGTGGAGCCGGCGGATCTTCCTCACGCTCCTCACCGGCTTCGTCCTGCTGCCGGTGTACGTCATGGTCTCCAGCTCCCTGAAGCCGCTGCAGGACGTCTCGGGGACGTTCCATTGGATCCCCTCGGAAGTGACGGTCCAGCCGTACTTCGACATCTGGGAGACCGTCCCGCTCGCCGACTACTTCGTCAACTCCCTGGTCGTGGCGGGCTCCGCGACCGTCTGCTCCGTCGTCATCGCCGTCTTCGCCGCCTATGCCGTCAGCCGCTACTCCTTCCGCGGCAAGCGGGTGTTCACGGTGACGGTGCTGTCGACCCAGATGTTCCCCGGCATCCTGTTCCTGCTGCCGCTGTTCCTGATCTACGTCAACATCGGCAACGCGACCGGGATCGCCCTGTTCGGCTCGCGGGGCGGGCTGATCCTCACCTATCTCACCTTCTCCCTGCCGTTCTCGATCTGGATGCTCATCGGGTACTTCGACTCGGTGCCGCGCGACCTGGACGAGGCGGCCGAGGTCGACGGATGCGGGCCGCTCGGCGCCCTCTTCCGGGTCGTCGTGCCCGCGGCGATCCCCGGCATCGTCGCCGTCGCCGTCTACGCCTTCATGACCGCCTGGGCCGAGGTGCTGTTCGCCTCGGTGATGACCGACGACACCACCCGCACGCTCGCGGTCGGTCTCCAGGGCTACTCCACCCAGAACGAGGTGTACTGGAACCAGGTCATGGCCGCCTCGCTCGTCGTCAGCGTGCCCGTCGTCGCCGGATTCCTCCTCCTCCAGCGCTATCTCGTCACCGGGCTGACCGCCGGAGCGGTCAAGTGACGCCTCCCACCCCTCCGTTCTCCTCCGAGAGGTTCTCCGTGATCGATCTTGCAGCCTTTCCCCGCGACTTCGTCTGGGGCACGGCCACATCCGCCTACCAGATCGAGGGAGCCGTCGGGGAGGACGGCCGGGCGCCCTCCATCTGGGACACGTTCTCCCACACCCCCGGCAAGGTCGACAACGACGACCACGGCGACGAGGCCTGCGACCACTACCACCGGTGGCCCGAGGACATCTCGCTGATGAAGCGGCTCGGCACCGACGCGTACCGCATGTCGCTCGCCTGGCCGCGCGTCGTGCCGGACGGCGACGGGCCGGTCAACGCGGCCGGCCTCGACTTCTACGACCGTCTGGTCGACGGCCTGCTCGACGCCGGCATCACCCCGTCGGTGACCCTCTACCACTGGGACCTCCCCCAGTCCCTGCAGGACCGGGGCGGCTGGACGGTACGGGACACCGCCGAGCATCTCGCCGCGTACGCCTCCGTCGTGGCCGGACGGCTGGGCGACCGGGTCACCCAGTGGGCCACCCTCAACGAGCCCCTGTGCTCGGCGTGGATCGGCCATCTGGAGGGCCGGATGGCCCCGGGCCTGACCGACCTGACTGCCGCGGTGCGCGCCTCGTACCACCTGCTGCTCGGCCACGGCCTCGCCACGCAGGCCGTTCGGGCGGCGGCGCCCGGTGCCCGGGTCGGACTCGTGACCAACCACTCCACCGTGGAGGCGGCCTCGGCCCGACCCGAGGACGTCGCGGCCGCCGTCCGCGGGGACGGTCACACCAACCGCTGGTGGCTCGACCCCGTGTACGGCCGGGGCTTCCCCGCCGACATGCGGGAGCTCTACGGCGTCGAACTGCCCGAGCGGGCCGGCGACATGGAGACGATCGCCGCTCCGCTGGACTGGCACGGCCTCAACTACTACTTCCCCGTCGTCGTCGCCGACGACCCCGAGGGGCCCGTCCCGTACGCCCGGGAGGTACGCGTGCCCGGCCTCCCGCGCACCGGCATGGACTGGCCGGTCGACGACTCGGGCCTGGAGGCGCTGCTGCTGCGCCTCACCGACGACTACGGCGTCCGCACGCTGTACGTCACGGAGAACGGCTCCTCCTTCCCGGACACCGTGGGCCCCGACGGCGCGGTCCACGACCCCGAGCGCACCCGCTACCTGGAGCAGCACCTCGCGGCCTGCGCGCGCGCCGTCCGCAAGGGGGCGCCGCTGGCCGGCTACTACGCCTGGTCGCTGCTCGACAACTTCGAATGGGCCTACGGCTACGACAAGCGCTTCGGGCTCGTCCACGTGGACTACGCGACGCAGGTACGCACGCTCAAGACGAGCGGACACCGGTACGCGGAGATCATCCGCGCGCACCGCGAGGCCTCGGCCGGCAGCTGAGTGACGCGACGGGGAAGGGCCCCGGCCACCGGATCTTCTCCGGCGGCCGGGGCCCTTCGTGTGAGCGGTCCCTTCGGGGGGCCTTCGTGGGGTGGATCCCTCCCTGGGGGGCGGGGGTCAGGGGTAGGAGACGACCGTGGACGGGATCGTCGACGTCCCCGAGGTCGACGCCCCGATGTCGTTGATGACGTGCTCGTACTGGCCGTTCCCGCCGAGCGAGACGACGAGCAGGTGGTGGAACTTCACCCCGGGCCGCACCGGGGCCTTGAAGCCGTGGCCCTGACGGATCGTCGGGTTCACGTTGTAGTAGCAGTAGCTGCCCAGGCCCCAGCCCTCGTGGGTGGTGACGGAGTCGTCGACCCGGTAGGCGGCGTACCCCTTGGTCGAGCCGTTCTGGATGGCGGCCTGGTCGGGTGCGTCGTACGCCTTCTCGTTCTGGAAGAAGACGGTGCGGCCGCGCTCGCCGAACCACTCGACGTCGTACTTGTTGAAGTGCTCGACGAACAGGCCGGTGGCGAGCACGTCGTCGCCGTTGACGCGGACGCCGTAGTCGGCGCGGTTGGTCTCCCAGCCCACGCCGTCGCCGTGGTCGGCGCGCCAGACCCAGGTGTGGTCGACGATGGTGTCGTCGCTGTTGACCACCATGCCGGTGGTGGCCTTGCCGGGGCCCGCTCCACCGATGCGCAGGTAGACGTCCTGGACGGTGGTGGGGTTGGCGGCGTGGTCCGCGGAGGCTCCCTGGGGGCCGATCTCCAGCAGCGTCGGGGAGTTGACCGGGCCCGCGTCGACGAGGAATCCGGCGAGTCGCACGCCGTCGACGTCGGCGACCCGCAGGGCGGTCACGCCGTTGTCGGGGATGATCGTGGCCAGGCCGAGGCCGAGGACGATGGTGTTCGCCCGGTCGACCTCGATGGTCCGGTCGACGTGGTAGACGCCCGGGGTGAAAAGCAGGTGCAGCCCCTGGGCGAGGGCGGCGTTGATGGTCGCCGCCGTGGCGCCCGGCTTGACGACGTAGAAGCGGCCGAGCGGGATCGATTCACCCTGCGGGGTGCCGTTCGCCCAGGTGGTGCCGCGCGCGTTGGTGCGCTTGGCCGGAGCGAACACCTTGTACTCGTTGCCGTCGAGGTACAGGAACGGCTTCTCGCGGGAGATCGGCGTGGTGTCGAGGGTGGTGTACGGCGGGTCGGGGAAGCCGGTGGCCGGGGCGCCCTCGACGCCGGAGAAGACCTGGTTCCACACGGCGTTGGACCAGCCGCCGATCGCGCTGTCGCGGGTGTACCACTGCTGCTGCGAGTAGTTGCCGATCTGCCCGTCGACCTTGGTGTCGGCGATGTAGCCGCCGCTGGCCCAGCCGTAGCCGTTCGGAGCCAGGTTCAGGCCGCCCCTGACGTGCATGCGACGGAAGGACTGCCGCCTGTGAGACCGCCCAGCGGTTGGTCCCGTTGACCGGGTTCAACGCCAGGTTCTCCGCCGACCGCCAGAAGTTCTGGGTGGCGTTGCCGTTGAACCACCCGGCATCGACCGTCACATCACCGTTGATGGTGGTGTCGTCGGGCCGCAGCCCGAGTCCCGCGATCTGGGTGTAGAAGCCGATCTGGGCGTTGAGACCGTTGTACGTACCGGGCTTGAACAGGAACGCGTGCCGGCCGGTGCCGAACTGCGCGGACTCCTGCTCGCGGAAGACCTGGTCGAGCTTGGCCTGGATGCCGGGCGTGGACGGGTCCATGATGTGCACGTTCGGGCCGAGGTCGCCGCCGCCGGGCAGGACGGGCCCGCCGCCGATGGTGCCGTGGACCTGGAACTCCCAGAGGGAGTAGCCGTAGCCGGTCGCCCTGGTGACACCGTGCATCCGTACGTAGCGGGCGGTCCCGGAGACGGCGATGCTCTCGGTGCCGCCGGCGCCGCCGGTCGTCGAGTGGGCCGTCGACCAGTTCGTGCCGTCGGTCGAGAGCTCGATGCGGTAGCCGGTGGCGTAGGCGGCCTCCCAGCGCAGTTCGACGCGCTCGACGGAGGCCGGGGCGCCGAGGTCGACCTGGAGCCACTGGGGGTCGGAGAAGGCACTGGACCAGCGTGTGCCGGGGTCGCCGTCGACGGCGGCGGTCGCCGGCGTACCAGCGTGCTCCTGGCTGGAGGCGGTGACCGGCTTGCCCTGGGAGAGCAGCACGGGGGCGGCCTGGGCGGCTGAGGCGGGAAGGAGGGCGAGCAGGGTGGCGACGAGGGCGGTGACGACGGTCCCGGCGAGGCCCCTGCGGGCTGCGGAGACGGTTTGTCGCCGGGGTGGCGGCGGCGCCGCGACGGGTCTGCCGAGTACGGGCACGAGAGGCCTCCGGTGGTCGTGGGTCGGCTGGCTGACGGTGATCGGCTTGTCGGTCACCTGGCTGTCGGTGATCGGCTTGTCGGTCACCTGGCTGTCGGTGATCGGCTTGTCGGTCGGCTGGCTGTCGGTGAGCTGGTCGGTCGCCGGGGCGGCCGTGTCCTGTTCGTCGGTCATCGCGTCACGGTCCACTTCTGGTTGGCGCCGCCGCCGCAGGTCCAGATCTGCAGCCGGGTGCCGTTCGCGGAGCTGTTGCCGGTCGCGTCCAGGCACTTGCCGGACTGGGGGTTCACGATGTCCCGGGCCGCGTTGGCGTCCCACCGCTGGGCGGCCGTGCCGTTGCAGTCCCAGAGTTGGACCACCGTGCCGTCGGCCGTACCGCCCGAGGCGACGTCGAGGCACTTGCCGAGGGCCCGTACGGTGCCGTCGGTCCCGACCGTCCAGCGCTGGGCGGCGGTCCCGTTGCAGTCGTACAGCTGCACCGCCGTGCCGTTGGCGGTGCCGGCGCCGGCAACGTCGACGCACTTGCCACCGATCCCGGTGATCGGGCCGCCGCCGGTGGGGCCGTCCGCGGTGGTGACCCGGACGTGGTCGACGACGAGTTGCTGCGGGAAGACCGTGGAGCCGTCGGGGTCGCCGGGCCAGTAGCCGCCGACCGCCAGGTTGAGGATCAGGAAGAACGGCTTGTCGAAGACCCAGGTGCGTCCGCCGAGGTCGGCCGGCGTACGGGTCTGGTAGACGGTCCCGTCGACGGACCAGGTGATCCTGCCCGGCGCCCAGTCGACGGCGAAGGTGTGGAACGCGTCGGCGAAGGTCTGCCCGCCCGGGAGCGTGTATCCGGCGCCGATGCCGCCGGAGCCTGAGTAGCCGGGGCCGTGCAGGGTTCCGTGGACCGTGGACGGCTCGAAGCCGACGTTCTCCATGACGTCGATCTCGCCCGAATTCGGCCAGCCGACCTGGCCGATGTCGTTGCCGAGCATCCAGAACGCGGGCCACATGCCCTGTCCGCGCGGGACCTTCATCCTGGCTTCGACCCGGCCGTACGTCGTGGTGAACCGGCCGGCCGTGTTCAGCCGGGCGGAGGTGTACTCGCACCGCCCGTACCAGCACTGGTAGTTGCCCGGGTTCTCCTTGCGGGCGGTGATGACCAGATGGCCCTGGCCGTCGAGCGCGGCGTTGCGGTTGCCGGCCGTGTAGTACTGCCGCTCGTGGTTGTTGACGTTGTCGCCGGCCTCGATCTGCCACTTGGCGCCGTCGACGCCGGCGCCCGCGGGCCCGTCGAAGTCGTCGGAGAAGGTGACGGCGGCGGCCTCGGCGGCGGGCCGGAACGCGGTGTGGTGGTCGGCGCCGGACGGGTCGGGGGCGGGGCCTGCCAGGCCGAGGCCCAGCGCCGCGAGGGCGAGGGCGGCCACGGCGGAGGACAGCAGGCGCCGTGGTGAGCGGGAGGAGTGCATGACTCTCTCTTCCGTCGGGTGTGGGGGACACAGCCGAAGATCATGGGCATGACATTCAGTCGGCTTTGTTGCACCCATGATTTAAGGAGTGAACTAAGTGCCCGTCAAGAGGTCTGGTACATACCTGTTCCGCTGGGTTCCGGTCCGTCAGACGCCCGGCGGTTCCACCGACGCCCCCACGAGGCCTACTCGCCGGGCGTGCGCCGCCGCGCGGACACGGAGGCCACCAGAACGCCGGCGAGGCAGGCCCACGGCACCGCGCCGGCGCCGATGGTTCCCCAGCCGAACCCGCCGAGCAGGAGGGCGGCGGTCAGGCCCGCGCCGAGGGCCCGGCGGTCCCGGAGGAAGGCCCAGGCGCGGCGGCCGGCGCCGGGCTCGCGCATCTCCAGCACCGCCGACCGGCACACCAGGAGCGCGGCCACGATCACCACGGTCATGACGGACGCGTCCATGGCCACCTTCCTCTCCCGGTCCATGCTCGCGCACGGGGCCGCCGTGACGTCCACCGAGGTGAACATCGGGCGGAGCCCGGAAGCTGCGGCGTTCGTGCGCTCGGTCGCCGGGGGGACGAGACGGTGCCGACGTCACCGTGGGCGGACGGGCGCTCGTGAACCCGTCCGAGCGAGCCCTGTGGAAGGCCGTCGAGGAGCACGCCCCCCGGGCCCTGCGCCACTGACGGCCGGCCCCGCCAGGCTCGGCCCCCGTCTGCGGTCGCCCCAGCCGGCGGCCGGCCCCGCCGAGTCGGCTCCGTGCTCGGCCGTCAGCCGGCGAGGAAGTCCTCGATCGCCTCGGCGAGCGCCCGGGGGCTCTCCTCCGGGGCGTAGTGGCCCGCCTCCGGGAGGACTTCGAGACGGGCGTTCGGGTACCACTGGAGCCAGGTGGCTTCCATTGCCGCGGCGCCCAGCGCCGGGTCGTGGGCGCCGACGACGAGCAGCACGGGGGTGGGGTTGTCCTTGACCCGGTGATGGAAGTCGGTGCGGGCCCAGGAGTCCAGGTAGGCACGGAAGGCCGCGGCCGAGGAGCGTTCGAGCGAGCGCTCGACGACCTGGCCCAGCCAGGCGTCGCCGTACCGGCCGCCCGTGGTGGTGTCGATGATGACCCGTCGGTTGCCGGGATCCTCCGCGGCGCCGGCGAACAGCTCCCAGCTCTCCCCGTCGAGGGGAAAGCCCGCCGCGGACACCGGTGAGATGCCGATGAGCGAACGGACCCGCGCGGGCGCGTCGAGGAGCATCAGCTGGGCCGCCTTGCCGCCCATGGAGTGGCCGATCACGGAGAAGGAGTCCCAGCCCAGGTCGTCGGCGACGGCCAGGGCGTCCGCCGCGACCTCCTCCATGGTGAACGCGCCGTCGGTGCCGATCGCCTCCCCGTACCCACGGCAGTCGAGGAAGGCGTACGTACCGGTGTCACCGTCGAGGTGGGCGCGCAGCGGATCGAAACTCGTGCGGTCGCCGAACCAGTTGTGCAGCACCAGCGCCCGCCGGGATCCGCTGCCCTGTACGTCGTACGGAAGAACCTGGCCCGTCATCACGCCCCCTGGTCACGAGGTGCGCGCGTCCCGCACGCACCGTGCACGCCGTCGCCGTCGCCGTCGCCGTCGATCGAGTCTCGCCAGCCACGGCACGCCGGTCAACCTCCTGGACGGGACGTCCGGGCGCACTCGGCCCCGGGCTGCGCGCGGTACACGCCCCGCGCCACGGTCGCGACGGTGGGTGAGCGGCGGCGACCAGGACCGTGTCCGGCGGATGTCCGGCGGACGCGGGAAGAGCGCCGTCTCCCGCTTCCCCGGCAGCGGCGAGATGCGGGGCCCCTCGGCCCGGGAGCATGCTGGCTGTGTGACGTCGCACGGCGTGGCCGGCCCGGGCCCGTCGGCCCAGACCGGGGACTCGCCCGGGAGAACGGACGCCGATGGGGGGCCCTTCGACGCCCTGCCGCTGGTCATGGCCGAGGCCGCGCTCCGCACGATCGAGGCGGTCGGCGGCTACGCGGGCGGCGTCTATCTGCGGTCCGGGACGCCGGGCCTGCTCCGCATGGCGGTGCTCGCCGGGCTGCCGGGCCCCCTGTTCCGGCCCTGGTGGCGGATGCATGTGAACCGGCCGTTCCCCGTCGCGGAGGCCCACCGCTCCGGTCAGCCGGTGCACCTGGCCGACGTCGAGGAGGCCATGCGTCAGTTTCCGCAGCTGGTGGCGAGCCTCCCGTTCCCCTTCGCCTCGCTGTACGCGCCGATCGTCAGCGGCCGCGAACGCTTCGGCGTCCTCGTGGTCCTGCGGACGCCGACGCCCGGTGTCCCCGTCAACTCACGGGACCGCACCCGGTTGGCACGGGAGACCCGGCGGCTCGGGGCGGCCCTCGCCGGTCTCGCCGAACGGGGCGCGACCGTCGAATGGCCCGGTGAACCGGTCTGCGTCCAGCTGCCCTCGGGCGGCACGCCGCCGGTACGGATCGGCTACTTCGACTGGGACCTGGACACCGGGACCGTCACCGCCGACGCCGGGCTGCTGGCCATCCTCGGCGACGTCACGGCCTTCCCCGGCACCATCGAGGCGCTCACCGAGCGCCTGGCGCCCGAGGACACCTATGCGCTGTGGACGATGGCCCGGCGGGCCGCCGAGTCCGGCACCCAGGTGGCCCGCAGGCTCCGGCTGAAAGGGCCCGACGGCGGACTGCACCTGCTGGAGGTCTCCGCCCGCGCCAGCCCGAGCGGTCGCCCGGGTGTGCTCACCGGCTCCCTGGTCGACCTCGGCACCGGCCTGGTCGGCTCGGACGCCACCGACCGGCTGCCCCGGGCCATCATGGCGATCGACCGTCTGGGCCGGATCACCTACGTCAACCACCTGACCGAGGCCCTCCTCGGCCGTCCCCGTGCCTCGCTCGCCGGGCGGACGGTGTGGGAGGCCCTGCCCTGGTTCGGTCATCCCGCCCACGAGGAGCACCTGCGGTCCGCGCTCCTGTCGGACGAGCCCGTCCACTTCCTGGCCCACGCGTCCGAGCGCGAGTGGCTCTCGGTCTCCCTCTATCCCGGCCACGACGGCGTCACGCTGGTGCTCCAGCCGGAGGCGGATCCCGCCTACCGGCCCGCGTCCGTGACCCGTCCGGACGCCGGTCTGGGCTCCCCGGCGGACCGGGCCTCGGCGCTGTACCGGCCGGTGGCCCTCGCGATCGCGCTGACCGAGGCCGTCACGGCCCGCCAGGTGTCCGCCGTCGTCACCGACGAGCTGCTGCCCGCGTTCGGAGGCCGTCAGCTGGCGATCTACCTGCTGAGCGACCGCCATCTCTATCTGGCCTGGGAGACCGGGTTCCCGCCGGGCTTCCTGGAGCCCTTCGACGGCGTCGGCCTCGACGCCCACCTGCCCGGTGTGGAGACGCTCACCACCGGCCGTCCGCTGTTCTACGAGTCGATGGAGCAGCTGAGCCGCGCCTATCCGGACCTGCCGCTGGACGCCCACACGGGCGCCCGCGCCTTTCTGCCGCTGATCGCCTCGGGCCGTCCCGTCGGCTCCTGCATCCTCGGCTTCGACCGGCCGCGCGGCTTCAGCCCGGAGGAGCGCACCGTACTGACCGCGCTCGCGGGGCTCATCGCGCAGGCGCTGGAGCGGGCCCGGCGCTACGACAGCGAGGCGGCGCTCGCCCGCGGCCTGCAGGACGCCCTGCTCCCCCACCGGCTGCCGGTCCGCGATCAGGTCGACACGGTGGCGCGCTACCTGCCCGGCACGCAGGGCATGGACGTGGGCGGCGACTGGTACGACGTGATCGAGACGGGGGACGGGCTGCTGGCCCTGGTGGTGGGCGACGTGCAGGGTCACGGCGTGGCCGCCGCGGCCACCATGGGGCAGCTCCGCAGCGCCGTACGGGCCTTCGCCCTCGGTGGCCTGGCGCCCCAGGAGGTGGTCCGGGGCACCAACCGGCTGTTGATCGACCTCGATCCGGGGCAGTTCGCCAGCTGCTGCTACATCGTGCTCGATCCGGAGACCGGCGCTCTTCAGGCCGTACGGGCGGGTCATCCGCAGCCGCTGCTGCGGCGGCCCGACGGGACGGCGCAGGTCCTGGAGCTCGCCGGCGGTCTCGTCCTCGGCATCGACGACGACGCCACCTTCCCCGTCACCGAGCTGATCCTGGAACCTGGGGCGGTGCTCGCACTGTTCACGGACGGTCTGGTGGAGCGCCCGGGCAGGGACATCGACGAGGGGGTCGAGCGGCTGCGGCGCACGTTCTCCGTCTCGGGATCGGTCGCCCTCACGGAGACGGCGGACCGGCTGATCCGCGACGCCCGCCAGGCCGTGGACCGGCCGGACGACATCGCCCTCCTCCTGGCCGCCCGCTGGGCCCGCTCCTCCTGAGTGCCCCGAGCCGCCGGGGAACGCTCTAGTGGCGGTGGCGGTGGCTGTCGCCCGTCGTCGGCGGTGAGTTGTGCGACGCGAAGGACGAGAACGACGTGCGGTCGCTGTGCGCCTGTTCGCGCCGGGCCTGCTCGATGAGGAGCCCCTCGACGTTCTCGGTCCGGCCGCTCCCGCGCCGCATCAGCTTCACGACGAGCAGCGCCACGGAGCCGCCCAGAACACCGAACAGCACGAGGAGAGAGGTCATGGCCGATCGTAGCCCGGTTCGTGATCACGGCGGAAGGGGTCACCCGGTCGGCCCCGTGGCGCTGGTCGGCCCGCCCGTACCCGGCGAGGCTGGGCACATCAGCAGGCAGCCCGAGGAGGAGACGTGCAGCAGGACAAGCAGCCGGAGTACGGCCCCGTGGTCTTCCGCGACCGCTCCGCCGGGTTCGCCTTCCTGACCCGGTCCACGGCGAGCAGCGAGCAGACGATCGAGTGGGACGACGGCAACACGTACCCCGTCGTCGACGTGGAGATCTCCTCGGAGAGCCACCCGTTCTACACGGGCAAGGCGCGCACGGTGGACTCCGAGGGCCGGATCGCGAAGTTCGAGCGGCGCTACGGCGACGAGTCCTCCTGACCCGGCCGCCCCGTAAGGTGTCCCGGTCGGTACACCAGTGACAGGTAGGGGGGCGGTCGTGCGGGAGTTGTTCCTGACGGACGCACAGGCGCACATCCGTTGGATCGAGATGCCGGGTGAGGGCCCCGTGCGGGTCTTCCTCCACGGACTCGGGTGCACGGGTGCGTCCGACTTCGCTCACATCGCCACACACTCCGCCCTGCCCGGCGGCTCGGCGCTCCTGGTGGATCTGCTGGGCTTCGGTCTGAGCGACCGGCCGAGGGGATTCAGCTACCGTACGGCGGCTCAGGCCGACGCCGTGGCACGGATTCTGGAGCACCGGCGGCTGACCGGGGTGGAGCTGGTCGGGCACTCCATGGGCGGCGCCGTCGCCGTCCGGCTGGCCGCCGCGCGGCCCGATCTGGTGGCCCGGCTGGTGGTGGCGGAGCCCAATCTGTACCCCGGCGGAGGCATGTTCAGCTCACCGGTGGCCGCCCAGGACGAGGACGTCTTCGTGCGCGAGGGGTTCGCACGGATGCTGGCCTCGCTGGACCGCCCGGACTACGTGGCGCGGTTGCGCCTCGCCGATCCGCTCGCGGTGCACCGCAGTGCGGTGGCCCTGGTCGAGGGAGCCTCTCCGGCCGAGGGTGAGCTGCTGGCCGGGCTCGACCGTCCGCGGGCCTTCCTGGTCGGCGAGTACAGCCTCCCGGACGCGGACACCGAGCGTGTGCGCGCGCTCGGTGTCCCCGTCTTCGAGGTCCCGAAGGCCGGCCACAACCTGATGATCGACAACCCGGACGGTTTCACGGAGGCGCTGACCCGGGCCCTGGCCGTCGAGCGCCGCTGACGGCTCCCGCAAGGGCCGGAAGAAGGTACGAAGTTCGGCGGCCACCCGCTCCGGTTCCTCGTGGGCCATGAAATGGCCGCCCCGGCCCGGTGTGCTCCAGTGGCGCAGGTCGCGGAAGGTGCGCTCGGCGAGGCTACGCGGGAAGCCGGCGTACGCCGGTTCGTGGCTCAGGGTGACGGCCGCCGGCGCGCGCAGATGGACGAAGTGGACCGGGCGGCCGTCGACCTCGGCGATGTGGTGCGGGTGGCCGTTGAGGAAGGCCTCCGCCTTCGCCGGTCCCCCTACGGACAGAAACGCGCGACCGCCCCCGGGAAGGCTCGCGGGGGCGGTCGTGCGCTGATCGGCTGTCGCGGCTCAGGCCTCGATGACGCCGGACTCGGCGACGGCGATCTTCGCGCTGGTCGCGCCGGAGCGGGAGCCCAGGGACTCGATCTTCTTGACCAGGTCCTGGCCCTCGACGACCTCGCCGAAGACGACGTGCTTGCCGTCGAGCCAGTCGGTCACGATGGTCGTGATGAAGAACTGGGAGCCGTTGGTGTTGCGGCCCGCGTTCGCCATGGAGAGGAGGAACGGCCGGTCGTGCTTCAGCTGGAAGTTCTCGTCCTCGAACTTCTCGCCGTAGATGCTCTTGCCGCCGGTGCCGTTGCCGTTGGTGAAGTCGCCGCCCTGCAGCATGAACTGCGGGATGACGCGGTGGAACGGGGAGCCGGCGTAGCCGTAGCCGTGCTCGCCGGTGGCGAGCTCGCGGAAGTTCTTGGCCGTCTTGGGGACGACGTCGTCGAACAGCTTGAAGACGATCCGGCCGGCGGGGGCGTCGTCAATGGTGATGTCGAAGTAAACGTTGTTGCTCATGGGGACATCCTGTCATTCCTGTCCCGCCGCACGCGCACGGGCTGCCTCTACATGGCGGATCCCCGTACCCCTGTGCGAGGTACGGGGACCCGGGGCCTTACGCCAGTCCGTCGGAGTCCGGGGCCTGGAGGCCGCTGTCGGCCACGAGCGGACCGGCCTCCTCGGTGAGGGAGCCGAGCGCGGTGTCGTTCTGCAGAAGGCCGGTGGTTCCGGCCGTGCCGTGGTCCGCGGCGGTCGCATGCGGCGGCGGCGTGACGAGGGCGGTGACGACGCCTGCGGCGAGGGAGGCGATGGCGAGCATGCTGCGCTTCTTCATGCCCTGGTCAACTGCTGAGGAGCGCGGGGGTTACGGTCTCGCACTCGGGTGAGCGCATCGAGTGAGACCACGGCGTCCAGATCGACACCTTCAGCACAAATATCCCTATTCCCCCTATATCCCTGCAACCGTATGGTGGTGGTGGATGTCTCTCTCAGTGACACCACTGTCCCCGTCGCAGGAAAGAGGGGACGCCATGCATCACCGCCAACGCCTCGCGGCCTTGGCCGCCGGCATTCTTCTGACCGCCGGAATCGGAGCCACGATCCCGGCCGACGCCGCCACGGAGCGGGCGACGACTCAGCCTTCGACCGCTCTCGTGGTCAACGCCCGCTGGGGCGGGCACTCCACCTTCGACCGGCTCGTGATCGACGTCCGGGGCACCATGCCCCCGGTCACCGTGACCCCGGTCAGCGCTCTCCACTACGACGGCTCCGGCAAGCGGGTTCCGCTCGCCGGAAAGTTCTTCCTGGAGATCAAACTCTCCCCCGCCGCCGCCCACAACGAGGCCGGACGTTCCGTCTACGAGGGACCCCGGCTCCTGAAGATCCATCTGCCCGCGCTCAAGGGGGTCGCCCTGACCGGCGACTTCGAGGGCGTGGTGACCATCGGAGCTGCCTTCGACACCAAGCCCGCCTACAAGACCTTCACGCTCCACTCTCCCGAGCGCTTCGTGCTCGACGTCGCCCATCCGGTCGGCTGCCCGGCCTGACCCGCGCGACACACGGCGGGGGCCCGTCGCCGCGACGGGCCCCTCGGCCGGCGTTCCGGTCACGCCCTGCCGGCCGGTGGCTTCTCAGATGTCGGCGCCGCTCTCGACGTACACCGTCGTGCCCGAGCGGCGGGCACGGTCGATCTCGGCGAGCCGCGCGAAGTTCCGCGGGGTCATCTCCCGCTCCCATTCGTCGAGGGTGCGAATCCTGAACTCGCTGTGCTCGTCCGGGTCGAGGACGACGCCGGCGAGCTGCTCGTCCGTCAGGACACCCCCGTCGAAGATGAAGCCGATGTGGTTGGCCGGCCACTCCTCGCCCCGGTCGGAGACGAAGTGCGTGCCGAGGAGCCTCGGCTCGCCGCCGAAGACGATTCCCGTCTCCTCCCGGCACTCCCGGACCGCCGTCTGCCAGGGCGTCTCGCCCGGGTCCATGTTGCCGCCCGGCCACTGCCACAGCTCGCTGCGGTAGGTGGCGCGCAACTGGAAGGGCCGGCCCGCGCTGTCGGTGAAGTACAGACAGGCGTACGCCGTCGCCCTCGGCAGCGTCGCGATGTACTCGGCGGGCGGCAGCCAGGTGTTCGCCATGGGGCAGCTCTCTTTCGACGGGCCGGTCGGATCACCTCCCATCCAACCGGTCCCGCCGGCCGCTGCCGCCGCCCCGCGGCCACGTCACCGGATCGTGTGATCATGACGCGCCGGGGCAGCCGGTGCCGGGGGTCGGGCCGGTCAGCCCGGGGCCACCAGGCCCGTCTCGTACGCGATGATCACGAGCTGCACCCGGTCACGGGCGTCGAGCTTGGCGAGCAGCCGGGTCACGTAGGTCTTGACGGTGGCGACGCTGATGACGAGCCGTTCGGCGATCTCGGTGTTGGAGAGCCCGCTGCCGATGAGGGTGAGCACCTCACGCTCCCGCTCGGTGACGGCGGCGAGTTCGCGCCGTCGTGGCGTGCCCGGCGCGGGCTGGCCCGCGAGGTCCTCGATGAGCCGGCGGGTGACGCTCGGCGCGATCAGGGCGTCTCCCGCGGCGACGACGCGGATCGCGGCGAGGATCTCGTCCAGCCCCATGTCCTTGACGAGGAAACCGCTCGCCCCGGCGCGCAGCGCCCCGTAGACGTATTCGTCGTCGTCGAACATGGTCAGGACGAGGACGCGGGTGGGCCGGGCCCGGCCATGATCGTACGGGTGGCCTCGATGCCGTCCATGCCGGGCATGCGGAGGTCCATCACGATCACATCGGGGCGGAGGGCGGCGGCCAGCTCGACCGCTTCGGCGCCGTTTCCCGCCTCGCCGACGACATCGAGGTCGGGGACCTCGGCGATGACCATCCGCAGGGCGGCGCGGACCAGGGGCTGGTCGTCGGTGAGGACGACGCGTACGGCACCGACGGAGGCGGCCTCGGGGGCGACGGCGGTATCGGCGGTTCGGCCGGTCATCGGGCTCCTGCCGGTAGGGGAAGGCGGGCCGTGACCCGGAAGCCGCCTTCGGGGCGTGGTGCGGCGCGGAACTCGCCGTGCAGCAGGGCGACCCGCTCCCGCATGCCGGAACCGGGCGCCCTGCGCCTGATCGTCGCGTCCGCGCTCCTCGCGCCGGTGTCGGCGCTGGTCGGCATGGCGATCGGCGTGATCGTGCGGCACGGCGCGACGACGATGGTGGTGAACGTCGTGGTCCTGCTTCTGCTGCCGATCGTCCTCTCGGACCAGCGCCACGTGCAGGCCGTCGTCGCCCACGCCCTGCCCTACCCCGCGTGGATGCGGCTGGTCCGGGTCGGTCCGTACGAGGCCGCCTTCCCCTGGTCGTCGGGCGGGGCGTGGCTGGTGTACGGGGTGTGGGGGCTGGTCGCGGCCGTGGTGACGGTGGTGGCGGTGCGTCGACGGGACCAGTGAGTCGGTGCACGGGTGCCGGGGCGTCCCCGGGGCTTCAGTGAGGGCCGTCGGCGGGACCGTCCAGCGTCTCGTCCGAAAGCTCGGCCGGCAGCTCGGCCGGCAGACGGTCGATGCGGCGCCGGAGCAGGTGCTCGTGGATCAGACGCCCGACGAGGGCGGCGCCGTAGACGACGAAGCCGACGCCGACGAGCCAGGACTGCAGGACGAGGACCGTCCCGAACTGGCCGTAGGTCACCGCGTTGGAGGCGATCAGCGGGGAGAAGACGAACTGGGAGAAGATCCGCAGACCCAGGAGCCCCAGGGCGGTGCAGACGGCACCCGGCGCCAGGGCGCGCCAGCGGATACGGCCGCACAGGAGGAAGCGCTGCGACCACCAGAAGAAGAAGAACGCTCCGACGACGTCACCGGCCGCGATGAGGAGGGTGACCGAGGTGGAGGAGGCCGCCGGTGCGGGGGTGGCGACGAAGAGGAGGAGCGCGGCGACGAGGACGGCGAGCCAGACGACGTGGCGCCACATGGTGTGCCAGCGGGCGGTGGGCAGGTCCCACGCCCGTTCGTATCCGGTCTGCACGGCGGACCCGAAGGTGACGCCGAACGCGGCGAGGGCGGCGAGGCCGAAGGCGGTGGTCCGCTGCAGCGCCTGCCCCGGCTTGCCGAAGAGCAGTTCGACCTCCTCCTGAGACACCTCGGTGACCCCGAGGCCCTGCACCAGCCAGCGGGCGAAGCCCTGTCCACTGGCCAGGTCGGCGGCGGCGACGACGATGAGCAGCGGGACGAGGGTGAGGAGGCTGAGCGCCGCGAAGCCCATCGCGCGGTGCATCAGTTCCATCTCGCGCCCACGGTTCCAGGCGAGCCCGAGGACCGAGGTCACGACCGACTGGTGGAGCCGGTGGAACCAGTGACCGTGCTCAGCGGGGGCACCGTCGTGCGGCGCGCCGGAAGTGGAGGGCATGCCACGGGGAGTACCCGCAGGAAGCCCGGACACCTCCGGCATGCCGCCGAACGGGCGGTATGCGCGGGACGCTCCGCGCGGACGGTGCCTCCCGGCCGCGGGTGCGGTGCCTCCCGGCCGCGGGTGCGGCGGCCGGGGCCGTGCGCGTCGCCGTCAGCGCGGGCCGGGGGTGAGGCACATGCGGGTGCAGCCGTCCGGCGCCGTGTCGGACGGGGCGTCCTGACCTCGGCTGGAGGCCTGGAGCGCCGCGCTCACCAGGGTCGCAAGCAGGTCGATGTCCGACCCCATGTCCAGACGGACCGTCACCCAGCCCGATCCGGCGCGCAGTCTCAGGGCGCTCGACCCCAGCAGGGCGGGCCGCAGCTTCGCGATCATGGCGCGGGTGAGGTGGACGTCGGCCTCGTGTTCACCGTGGAAGTGCACGATGTCGTGGGTCTCGGTGCCCAGGCCGAGTTCGGCGCCGCAATGGGCGCGTCCGGCGATCAGCGAGGGCCAGCTCATCAGGCGTTCACCGGCGTGCCTGGCGGTGTTCATGGCTGGAGCGTGCCGGGAGCGGCGCCCCTGCACAAGCGTCCTGCCGAAACAATCGCGCCGAGGCGCGAAAACGCCCCTCCGCGGTGGTGCGAGGAGGCGCTCGGAACCCTGAAAGCGCCCCTTCCGGGCGCGCTTCGCTGCTCGACCCCTCACGCTCCGTAACCCCTCACCAGGGGCTGCGAAGTCCCGCGGCCCGACGCGGGCTGCCGCCACCGAGACCCCGGCGAGTGGCGCCGGCGGCCGCCCGTGACGTTGGCCGCATTCGCCGTCCGGACGGTTGTGGAGCGGGGCCGGAAGTGATCGGGTACCGATGGCTACCGGCCAGTACAAGACCTGCCGCACCGGGGAGAACAACCAATGACGACCGGGTACTTCACCTCCGTCGACGAGGTCGCCGAGCGCCTCGCCGCGACCGGCTATCTGGCCTCGCCCGCCGTCGCCACCACCGTCTTCCTGGCCGACCGGCTGGGCAAGCCGCTGCTCGTCGAGGGCCCGGCCGGCGTCGGCAAGACGGAGCTGGCCAAGGCCGTCGCCCAGGTGGCGGACGCCCGCCTGGTCAGGCTCCAGTGCTACGAGGGCGTCGACGAGTCGCGTGCCCTGTACGAGTGGAACCACGCCAAGCAGCTGCTGCGCATCACCGCGGGCCGCGACGAGTCCTGGGACGAGACGCGGACGGACATCTTCAGCGAGGAGTTCCTGCTCTCCCGGCCGCTCCTGACCGCCATCCGCTCCGCCGACCCGACGGTGCTCCTCATCGACGAGACGGACAAGGCCGATGTCGAGGTGGAGGGGCTGCTCCTCGAGGTGCTCAGCGACTTCCAGGTCACCGTGCCCGAGCTCGGCACCCTCACCGCCACGCGTCGCCCCTTCGTGGTCCTGACCTCCAACGCGAGCCGCGAGCTGTCCGAGGCGCTGCGCCGCCGCTGCCTCTTCCTCCACATCGGGTTCCCGGAGGAGGAACTCGAACGCCGGATCGTGACGATGAAGGTGCCGGGCCTGGACGAGACGCTGGCCGCCTCGGTCGTGCGGGTGGTCGGCGCGCTGCGGGCGATGGACCTGCGCAAGGTCCCCTCCGTCGCGGAGACGATCGACTGGGCCCGCACGCTGCTCGCGCTGGGCGCCGACACCCTGGACGAGACGGTGGTGCGCGACAGTCTGGGTGTGATCCTCAAGCACCAGGACGACATCCTGAAGGCGGCGGCGAAGCTCGACCTGGACGCGGTGTGAGGACACCGTCGGCGGGGGTGACCGACCGGCTCACCGGACTGGTGCACGCGCTGCGCGCACACGGCCTCGGCATCGGAACCGGCGAGAGCGTGGACGCGGGCCGCGCCCTGGAGGCCGTGGGGTTCGACGACCGGGAGCGGATGCGGGAGGCGCTGGCCGCGACCCTGCTCCACCAGGAGGGGCAGCGCGCGCTCTTCGACCGGGTCTTCGACCTGTACTTCCCCGCGAGCGCCGGCCCGGTGGCGGAAGGGGCCGTGGAGGACACCGACACAGCCGAGCTGCGTGAGCGGCTGGCCGCCGCCCTCGCCGCCGACGACCGCTCGGCGCTGGCACGGCTGGCGGGTGAGGCGGTGGGCGGTCTCGGCGGCTACGGGTCCTCGCCGGGGTCGGACGGCTGGTCCTCGTACCAGACCCTCGCCCGGCTCCGTCCCGAGACGCTGCTGGCCCGCGTGCGCGCGATGCTGCAGGAGGCCCCCGCCCCGGACACCGAGCCCGACGGTCCCGCCTTCACCGACCGGCTGAGGGACGACGAGATCCGTCGGCGCATCGAGGCGTTCCGGGAGCAGGTCCGTACGGAGGCGCGCCGGCGGGTCGCCGAACGGCAGGGAAGGGACCGGGTCGCGCGCCGCGCGGTCGGGGGTACGGCGGACAGCGTCGACTTCCTCCTCGCCGGCCGGGCCCAGCTCGACGAACTGCGCAAGACGGTGCACCCGCTGGCGCGCAAGCTGGCGACCCGCCTCGCCGCCCGGCGCCGTCGCGCCGCGCGGGGGCGGATCGATCTGCGCCGGACGCTGCGCGGTTCGCTGTCGACCGGCGGTGTGCCGATGCGTCCGGTGTTGCGGCGCCGTCGGCCCGGCCGGCCGGAGCTCGTGCTGCTGTGCGATGTGTCGGGTTCGGTCGCCGGGTTCGCGAACTTCACGATGCTGCTGGTCCAGGCGCTGCACGACCAGTTCAGCCGGGTACGGGTCTTCGCCTTCGTCAACCGGACGGACGAGGTGACCGACCTGATCGCCCGGGGCTCGGCCGACCCGGCGGGGCTGGGCGCGCGGATCCTGTCGGAGGCCGAGCTGACCGGCTGGCACGGGCAGAGCGACTACGGGAGCGCGCTGGGCGAGTTCGTCGAACGGTACGCGGACGCCGTCAGCCCCCGCACCGCGGTCTTCGTCCTCGGTGACGCCCGTACGAACATGACGGACCCGAATCTCGCGGCGCTGAAGCTGATCAGGGACCGGGCCCGCCGGGTCCACTGGCTGAACCCGGAGCAGCCCTCGCTCTGGTCGACGGGCGATTCCGCGGCGCTCGCCTACGCCGAGCTGGTCGACATGCGCCCGTGCCGCAACGCGCGGCAGCTCGGCGAGCTGATCGGCCGCCTGCTGCCGATCTGAGCTCAGTGGCACCGCGGCCATGCCCTGAACGTGCCGTAGGGAGCCGTCGCCGTACGTCCCCGAGGGATGGCTCGGCCGAGTTCCGGGGGCTGCGCGGAGCGCGCCGGGGCCGGCCGTCGCCGGTCGGTTTCACCCGGGGCGCGAGGGGCACCCGCGAGGGACCGGGGCGGACTGCGGGAGCGTCGGCACGCTCCACGGCCCGACGGACGCCGTCCGCGCACACCGGTGGTACTCGGCATCCACGCGTCTGGGGGACGTCATGGAACTCGGATTCCTCAAACCGCTCTTCACCAGGCCGGGCCCCTGGGCCTCGGTCTACATCGAGACCACCCGCGCGACCGAGGACGGGGCCAAGGTGCAGAAGCTCCGTGAGCGCTCCATCGCGGGTCAGCTCATCGACGCGGGCGCCGACGCGTACACCACCCGGGCGGTGATGGAACGGCTGGCCCACGAGCCGGTCTCCGGTACACCACCGGGCCGGGCCCTCTTCGCCTCCGGCGCCGAGGTGGTCCTCGACGTCCCGCTCGCCGTTCCGCCACCGGCGGGCGAGGCCCGGTGGTCCGTCCTGCCGCACGTGGCGCCGCTGCCCGCGCTGCGCGGCGACCAGCCGACGTGCCTGGTGGCGTACATCGACCGTACGGGCGCCGATCTGGAGCTCCGCCAGGCGTACCGGCGCGAGAACATGGGGCAGGCCCAGGGCAAGGAGTGGCAGGGCCGCGGGCACCGCAGCATCCCCGCGGACCGCTACGAATGGCATTACCGCAACCGGGTCGAGAACAGCTGGAACGAGACCGCCGACGCCATCGCGGGCGAGCTCGCCCGGCGGTGGCCGGAGAGCGGTGCCGATCTCCTGGTCCTCGCGGGTGACGCCCGGGAGCGCAGGGCCGTGCACAGCCGGCTCTCCGAGCAGCTCCAGGCGGTCACCGTCGAGGCAGAGAACGGCAGCCGCTCCCCCGGCGCCTCCACGGCGGCACTCGACCGCGACATCGCCCGGGCCTGCGAGGAGTTCTCCCAGAACCGGCTGCGCAGGGCGCTCGAACGCTTCCAGATGGGCCGCGGCAAGCCGGGCGCCCATCGCGCCTCCACCGTCGATACGGGCCCGGGAGAGGCGGCCGAGGGGATCCCGGCCGTGGTCGACGCCGCGCGCAACCACCAGGTCGCCACTCTGCTGATCACGCAGGACGCCTCCGACGGCGGGCGCCCGGTCTGGATCGGCCCGGGCGTCGACGACATCGCCGTGCAGCGCGGCGAAGCGCGGGCCATGGGCGTGCCCAGGCCCGAGCAGGCACGCGCGGACGACGCGGTGCTGCGGGCGGCCGCGGCCGCGGACTGCGACGTCCTGGTGGTGCCCGACGGTATGCCCGGGCCCGCGGGCGGGCTGGGCGCGGTGCTGCGCTGGTCGATGTGAGGTGCGAGGTGGAAGTGCGAGGTGCGAGGTGCGAGGTGCGAGGTGCGAGGTGCGAGGTGCGAGGTGCGAGGTGCGAGGTGCGAGGTGCGAGGTGCGAGGTGAGCGTGTGAGCGTGTGGTGAGAGAGGCGCGGTGCCGGCCCGGTGTTCCTGGGCCGGCACCGTCGCTGTTCCTGCACGGTCACGTCGCTGTTCCTGCACAGTCACCGGTTCGGCAGGGTCGCCGGGCCGGCGTCGTCGCTCGCGTCGCCCGGGTCGGCGGGGGCCGGCCCGGGCGACGATGCGACGCCTCGGCCGCTCAGCCGGGGGTGACGTTCTCGGCCTGGGGACCCTTCGGGCCCTGGACGACGTCGAACTCGACCGGCTGGCCCTCGCTGAGCTCGCGGTACCCGGTCGTGGTGATGGCCGAGTAGTGGACGAAGACGTCCGGGCCGCCTCCGTCCTGGGCGATGAAGCCGAAGCCCTTCTCCGCGTTGAACCACTTCACTGTTCCGGTTGCCATCTTGATCTCCTTGGCGCATACGGACACTTCCATGGTCCCTCAGCACGGCGCGGAAGTCCCGGCGGCCGGTCCGGGCCGCCGGTCCTGGGCCCGAGGCCGATTCCGAGACCGGGGCCGGTCCGGGTCCAGGGCCGGCTCCCCGGTTGTACGGGACGGGCCCCGCGGAATTAGCGTGGCCCCCATGGAACTCATCGGAGAGATCACGGCCGACCGGCCCCTGCTCGTCCTGGCCGTGAAGGAGGAGGCGCAGTTCCTCGACACGGACCTGCCGATCCTGCTGACCGGCATGGGCAAGGTGAACGCGGCCACGGCGCTCGCGAGCGTGCTGGGTCGGGGCACGCGGCCGTCCGGCGTGGTGAACCTGGGGACGGCGGGGGCGCTGCGGCCGGGGTGGACGGGGACGCATGTCGTCGGCACGGTCCTCCAGCACGACCTCGACGGCGAGCTGCTGGCCACGCTGACCGGTGAGACCTACGGCGCGCCGCTGACCCTCCCCGACGGGGGCGACGTCACCCTGGCCACCGGTGACGCGTTCATCGCCGACGAGGCCGCACGGGCCAGGCTCGCCGCCCGGGCGGCCCTGGTGGACATGGAGGCCTATGCCCTCGCCACGGCCGCCGCGGTCGCCGGTGTGCCGCTGCGGATCGTGAAGCATGTGAGCGACGAGGCGGGTGACGGGGCCGCCAGGACCTGGCGCGAGTCGGTCGCCGACTGTGCCCGCGCGCTCGCGGACTGGGCTGCCGCCCACACCCCGTACCGCTCCTGAGGCGTCGCCGGCCGGGCGGGCCGTGGCGGAACGGTCTCAGCCGGCCGCCGGACCGAAGCGGCGGCGGTACGCGGACGGGGACAGGCCCGTCTCGCGCTTCATCAAGGCCCTCAGATGGGCGGCCGTGCCGAGGCCGCTGGTACGGGCGACGACCTCGAACCGGGCCTCGCCGCGCTCGATGAGACGGCAGGCGAGCGCGACCCGCTCGCCGGTCAGCCAGGCCAGCGGGGTGGTGCCGAGCTGGGCACGGAAACGGCGGTGGAGTGTCGCCGGGCTGACGGCGGCGCGGGCCGCGAGATCGGCGACGGCCAGCGGGGAGCCGAGGCGTTCCTGGGCCCAGGCGAGCAGCGGTGCGAGGGATTCGTCGGGCACGTCGGGGACCGGCCGCTCGACGAACTGTCGCTGGCCGCCGTCGCGATGGGCCGCGAAGACCAGGCGGCGGCTCACCGAGTTGGCGATCTCGGCTCCGTGGTCGCGCCGGACGACGTGGAGTCCGAGGTCGAGGGCGGCGGCGCTGCCTGCGGCGGTGAGGATGTCGCCGTCGTCCACGAACAGCACGTCGGGTTCGAGGCGTACGGAGGGGAAGCGCGCGCGGAAGGACTCGGCCCACTGCCAGTGGGCGGTGGCGCGCCGGCCGTCGAGCACCCCGGCCTCGGCCAGGGTGAAGGCCCCGCTGCAGAAGCCGATCAGGCGCGCACCGCGGGCGTGGGCGCGGCGGACCGTGTCGAGCACGGCGGGGCGGCGCGGCACGTCGACGTCGGGCCGGTTGGGAACGATCAGGGTGTCGGCGGAGTCAGCCGCCTCGAGCCCGGCGACGCCGGTGAGGGTGAAGAAGCCGTCCCGCATGAGGGTGCGGGGCTCGGGCGAGCAGAGCCGGAAGTCGTACAGGTCGCGGCCTGTCTCCGGGCGGCGCAGGCCGAAGACCTCGGTGGCGCAGCCGAGCTCGAAGGGGTTGGAGTTCGCGTCGACGATCACGACGACGCGGTGGGGACCGGCGTCCCGGTGCGAGGATCCTTGCGGCATGTGCTTTTTCTAGCACTCCCGGCGGGCGGAGCGCGGGGCCGAGGATGGCTCCATGAACGCGAAGAACCCTGTGCCCAGCACCCCCGTCGCCCTCGCCGAGGCCCTCGCCACCTTCGACGAGCTGTGGAGCCCCCGCATCGTGACGCGGGTGAACGACTACGACGTCCGCGTGGCCAAGGTGGCCGGCGAGCATGTGTGGCACGCCCACGATCACACCGACGAGTTCTTCCTCGTCCTCGACGGCGAACTGCGCATCTCGCTGCGGGAGAACGGGGTGGAGCGAACGGTGTCGCTGCCCCGCGGCTCCGTCCTCACCGTGCCCCGGGGCGTGGAGCACCGGCCCTCCGCGCCGTCCGGCGCCACCATCCTGCTCTTCGAACCGACGGGCACACTGTCGGTCGGCGACCGGCACGACGAGATTCCGGGCCATGTCGACGCGACGACCGGACACGCGCTGGACGCCTGACCGAGGGCCACGGCCTGCCTGAAGCCCGATGCCGATGCCGATGCCCGCGTGGGGAACGGCCACGCGGTGCGGCACGCCGGTGGCGAGCTCATCCTGGAGGGGTGGACCCCTGGTGGAGGAGGCGCGCGACATGAGCGGGTCCGAGCCGGGCGCGGGCAGTACCCGTGGCTCAGGCAGCGCGGGTGCCGCAGGCAGTACGGGTGGCACAGGCAGCACGGGCGGCAAGGCGCGGTTCGACGACATCTACGACCGGCCCGACCCACGCGCGTACTTCTCGCGTCTCGCCCCGCTGGAGTACGAGATTCCGCAGCAGGCCCAACCGGCTTTCCGGCGCGCGGCGGCGGAGCGCGGGGGCGGGACGGTGCTCGACCTGTGCTGCTCGTACGGGATCAACGCCGCCCTGCTCAACCACGACGTCACCCTGGCCGAGCTGTACGCCCGCTACACCGACCCGGCGGTCCGCGAGCTGACCTCCGCCGAACTCGCCGTGCGGGACAAGGAGTTCTACGCGGCCCGGCGCCGTCCCGACGCGGCCCCGGTCATCGGGCTCGACGTCGCGGGACACGCGCTGAGGTACGCCCGTGAGGTCGGCCTCCTGGACGACGGCTTCGCGGAGAACCTCGAGGAGGGCGCGGACCCGAGCCCTCGGCTGCGGGCCGCGATGGCCGATGTCACCCTGCTCACGCTGACCGGCGGCGGCAGCTACCTCACCCGGCGCACCTTCGCCGCACTCCTCGCATGGGCCCGGCGTCCGGTGCGTGTCAGCGCCTTCGTCCTGCGTACGGTCTCGTACCGGCCGATCGAGGAGTGTCTGGCGACCTACGGCCTGCGGACCGTGGCGGATCCGTCGCGGACCTATCCGCAGCGGCTGTTCACCGACGCGGCCGAGCAGCGCTTCGCCGTCGAGGCGGTACGGGCCCTCGGGGCGGATCCGACGGGGCGGGAGGCGGAGAGCCGGTTCCACACCGTGCTGTACGAGTCTGTTCCCGACCCACCCCGACGGTGAGGGGCCGCTCCTGGGAGGCCGTCAGACAGGCGGTCCGGACGGTCCAGGCGGTCCAAGGGCCAGGGCGGGTCCGGAGCCGGAGTCGGAGCCGGAGTCGGAGCCGGAGCCGGAGTCGGAGTCGGAGTCGGGGCCGGAGTCGGGGCCGGGCAGCCGTTCGACGAGCATCGCGGCCACGTCGTCGTCCAGGCCGTCGGCACCATAGGCGGACAGGTCCCCGTGGAGCAGGGCGGGAAGTCGCTCACCCGGCTCCGTCGCCCAGCGGCGCATGCGCTCCTCCAGGGGGTAGAAGGCGCCGTCGGGGTCGCGGGTCTCGCTCACCCCGTCGGTGAACAGCAGCAGTCGGTCGCCCGGCGCGAAGGGCACCTCCTCCACGCGGTGCCGGGCGTCGACGAGGCCGGCCAGGTTGACCGGCAGGGAGGGATCGGTGAACTCGACGGGGTGCACCCGCCCGCCGTGCTGGAGCAGCGGTGCGGGGTGGCCGCAGCTGAGGAGCCGTATGACGTCGGCGTCGTCGGGGATCTCGGCGAGGACGACGGTGGCGAAGCGTTCGGCCGCGTCGGAGGCGGGGTCCCAGGCCCCGAAGCGGCTGAGGCCTTCTTCGAGCCGGTCGGCCAGCGTGGGCAGGTCGGGGGCGTCGTTGACGGTGGCGCGGAAGGAGCCGAGCAGCACGGATGCGGTCTCGACCGCCCCCAGTCCCTTGCCCTGAACGTCGCCGAGCATCAGCCGTACGGCGCCGGGCACGCGGACGGCTTCGTAGAAGTCGCCGCCGATCCGGGCCTTGGCCGCGGCGGCGACGTACAGCAGATGGAGTCGGACGGGGCCGAGCCGGGGCGGGAGGGGGCGCAGGACGACCCGCTGGACGACCTCGGCGACGGCGGTGACCTCGCGCAGATCCCGTTCGTAGCGCAGCCGCACGCGGCTGACCCACACGGCTGCGGCGGTCACCGTCGCCAGGACCACTTCGTTGGCGAGGAGATCGGGCGCGAACGGCTCGTTCCTGCTCACGCCGAGCAGCCCGCGCAGCACCATGGCGATCATCCCGATGACGACGGTGCCCCGGACGCTCCAGGTCACGGCGGCGAGGGCGGGCGCGACCACGAGCAGCCGGTCGAAGCGCTCCCGTTCGGGCGTGAGGAGGTCGGTGGCAACCGTCACCACCATGACCAGCACGGGCAGCGCGCGCCCGATGGTGATCTGGGTGCGCGGCCGGGACCAGGAACGGCGACGACGGTGACGGTGACCACCTGTGGGCATTTCGTGATCGTACGCAGAGCGGGCGGCGGGGCCGGGGCGTTGCCCGCCGCGTGTCCGGGGCCGGAGCCCGGTGTCCCTCAGGACGCGGGCACGGGCCGGGGGCGCTCCGTTCCCTCCCGGGGTACGGATCGGCCGGGGAGCCCGAGCGCCGCCGCGGCGCCCAGCGCGGCGAGGGCCGCCAGGGCGAGGAGCGTCGTGCCCATGGCGGGGACGAATCCGGCGGAGGGGTCGAGGGTCATCAGCAGGGTCGCCGTGGCGACGCCGAGGGCGGGACCGGTGTTCATGGCGGTCTGCTGGAGCCCTCCGGCGACCCCGGCGTCGGCGGCGG
>NZ_JAGGOS010000002.1:0-246 GCF_018614205.1 Streptomyces sp. ISL-36 | reverse complement strand
CCAGGGCGGCGGCGGGCGCGCCGAGCACCATCAGGACGGCGAGGGGCAGGGTCCACAGGGCGCTCGTCAGGGGGTCGAGTCCGCGGGCGTCCTGGAGGAAGTACGTCGCCACGAAGAGGGAGCCGAAGAGCGCGGCCGATGCGGCCAGGAGGGCGCCGAGGCCGGCCGCGACGGGCCGGGAGCGCAGGAGCTCGGGCGGCAGGAGGGGGTGGGCGGCGCGCCGCTCGTGCCGGACGAGGACCGCCC
>NZ_JAGGOS010000028.1:324-50894 GCF_018614205.1 Streptomyces sp. ISL-36 | reverse complement strand
CCGGCACCGACCCGGCCGCCGCGCCCGAAGTCGTGGCGACCGCCGAAGGGACCATCGGAGCGACCGCCGTCCGGTCCGCCGCCGAGCCGTCGAAGGAGCCGTCCGCATGAGCCTGCACCGGCACAACCCGGCCGAGCTGTCCCCGCCCGCCGGCTTCTCCCACGCCGTGACCGCCACCGGCTCCCGCCTGGTCTTCCTCGCCGGACAGACCAGCCTCGACCGCGACGGCAAGGTGGTGGGGGAGACCCTGCCCGAGCAGTTCGAGACCGCCCTCGCCAACCTCCTCGCCGCCCTCCGCCACGCCGGCGGCACTCCGACCGACCTCGCCCGCGTCACCGTCTACGCCACCGATGTCGCCGACTACCGTCACCACGCCCATGAACTGGGCCGCATCTGGCGGCGGTTGGCCGGGCGCGACTATCCGGCCATGGCCGTGATCGGCGTCGTACGGCTGTGGGACGATCAGGCCCACGTGGAGCTGGACGGCTTCGCCGTACTCGAGTAGATCCATGAGCAGGGGGAACCGTGCCAGAGATCGAGCTGACCGCCGGAACCATCGCGTACGAGGACACCGGCGGCCCCGGTCCCGTCGTCGTACTCCTGCACGGACTCGTCCACGACGCCACCGTCTGGCGGAAAGTCGCCGCCGCACTCGCCCCCGACCACCGGGTCCTCGCGCCCACCCTCCCGTACGGCGCCCACCGCACCCCGATGAAGCCGGACGTGCCGCTCTCGCCCGACAGCGTCATCGAGCTGATCGCCGAGTTCCTCGACCGGCTCGGCCTCACCGACGTCACCCTCGTCGAGAGCGACTGCGGACGCGCCCAGACCGTCGCCGTCCGCCACCCCGAGCGGCTCGCCCGGCTCGTCCTCGTCTCCTGCGAGGCCTTCGACAACTACCCGCCCGGGGCACCCGGCAAGATGATCGACCTGGCCTGCCGCGTCCCCGGTGGGATCTCCCTCATGGTCCGCGTCCTCGGCCTGAAGCCGCTGCGCCGCCTCCCCATCGGCCTCGGAGCGCTCACCAGACGGCCCGTCCCCGACGAGATCGCCGCACGCTGGCTGCGCCCCCTGCGTACCGACCCCGCCATCCGGCACGACTTCCGCCGCTACTGCCTGGCCGTGCGCCGTGACGAGCTCCTCCAAGCCGCCGAAGGACTGCGGAAGTTCGACCGGCCGGCGCTCGTCGTCTGGGCCCTCGACGACCTGATGATGCCGCGTGCACATGGCCGCCGGCTCGCCGAACTCCTCCCTCAGGGGCGGCTCGTCGAGATCGAGGACAGTCGCACGCTCGTCAGCGAGGACCAGCCCGAACGGCTCGCCGACGTCCTGCGTTCCTTCATCGCCGAGACCCCCGGGACCGCATGATCCAACTGGTCACCCGCCGGAGGCGGGCTTAGTGTCGAAAGGTGGACTGACCGGCCCACGGCTCCCTCACCAGGACGAGGGCGCGATGCGCCATGAGTACACCGAAGCCGACGACCCCGGCACCGACCGCCGCACGGAAGAAGAGCGGTGACGGCAAGGGCATCGCCCTGTTCGTGATCGCCTCCTGCCAGCTGATGGTGGTCCTCGACATCACCATCGTGAACATCGCGCTGCCGCACATCCAGAGCGCGCTGGACTTCTCCACCACGAGTCTGTCCTGGGTGGTCAACGCCTACACGCTGACCTTCGGCGGTCTGCTGCTGCTCGGCGGACGTGCGGGCGACATCCTCGGACGCCGACGCGTCTTCATCTTCGGTGTGCTGCTCTTCGGGCTCGCCTCGCTGTTCTGCGGAATCGCCCAGAGCGACTGGCAACTCCTCGCCGCCCGGGCGCTGCAGGGCGTCGGCGGCGCGATCGCCTCCCCGACCTCGCTCTCCCTGATCACCACGACCTTCGACGAAGGACCCGAACGCAACCGGGCCTTCGGCGTCTTCGCGGCCGTCTCGGCGGGCGGCGGCGCGATCGGCCTCGTCGCCGGTGGACTCCTCGTGGAGTGGCTCGACTGGCGCTGGATCTTCTTCGTCAACGTGCCGATCGCGCTGCTCATCGCCTTCTTCACCCCCCGGCACATCAAGGAGTCCGAGCGGCACCCCGGTCACTTCGACTTCACCGGCGCGCTGACCTCGACCCTCGGCATGGTGGCGCTGGTGTACGGGTTCATCCGCGCCGCCCAGGAGGGCTGGCGCGACCCCTGGACGCTGGCCTCGTTCGGCGCGTCGATCGTGCTGCTCGCCGTGTTCATCCTGGTGGAGCGCCGCTCCCGGCAGCCGATCACCCCGCTGCACATGTTCGCCGACCGCAACCGGGCGGGCACCTACGCGATCATGCTCTGCCTCGCCGCGGCGATCTTCGGGATGTTCTTCTTCCTCACGCTCTTCGTGCAGAACGTCCTGGACTTCAGCCCGCTACGGGCCGGACTGGCGTTCCTGCCGGTCAGCGCGATCATCGCGGTCGGCGCCGGGATGGCCTCCCAGCTGCTGCCCAAGTACGGGCCGAAACCCTTCATGGTGGTCGGTTCGGTGCTGGCCGCGGCCGGCCTGTCCTGGCTGACCCTGACCGATGTGCACTCCACCTATCTGGGCAGCATCCTCGGGCCGATCCTGGTCTTCGGCCTCGGCATGGGCATGATGTTCGTCTCGCTGACCCTGATGGCGCTGTCCAACGTCGAGGCCAGGGAGTCCGGTGCCGCCTCCGGCCTGCTCAACGCCACCCAGCAGGTGGGCGGTTCCCTCGGCCTGTCGATCCTGGTGACGGTCTTCGGCACGGCCAGCCGCACCGAGGCGGACAAGCAGGTGGCCGCCTTCCTCTCGCAGGCGGGACCCCTGGAGAAGGCCGAGTTCGCCAAGACCGGCCAACTGCCCCCGCCCTGGAGCGACCAGGTGCTGACCTCGGGCGTCTCGGCGGGCTTCGTCACGGCGGCCGTCTTCGCGATCGTCGGCGCCGTGATCGCCCTCATCGCGATCCAGGTGCGCCCCTCCGACATCGAACGCCTCAAGGGCGGGATGGGCCCCCCGGGAGCCGGCTGATTCGGCTGCTGTTCCGGCTGATTCCCAGGGGGCCGCGGCGTTCTCCGGTCACGGCGTGACGAGCTTGCCCCCGAAGGTCACCACAAGGCGGCCGTCCGTGGCGTAGGACCAGTTCAGGGCGCCGGTGTACGACGAGCAGGAGGACCCGTTCGTACCGGACCAGAACTGGTTCGAGCCGTCGGCGTCACCGACGGTCTTGTCGTTGGACCCACTGCCGCTGCGGCACGAGACGTTGTTCCGGAACACCGAGGTGCCGGCGTCCCACGAGAAGTTGCGCTGGGCGTTGTCGACACTCACGTTGTTCGACACGGACATCGTGCCGGGGTTGCTGTTGTAGGTGAACCCGTGCTTGCCGTTGCGGTAGGCGATGCTGCGCCGGACGACGTGATCGACCTTGATGTCCTCGCCGCCGAGCTTGTAGCCGTTGCGGTCACCGTTGGAGTTCACGGTGCCGTCAGAGAGGGTGCCGTTGCCGTAGGCGAGGGAGTCCTCGATGGTCACCGCTCCGATGGGTCCGGTGTCGGTCTTGGTGTAGAGGTCCCAGCCGTCGTCGATGTTGTTGTGGGCCACGGCGTAGCGGAAGACGTTCCCCGAGCCGACGGTGAGCTTCGCGGCGAAGCCGTCGGCGTCCTCTCCGTCGGAGTCGGCGTTGTCGTGCGACTCCACGCTCAGGATGAGGTTGTTGGACGGCCACTGGTCACGGGGGGTGGTGGAGGCGATCCGCGAGAGCTGCAGTCCCGTGTCCCGGTTGAAGCGCGTCACCGTGCGCTCGATGACGTTGTTGCTTCCGCCGACGAAGATCCCGTTGTCACCGGCGCGCTCGACGACGATGCCGCTGACGCGCCAGAACGACCCGTTGACGGCGAGCCCGCGGTTCGCCGGATCCTCGGCCATGGCCGAGAAGTTCAGCACCGGAGTCTCACCCGGGTAGGCGGACAGCGTCGTACGGGCGCTGGAGGTGCCGTTCTTGCCCGGCGGAATGGTGACCGTCTGCGAGAAGCCGTAGGTGCCGCCCCGCAGGTAGATCGTCCCACCGGCGGTGACGCGGCTGATCGCCGAGGTGAGCGTCGTCGGGTCCGACACCGTGCCGGCCGCGTCGTCACGCCCGTTCGGCGCCACGTACAACGCCGTGCCCGCCGGCGGCGTGGTGCCGGCCACCTCGACGTCGAGGCGGTCGAGGTTGGGCAGCCCGGCGGAGGTGGTGGGGCTGATCCGGACGGTGTTCGTGCCCGAGGTCACCGGCACGGTGAGCGTCCTGGTCGCCCATGTCGCCCAGGTGCCGGTGCCCTCGAAGGACGCGGTGGTGCTGGACGAGCCGTTGACCGTGACGTTCGCGGGGCGTGGGGTGGTGGTCCCGTTGGCGAAGCGGATGGTGATCGTCGCCGTGCCGGAGGCGGCGGCGTTCACGGTGAACTGCGCGTAGGCGCCGACCGCGTTGCTGCCGTTGCAGAAACCGCTGCCGGAGTATCCGGCCCAGTCGGAGTCGATGGTGCCGGTACAGACCGCCGGCGAGGCCTCGGCCTCGTACCGGGTGGAGGCGGCCTGCGCCGTGGTGCCGGACAGCGCGACGAGCGCGCCGGTCAACAGGCTGACACAGGTAGCGCCGATGACGGGACTCCGTTGCATCGTTTCACTCCAGAGGATCGGTGGGGTCGGACCAGGGGTGCCGAGCTTCGGCGTGACGAACGCCGCTGTTCAGACCGCATGAACGCGTTCGAGGGGTCGAAAGAGTCACAGCTTTCGGAAAGCGCTTTCTCCGACGGTAAAGTGATTGCCGTGGACGCGTCAATGAACGCGTAGCTGATTCCTGTTCATGTGTATGAACCATCCGGGCTGGGGTCGGCACCACGCCGACCGCGTCCACCCCCTCCCGAGGAGGCCCTCACCGCTGCGCTCCGGACCGGCAGGCACCGGCCCCGTCGGACCGATGCCTCCTCGGTTCACGACGGCCGCCCGCCGAACCGCCACTCATGGACCTCGACATCGGCATACGCGCCCGAGGTCAGGACGGCCCGTGCCGTGTCCGGGCCCGGCGCGCGGACCAGCGCCGCCGTACCCAGCCAGTCGGCGCCGTCGTCGGACAACAGCGGCCCGTACGCGATCAGTTCATCACGGCCGGGCGGCACAGTGAGATCGGCGGCCCGCCCCGTGCCGAGGCCGAGCACCAGATACCGGTTGCCGTCCGTGGGGCCGCCGGGGAAATCCCACATGGTGCGCCCGAGCAGGTTGCGCCATCGGCGCAGCAGCACGTCCCGGTACACGCCGGCCTGGTGACCGGGCTCGTCGAAGGCGAACGCGCGCGCCGCGGTGGGATCGGGCAGGTCGACGATGTGGACGCTGCCGGTGGGCGTTTCGCCGTCGGCGGCAAGGGTCGGGCCGCGGGCGATCATCTCCTTCTCGTACCGGTCCATGTACGACCAGTGCTCTTCCAGCAGCTCGATGCGCAACGGAAGGGAGCCGGGCCGATCGCGGTGGTAGCAGAGGAACTCCATGCCCCCGACTCTTTCCCAACCGGACCGGCGTCTCAACTGGCTTCGGCGACGCCGGATCTACGGATCCGGAGGGCTGCGACGCGCCGGATCGGCCCGGCCCTCAGCCCAGGCATTCGAAGATCTCGTCCCAGAAAGGACAGTCGTCCACGTACGGCTCCAGGTCGACCATGCGCTCGCGCAGCTCCGTGACGGCGGCCTCGCGCACGGTGTCGTCGGCCGATCCCAGGGCGCCGCTCGCCTCGGCGATCAGCCCGAGGAGCACGGCGAGCAGGGGGAGGGATTCGGCGGCCAGTCCCTTCCACCCGGCGCCGTGGTCCCAGCCGTTGGGGTCGTAGTGGGTGATGCCGCCGTCCGCGGCGTCGAGCATCAGATGCTGGTCGCTCCAGGTGGCGACGGTGAAGCAGAAGTTCTCGGGCGGGGAGTCGTCGTCGGGGTAGCGGTTGCCGTAGATCTCGTCGGCGTCGAACGGGTCCAGCCCGTCCTCGTCCCGCAGGTGCCTCGTGTCGATCCCGACGACATCGAGGTGAACGGCGGGAAAGCCGACCGTGAGCAGGAACTCCCGCGACCGGGCATCGGTCAGCTCGGCCGGGAGACCGGCCTCGTCCGGCCGCCAGAGCGAGCCTCGGCCCAGCCGCTCCTCCAACCACACCGCGTCCGGTATGAGCGGGATGTCGTTGTCCTTCACTGCGTGGCCCCCATGAGTTCCGCGTCGTCCGGTCATGCCGACGCCAGTCAATCGCATGCTCACGCGGCCATGCCGAGCGGAGGCCGTTGCGGGGCCCCGGACGCCCGGGCGTTTCCCCCGGCGAGGCGCACGGGCACCGCCGCACGTCCCAGAAAAGCTGCGGAGGATTGCCGTCTCCCGGCTTCGGGCCGCGACGGGTGGGCTGGCCCGCCTCTGGCTGAGCCAGTCGCTGAGCGCGGACACCCAGCAGGTGTTCGCCCACCTGGTCGGCATGGGCTACCGCGTCCGGCCACGGCCCAGGGTGGCGGACGCCGCGATCAGCTGGATGACCCCGCCCGGCTACGTAGGCGGCGAACGGCACGCCCGAGGAGATCGCCGTACGACTGGCCGAATTCGGTCGGGCGGGTGCGGACGAAGTTGTCGTCAACGTCGCGGGCGTGTATTCCGAGCATGGCCTTCCGGACGCCGTGCGAGACCTCCAGGACATTCTCAAGGCGTGCCGGGAGCTGGAGAGCTGACACACGATCGGGTGCGACATCACGGGCGGGCCGCCGGGCCGCCCGGCCGCACGCAGGGAGGAGAGGCACCGCGGTGCCCGACGACATCGCCCGCTGGCTGGCCGAGAACGCCCGCCCCCTGGGCACGCTGACACCGGGCGCTCCCACCGGGGACCTGCAACCGCTGGGCGAAGCCCTGCGCGGGGCGCGGATCGTCGGCCTCGGCGAATCCACCCACGGCACGGGCGAGTTCTTCCGTCTGAAGCACCGGATCGTGGAGTTCCTGGTACGCGAGGAGGGGTTCACCACCCTCGCCATGGAGGCCAGCCAGTCCGCCGCCCGCGCCCTCGACGCGTACGTGAGGCACGGCGTCGGCGACCCCGCGCGGCTCGTCGCCCGGCTGGGCTTCTGGACCTGGCGCACGCAGGAGATGGTCGACCTCGTCGAGTGGCTGCGCGCCCACAACCGCGACCTCCCCGAGGACCGCCGGATCCGCTTCGTCGGCACGGACCCCCAGCGCTGCGCCGACTCGGTCGGGACGGTCGCCGCCTTCCTGCGCCGGACGGCGCCCGAGCAGGCCGAGGACATCCGCGCGCTCGAGGTGTTGTCCCAGGCGCGCCCCGCCTCGCGGCCCGACCCGGACCAGGCCCTGCTGCGGCGCGCCGAGGCAGTGGCCCGCTTCCTGACGGAACACCGCGACGCGTCGGGGCCGGGGGACGACATCGACGACGCCCTGGAGCACGCGCGGATCCTCGTCCGCGCCGCCGATCTGGTGACGCGCCCCTTCGACCCCTCGGCCGGGGAGGACAGCGTGTTCGCCGCGCGCGACCGCTACATGGCCGAGGCCGTCGCCCGGCTCGTGGACGACGACCCGCGGGCGCGTGTCATGGTCTGGGCGCACAACGGCCACATCGCGAAGGGCACGTACGGAGAGCAGGTGCCCGCGCTCGGCAGCCGGCTCCGCGAACGCTACGGCGACGCCTACTACGCGCTGGCCCTGTTCTTCGGCAAGGGGTCCTTCCTCGCCCGACGCGGCGACGACCTGCGGGGCCTGCCGGTACGGCACCGCATCGGCACGGGCTTCCGCTCCGTGGAGGCGCGGCTCGCGGACGCCGTACGCGGCGACTACTACGCGGACCTGCGCGCCGCCGCCGCGTCCGCCGAAGCCGCGCCGTGGCTGCACGCCCCGCGGGCGCAGCGCAGCTTCGGCGCGAACGTGCCGCGGTTCGCCTACCGCTTCCACGTCGCACCCGTCGTACTGGCGAGGGACTACGACGGGTTCGCCTTCGTCGCCCGCTCGACCTGCTCGCACCTGCTGCCGCGGCAGGAGGGCTGAGGAACGTCCGGCCTCACGGCCACAGGTCGAGCACGGCGTTCAGAGTCAGCTTCCACATCGGCTCGGCCCCCGTGCCGAACGCGGCGGCGAGGGCGTACCCGACGGACGCGTCGTAGGGCCCCACGCCGCGCCCGGAGCCGCCCTCCGCCTGCCACTCGGCCGTCACGCTCCCGTCCCCGGTCGACGTGAAGACGCCGAGGAGTCCACCGTCCCGCGACAGACGGCTGGTGCCGAGGGAATCGGGCACGAGCAGATACCGGCACCCCTGCGCCCCGGAGACGACCTCCACCCGGTACGACCGCCGGGTCAGGAACCCCTTGGAGGGGCGCAGGGTTTCGTCGATGCCGTCGATCCTCAGGGTGAGACTTCCCGGGTCGCGTGTCCCGATCGGCACATGACTCTCCGGCGTCGTACCGGCGGCCCGCCGAACCTCGGCCCGTGGAAGACCACCGCCGCTCACGACCAGTGTCCCGGCGTCGTGGTCGAGTGCGCAGTCGACCGCACCGAAGAGCGGATCGTCGGCAGGCACGTACACGAACGGATCCATCGACGCCCTTCCCGCTCCCCCTGGGGATCACCGTCCTGCCAGTCTCCGACAGACGACCGCGTCCGGTTCCTTTTTCGGTCAGAGACGACAGCACTGGCACACCGCGCCCTCGCGGGGGAGTACGGCGACCGGATCACATGGTTGTCGCCGCCCTAGATGTCACGGAAGATCTCGATCTGCGCGCCGACCGAGTTCAGGCGCTCCGCGAGCTCCTCGTAGCCCCGGTTGATGACGTACACGTTCCGCAGGACCGACGTGCCCTCGGCCGCCATCATCGCCAGGAGGACGACGACCGCCGGGCGCAGCGCCGGGGGGCACATCATCTCGGCGGCGCGCCAGCGGGTCGGGCCCTCGACGAGGACGCGGTGGGGGTCGAGGAGCTGGAGGCGGCCGCCGAGGCGGTTGAGGTCGGTGAGGTAGATCGCGCGGTTGTCGTAGACCCAGTCGTGGATCAGGGTCTTGCCCTGCGCGGTCGCCGCGATCGCCGCGAAGAACGGGACGTTGTCGATGTTGAGGCCGGGGAACGGCATCGGGTGGATCTTGTCGATCGGCGCCTCCAGCTTGGAGGGGCGGACCGTCAGATCGACCAGGCGGGTGCGGCCGTTGTCGGCGGCGTACTCGGGGGAGCGGTCGTGGTCGAGGCCCATCTCCTCCAGGACCGCCAGCTCGATCTCCATGAACTCGATCGGGACGCGGCGGATGGTCAGCTCGGACTCGGTGACGACGGCCGCGGCCAGCAGGCTCATCGCCTCGACCGGGTCCTCCGAGGGGGAGTAGTCCACGTCCACGTCGATCTGCGGCACGCCGTGGACGGTCAGCGTGGTGGTGCCGATGCCCTCGACCCGTACGCCCAGCGCCTCCAGGAAGAAGCACAGGTCCTGGACCATGTAGTTGGAGGAGGCGTTGCGGATGATCGTGACGCCGTCGTGGCGGGCCGCGGCGAGCAGCGCGTTCTCGGTCACGGTGTCACCGCGCTCGGTCAGCACGATCGGGCGGTCGGGAGCCACCGACGGCTCGACCACCGCGTGGTAGAGGCCCTCCGTGGCGGTGATGTCGAGGCCGAAGCGGCGCAGCGCGATCATGTGCGGCTCGATCGTGCGGGTGCCGAGGTCGCAGCCGCCCGCGTACGGCAGATTGAAGTGGTCGAGCCGGTGCAGCAGCGGGCCGAGGAACATGATGATCGAGCGGGTGCGGATCGCCGCCTCGGCGTCGATCGAGTCCATGTCCAGCTCGGCCGGCGGCACGATCTCCAGGTCGACGCCGTCGTTGACCCACCGGGTGCGGACCCCGATGGAGTTGAGGACCTCCAGGAGCCGGAAGACCTCCTCGATCCGGGCGACCCGGCGCAGCACGGTGCGGCCCTTGTTGAGGAGGGAGGCGCAGAGCAGCGCGACACAGGCGTTCTTGCTCGTCTTGACGTCGATGGCTCCGGAGAGCCGACGGCGGCCGACGACACGCAGATGCATGGGGCCGGCGTAACCCAGGGACACGATCTCGCTGTCGAGTGCTTCGCCGATGCGCGCGATCATCTCAAGGCTGATGTTCTGGTTGCCACGTTCGATCCTGTTGACGGCGCTCTGGCTGGTGGCCAGGGCCTCGGCAAGCTGCGTCTGGGTCCAGCCGCGGTGCTGGCGGGCGTCACGGATGAGCTTGCCGATGCGTACGAGGTAGTCGTCTGCCATGGCGTCACGTTATCTCAGATATGAGATGACACTCGCGATTGGGGTGGGCTGTCAGGGTGACGGAGTGTGCGCAGTGGGGTGACGCGGTTCATAGAGCGGCAGTTCGGCCCCGCTCGGCAGCCGGAACGCCGCGAGCAGGCCCCACCCCTGGTCGGTGATGGGCCGTGAGATCTCGGCCCCCCGGTCCTCCAGGGTGGTCAGCGTGCGGGTGATGTCGTCGCACATCAGATACAGCTCGTGCTTCGGCTCACCCGCGGTCGGATGCACGGCGACCTCGGCCGGCGGCAGCGTGAAGATGAGCCAGCCACGACCCGCGTCGACGTGACCGAAGCCGAGCACGTCCTTGAGGAACGCACGGTCGGCGTCCGCGTCGGGGGTGTAGAGGATCACATGCGCGCCGCTGAACATGATCCGATCCTCGACCCGCCCCGCGGCGGCGGCAATCGCTACGCGGCCGTACGGGTCCGTATGTCGTCCGGTCCCTGCGCCGTGCGGCGCCCGCCGTCGCGGGGCCGGCCCCGCGGTCGTGATTCAGGGCATGCCGAGCATGACCGGGAGGCGGGCATGCACTAGAGTTATCTCGACATCGAGATAACTGCTTACGGCGCACCGCAGCCGCCCACCCGGTAAGGCTTACCTAACTTAGTCGTACCTTAGCGGATCGGCGGGGAGTCGGGCGGCACCGCGCGGCGGCAGCCGCATATTGTCGCTGCGCGGTAATCGCGCACATTGATGAAGGAGACTGTCGTGTCGGCGAACAGCTTCGACGCCCGCAGCACGCTGCGCGTGGGCGACGAGTCGTACGAGATCTTCAAGCTGGACAAGGTCGAGGGCTCCGCGCGCCTTCCCTACAGCCTGAAGGTGCTTCTGGAGAACCTCCTCCGCACCGAGGACGGCGCGAACATCACCGCCGACCACATCCGGGCGCTGGGCAACTGGGACTCCCAGGCCCAGCCGACCCAGGAGATCCAGTTCACGCCGGCCCGCGTGATCATGCAGGACTTCACCGGTGTGCCCTGCGTCGTCGACCTCGCCACCATGCGTGAGGCCGTCAAGGAGCTCGGCGGCGACCCGGCGAAGATCAACCCGCTGGCCCCGGCCGAGCTGGTCATCGACCACTCCGTCATCGCCGACAAGTTCGGCACGGCGGACGCCTTCGGCCAGAACGTCGAGCTGGAGTACGGCCGCAACAAGGAGCGCTACCAGTTCCTGCGCTGGGGCCAGACCGCCTTCGACGAGTTCAAGGTCGTCCCGCCCGGCACCGGCATCGTCCACCAGGTCAACATCGAGCACCTGGCCCGTACCGTCATGGTCCGGGGTGGCCAGGCGTACCCCGACACCCTCGTCGGCACCGACTCCCACACCACCATGGTCAACGGCCTCGGTGTGCTCGGCTGGGGCGTCGGCGGCATCGAGGCCGAGGCCGCGATGCTCGGCCAGCCGGTCTCCATGCTCATCCCGCGCGTCGTCGGCTTCAAGCTGACCGGCGAGCTCCCGGCCGGCACCACCGCCACCGACCTCGTCCTCACGATCACCGAGATGCTGCGGGGGCACGGCGTCGTCGGCAAGTTCGTCGAGTTCTACGGTGAGGGCGTCGCCGCCACCTCCCTCGCGAACCGCGCCACCATCGGCAACATGTCGCCGGAGTTCGGCTCCACCGCCGCGATCTTCCCGATCGACGGCGAGACCCTGAACTACCTCAAGCTCACCGGCCGCTCCGAGCAGCAGGTCGCGCTCGTCGAGGCGTACGCCAAGGAGCAGGGCCTCTGGCTGGACCCGTCCGCCGAGCCCGACTTCTCCGAGAAGCTGGAGCTCGACCTCTCCACGGTCGTCCCCTCCATCGCCGGCCCCAAGCGCCCGCAGGACCGCATCGTCCTGGCCAACGCCGCCCAGCAGTTCGCCCAGGACGTCCGCAACTACGTGGACGACGTGGACGAGGCCGGCAAGGAGTCCTTCCCGGCCTCCGACGCCCCGGCGAACACGCCGAACGGCGCCCCGTCGAAGCCGGTCACCGTGACCGCCCCCGACGGCTCGACGTACGAGATCGACCACGGCGCCGTCACCGTCGCCGCG
This sequence comes from Streptomyces sp. ISL-36, assembly GCF_018614205.1. GTDB lineage: Bacteria > Actinomycetota > Actinomycetes > Streptomycetales > Streptomycetaceae > Streptomyces. Next base: position 38,568 of record NZ_JAGGOS010000028.1, on the reverse strand, counting down.
ATCACCTCCTGCACCAACACCTCGAACCCGTACGTCATGGTCGCCGCCGCGCTCGTCGCGAAGAAGGCCGTGGAGAAGGGCCTGACCCGCAAGCCGTGGGTCAAGACCACCCTCGCCCCGGGTTCGAAGGTCGTCACCGACTACTTCGACAAGGCGGGCCTGACCCCGTACCTCGACAAGGTCGGCTTCAACCTCGTCGGCTACGGCTGCACCACCTGCATCGGCAACTCCGGCCCGCTGCCGGAGGAGGTCTCCAAGGCCGTCAACGAGCACGACCTCGCGGTCACCTCGGTCCTCTCCGGCAACCGGAACTTCGAGGGCCGTATCAACCCCGACGTCAAGATGAACTACCTGGCCTCCCCGCCGCTGGTCGTCGCGTACGCCCTCGCGGGCTCCATGAAGGTGGACATCACCAAGGACGCGCTCGGCATCGACACCGAGGGCAAGCCGGTCTACCTGGCCGACATCTGGCCTTCGGAGGCCGAGGTCAACGACGTCGTCGCCAACGCCATCGGCGAGGACATGTTCAACAAGTCCTACCAGGACGTCTTCGCGGGCGACGCCCAGTGGCAGGCGCTGCCGATCCCGACCGGCAACACCTTCGAGTGGGACCCGCAGTCCACCTACGTCCGCAAGCCCCCGTACTTCGAGGGCATGACGATGGAGACCACCCCGGTCACGGACATCACCGGCGCGCGCGTGCTGGCGAAGCTCGGCGACTCGGTCACCACCGACCACATCTCCCCGGCCGGTGCCATCAAGGCCGACACCCCGGCCGGCCAGTACCTCACCGAGCACGGTGTGGAGCGTCGTGACTTCAACTCCTACGGCTCGCGCCGAGGCAACCACGAGGTCATGATCCGCGGCACGTTCGCCAACATCCGCCTGCGCAACCAGATCGCGCCGGGCACGGAGGGCGGCTACACCCGCGACTTCACGCAGGCCGACGCCCCGGTCTCGTTCATCTACGACGCCTCGCGCAACTACATCGAGCAGGGCATCCCGCTCGTCGTGCTCGCGGGCAAGGAGTACGGCTCCGGCTCGTCCCGCGACTGGGCCGCCAAGGGCACCGCGCTCCTCGGCGTCAAGGCCGTCATCGCCGAGTCGTACGAGCGCATCCACCGCTCGAACCTCATCGGCATGGGCGTCCTGCCGCTGCAGTTCCCGGAGGGCGCCTCGGCGGCCTCCCTCGGGCTGACCGGCGAGGAGACCTTCTCCTTCACCGGCGTGACCGAGCTGAACAACGGCACCACGCCGCGCACGGTCAAGGTCACCACCGACACCGGTGTCGAGTTCGACGCGGTCGTCCGCATCGACACCCCCGGCGAGGCGGACTACTACCGCAACGGCGGCATCATGCAGTACGTGCTGCGGAACCTGATCCGCGGCTGACGTCCGGCGGACACCCGGTAAAACATGAAGCGGGCCCCGCTCCTCGGAAGAGGAGCGGGGCCCGTTCGTCTGTTCTCACGGCCACGCCACCAGGGCGCGAGGCGTCAGGGACGCCGGAGCCGTCAGAAGATCAGACGGTAGGTGTTCCAGCCGGTGCCGATCTTCGTCCGCGCCTTGAACGGCGCGGCCGCGGTGCCCGAGCCCGGGTACAGGTACAGGTTGCCCGTGGTGTCGCGCGCGACCACGTCGGTGACGCCGTCGTAGTCCACGTCGCCGCTGGAGACGAAGGTCGGGAGGCTGTTCCAGCCCGTGCCCGCCTTGATGCGGGGGCCGAACGGCTTCTGGTAGTTGCCCGTGCCCGGGTACACCCAGAGGTAGCCCGACTTGTCGCGGGCGATCACGTCGTTCTTGCCGTCGTTGTTCAGGTCGCCCTTGCCGGTGATCTGGTTGAAGACCTGCCAGCCGGTGCCGACCTTGTAACGCGGGGCCAGCCTGCCGTCGCTGTACGCCGTGTACAGGTACAGGTTGCCGGCGCCGTCCAGCGCGAGCAGGTCCGAGGGAGCCGCGCCACCGAGGTTGCCCGCGGAGACGACCTTGGTGAACACGCCCCAGCCGCCGCCGAGGTCGATGCTGTCCTGGCCCCAGGCGGTGTAGGACAGCCGGCCGCCCGTGACGTCCCAGGCGCCGTCGGTCTCGCCGTCTGCGTTCATGTCGGCCATGGTGAGGTGGGCCGTGTACTCCCAGCCGCTGCCCACGTACTGGCGCGGGCCGAAGCCGCCGGTGCCGTTCGGCAGGTAGGCGTACATGAAGCCGGACTTGTCCACACCGCGCAGCTCGCCGTCGGCGACGGCGCTCGCGCCCTGCGTGGCGAAGGTGCTCGCGGCGGGGGCCGACTGCTGGGTGGCGTCGGCCGAACGCGGCTGCTCGGCCGCCACCGCGGCCGTGGTGGTGGACACCAGCGCCGCGGTTATCGCCGCGACGGTGACACGGGACAGGATTCCCGCGGTGTTCAGGCCAGAAGTCTTGGCCACGTAGATCTCCATCTGTGGGTTGAAAAGCGTGGTCCGCCGCGCGCGAGGGCGCGGCGGACCACTCATACCCACTGATCTTTGCACAAGACCTTCACGTGCCAACTGGTTTGTGACACAGCTGTTTCGATGAGGAGCTTATGTCCGGTATGTCAGTGGAGTAGCTCCACCTCGGCCAACTGTCCCTCCGCTCCGAGGACCAGACGGTAGGTCGTGTACGCGCCGGGCGCGGCCACGGTGAACACCCTGGTCTGCCGGTCCCACGCGAAGCGCTCGCCGGCCCGGCGGTCGACGTCGGACCACGTGGTGCCGTCCGTCGACCCCTGCAGCACCCAGCCGGCCGGCGCCTTCGTCCGGTCCGCCGAGGTCAGGGTGTACTGCACCGCCCGGGTCTTCGGCCCGACCGGCAGCTCGGCCGAGGTGAACGCGGCCGACGTCGACGAGGTGTTGTCGAAGAGCGGTCCGGTGCCGGTGATCGCGTCGGTACGCGGCGAGGGCGCCTTGTCGTCCCGGGTGATCGAGACCGGACCCGCGTTCGCGCCCGTGCCCCATGCCGAAGGCCTCGGGCCCATCTCGAACTTCAGCGTGCCGCCCCTGGCGAGCAGGTCGTGCGGGAGCGCGGTCGAGTTCCAGCGCTCGCCGTTCAGCTTCACACCCTGCACGTAGACGTTCCGCGCGCTGTTCTTCGGCGCCTCGACGACCAGCGTGCGGCCGTTGTCCATCCGGACGGTCGCCTTGGTGAAGAGCGGCGAGCCGATCGCGTACTCCCCGCTGCCCATCACCAGCGGGTAGAAGCCGAGCGCGGAGAAGAGGTACCAGGCGGACTGCTCGCCGTTGTCCTCGTCGCCGTGGTAGCCCTGACCGATCTCGCTGCCGGTGTAGAGCCGGGAGAGGACCTCACGCACCTTCTCCTGCGTCTTCCAGGGCTGCCCGGCCGCGTTGTACATGTACGGGACGTGGTGGGCGACCTGGTTGGAGTGGCCGTACATGCCCATCCGGACGTCCCGGGCCTCGGTCATCTCATGGATGACGCTGCCGTACGAGCCCACGAACTCCGGGCTCGCGGTCTCCGGGGTGGAGAAGTAGGTGTCCAGCTTCTCGCCGAGATCGGGGCGCCCGCCGTAGAGGTTGGCGAGCCCGCGCGAGTCCTGCGGGGCGGTGAAGGCGTATCCCCAGCCGTTGGTCTCGGTGTAGTCGTACCCCCAGATCCGCGGGTCGTACTGCTCCGAGGGGACGCGCCAGTCACCCTTGAGGTCGCGGCCCTGGAAGAAGCCGGCCTTCGCGTCGAAGAGGGAGACGTACTTCTGGGCGCGGGAGAGGAAGTACGCGGCCTCCTCCTGGTACCGCTTCTTCCCGGTCTTCTTGTGCAGCGCCTCGGCCATCCTCGCGATGCCGTAGTCGTTGAGGTAGCCCTCCAGGGACCAGGACAGGCCCTCATGGGTCTCGGTCGACGCGTAGCCGAGGAAGGGCGAGCTCTCCATGCCCTTGCGGCCCACGCCACGGCTCGGCGGGACGACGGTCGCGTTCTTCAGCGCCGCCTCGTACGCCGCCTCCGCGTCGAAGTCGACGCCCTTGACGTAGGCGTCGGCGAACGCCACGTCGGAGGAGGTGCCGGTCATCAGGTCGGCGTAGCCGGGGGAGGACCAGCGGGAGATCCAGCCGCCGTCCTTGTACTGCTGCACGAAGCCGTCGACCAGCTCGCCCGCCTTCTTCGGGGTGAGGAAGGAGTAGGCGGGCCACGTCGTGCGGTAGGTGTCCCAGAAGCCGTTGTTGACGTACACCTTCCCGTCGACGATCGATGCGCCGGTACGGGTGGGGGTGTCGGGGCCGGTGGCGGGGGAGAAGGGGCTGGCGTACCGGTGCTCGGTGCCGACCTTCTCGAAGCCGGAGTTGGGGTAGAGGTAGAGCCGGTAGAGGCTGGAGTAGAGCGTCACCAGCTGGTCGTGGCTCGCGCCCTCGACCTCCACCCGGCCCAGGACCGCGTCCCAGGCGTCCTGCGCCCGCTCCTTCACCTGATCGAAGCCGGTGCCCTCCGGGATCTCGTCCGCCAGGTTCGCCTTCGCCTGGTCGACGGAGATCAGCGAGGTCGCGATCCGCACGGTGACCGCCCGGTCGGCGCCCGCGTCGAAGCGGAGGTGCCCCTTGACGCCCTGCGCTGAGGAGGCGGTGACGGGCGCGTCGAACACGCCGTACACGAACATCCGGGTGGCGCCGGTGGACAGACCGCTCTTGACGTCGGAGAAGCCGGTGAAGGAGCCGCTCGCCGCGTCGAGGGTCAGCCCGCCCTCCTCGGTGACGTTGTCGAGGACCACGCTCGCGTCGTCGCCCGGATAGGTGAAGCGCATCATCGCCGCGTGGTCGGTCGGTGTCATCTCGGCCTTCAGGCCGTTCTCGAAGGTGACGCCGTAGTAGTGCGGCCTGGCCGTCTCCTTCTCGTGGCGGAAGGCGAGGGCCCGCGCGACCCGGTCGGTCACCGGAGCGCCGGCCGCCGCGGACGGCATCACCTGGAAGGTCTGCCGGTCGCCCATCCAGGGGCTCGGCTCGTGGCTCGCGGCGAACGCCTGCACGGTGGGCATGTTGTCCGCGTTGTTGCCGCGGGCGTACTCGTACAGCCAACTCCTGGACGCGGAGTTGGTCACCGGCGTCCAGAAGTTGAAGCCGTGCGGGACGGCGGTCGCGGGGAAGGTGTTGCCGCGCGAGAACGAGCCGCTGGAGTTGGTGCCACGGGTGGTGGAGGCGTAGTCGGAGAGCCGGTCGAGCCGCTGCTCGGGCGCCTTCGGCCGCAGGACCACGTCGTCGATCCAGCCCTGGAACTTCGCCGGGCCCCGGGGGGAGTCGTACGCCACCAGGATCCGGTCCACGGTCTTCCCGGCCGCGACCGCCCCGATCCGGGAGCTGACCTGGTTCCACTGGTTGACGTAGAGCCGCTTGGCCGCGCCCTGGCCCTGCGGGGTCAGCAGCCCGCCGTGGGAGTCGGTGGCCCGCAGGTCACTCAGATAGGTGCCGTCGGTGAAGGCCAGGTCCACAGACACGTTCGTGGCCGGGTAGTTGAGGTCCGTCTCCGGCAGGGAGGGGAAGACCCGGTAGGAGAGCTCGGTGTTCCGGACGACGGCCGTGTTCACGTCGAAGACCTTGTTGTACGAGTACGCCCGGCCGTCCGCCTTGTGCGTACCGGCGTACCGCAGCGCCCGCTTGCCCGTGAAACCGGCGTTGGCCTTGGCGGTGGGGGAGCCGCCCGGGCCGCGGTCGACATGGCTGCGCATCTCCGGGGGAACGGGGGCGGAGGTGTCCCCGTTCGAGAATTGAACGTCGGCGAGCTGGGTGAGCCCCGCCCCGCCGTTCTTGGTGATCTCCAGCCGGTAGTGGGCGTACGCCGTGTCGCCGGCGAAGCCGTACTGCTTCGTCTCGAAGCGCTTGGCGAAGCCCTGGCCCTCCCGGCTGTCGAGGACCTTCCACTCCTTGCCGTCCGCCGAGCCCTTCAGGGTCCAGTCGCGCGGATCGCGCTCGGCGGCGTCGTTCGCCGAAGTCAGCGCGTACGTCACCACCTTGACCGGCTCGTCGAGGTCGAACTCGATCCAGGCGGTCGGCTCGAACACCAGCCACTTGGTGCCGGGCTGGAGGTCGACCAGGTTCTCCTTGGTCTCGCCCGCGCTCGCGTGCTCGCCGCTGGCGCGCAGCCCCACCACCTTGTCGGTGACATTGCCGGGGATCCCGCTCGCGAAGCCGCCGTCGACCCCGGACGCCCGCAGGGCGCCGTCCGCGCCGGCCTCGACGGTGTTGCGCCAGGTCGGCTGGGTCTCTTCCGGTTCGAAGGAGGTGGCGAACTCGCGGTCCGTCTGTCCCGTTCGGGAGGGAAGTGCGAGGGATGTGGAGGGTGTCGCCGTCACGATGAGAGCGGCGGCCGCGAGAAGGGCGGCCGCCGGAACATATGGGTGTCGAGGTCTCGGTCCGGTACGAAGTCGGGCCTGCATTCGGTGTCGTCACTCCCGCCGCTCGTCTTAGACAACGTTGTCAATTGAAGGCGCAGGGTCTAGTAGGGGTCCAAGTGGCGCCAGGTGTCAAGGGTGTTAACGGCAACGCGGGGGAGAAACCGGTGCAGATGCGGCGCGGATATCCCTGAGGTCTCAACTCGGGAAAGACTGCCGTCCAAACCCGCTTTCGATCTTGCCCCGCTGACGAGAAGTGGACTATACCTGTCGGCGCACGACCCAAGCTGCATTCGAATGCGGTGGCGGGGCCCTTCGCCTGAGGCGAGAGTACGGGCGACCGGTACACCGCCTGAGTCCTGAATGAAGGCGAGGACTTGAGCATGGGATCCACCTCCGCCCACACCCACGAGGGTCTCGGCCGCCGCGACCTGATCAAGCGCTCCGCCGCTCTCGGTCTGATCTCGGTGCCGACGATGAGTTTCCTGTCCGCCTGCGCCAGCAGCGACAGCGGCAGCAACGACAAGGTCGAGAAGGGGACCAAGTCCGCGAAGAACCCGCTCGGCGTGAACGAGTCGGCTCCGATGGACTTCGTCCTCTTCGACGGCGGCTTCGGCCAGCAGTACGCCAAGGACGCGGTGAAGGTCTACGAGACCAACTACCCCAAGACCAAGGTCAAGTTCACCGCCACCCAGAAGATCACCACCGAGCTGCAGCCGCGGTTCAACGGCGGCAACCCGCCGGACCTGATCGACAACTCCGGCGCCGAGCAGATGGACATGGGCGTCCTGGTCGGCAAGAAGCAGCTGGCCGACCTCACCCCGCTGCTCGACGCGGCCTCCGTCGACGACCCGAACAAGAAGGTCCGCGACACGCTGCGCCCGGGCATCGTGGAGATGGGCCAGTTCGACGGCGACCCGGTCTGGATCCTCTACTACGCGTACACCGTCTACGGCGTCTGGTACTCGCAGAAGCTGCTCGACTCGCTCGACGCGAAGTACCCCGAGACCTGGGACGAGATGCTGGCCGTCTGCGAAAAGGCCAAGAAGAAGGGCATCGCCGGCTGGACCTACGCCGGCAAGCACCCGTACTACGTCCCCTTCTCGCTCTACCCGATGATCGCCAAGGTCGGTGGCCGCGAGGTCCTGGACGCGATCGACAACCTGGAGCCGAAGGCCTGGGAGCACCCCGCCGTCAAGACGTGCTTCGAGGCGTACTACGAGCTCCAGCGCAAGGGTTACATCCTCCAGGGCACCCCGGGCCTCGACCACATCCAGTCGCAGACCGCCTGGACCGAGGGCAAGGCGCTCTTCATCCCGAACGGCTCATGGGTGGAGAACGAGGCCGCGAAGACCATGCCCGCGGACTTCGACCTCGCCGTCTCCGCGCCCACCGGCATCGACGCCTCCGACAAGATGCCGTTCGGCACCATCTGGGCCTCCGGCGGTGAGCCGTTCATCGTCCCGGCCAAGGCGAAGAACGTCGAGGGCGGCATGGAGCAGCTGCGCATCATGCTCAGCGAGGCCTCCTCGAAGAACTTCACCAAGTCCGTGAAGTCGCTGACCGCGTTCAACGGCGGCACCGACGGCATCGAGCTGACCCCGGGCCTGAAGTCGGGTGTCGCCGCCCTCGACAAGGCCGGTCAGAACGTCGTCAACCCGCGTCTGCAGGACTGGTACGTGGCGCTGCAGAAGGAGAAGATCGGTGTCGCCGGCATCGGCGAGATGATGGCCGGCCGCGCGACCCCGGCCGAGACGATCAAGAAGATCCAGAAGTTCGCCGACGAGGCGGCCCAGGACTCCTCCATCAAGCACTACAAGCACCAGTGAGCTGTGCCGGGGCCCCTTCCCGCCGACCGGGAGCGGGCCCCGGCTCCTTGCGTACGGCACTCACGCCACGGCGTACGGCACGCACGCCACGCACGGCACCAGCGGCTTTTCCGCGGGAAGATCGGGGTCGGTAGGAATGCAACACGGCAAGTACCGTTTCATCGTGGGGTTCCTGGCGGTCCCCCTGGCCATGTACGCGTTGTTCGTCGTATGGCCCTTCATCCAGTCCATCTATTACTCGTTCACGGACTGGAGCGGTCTGAGCCCCGATTTCCAGATGGTCGGGTTCGACAACTACAGCAGAATGCTGGAGGACGACGTCTTCTGGAAATCGCTGCAGCACAGTCTGACCTTCGCGGTCGTGCTGCCGCTGGTGACCGTCGGCCTGGCGCTGTTCTTCGCGTTCATGCTCAATGTCGGCGGTCGGCGCCGCAGGGGAGCGGCCGTCGCCGGTGTGCGCGGCTCCTCCTTCTACAAGATCGTCTACTTCTTCCCGCAGGTGCTGTCCATCGCGATCGTGGCCCTGCTCTTCCAGTTCGCGTACAACCCCAACAGCGGCGCCATCAACTCGGTGCTCAAGGGAGTCGGGCTCGACAGCGTCCAACCGGACTGGCTGGGCGACCCGAACCTGGCCCTCATCTGTGTGATGGTCGTCCTCGTCTGGTCCACGGTCGGCTTCTTCGTGGTCCTCTTCTCCGCGGGCATGGCCTCCATCCCCAAGGACTTCTACGAGGCGGCGCTGCTCGACGGCGCGAACCGGATCACCACCTTCTTCAGGATCACCCTGCCGCTGCTCTGGGACACCGTGCAGTCCGGCTGGATCTACATGGGCATCCTGGCGCTGGGCGCGGAGTCCTTCGCCGTCGTCCAGATCATGACGGTGGGCCCCAACGGCGGTGGGCCCGACTACTCCACCATCGTCATGCCGCTGTACGTCTACCAGAAGGCCTTCCGGGACGGTCAGGCCGCCTACGCAACAACGATCGGTGTCGCGCTGCTCGTCGTCACACTGGCCTTCGCGGCGGTCGTGATGCGGTTCGGCCGGCGCGAGCGGCTGGAGTACTGAGATGAAGACGACCGACACCCCTTCCACCGGCACCGGCGCCGACGGCCTGCCCGGGCCGCGCGAGGCCGGCGACACGCCGCTGCGCACGAGCGCTCCCCCGGCGCCCCGCAAGGAGAGCAAGGGCGAGGGCGTGACCCTCAACGTCTTCTCCCACGGCATCCTGATTCTCTGGGCGATCATGGTGATCATGCCGCTGCTGTGGGCGGTCATGACCTCCTTCAAGACCGACCGGGCGATCTTCACCTCGCCGTGGTCGCTGCCGGACAAGCTGCACTTCGAGAACTGGTCGCGCGCCTGGACCGAGGCGCACATGAGCGACTACTTCCTCAACACCGTCCTGGTGGTGGGCGGTTCGCTCATCGGCACATTGCTCTTCGGCTCGATGGCGGCCTACGTCCTCGCCCGCTTCGAGTTCCCGGGCAACCGCTTCATCTACTTCCTCTTCATCGGCGGGATGAGCTTCCCGATCATCCTCGCGCTGGTGCCGCTCTTCTACGTGCTGCAGAACATGGCCCTGCTCAACACCCTGCACGGCCTGATCCTCGTCTACATCGCGTACTCGCTGCCGTTCACCGTCTTCTTCCTGACGGCCTTCTTCCGCACCCTGCCGACGTCGGTGGCGGAAGCGGCCTTCATGGACGGCGCCTCGCACACCCGGACCTTCTTCCAGGTGATGCTGCCGATGGCCAAGCCAGGCCTGATCAGCGTCGGCATCTTCAACTTCCTGGGGCAGTGGAACCAGTACCTGCTGCCCACGGTGCTGAACACGGAGCAGGAGAAGAAGGTGCTCTCCCAGGGCCTGGTCCAGCTCGCGGTCAGCCAGGGCTACAAGGGCGACTGGTCGGGCCTCTTCGCCGGTCTGGTCATGGCCATGCTCCCGGTGCTCGCCGCGTACATCATCTTCCAGCGCCAGGTGGTGGCCGGTCTCACGGCGGGCGCGGTCAAGTAGACAACCGCTCCATCGAGGCCCCGGCGGGTGTTTCCCGCCGGGGCCTCCCGCATTCCCGGTCCCCCGCGCATCCCGGTCCCTCGCGTATGCCCGTGGTCCCTCGCCCGCGGGCTCATCCGAGCCCCGCTCCGCTCAAGGTCTTGACGGGGGACACCCCGAAAGAGTCAGCTTAGAGTTCACAAGTTGGAGAAGAAGCCGGGGGTCTCACAGGAGCGACCCCCGGCCGGGGGCGGTGGTCGCACCGTCCATCGCAGGCGGGAGTGGATGAGTCGATGGAGACTCCGGGGTCGCAGACGTCTCTGCACAGGGCCAACCTCGAACGGGTCGTGCGCGCGGTACGCATGGCCGGCTCGCTCACCCAGGCGGAGATCGCCCGTGCGACGGGCCTGTCGGCCGCCACGGTGTCCAACATCGTGCGGGAGTTGAAGGACGGCGGGACCGTCGAGGTCACGCCCACCTCGGCGGGCGGCCGCCGGGCCCGCAGCGTCTCGCTCTCCGGCGACGCCGGCATCGTGATCGGCGTCGACTTCGGCCACACCCACCTGCGGGTCGCCGTCGGCAACCTCGCCCACCAGGTCCTGGCCGAGGAGTCCGAGCCGCTGGACGTCGACGCCTCCGCCGCGGAGGGCTTCGACCGGGCGGAACAGCTGGTCAAGCGGCTGATCGCGGCCACCGGCATCGGCCAGGACAAGGTCGTCGGCGTCGGCCTCGGCGTACCGGGACCGATCGACGTCTCCTCGGGCACGCTCGGCTCCACCTCGATCCTGCCGGGCTGGAGCGGCATCAACCCCGCGGACGAGCTCTCCGCCCGCCTCGGCGTGCCCGTGTACGTCGACAACGACGCCAACCTCGGCGCGCTCGGCGAGCTCGTCTGGGGCAGCGGGCGCGGGGTGAAGGACCTCGCGTACATCAAGGTCGCCAGCGGTGTGGGAGCCGGGCTCGTCATCGACGGGCGCGTCTACCGCGGCCCCGGCGGCACCGCCGGCGAGATCGGGCACATCACGCTCGACGAGTCCGGCCCCGTCTGCCGGTGCGGCAACCGCGGCTGCCTGGAGACCTTCACCGCGGCCCGCTACGTCCTGCCGCTGCTCCAGCCCGGCCACGGCGCCGATCTGACCATGGAGCGGGTGGTCCAACTGGCCCGGGAGGGCGACCCCGGCTGCCGCCGGGTGGTCGCGGACGTCGGCCGCCACATCGGCAGTGGTGTCGCCAACCTCTGCAACCTGCTCAACCCCAGCCGTGTGGTCCTCGGCGGCGACCTCGCCGAGGCCGGTGAGCTGGTGCTCGCGCCGATCCGCGACTCCGTCTCGCGCTACGCCATCCCCAGCGCCGCCCGGCAGCTCTCGCTTGCCCCCGGGGCGCTCGGCGGACGCGCCGAAGTGCTCGGCGCACTGGCTCTGGTACTGAGTGAAATGGGCGATTCGACCCTGCTGGAGAGCACCCTTCCGAGCCCCACTCCCGCCTCCGCCCCGGTGTCGGCGCCTGCCTTCACTTAGATAACGGATGGCACCGTTGTCATCTCGTTAAGGATTTACTCCTTGACGTCGGGGTTGCGGCCGAGTTGACTTCCAGCCACCTCGGCCGCAACGTCGCGGCCTCGTCAGGGAGGCAACCCCAACATGAACGCAGTGACGCGTCGCATCGTCATAGGCACGGCCGCGGTTTCGATGGCCCTCTCCGTGGCCGCCTGTGGCAAGGCGGGCGACAGCGACTCGGGTAGCGGGAACGGCGGAGACGGCAAGACCATCGGTCTGCTGCTTCCGGAGAACAAGACCACGCGTTACGAGACCTTCGACCGCCCGATCATCGAGGCGAAGATCAAGGCGCTCTGCTCGGACTGCGAGGTCAAGTACAACAATGCCGCGCAGGACACCGAGACGCAGAAGAAGCAGTTCGACGCGCTCGTCACGCAGGGCGTGAAGGTCATCATCCTGGACTCGGTCGACTACAAGGCCACCAAGTCCTGGGTTCAGCAGGCCGAGGCGAAGGGCGTCAAGGTCGTCGCGTACGACCGCCTGGCCGAGGGTCCGATCTCCGCCTACGTGAGCTACGACAACGAGAAGATCGGCCGCCTGCAGGGCGAGGCCCTGGTGAAGGCGCTCGGCGCCAAGGCCAAGGAAGCCAACGTTGTCATGATCAACGGCTCGCCGACCGACCCCAACGCCCCGCTGTTCAAGAAGGGCGCCCACAGCGTCCTCGACACGCAGGTCAAGAAGGTCGTCTACGAGCAGGACATCCCGGACTGGTCCCCGGACGAGGCCAACAAGAAGATGGGTGCCGCCATCGACTCCCTGGGCAAGGCCGGCTTCCAGGGCGTCTACTCGGCCAACGACGGCATGGCCGGCGGCATCATCACCGCCCTCTCCAAGCAGGGCGTCAAGGTCCCGGTCGGCGGCCAGGACGCCGAGCTCGCGGGCCTGCAGCGCATCCTGAAGGGCGACCAGGCCTTCACGATCTACAAGCAGATCAAGCCGGAGGCCGAGACCACCGCCGAGATCGCGGTCCGCCTGCTCAAGGGCGAGAAGATCGACGACCTGGTTCCCACCAAGGTCACCAGCCTCACCGGTGAGTTCAAGAACATCCCGGCCAAGCTGTACGACGCCCAGGTCGTGACCAAGGAGAACATCGGCTCCACGATCATCAAGGACGGCGTCTACGAGGCCGCCGCGCTCTGCGTCGGCGAGTACAAGGCGGCCTGCGAGGCGGCGGGCATCAAGTAACCCCCGCCCCCGCCGGTACGGCCCTTCGGACCCACCGACCTCCTCCGATCGGCCCCCGGTCCGGTCCGGCGCACCCCGCCCCGTTCAACGCCCCGCAAGCGGGGGCGGGGCGCCGGACTCTCCTCTCACAGCCCCTCTTGTGCTCTCTCGCACCACCATCCCCGCCGGTCAGGCGGCGAAGGAGATGATTCACGTGTCCGCTACGCCCGTGCTGGCGTTGCGCGGAGTCTCCAAGCGGTTCGGCGCCGTCCAGGTGCTCACCGACGTTGAACTGGAGATCCACGCCGGTGAGGTCGTCGCCCTGGTCGGCGACAACGGCGCCGGCAAGTCGACCCTCGTCAAGACGATCTCGGGTGTTCACCCGATCGACGAGGGCACCATCGAGTGGGACGGCCGCCCCGTCCAGATCACCAAGCCGCACGACGCCCAGAACCTCGGAGTCGCCACCGTCTACCAGGACCTGGCGCTCTGCGACAACCTCGACGTCGTCGCCAACCTCTTCCTCGGCAGCGAGCTGCGTTCCGCGTCCGTCCTCGACGAGATCGCGATGGAGAAGCGCGCCAAGGAGCTCCTGGACACGCTGTCCATCCGCATCCCCAGCGTCCGCATCCCCGTCGCGGCCCTCTCCGGCGGACAGCGTCAGGTCGTCGCCATCGCCCGTGCCCTGATCGGCGACCCCAAGATCGTCATCCTGGACGAGCCGACCGCCGCCCTGGGCGTCGAGCAGACCGCACAGGTGCTCGACCTGGTGGAGCGGCTGCGCGAGCGCGGCCACGGAGTCATCCTCATCAGCCACAACATGGCCGATGTGCGCGCCGTCGCGGACCGCGTCGCGGTCCTGCGCCTGGGCCGCAACAACGGCGACTTCAAGGTCGCCGACACCAGCCACGAGACGATCATCGCCGCCATCACCGGTGCCACGGACAACGCCGTGACCCGTCGGCAGGCCCGTACGGCCTCGGCAGCGGCCACGAAGGAGGACGCGAAGTGAGCGACCTCGCCAAGACCCCCGAGACGCGTACCGAGGCGGCCCCCGTCGAGGCGTCCGCCGCCCCCATCCCCGCCGTCGACCCGCGCCTGCTGGTCCGCGAAGAGGGCCTCAAGGGCTACTGGACCGAGTTCCGCCGCAAGATCCGCGGTGGTGAGCTCGGCTCGCTGCCCGTCGTCCTCGGCCTGATCGTCATCGCCATCGTCTTCCAGGTCCAGAACAGCAACTTCCTCTCCGCGAGCTCCGTCGCGAACATCTCGGTCTACGCCTCGGGCCTCGGCATCATGGCCGTGGGCATCGTCTTCGTCCTGATCCTGGGCGAGATCGACCTGTCGGTCGGCTCCGTCGCGGGCGTCGGCGCTGCCGTCTGGGCCGGGCTCCAGGTCAGCAACGGCATGAACGAGTGGCTCTCGATCGTCCTCGCCGTCCTCGCCGGCACCGCCATCGGCGCGCTGCACGGCTTCTTCTTCGCCAAGATCGGCGTCCCGGCCTTCGTCGTGACCCTCGCGGGCTTCCTCGCCTGGATGGGCATGCAGGAGTGGCTGATGGGCGGAGAGGGCTCCATCAACACGCCGTCGGGCAGTGTCGTGGAGAACCTCACCAACTACTTCTTCGCCGACAAGGCGGCCGCGTACGGCCTGGCGCTCGTCGCGGTCCTCGCCTACCTCGGCTCGCTGCTGCTCGACTCCAAGCGCCGGAAGGCGGCCGCCCTCCCGGCCCGCCCGGTCACCGAGATCGCGCTGCGCACGGCCGTCGTCGCGATCCTCTGCTTCGTCGTCGCCTACGTCATGAACGAGCCCGAGGGCGCCCGCGGTCTGCCGCTCGCCCTGGTCCTCTTCCTGGCCGTCCTCCTGATCGCCGACTTCGTCGCCCGCCGCACGCTGTTCGGCCGCAAGGTCTTCGCCGTCGGCGGCAACGCCGAGGCCGCCCGCCGCGCGGGCATCAACGTGGACCGCGTCCGCATCGCCGTCTTCGCCCTCTCCGGCACGCTCGGCGCCTTCGGCGGGCTCTTCATCGCCAGCCTCTCCGGCGGCGCCACCAAGAGCCTCGGCGGCGGCAACACGCTGATGCTGGTCATCGCGGCGGCCGTCATCGGCGGCACCAGCCTCTTCGGCGGCCGCGGCAAGGTCTGGTCGGCGCTCCTGGGCATGATCGTCATCCAGTCGATCCAGCAGGGCCTGAACATGATCGGCATGTCCAACGCCATCCAGAACATGATCACCGGCGCGGTGCTGCTCGCCGCCGTCGTGATCGACTCGGTCTCCCGTCGTACGCAGAAGACGGCGGGCCGCGCGTAACCCTCACCACAGTGCCCGGCGCCGGAGAACCGGCGCCGGGCACTGCTGCGTCTGGCCCTGTGTACCGTCGCCGGGGGGTGCCTCCGCTCAGCGGTGTGTCGGCCATCGGTGTGACGCACAACCCGCCGCCCGATGACCGAGGCCGGGGGCGGAACATTAGACTCGACAAAATCGACAAGCTCGACCAGCTCAAAGGCAAGGAGGCACGGGTGGCTCTGCTGACCCGTATCAGGGGACCGCGCGATCTGGACCGGCTCTCCCCGGAACAGCTGGAACAGCTGGCCGAAGAGATCCGGACGTTTCTCGTGGACGCCGTCTCCAAGACCGGTGGCCACCTCGGCCCCAACCTCGGCGTGGTCGAGCTGACCATCGCCCTGCACCGCGTCTTCGACTCCCCGAAGGACAAGGTCCTCTTCGACACCGGCCACCAGAGCTACGTGCACAAACTGCTCACCGGTCGCCAGGACTTCTCCAAGCTCAAGATGAAGGGCGGCCTGTCCGGCTACCCCTCGCAGGCCGAGTCCGAGCACGACGTCATCGAGAACTCGCACGCCTCGACGGTCCTCGGCTGGGCCGACGGTCTCGCCAAGGCCAACGAGATCCTGAAGAAGGACGACCACGTCGTCGCCGTCATCGGCGACGGAGCCCTCACGGGCGGCATGGCCTGGGAGGCGCTGAACAACATCGCCGCCGCCAAGGACCGCCCGCTGGTCATCGTCGTCAACGACAACGAGCGCTCCTACGCCCCGACGATCGGCGGCCTCGCCAACCACCTGGCCACGCTCCGTACCACCGACGGCTACGAGCGCTTCCTCGCCCGCGGCAAGGACATCCTGGAGCGCACCCCCGTCGTCGGGAAGCCGCTCTACGAGACCCTGCACGGCGCCAAGAAGGGCCTGAAGGACTTCATCGCCCCCCAGGGCATGTTCGAGGACCTGGGCCTGAAGTACGTCGGCCCCATCGACGGCCACGACATCGAGGCCTTGGAGTCCGCCCTGACGCGCGCCAAGCGTTTCGGCGGCCCGGTGATCGTCCACTGCCTCACCGAGAAGGGCCGCGGCTACCAGCCGGCCCTGGCGGACGAGGCCGACCGCTTCCACGCCGTCGGCAAGATCCACCCCGACACCGGCCTGCCGATCGCCTCCTCCGGCGCGGACTGGACCTCGGTCTTCGGCGAGGAGATGGTCAAGCTCGGCAAGGAGCGCGAGGACATCGTCGCGATCACCGCGGCCATGCTCCAGCCCGTCGGCCTCGACAGGTTCGCCAAGGCCTTCCCCGAGCGGGTGTACGACGTCGGCATCGCCGAGCAGCACGCCGCCGTCTCCGCCGCGGGCCTCGCCACCGGCGGCCTCCACCCGGTCTTCGCCGTCTACGCGACCTTCCTCAACCGCGCCTTCGACCAGGTCCTGATGGACGTGGCCCTGCACAAGTGCGGCGTGACCTTCGTCCTGGACCGCGCGGGCGTCACCGGTACCGACGGTGCCTCCCACAACGGCATGTGGGACATGTCGATCCTCCAGGTCGTGCCCGGTCTGCGGCTCGCCGCCCCGCGCGACGCCGACCAGGTCCGCGCCCAGCTGCGCGAGGCCGTCGAGGTCACTGACGCCCCGACCGTGGTCCGCTTCTCCAAGGGCGCCGTCGGCCCCGCCGTACCGGCCCTCGGCCGCATCGGCGGGATGGACGTCCTGCGCGAGCCCGGCACCGACCGGCCCGACGTCCTGCTCGTCTCCGTCGGCGCACTCGCCCCGATGTGCCTGGAGATCGCCGATCTCCTCGACAAGCAGGGCATCACCACGACCGTCGTCGACCCCCGCTGGGTCAAGCCGGTCGACGAGGCCATGGCGCCCCTCGCCGAGCAGCACCGGGTCGTCGTCACGGTCGAGGACAACAGCCGCGTCGGCGGTGTCGGCTCGGCCGTCGCCCAGGCCCTGCGCGACGCGGGCGTCGACGTACCGCTGCGCGACTTCGGCATCCCGCCGCGCTTCCTCGACCACGCCTCCCGCAAGGAGGTCATGGCCGAGATCGGGCTGACCGCCCCGGACATCGCCCGCCAGGTCACCGGCCTGGTCTCGCGCCTGGACGGCCGCTACGAGGACAGCAGCCGGGCCGTGGAGCCCGCCCGCGACTGAACCCTCGCCCGACAGCGGCGACGGAGCGTCACCACTAGGCCGGTCGGACCACCTCACGGGGTGGCCGACCGGTCCTTTCGTGTGAAACCCGTTCCGTCGACGCGCGCCACCACCGCACCGTCTCGATCATGGGTCCTGTTACCGACGGCACGGAGGTACGACGGTGAGCACGGACCAGCAGCCACCCCAGGCGCGCTCCGGGATGTTCCGGACCAAGACGGTCGAGCAGTCGATCCGCGACACGGAAGAACCCGAGCACGCGCTCAAGAAGTCCCTCTCCGCCTGGGACCTGACCGTCTTCGGCGTCGGTGTCATCATCGGCACCGGCATCTTCGTCCTCACGGGGAAGGTGGCCAAGGAGAACGCCGGCCCCGCCACGGCGCTGGCGTTCGTCGCCGCCGGCATCGTCTGCGCGCTCGCGGCCCTCTGCTACGCCGAGTTCGCCTCGACGGTCCCGGTCGCCGGATCCGCGTACACCTTCGCGTACGCCTCCATCGGCGAACTGCCCGCCTGGATCATCGGCTGGGACCTCGTCCTGGAATTCGCCCTCGGCACGGCCGTCGTCGCGGTCGGCTGGTCCGGCTACGTCCGCTCCCTGATGGACAACATCGGCTGGCATCTACCCGCGGCCCTCCAAGGGCCCGACGTGCCCGACGGCACCTTCGACATCCTCGCCTTCCTGCTGGTCCTGGTCCTGACCGTGATCCTGGTCCTCGGCATGAAGCTCTCCGCGCGGATCACCGCGCTCGTCGTGGCCATCAAGGTCACCGTGGTCATGATCGTGATCGTCGCCGGTCTGTTCTTCATCGTCGGAGACAAC
The DNA here is from genome assembly GCF_018614205.1 of Streptomyces sp. ISL-36. Lineage (GTDB taxonomy): Bacteria > Actinomycetota > Actinomycetes > Streptomycetales > Streptomycetaceae > Streptomyces. Next base: position 20,423 of record NZ_JAGGOS010000028.1, on the reverse strand, counting down.
TACTCGCCGTTCATCCCCGACTCGGTGACCCCGCCCGCCGGCTCGGGCTGGGACGCCCCGCTCGTACAGACGATCTTCGGCTACGAGCCCACCAACTTCGGCGTCATGGGCATCTTCACCGCCGCGTCCGTCGTCTTCTTCGCCTTCATCGGCTTCGACGTGGTGGCCACCGCCGCCGAGGAGACCCGGCTCCCGCAGCGCGACATGCCCCGCGGCATCCTCGGCTCGCTCTTCATCTGCACGGTGCTCTACGTCGCCGTCGCGCTGGTCGTGACCGGTATGCAGCACTACAGCCAGCTGTCGGTGAGCGCCCCGCTCGCCGACGCCTTCAAGGCCACCGGCCACCCGTTCTTCGCCGGTGTCATCAGCTTCGGCGCCGCCGTCGGTCTCACCACCGTCTGCCTCATCCTGCTGCTCGGCCAGACCCGGGTGTTCTTCGCGATGAGCCGTGACGGACTCCTGCCGCGCTTCTTCTCCGTCACGCACCCCCGCTTCAGGACGCCCTACCGGCCGACCATCCTGCTCGGCGTGATCATCGCGATCGTCGCGGGCTTCACCAGCATCAACGAGCTGGCGACCCTGGTGAACATCGGCACGCTCTTCGCCTTCGTCATCGTGGCCTTCGGCGTGATGGTGCTGCGCCGCAGCCGCCCCGACCTGCCCCGCGCCTTCCGCACCCCCTGGGTGCCGGTGCTCCCGATCGTGTCCATCGCCGCGTCGTTCTGGCTGATGCTCAACCTGCCGGGCGAGACCTGGTTCCGCTTCGCCGTCTGGATGGTCGTCGGCATCGTCGTCTACTTCCTGTACGGGCGGGGCCACAGCCGCCTCGGCAAAGCCGGCCCGAACGCCCTCTACTGAGGCGTTTCCCGGACGGCGCGCGGGCCCACGCAGCGGGCCCCGTGCTCGCCCACCCTCCGCCGCAGTTCCCGGTCGGCCGTGACCACCACGCACGGCCGGCCCGCCGCCTCCCGGGCCAGCTCCACGATCCGGTCGTCGCCGCTTCCCGGCGCCTCCTCGACCCGTACGCCGGCCACGGACTCGACACCCCGCGCCCGGCCCTCCACGACCAGCACGACCTCGAAGGGGCCGCCGTCCGGCACCGGCCCGGCCACGAGGCGGTCGCGCAGCCGCTCGGCGGCCCCGCGCCGGTCGCGCCACCACCCGTCGGGCACGGAACCGACGACATTGGCGCCGTCGACGATCAGAAGAGGCAGATCCGTACGATCCATACGGCCAGGATGTCAGCCGCCGGTGGCGGGAGACTTCTTCGCCGACGCGGGGATCGGCGCGTCCTCGCGGATCGCCTTCCACAGCCGCGAGGCGTTCGGCTCGGCGGCGACGACCCGGTTCGGGTCCTTCTTGTCGTACGCCACCGGCAGCATGATCGTCTCCATGGTGCTCGGGTCGACGCCGTTCATCGAACGGGCGAACTCGCTCAGCGCGGTCAGCGAGGCGAGCCCGGAGTCGGTGGTGAGCGCCTTGGTCGCCGAGTCGGCGATCTCGTAGGTCTTGGCCGGGCTGCCCAGCAGATCCTGCTTCTTCACCTCGCCGAGCAGGGCCATGAGGAACTTCTGCTGGTTGCTGATGCGCCCGAGGTCGCTGCCGTCCTTGACGCCGTACCGGGTCCGTACGTACGCGAGGGACTGCGTGCCGTCGAGGCGCTGTGGACCGGCCGCCAGGTCGAGCCCGCCCGGGCCGTTCTCGATGGGCTCGTCGATGTCGACGGTGACGCCGCCGATCGCGTCGACCAGGTCCTTGAAGCCGGAGAAGTCGATCTCCAGATAGTGGTCGAGCCGGATGCCCGACATCGTCTCGACCGTCTTCACGACACACGCCGGACCGTACTGCGCGTACACGGAGTTGAACATCACCCGCTGCGCGGTCGGCGCCGTGCCACCGCCGGACCTCTGACACTCGGGCCGGGTGACGAGCGTGTCGCGGGGGATGCTGATCGCGGTGGCCCGGGTGCGGCCCTCGGGTATGTGCACCACGAGCGCGGTGTCCGAGCGGGCACCGGAGACCTTGCCCCCGTCCAGCGCCGCGTTGGCACCGGCCCGCGAGTCCGAACCGAGCACCAGCAGGTTCTGGCCGGCCGTCGGCAGCCTCTGCGGGCGGTCGTCACCCAGAGCCTTGTCGAGGTCGACGGCCTTGATGTTGCCGTCGATGCGGGAGTACGTCCAGTACGCGAGGGAGCCCGCCGCCACGACGGCGACCAGCAGCGTCCAGAGCAGAGCGCGTCGCACACGCTGCCCGCGGGTGCGGGGTCTGCGCCGGGCGGCGCGTGAGCGGGTCGGGGTCGTGTTCTCCGTCATGGGTTCGCACTATAAGACAGGCTTTCGACTCCCGTTCGCGGTACGGGATTTCACGACCCGTCAGGGACGGCCGACGGCCCCGGCACCAGGAAGGGGTGCCGGGGCCGTCGGGGTACCCGTGCGCTGCGCGCGGGGTCGTGGTTACGCGGGGACGCTCGCCACGCCCTGGGCGAGGAAGCGCTTCCCGTTCACCCGCTCCGAGACGCCCTCACGGTCCAGGTACGGCGTGATGCCGCCCAGGTGGAAGGGCCAGCCGGCGCCCGTGATCAGGCAGAGGTCGATGTCCTGCGCCTCGGCGACGACACCCTCCTCCAGCATCAGGCCGATCTCCTGCGCCACCGCGTCCAGGACGCGCTCGCGGACCTGCTCCTCGGTCAGGACGACGTCGCCCTGCTTGAGGAGGGCGGCGACCTCGGGGTCCAGCTCCGGACGGCCGGAGTCGTAGACGTAGAAGCCGCGCTTGCCGGCCTCGACGACCGCCTTCAGGTTGGGGGAGACCTTGAAGCGCTCCGGGAAGGCGCGGTTCAGGGTCTCGGAGACGTGCAGACCGATGGCCGGGCCGACGAGCTCCAGGAGGACGAGCGGCGACATCGGCAGGCCGAGCGGCTCGACGCCCTTCTCGGCGACGGCGACCGGGGTGCCCTCGTCGATGACGTTCTGGATCTCGCCCATGAAGCGGGTCAGGATGCGGTTCACGACGAACGCCGGGGCGTCCTTGGTGAGGACCGCGGTCTTCTTCAGCTTCCTCGCCACGCCGAAGGCGGTGGCGAGCGAGGCGTCGTCCGTCTGCTCGCCGCGCACGATCTCCAGGAGCGGGAGGATCGCGACCGGGTTGAAGAAGTGGAAGCCGACCACGCGCTCCGGGTGCTGGAGCTTGGAGGCCATCTCCGAGACGGAGAGCGAGGAGGTGTTGGTGGCGAGGATCGCGTGCGCCGGGGCGACCGCCTCGACCTCCGCGAACACCTTCTGCTTGACGCTCATCTCCTCGAACACGGCCTCGATGATGAAGTCCGCGTCCGCGAAGCCCTCGGCCTTGTCCAGGACACCGGAGACGAGGCCCTTGAGACGGTTGGCCTTGTCCTGGTTGATCCGGCCCTTGCCGAGCAGCTTCTCGATCTCGGCGTGGACGTAGCCCACACCCTTGTCGACGCGCTCCTGGTCGATGTCGGTCAGGACGACCGGCACCTCGAGGCGGCGCAGGAAGAGCATGGCCAGCTGCGAGGCCATCAGACCGGCGCCGACGACACCGACCTTGGTGACCGGGCGGGCCAGGGACTTGTCCGGGGCACCGGCCGGGCGCTTGGCGCGCTTCTGCACCAGGTTGAAGGCGTAGATGCCGGAGCGCAGTTCGCCACCCATGATCAGGTCCGCGAGGGCCTGGTCCTCGGCGTCGAAGCCCTTCTGCAGGTCGCCGTCCTTGGACGCCTCGATGATGTCGAGGGCGCGGTAGGCGGCCGGGGCGGCGCCGTGCACCTTGGAGTCGGCGATGAAGCGGCCCTTGGCGACGGCCTGGTCCCAGCCCTCACCGCGGTCGATCTCGGGACGCTCGACCGTGACGGTCCCGTTGAGGACGGAGGCCGTCCAGATCAGCGACTGCTCCAGGAAGTCCGCGCCCTCGAAGATCGCGTCGGCGATGCCGAGCTCGAAGACCTGCTTGCCCTTGAGCTGACGGTTCTGGTTCAGCGAGTTCTCGATGATGACCGAGACGGCCTTGTCGGCACCGATCAGGTTCGGCAGGATCGTGCAGCCGCCCCAGCCGGGGACCAGACCGAGGAAGACCTCGGGCAGCGAGAAGGCCGGCAGCGCCTTGGAGACGGTGCGGTAGGTGCAGTGCAGACCGACCTCGACACCGCCGCCCATCGCCGCGCCGTTGTAGTACGCGAAGGTCGGCACGGCGAGCGCGGAGAGGCGCTTGAAGACGTCGTGGCCGCCCTTGCCGATGGCGAGCGCGTCGGAGTGCTGCTTGAGCAGCTCGACGCCCTTGAGGTCGGCGCCGACCGCGAAGATGAACGGCTTGCCGGTGATGCCGACGCCGACGATGGCGCCCTCGGCCGCCTCCTTCTCGACCTGGTCGATGGCGGTGTTGAGGTTCGCCAGCGACTGGGGGCCGAAGGTGGTCGGCTTGGTGTGGTCGAAGCCGTTGTCCAGCGTGATCAGCGCGAACCGGCCCGCGCCCGCGGGCAGTTCGAAGTGCCGTACGTGTGCGCTGGTGACGACCTCGTCCGGGAACAGCTCGGCCGCACCCTTCAAAAGCTCAGCGGTGGTGCTCACTTGCTGCCTCCGGCGTCCTTGTGGTTCGGGTTCTCCCAGATCACGGTGGCGCCCATGCCGAAGCCGACGCACATCGTGGTGAGGCCGTAGCGGACCTCCGGCTGCTCCTCGAACTGGCGGGCCAGCTGCGTCATCAGCCGCACGCCGGAGGAGGCCAGCGGGTGACCGTAGGCGATCGCGCCGCCGTACTGGTTCACGCGGGCGTCGTCGTCGGCGATGCCGTAGTGCTCCAGGAACGCGAGGACCTGGACGGCGAACGCCTCGTTGATCTCGAAGAGGTTGATGTCCTCGATCGAGAGGCCGGCCTTGGCCAGCGCCTTCTCGGTCGCCGGGATCGGGCCGTAGCCCATGACCTCGGGCTCGACGCCGGCGAAGGCGTACGAGACCAGGCGCATCTTCACCGGGAGGTCGTTCTCGCGGGCGAAGTCCTCGGAGGCGATGATCGAGGCGGTGGCGCCGTCGTTGAGGCCGGCCGCGTTACCGGCGGTGACGTTGCCGTGGACGCGGAACGGCGTCTTCAGGTTGGCCAGCGACTCCAGCGTGGTGCCCGGGCGCATCGGCTCGTCGGCGGTGACCAGGCCCCAGCCCGTCTCGCCGGCCTCGGGGCTCGTGCGGCGGACCGAGATCGGCACCAGGTCCTGCTGGATCTTGCCGTCGGCGTACGCCTTGGCGGCCTTCTCCTGCGAGCGCACGGCGTACTCGTCGGCGCGCTGCTTGGTGATGCTCGGGTAGCGGTCGTGCAGGTTCTCGGCGGTCATGCCCATGAAGAGGGCGGACTCGTCGACCAGCTTCTCGCTGACGAAGCGCGGGTTCGGGTCGACGCCCTCGCCCATGGGGTGGCGGCCCATGTGCTCGACACCACCGGCGATGACGGCGTCGTACGCGCCGAAGGCGATCGAACCGGCGACGCTCGTGACGGCGGTGAGGGCACCGGCGCACATGCGGTCGATGGAGTAGCCCGGGACGGACTGCGGCAGTCCGGCGAGGATGCCGGCGGTGCGGCCGAGGGTCAGACCCTGGTCACCGATCTGCGTGGTCGCGGCGATGGCGACCTCGTCGATCTTCGCGGGGTCGAGGCCGGGGTTGCGGCGCAGCAGCTCCCGGATGGCCTTCACGACGAGATCGTCGGCGCGGGTCTCGTGGTAGATGCCCTTCGGGCCCGCCTTGCCGAACGGGGTGCGGACGCCGTCGACGAAGACGACGTCCCTGACGGTACGAGGCACGATGGCTCTCCTCCAGGTGCGGGATGGCACTGCACTGCTGCTGCGCGCACACCTAAGCGCGCGCTTGCTGGGACCATGCTACTTGCGGGTAACCAAGCTGCCCAGCCCCTGGGGGCGGAGCGGCGAAGGTCACACCCGGAAAGAGGTACGCGAAAGCCCCCGGCAGGGGTGCCGGGGGCTTCGACAAGGTGCTCCATGCGGGGGCCGGCTCGCTACGCCGTCGCCGACAGGGCCGTCAGCAGGAGCGGGGTCACCAGCTCCACCTGCCAGCGGCGGGCGCCGCAGCCCGTGAGGGCCTCCGCGACCGTCTCCGGGGTCGCCGGGGCCGGCGGCTCCCAGCAGACCCGGCGGACCGTGTCCGGGGTGATCAGGTTCTCCTGGGGCAGGTTCAGCTCCTCGGCGAGGGCCGAGATGGCGGTGCGCGCCGCCGACAGGCGGGCGGCGGCCACCGGGTCCTTGTCCGCCCAGGCGCGCGGCGGGGGCGGGCCCGCGATCGGCTGGCCCGGCTGAGGCAGCTCGACGTCGGGGAGCGCCTTCGCGCGGTCGACGGCCGCCTGCCACTGCTCCAGCTGACGCCGGCCCATGCGGTGACCGAAGCCCGGCAGCGCCGTCAAGGCCGCCACGTTCGACGGCACCGCGAGCGCCGCCTCCACGATCGCCGCGTCGCTCAGCACCTTGCCCGGTGAGACGTCACGCTTCTGGGCGATCCGGTCGCGCGCCGTCCACAGCTCCCGTACGACCGCCATCTGGCGACGGCGCCGCACCTTGTGCATGCCGGACGTGCGCCGCCACGGATCCTTGCGCGGCGGCGTGGGCGGCGCCGCGGCGATGGCGTCGAACTCCTCGTGGGCCCACTCCAGCTTGCCCTGCCGGTCGAGCTCCTTCTCCAGTGCGTCACGCAGGTCGACGAGGAGCTCGACGTCCAGCGCGGCGTACCGGAGCCAGGGCTCGGGCAGCGGACGGGTGGACCAGTCCACGGCCGAGTGGCCCTTCTCCAGGGCGTAGCCGAGGACGGACTCGACCATCGCCCCGAGCCCGACGCGGGGGAAGCCCGCGAGCCGGCCGGCGAGCTCGGTGTCGAACAGCCGCGTCGGCACCATGCCTATGTCGCGCAGACAGGGCAGGTCCTGGGTCGCCGCGTGCAGGATCCACTCGGCCCCGGCGAGCGCCTCGCCGAGCCCGGACAGATCCGGGCACCCCACCGGGTCGACGAGCGCGGTACCGGCGCCCTCACGGCGGAGCTGGACGAGATAGGCGCGCTGGCCGTAGCGGTAGCCGGAAGCGCGCTCGGCGTCGACGGCGACGGGGCCGCGGCCGGCGGCGAAGGCGGCGATGACTTCCCGCAGCGCGTCGTCTGTCGCGACCACCGGCGGGATGCCCTCACGGGGCTCCAGCAGCGGGATCGGCAGCCCATTCGCAGGGACGTCGTCGTCCGGGGGAGCGCCCCCGGTGGTTCGCAGTGCTGTGTCTGCTGCGGTCTCTTGGGCGTCGGTCACGTGTCAAGGGTATCTGCCCGGACGGACGGCTTACTTGAACTGTTGCCAGAAGGCGCTGCTGACCTGCGAAAACTATTCTCGGTGGCGCTCGCGGATTCGTACTGCTTCGCGGGGCCTCATGCCCTCGACGTGCCGCGGCCCGGTCGCTTCAGGGGGACGCGGTCCGGTCGAAGCTGGTGATGTTGAGCTTCACGTCGGTGGTGTCCAGGGTGGTGAAGAAGTCGCCTTTCACGGTCTGCCCGGGCTGGACGTTGAACTCGTGCTCGGTGGAGTCGGCGACCCGCACTCCGTTCGGCGCCACGGCTTCCCAGTCCCAGGTGTAGTCCGACTTCTCCGAGCTGTGGTTGGTGATCGTCCAGGTGACCCAGATGTTCTTGAATCCGGATGCGGACCGGTCGTCCAGCTTGAAATCGATGAGGTCACGCTGCTCCCGGGTCCGCTCGTTGTCGGTGGGGCGGGGAGTCTCGGGCGCCGGGGGCTGCGGAGCGGTCGTGGCCGGTTCACGCGGTGACGGGGTGCCGGGCTCGGACACCGGCGGCGGAACCGGTCCGGGCGGCGGCGTGCCATCGTCATCGCCGCCGAGCGAGCCGAGGGCTATCCCGAGGACCAGGGCGACGATGGCGAGCGCGGAGATCCAGATCCACTTGCGGGGCTTCTCGCGGGGCGTGTCGGACGGACGACGCCATGGCCCCCACCGGGGCTGCTGTGGGGTGGTCATGATCGCAGACCCTCCTCGACGAGCGAGGCAGGCACCTCCGATGTCGGTGCGTCATCAACACTACGCCGCGCCGGAGGGAGGCGGGTCGACCCGCGGCAGTCAGGGCGGGGCGCAGGGACCGGCGGTGGCGGTGAACGGGAAGCGCCTGCCGACGGAAACGTTCCGTCGGCAGGCGCCGATCCTCTCGCGGGCGGTCAGGGAGCCGTCCGGTTCAGTGGATGATCCCGGTGCGCAGCGCCACCGCGACCATGCCGGCCCGGTCGCCGGTGCCCAGTTTGCGGGCGATCCGGGCGAGGTGGCTCTTCACGGTCAGGGCGGACAGGCCCATCGAGACGCCGATGGCCTTGTTCGACTGGCCTTCGGCGACCAGCCGGAGCACCTCGACCTCACGGCCGGAGAGCTCGCGGTAGCCGCCCGGGTGGCTCGGGGCACCCGGGGGGCGGCGGTGGCCGAGGCGGGCGGCCGCGGCGCCGATGGGGGCGGCGCCGGGGCGGGTGGGATGCCCGATGTTCGTACGCGTACCGGTGACGACATAGCCCTTGACGCCGCCGGCCAGGGCGTTGCGTACGGCGCCGATGTCGTCGGCCGCGGAGAGGGCGAGGCCGTTGGGCCAGCCCGCCGCGCGAGTCTCGGACAGCAGCGTGAGGCCGCTGCCGTCGGGGAGGTGGACGTCGGCCACGCAGATGTCGCGGGGGGTGGCGACGCGGGGGCGGGCCTCCGCGATGGACGACGCCTCGATGACGTCTCGTACTCCAAGGGCCCACAGGTGGCGGGTGACGGTGGAGCGGACGCGCGGGTCGGCCACGACGACCATGGCGGTCGGCTTGTTCGGACGGTAGGCGACCAGGCTTGCGGGCTGCTCGAGGAGAACGGACACACGGCCTCCTGGGGAGATGCGGGACGGAGCCGGCTCGGGGAAGAAGCCGGGGGCGACCCGTGCGGTGAAGGGGTCATTGACCTCTTCGGCAGCTCGGGCGCCCGCCTTTAGGGAAAGATCACGATTTAGTGAGTAACAATTCGGGCAATTCGGACACGCGATCGATCATCCTACGAGTGAGCCTCCGTCCGGGTGGCACCCGAAACCGCCCCGAAACCGCCCCGAACCAGCCCCGGAACGGCCTCGCAACCGGCCCCGGAACGGCCCGTCGGCCCGCCCCGGACACGGCCTAAGGCTGCTGCGGCCCTCTGCGCTGGGGCAGCGACACGACCCCCGCGCCCGAGGTCGTGCCCGCCCCCGGGTCGGGCGGGGACGGCGGCAGGCCGGCGATCTGGCAGAGCAGGTCGCACCAGGCCGCCAGGTGCCCCGCGGTGTCCGGCGTGCCCGCCGGCCCCTCCTGAGGGGTCCAGGACGCACGGATCTCGATCTGGGTCGCGGGGCGCCGCTCGGCGAGCCCGCCGAAGTAGTGCGAACCCGCCTGCGTGACGGTGCCGCTCGCCTCCCCGTACCCGAGACCGCGCGCCTCCAGGGCGCCCGTCAGCCAGGACCAGCAGACCTCCGGAAGCAGCGGGTCCGCCGCCATCTCGGGCTCCAGCTCCGCCCGGACCAGCGTCACCAGCCGGAACGTGCCCTTCCAGGCGTCGTGCCCGGCCGGGTCGTGCAGCAGGACGAGCCGGCCGTCGGCCAGGTCCTCCTCGCCCTCGACGACGGCCGCCTCCAGCGCGTACGCGTACGGCGCGAGCCGCTGCGGCGGCCGGGTCGGATCGATCTCGATCTCCGGCCGCGGCCGGGCCGCACGCAGTGCCTCGACCGCCCGCCGGAAAGCGGGCGGCACCGGGTTCGCCTCCGTGCCGTTCGAGGTGGTGCCCGCCGTGTCGCCCGCCCCTCCGTCGCCGTCGGAATGATCGGAAAAATGTCCCTGAGCCGCAGCCATGCGGGGAAGAGTAGGCGGAACGGGGGCCTCGCGCAGGGAGGGACACCCGGCCCGGGCGAGCGGCTTTCGGCGCATGCGAAGATTCTGGGCGTGAGTGCCAACGACAGCCCCTCGGGCCAGCGGACCCAGCCGCCAGCGCAGACGTACGACTCCCCGTTCCTCAAGGCGTGCAGGCGGGAGCCCGTGCCCCACACGCCGGTCTGGTTCATGCGGCAGGCCGGGCGCTCGCTGCCCGAGTACCTGAAGGTCCGCGAGGGCATCCCGATGCTCGAGTCCTGCATGCGGCCCGAGCTGGTCACCGAGATCACGCTGCAGCCCGTACGCCGCCACAAGGTGGACGCGGCGATCTTCTTCAGCGACATCGTCGTCCCGCTCAAGGCCATCGGCATCGACCTCGACATCAAGCCCGGCGTCGGCCCGGTCGTCGCCGAGCCGATCCGCACCCGCGCCGACCTGGACCGGCTGCGCGACCTGACCCCTGACGACGTCTCGTACGTCACCGAGGCCATCGGGATGCTCACCGGCGAGCTGGGCTCCACGCCGCTCATCGGCTTCGCCGGGGCACCTTTCACCCTCGCGAGCTACCTCGTGGAGGGCGGCCCGTCCCGCAACCACGAGCACACCAAGGCGCTGATGTACGGCGACCCGCAGCTGTGGGCCGATCTGCTCGACCGCCTCGCCGAGATCACCTCGGCCTTCCTCAAGGTCCAGATCGAGGCCGGCGTCTCCGCCGTCCAGCTCTTCGACTCCTGGGTGGGCGCCCTGGCGCCGGCCGACTACCGCCGCTCGGTGATGCCCGCCTCCACGAAGGTCTTCGACGCGGTCGCCTCCTCGGGCGTCCCGCGCATCCACTTCGGTGTCGGTACGGGTGAGCTGCTCGGCCTCATGGGCGAGGCGGGCGCGGACGTCGTCGGCGTCGACTGGCGCGTCCCGCTGGACGAGGCCGCCCGTCGCGTCGGTCCCGGCAAGGCGCTCCAGGGCAACCTCGACCCGGCCGTGCTCTTCTCCACGCGGGAGGCCGTGGAGGCCAGGACGGACGAGGTCCTGGCCGCCGCGAAGGGCCTCGACGGGCACGTCTTCAATCTCGGTCACGGGGTGCTGCCGACGACCGATCCGGACGCGCTCACGCGTCTGGTGGAGTACGTCCACACGCGCACGGCGGTCTGACGCCACCGGTGCTCACCACCGGTGCTCGCCGCCGATCGCGGTGGCGAGCACCGGCCGGGTGCGTCAGAACTCGCAGTTGACGGGCGGGTTGCCGGTGACCCGGCAGACGTCGGTGCCGGGGCCCGCGTCGATGAAGCCGCCGTTCGCGGCCACCCGGAAGTAGTCGTTGCCGGTGTCGCCGTACACCTGACCGCCGGCCGTGACGGGGCCGGTCAAGGCGAAGTAGTCGGCGTCGGGGCCGCCGCCGAGGACGCCGGAGACCGAGCCGGACGACGTGACCTCGAAGTAGTCCCGGCCGAGGCCGCCGGCGACCGTGCCGCCGACCGGGCCGGTGAGGACGAACGTGTCGGCGCCGCCGAGGCCGTCGACCGTGTCTTCCGGGTCCACCGACGAACACCGGATGTAGTCGTCGCCGGGCGTGCCGTTCACGTCTCCGTCCGGGCGGGGCATGCCGTTGACCGTGCACGCGGTCGCGGCGTGGGCGGGCGTGCTCAGGGCGAGCGGTGCGATGACGAGTGAGGCGGCGCAGAGCGCGCGCACTGTGTGTCGGATCATGGGGCCAGTGACCCACGGTGACGAAACGCGCGCAAACCGTCACCACGGGTCACTGGTCCGGCCGGGTCAGCCGGCCGCCCGAACGGCCGACAACGCCTTCCGCGCCGCCACGAGCACCGGGTCCCACACCGGCGAGAACGGCGGGGCGTAGCCCAGGTCCAGGGCCGTCATCTGCTCCACCGTCATCCCCGCCGTCAGGGCCACTGCCGCGATGTCCACCCGCTTCGCCGCACCCTCCTGCCCGACGATCTGCACGCCGAGCAGCCGGCCCGTCCGGCGCTCGGCCAGCATCTTCACCGTCATCGGAGCCGCCCCGGGGTAGTAGCCCGCCCGACTGGTCGACTCCACCGTCACCGTCACGTACGAGAGTCCGACCTCGCGGGCGTCCTTCTCGCGCAGCCCCGTCCGGGCGATCTCCAGGGCGCACACCTTCGACACCGCCGTACCGACGACCCCCGGGAACGTGGCATAGCCGCCGCCCACGTTCGCACCGATGACCTGCCCGTGCTTGTTGGCGTGCGTGCCCAGCGCGATATGGCGCTCGCGGCCCGAGACCAGGTCGAGGACCTCGACGCAGTCCCCGCCCGCCCAGATGTTCTCCTGGCCCCGCACCCGCATCGCGAGATCGGTCAGCAGCCCCCCGTACACCCCCAGCGGCAGCCCGGCCGCCCGCGCGAGGGCCGTCTCCGGCACCACGCCCGTCCCGAGGATCACCACGTCCGCCGGGTACTCGGCGTCGTCCGTCCCCACCGCCCGGACCCGGCCGTCCTCACCGGTGAGGATCCGGGTGACGGCCGACGAGCCGACCGTGGTGATGCCGAGGCCGTCCATCGCCCGGTGGACCAGCCGGCCCATGTCCGGGTCGAGCGTCGCCATCGGCTGCTCGCTCCGGTTGAGAACGGTCACCTCGTAGCCGCGGTTCAGGAGCGCCTCGGCCATCTCGACGCCGATGTACCCGGCGCCCACCACCACCGCCCGCCGGCCCTTGGTACGCCGCAGCGAATCGAGCAGCGCCTGTCCGTCGTCCAGGGTCTGCACCCCGTGCACCCCCGGGGCGTCGATCCCCGGCAGCGGCGGCCGCAGCGGACGGGCGCCGGTCGCGATCACCAGCTTGTCGAAGCCCGTCCACGCCTCCTCGCCCGACTCCAGGTCCCGGGTGCGGACCCGCTGCCCGTCGACGTCCACCTCGGTGACCTCGGTCCGCATCCGCAGATCGATGTCCCGCGCTCGGTGCTCCTCGGGGGTGCGCGCGATCAGCTCGTCGCGTTCGGCGACGTCGCCGCCGACCCAGTACGGGATGCCGCAGGCCGAGAACGAGGCGAAGTGGCCGCGTTCGAAGGCGACGATCTCCAGTTCCCCGGGCTTCTTGAGCCTGCGCGCCTGCGATGCGGCGGACATGCCCGCCGCATCGCCGCCGATGACCACCAGTCGTTCACTCATACGAACACGCTACGTGGCGCCGCTCGTTCAGTCCCGCCGCTGCGCCGAAGGTGCGTCAGGTCCCGAGGCGGGCGCCGGGACAGGGGCCGGGGACGCGGCCGTTCCTGTCCCCGTGTCCGGGGTCGGGGCCGCGTTCGGGGCGGCGGCGGCCCGGCGGCGCAGGCGCGGCCGGAGCAGCCGGCGCCACACCACGTACAGGACCACGGCCACCGCCAGCCACGGCGCGACCGCCGCCAGCACGATCGCCACCCAGGCGAGCGCCGTCACCAGCGCGTCCCAGCCGCCCGCGAGCGCGTCGAGGAGGCCGGGACGGTCGTCCTTCCCCGCCGCCTTCTCCTTCTCCTTCTCGGTGAGTTCGAGGGTGATGGTCGACAGGGAGGTACGGTCCTTCAGCGAGGCCTGCTGGGCCAGCAGCGACTCCAGGTCCGCCTGGCGGCGGCTCAACTCCCCCTCCAGGGTGACCACATCGCTCAGCTTCGTCGCCCGGTCCATCAGCGCCCGCACGCGTGCGACGCTCGCCCGCTGGGTGGCGATCCGGCTCTCCACGTCCACCACCTGCTCGGTGACGTCCTTGGCGTCCGCCGTGCGGGACAGCAGCTTGCCGGTGCCCGACAGTTCCCCCAGCACCGACTCGTACCGCTCCTGCGGCACCCGCAGCACGATCCGCGAGGTCACGTGCGTGTCGTCGACCCGCTCGGTCGACTCGTTGGACACCTGACCGCCCGCGCCCGCGGTGACCCGGCGGGCGGTGGCCAGCGCCTTGGACGCGTCCTCGACCTCCACGAAGAGCTCGGCGGTACGGATGACGTGCTGCTGCGGCGCGGCGGACTTCCCCTTGTCCGCGTCCGGGCTCTTCGCCGCCGCGCCCGGGCCCTTCACCGCGTCCGGCGCCGTCTGTTCGTACCCGCTGTCCGCCGCGCCCTCGGCCCCCTCGGCCCGCTCGGCTCCCTTGGCGTCGGTCAGGCTTCTCTCCGCGATGTCGCCGCTGTCCGCCGCGGCGCAGCCGGCCAGTGCCAGCGAGGCCGTCAGCAGCACGGCGGCCACCCTTCGCGCTCCACGCATGTGAGTCCCCCCGGGGGTGGTGGTGAGTGTTGTCCGTTCGACGTACGGGGCGGTGGCGCGGTTGCCGCCGGGCGATCGCGAAGCGGTCACGTTCTGGCCTCGGAACGGGTTTGAGAGAGTGGGGTCATGAACGCGGACACCACGGCCGGGGCATCGGGGCAGGAACGAGCACACGTTTCGGGGCGGGCGCCGGCACACGTCGTCGTCGTCGGAGGCGGGATCGCCGGACTCGCCGCCGCCCACCGGCTGGTCACGGCCGGCGTGCGGGTGACTCTCCTCGAAGGCGGCGACCGGATCGGCGGCAAGCTGCTCGCCGGCGAGATCGCCGGCGCCCCCGTCGACCTCGGCGCGGAGTCGCTGCTCGCCCGGCGCCCCGAAGCGGTCGCGCTCGCCCGGGCCGTCGGCATCGGCGACCGCCTCCAGCCACCGGCCACCACCACCGCCTCCGTATGGTCGCGGGGAGCGCTGGTCCCCATGCCCAAGGGCCATGTGATGGGCGTACCCGCGGACGGGGAAACGGTCGGCGGGCTCCTCTCTGACGAGGGCGTGCGCCGGGTCGGGCAGGACCGTGAACTCCCGCCGACCGAGATCGGCGACGACATCGCCATCGGCGCGTACGTCGCCGACCGGATGGGCCGTGAGGTCGTCGACCGGCTGGTGGAGCCGCTGCTCGGCGGCGTGTACGCCGGAGACGCGTACCGGATCTCCCTGCGCGCCGCCGTTCCCAAGCTCTTCGACGCCGCCCGCACCCACCCGACGCTCAGCGCCGCAGTCCGCGCCGTACAACAGGCCGGTGCGGCGACCCCGGCCGACGCCGCCGGCACCGCCACCGGCCTCGGCGGCTCCGCCTTCATGGGCATCGACGGCGGCGTCGGCACCCTGCCCGGCGCCGTCGCGGACGCGATCCGCGCGGCGGGCGGCGAGATCCTGGTCCACGCCCCGGTCACCGAACTCCGCCGCCTCGCGCCGCACGACGGCGGGGCGTCCCGCACGCCGTGGCAGGTCGTCACGCCCGGGCGGACCTTCCACGCCGACGGTGTCGTCGTCGCCACCCCCGCCTGGTCCGCCGCCGAGCTCCTCGCCGACGAGGCGCCGGCCGCCTCCGCCGAGCTCGGGGCCGTCGAGTACGCCTCGATGGCGCTGATCACCCTCGCCTTCCGGCGCGCCGACATCCAGGGGCTGCCCGGATCCGGGTTCCTGGTGCCGCCCGTCGACGGGCACACCATCAAGGCGTCCACGTTCTCCAGCCAGAAGTGGCGGTGGGTCGCCGACGCGGCCCCCGATCTCTTCGTCCTGCGCACCTCCGTCGGCCGCTACGGCGAGGAGGAGCAGATCCACCGCGACGACGCCGACCTCGTCGAGGCGTCGCTGAAGGACCTAGGTGCGGCGGCCGGGCTGACCGCCCGGCCCGTGGCCACCACCGTCACCCGCTGGATCGGCGGCCTGCCGCAGTACCCCGTCGGCCATCTCGGCCGGGTCGCCCGCATCCGCGAGGCGGTCGCCGAACTGCCCGGGCTGCGCCTCGCCGGAGCGGTGTACGACGGCGTCGGCATCCCCGCCTGCATCGCCTCCGGCCACCGCGCGGCCGACGAGATCACCGAGGAGATCACCGAGGAGATCACCTCGGGAATCACCGAGGAGATCGCCGACGAGATCGCCGACGAGATCATCGCCACGTCGAAAACGGTGGACCCTGGTGCGGGGCACTGTCCGTGACGGGCGAGAATAGGCGTATGAGTGCGCCCGAAAAGATCCCGAACGCCGGTAAGAAGGCGAAGGACCTCAACGAGGTCATCCGCTACACCCTGTGGTCCGTGTTCAAGCTGCGCGACAACCTGCCCGACGACCGCGCCGGCTACGCCGACGAGGTCCAGGAGCTGTTCGACCAGCTCGCGGCCAAGGACATCACCATCCGTGGCACGTACGACCTCTCCGGTCTGCGCGCCGACGCCGATGTCATGATCTGGTGGCACGCCGAGACGAGCGACGAGCTCCAGGAGGCGTACAACCTCTTCCGCCGCACCAAGCTGGGCCGCGCCCTCGAACCGGTCTGGTCCAACATGGCGCTGCACCGCCCCGCCGAGTTCAACAAGTCGCACGTCCCGGCCTTCCTGGCCGACGAGACGCCCCGCGACTACGTGAGCGTCTACCCCTTCGTGCGCTCCTACGACTGGTACCTGCTGCCGGACGAGGACCGCCGCCGCATGCTCGCCGACCACGGCAAGATGGCGCGGGGCTTCCCCGACGTCCGCGCCAACACGGTCGCCTCGTTCTCGCTCGGCGACTACGAGTGGCTCCTCGCCTTCGAGGCCGACGAGCTGCACCGCATCGTCGACCTCATGCGCCACCTGCGCGCGTCCGAGGCGCGGATGCACGTCCGCGAGGAGGTCCCCTTCTACACCGGCCGCCGTCGCTCCGTCGCGGAGCTCGTGGCCGGCCTGGCCTGACGGCCGTACGAACCTGGTGACGGCCCGGCGCCCAGCCGGGCCCTCACCCCTTGACCCGGAAGATCAGACGGCGGGCGGGAGCCCCGACCGCCGCTCCAGCGACACCGGGTCCGGCTCCGGGTGCGGCGCGCACGACGCGCGCCGCACCGGCGTCCTTCCGGGGACCGCACCGGTCAGCAGGTACTTCTCCAGGTGTCCGTTGACGCAGGCGTTCGCCCCACCGCCGATGCCGTGCGTACCGGCGTCCCGCTCGGTCACCAGGGCCGACCCGGACAGCCGTCGCTGCAGCTCCAGCGCTCCCTCGTACGGGGTGGCCGCGTCGCGCTCGGCGGCCAGGATGAGCACCGGCGGCAGCACGCCGGGACCGGTCCGCACGTCCAGCGGCTTCTGCCGGGGCGCCTTCCAGTAGGCGCAGGGGAGATTCGTCCAGACGTTGTCCCACGTCTCGAACGGGGCGAGCTTCGCCAGCCGGGTGTTGTCCCGGTCCCAGACCGCGAAGTCCTCCGGCCAGGGAGCGTCGTTGCACTCCACCGCCGTGTAGACCGCCGTCCCGTTGCCCGGGTCCTCGCCGTCCGGTACGGACGGCTCCGGTACGGACGGCTCCGACGCCGGTGCCGACGCCGATGCCGGGGCCGCCTGTTCGATCAGCGGCTTCGGGTCCCCCTTCAGGTACCGGGAGAGTGCCGTGGCCCGCAGCGCCCAGTAACCGTCGTGGTAACCGGCCTGCAGCATCGCCGCGTGCAACTGCCCCGGGCCCACCTTGCCGCCCGCCGGCCGCGCCGCGAGCCCGACGCGGACCTTCTCGTAGCTCTGCCGCACCTCCTCCGCCGTGCTGCCCAGGCCGTACACCTTGTCGTGCTTGGCGACCCAGGTGCGGAAGTCGGCCCAGCGGCGCTCGAAGGCGAGCGACTGGTCGAGGTTGTTGACGTACCAGATCTGCCGCGGCGCGGGATGGACGGGCGCGTCGAAGACCATCCGGCGCACGCGCTGCGGGAAGAGCGTCGCGTACAGCGCGCCGAAGTAGGTGCCGTACGAGGCTCCCATGTACGTCAGTTTCGGCTCGCCCAGGGCCGCGCGCAGCACTTCGAGATCGCGCGCGTTGTTGAGCGAGTGGTAGTGCCGCAGGGCCGCGCCCGTGCGCTGCGCGCAGCCCAGCGCGTACGTCTTCGCGCGGGCGATCCGCTCCTGCTTGAAGACCTCCGAGGGCTCCGTGGGAGCGAGTGTGGGGCCCTTGGCGCGGTCGGCGGGGTCCTGGCAGGACACGGGGGCGGAGCGGCCCACACCGCGCGGGGCGTAGCCCACCAGGTCGTACGCGGCCGCGATCCGCTTCCAGGCGGGGAGTTGCGCCGCCGTCGGGAAGGACGTCGAGGAGGCGCCGGGGCCGCCGGGGTTGTACACGAGCGCGCCCTGACGGCTCCCGGCCGGCCCCGAGGCCTTGATCCGGCTGACGGTGAGCGCGATCCGGGTGCCGTCGGGGTCCGCGTAGTCGAGGGGGACCCGGACCGTGCCGCACAGGACGGACGGCGGCAGCTGCTCCGCCGCCGGGCAGGTGGTGAAGTCGATGCCCTCGGCGGCCGCCCGGCGGGCGGCGGTCAGAGTGCCCCGCTCCTCGGCGGGCGGGACGTCCGGGGCGGCCGTGGCGGGTGCGGCGGCGAGCGAGGACAGCACCATCGACCCGGCGGCCCCGAACAGCGCGAGCGTTCTCATCGCCACTTCCCTTCGTACGAAGACGGACGGAAGGATCGTCGACAGGAGCGCCGCCCTTGTGCAAGGACCGCCGAGGGGTGTCGGGAGCAATGCCCCCGATGCGCCGTCAGGAGCTTGAGCTGGAGCTGGAACAGCTCGAACCGCTGCTGCTGGAACAGGAGCTTCCGCTGGACCCGCCGGAGCTCGAACAGCTGGAGCCCCCGCCGCCTCCGGAGGAACCACAGCTGGAGCCGCCACCGGAACAGGAGCCGGCGGAGCAGCCGCCTCCGCCTCCGCCTCCTCCGCTGCTGCCGCAGCCGCCTCCGCCACTCCCGCCGTCCGCACCGGCCGCGCACCACACGGCGACGAGTCCGGCGGTGTCGGCGGTGTAGGTGGGCCGGCCACCGCCACCGCCCCGGCGCCGGGGCGCGTACACCCGGGCCGCCGCCAGCAACTGCTCCCGCAGGATCAGGTCCGGCAGGGCCCGCAGCCCGTGCAGCGCGACCAGATGGCCCGCGTCGGCGAGATGGCCGTACGCCCGGCCGTACACGGCGACGGCGTGGCGGCCCGCAGGGGTGACCCGGCCCGAGGCGATCGAACCGCACACCACGGCGGTGATTCCGGCGCCCAGCAGTGCGGGCAGCACCTTGAGGATGAACGGGACCGGCAGGTCGCCGGCATCCGCCCCCGCGAGGTCCAGGACCGTCAGGAAGAGGGAGACGGGGACCAGCACGAGGGAGGAGATTCCCAGGCCCGCGCTCCAGCGGAGCACCGAGCGCCGGGCGGAGGGCGTGACGATGAGCCCCCGCGCCGCCAGCGCGTCGCCGACCTCCTGGACGGCCGGGTGACGCATCACCATCAGACGAAGGTGGTGCAGCGCGCCGTGCGGGGCGGCCGCGTGCTGCTGCAGGACGGCGCGTTCGACGGGGTCGTGGGCCGTGGGGCGGAGGACGGCGACGATGCCCGGGCCGCCGATCGCGATCCGGCCGTCGGCCTGGAGCGCGGCGAGCGCCGCGTCGACGACCCGGGCGGGGCCGCCGTTCAGGAAGGCGGCCTCATGGCGGTCGTGGAGGGGACCGCCGGCGCCGGCCCGGGTGCGGGAGACCTTGACGATCAGAAGGACGGCGCAGGCGGCACCGGCCAGGTAGAAGAGAACGGCGAGCGTGTTCATGGCCCCGTCACCTCCTGACGAGTACGGCGCGGGCGGCACGGACGAGACGGGTGGCCCGGCCCGGCGGGCGCGCGC
Organism: Streptomyces sp. ISL-36; assembly: GCF_018614205.1. Taxonomy (GTDB): domain Bacteria; phylum Actinomycetota; class Actinomycetes; order Streptomycetales; family Streptomycetaceae; genus Streptomyces. The sequence continues at coordinate 929 of NZ_JAGGOS010000028.1, read as the reverse complement.
CCGCCCGGTCCTGCCACCAGTGGGTGAGCCGACGGCGGGCGTCGGGGTCCTCGGGCCGCCCGGCGATGAGCAGGTGCTCGACGAAGTCGAGGGCGTCGCGGCGGTAACCGCCGGACATGGGGCGGGACTTGGCGTACGCGAGGAACGCGGGCCGGTAGCCGTCGCCGAGGATCTCGGGGAGCTCAGGGGCGATCTTGGCGATCACCCCGGCCCGCTTGGCCGCCAGCGCCCGGCTCTGCACACCGAGCCGCCGCGTGTCGAACCCCTCGGGCGCGGGCGTCCCGGCGACGAGCGCGGACAGCAGAGCGGCCTGCGCGAGAGCGACCCGGGCGCGGGCCCGGTCGGCCTCGCCGATCCGGCCCGTGGGGCCGGCCGCGGACCCGGCGGGCCCTCCGGCCTCCGAAGCCCGGACGGCCCCGGCGGACAGTGAAGCCCGGCCCGCCCGGGCGGACTCCGGCTTCACGGCGTCGTGGGGCCTCGCCGTCCCGATGGGGCGCGTCGGCTCCGCCTTCACGGCGTCGCGGGCCGACCTCGGCTCCCCGGCGACGCCCACCGATCCCCGCTCCCCGGTGTCGTGGGCGGACTCCGGCTTCCCCGCTCGGGGG
>NZ_JAGGOS010000028.1:0-152 GCF_018614205.1 Streptomyces sp. ISL-36 | reverse complement strand
CGCGGGCACCGGCTCCCCGGTACGGGGGGCGGGCGGGGTCGCCCCGGGCGTCGGTGGCTTCGGCATCGGGCCGCCCGAGACGCGGGCGCCCGCGCCGATGAGGAGCGGGTGGCGTCCGGCGTCGGCGGGAGCCGTGGCGGACGGCGGGGGCT
>NZ_JAGGOS010000027.1 GCF_018614205.1 Streptomyces sp. ISL-36 | reverse complement strand
CAACCAGGTCCAGCGCATCGTCATGGCCCGCAACCTCCCGTAATCGACGTCATCCGACCGTCACTTGACTTTCCGTCACTTGAAAGGAGCCAGGCCGTGACCCTGAGGATCGCAGTCTGTGTGAAGTACGTACCCGACGCGACCGGCGACCGCGGCTTCGCCGACGACCTGACCGTCGACCGTGACGAGGTCGACGGCCTCCTCTCGGAGCTCGACGAGTACGCCGTCGAGCAGGCGCTGCGCATCTCCGAGGAGTCCGACGACGCCGAGGTCACCGTCGTCACCGTCGGCCCGGACGACGCGAAGGACGCCCTGCGCAAGGCGCTGTCCATGGGCGCCGACAAGGCCGTCCACGTCAACGACGAGGACATCCACGGCAGCGACGTCATCGGCACCTCCGCGATCGTCGCCAAGGCGCTGGAGAAGACCGGTTTCGACCTGGTCATCTGCGGCATGGCGTCGACCGACGGCACCATGGGCGTGCTGCCGGCGCTCCTCGCCGAGCGGCTGAACCTGCCCCAGGTGACGCTGCTGTCCGAGGTCTCGGTGGAGGACGACCTCGTGAAGGGCCGTCGGGACGGCGACGCCGCCACCGAGCTTCTGGAGGCCCCGCTGCCGGCCGTCGTCTCGGTCACCGACCAGTCCGGCGAGGCGCGTTACCCCTCCTTCAAGGGGATCATGGCCGCCAAGAAGAAGCCGGTCGAGGAGCTGGACCTGGACGACCTCGGCATCGACGCCGACGAGGTCGGTCTGGCCGGGTCCTGGACCCAGGTCGGCGAGGTCACCGCGCGCCCGGCCCGTACCGCGGGCACGATCGTCACGGACGAGGGCGACGGCGGCAAGCAGCTGGCCGCGTTCCTGTCCTCGCAGAAGTTCATCTGACCGCTCACCGTTCACCGTTTCAGGAGCAATGAATCATGGCTGAGATCCTGGTTCTCGTGGACCACGCCGACGGTGCGGTCCGCAAGCCGGCGCTCGAACTCCTCACGCTGGCCCGCCGCATCGGCGAGCCCTCGGCCGTCGTCCTCGGCGCCGGCGAGGCCGCGGCGTCGATCGCCGCCACCGCCGGCGAGTACGGCGCGGCCACCGTGTACGTCGCGGACGGCGCCGAGTTCGCCGAGCAGCTCGTCGTGCCGAAGGTCGACGCGCTCACCCAGATCGCGAAGGACAAGGGCGTCGCCGCCGTCCTGGTGACCTCCTCCGGCGAGGGCAAGGAGGTCGCCGCCCGCGTCGCCCTGCGTCTCGGCTCCGGCCTCATCACCGACGCCGTGGAGCTGGAGGCCGGCGACAGCGGCCCGGTCGCGACGCAGTCCGTCTTCGCCGCCTCGTACCAGGTGAAGTCGACCGTCTCGCACGGCGTCCCGGTCATCACGGTCAAGCCCAACTCCGCCGCCCCGGAGGCCGCCCCGGCCGCCGGTACGGTCGAGAACGTGGCCGTCGCCTTCACCGGCAACGCCGCGAAGGTCGTCTCGCGCACCCCGCGCGTCTCCACCGGCCGTCCCGAGCTGACCGAGTCCGCGATCGTCGTCTCCGGCGGACGTGGTGTCGGCGCGGCCGAGGGCTTCGGGGTCGTCGAGACGCTCGCCGACTCCCTCGGCGCGGCGGTCGGCGCCTCGCGCGCCGCGGTGGACGCGGGCTGGTACCCCCACTCCAACCAGGTCGGCCAGACCGGCAAGCAGGTCTCCCCGCAGCTCTATATCGCGGCGGGCATCTCCGGCGCGATCCAGCACCGGGCCGGCATGCAGACCTCGAAGACGATCGTGGCCGTCAACAAGGACCCGGAGGCCCCGATCTTCGACCTGGTCGACTACGGCGTGGTCGGCGACCTGTTCGCCGTACTGCCGCAGCTGACGGACGAGATCGGCGCCCGCTAGGGACTCCCCGCAAGCTCTTGCCGTGCGCCGGAAGAGTGGGCCCGCACCGTCGGTGCGGGCCCTTCGAACGGTCGCCGATCAGCAGACGAGAACCGGCCCGGTGGCACTCTGTGCCACCGGGCCGGTTCTCGTCTGTCCGGGGTCAGATCCAGCCGTCGAGCGGGACCTCCTCGCACAGCCGGACGACCGGCTGGCCCGGCGCCCCGCCGCCCGAGGCGAGCTTGACCCGGACGCCGGGGCGTACCGCGTGCAGCGGCCCGTCGACCCGGCACCGTACGACGAAGCCCTCGGTCATGTGCACCGGCCACAGGTCGGCGTCGGCCGCGGTGACCCCGCGGCGTACGGAAATCACGCCCTCGCCCTCGCTGCGCTCGGGTGCGAGGTCGGTCGACCCGCAGGTCGGACAGAGCAGTCGCTGGAACGTCGTGGTGTGGCACCAGCGGCAGCGCTGGAAGTAGAGTTCGGCGCCGGCGGCCGATTCCTCGGTCCGGACGGCGCTTGCGTTCCTCAGTCCCGTGGATCCCGTGTGGAACACGATGCCTTCTCCTTGCACTCGGCGGCTCAACCGTGCATGGAGCAAAGATATGGCACTGAGTGCCATATAATAAAGACCTCAGTTCCCTCAATTGAAGATACTGAGAACCCTGACGCCGCTCCTCAGCCCTCGCCGAGGCTCGACTCCACCTCGCGCACCACCCGCCACATCGGGGTGGAGCGCTTGGTGATCACCACCACGACGTCCTCGGTCTCCTCGCCCGCGGCGCCGACGCCGGCCCCGGGGCCCGCCTCCGGGCTCCAGGTCTCGCGGACGAACTCCAGGGCCCGGTCCACCTCGGCCAGCGGGTCGCCCTCGCCGCCCGAGCGCAGCCAGTGCCGCAGCGCGTGGTTGTGGGCGGCCACGACCGCGGCGGCGGCCACGTTGGCGCGCAGGGTGCCATCGCGGCGGTCGGCGAAGCGGGTGCGCAGATAGTCGCCGAGCGTCTTCTCGTACCGCCAGACGACCGAGAGCTCGTACGTGCGCAGGCCGGCTACCTCGCGGGTGAGGCGGTAGCGCTGCACGGAGAAGGTGGGGTTCTCGGCGTACATCCGCATGACGAGCCGGGCCGCGTCGCAGACGCGGACCATCGGGTCGTCGCCGTCCCCGCTCGCCGCCAGGAACTCGGTCATGTCGGCGAGGCACTGTTCGTGGTCGGGGAAGACCACGTCCTCCTTGGAGGGGAAGTAGCGGAAGAAGGACCGCCGGCCGACCCCCGCCGTCCTGACGATGTCGTCGACGGTGGTCTGCTCGTACCCCCGCTCCAGGAAGAGCTCGAAGGCCGCCGCGACGAGGGAGTCACGCATCGAGGGCTTTGCGGGGTTGGTGCTCATGCCCCGAACCTAACACTCGGACCCCTCGCACGGCGGCACTTGGTGCCATGGGCCAGGTCAGCGCGGACGGGAGCCACGGTCAGCGCGGACCCGGGAGCCAGGTCAGCGCGGAGCCATGGGCCAGGTCAGCGCGGAGCCATGGGCCACGTCAGCGCGCCGCCATCCGCAGGGCGCCGTCCATCCGGATCGTCTCGCCGTTGAGATAGTCGTGCTCGGTGACCATCGTGACGAGCCGGGCGTACTCGTCAGGGCGGGCCAGGCGCTGCGGGAAGGTGACGCTCGCGCCGAGGCCCGCCCGGATCTCCTCGCTGAATCCGGCCATCATCGGGGTGTCGACGATGCCGGGGGCGATGGTGACGACCCGGATGCCGAACTGGGCGAGGTCGCGGGCGGCGGTGACGGTCATACCGGCGACGCCCGCCTTGGAGGCGGCGTAGGCGATCTGTCCGACCTGGCCCTCGAAGGCCGCGATCGAGGCGGTGTTGACCACCAGTCCGCGCTGGCCGTTCTCGTCCGGCTCCTGACGGGCGATGGCCTCGGCGGCCAGGCGCATCACGTTGAAGGTGCCGAGCAGGTTGACGTTGAGGACGGTACGGAAGAGGTCGAGGTCGTGCGGGCCCTTGCGGCCCAGGATGCGGGCCGAGGGGGCGATCCCGGCGCAGTTCACGGCGAGGCGCAGCGCGGCGCCGTCCGCCTCGATCCGGGCGAGGGCCTCGCGGACCGGCCCTTCCTCGGTGACGTCGGCCGCGAGCAGGGTGACGCCGTCGGGCCGCGGGCCCGCCGCGGCGACGGCCTTGTCCAGGTCCAGGCCGTAGACGGTGGCGCCCCGGGCGGCGAGGGCGGCGGCGGTGGCGGCACCCAGGCCGGATGCGGCGCCGGTGACGAGCGCGGCGGAGCCGGCGATGTCCATGGAACTCCTCGTGCGAAGGAAGGTCGGGCGGTGGTCAGCGGGCGAGCTGGCGGCTGATGACGAGCCGCTGGATCTGGTTCGTCCCCTCGAAGATCTGCATGATCTTCGCTTCGCGCATGTAGCGCTCGACGGGGAAGTCACGGGTGTAGCCGTACCCGCCGAGGACCTGCACCGCGTCCGTGGTCACCTTCATGGCGGCGTCGGTCGCGATGAGTTTGGCGGCGCTGGCCTGGCGGCTGAAGGGGCGGCCGAGGTCCCGTCGGCGGGCCGCGTCGAGGTAGGTGGCGCGGGCGGAGTCGACGGCGGCGGCCATGTCGGCGAGGAGGAAGCCGAGCCCTTGGTGGTCGACGATCCGCCGGCCGAAGGTGGTGCGCTCGTTGGCGTACTCGACGGCGGTGTCGAGGGCGGCCTGGGCAAGGCCCGTGGCGCAGGCGGCGATGCCGAGGCGGCCGCAGTCGAGCGCGCTGAAGGCGATCTGGAGGCCCTGTCCCTCGTCGCCGAGGAGCCGGTCGGCGTCGATGAGGGCGCCGTCCCAGTGGGCCGAGGTGGTCGGGACGGCTTGGAGCCCCATCTTCCGTTCCGGCTTGCCGAAGGTGAGGCCGTCCGTGGCGCCGGGGGCGAGGAAGCAGGAGATGCCGTGGCTGCCGGGGGCGGTGCGGGCGAACAGGGAGTAGAAGCCGGCCTTGCCGCCGTGGGTGATCCAGGCCTTGTTGCCGGTGATCCGGTACGCCGAACCGTCCTCGGTGCGCTCGGCCTTGCACGAGAGCGCGGCGGCGTCGGAGCCGGCCTGGGGCTCGGAGAGGCTGTAGCCGCCGATGGTCTCGCCGGCGAGCATCGCGGGCAGCCAGCGTTCCTTCTGCTCCCGGGTGCCGAAGGAGTGCAGGGGGTGGCAGGCGAGCGTGTGGACGCTGGTGGCGACGGCGACGGCTGCCCAGCGGGCCGCCAGTTCCTCCAGGACCTGCAGGTACACCTCGTACGGCTGGCCTCCGCCGCCGAACTCCTCGGGGTACGCGAGGCCGAGGAGCCCGGCCTCGCCGAGGGTGGTGAACAGACCTTCCGGGTACGTCTCGGCGGCCTCGTGCTCGTTCACGCGGGGAGAGAGTTCCTTGTCGGCGATCTCCCGGGTGAGGGCGATGAGGTCCGCCGCCTCGGGGGTGGGAAGCAGGCGGTCGACATCCATGGCGACTCCAGTGACACTCAGCACCGCTGTAGCGGTACTGCAGGCGGTACGGCAGTACCGCTGAGAGTAGCGCAGAAGGGGGCTCCCGTAACCCCCCGAACGGGTCGACCGGCATACTGTTCGGGTGATCGAGACCTCAGCCGCTGACGCTCCGAAGCTGACGGGCCGCGGCGCGGCCCGCCGGTCCGCCCTGTTCGAGGAGCTGGTGGCCCTCCTGGTCGGCGAGGGCTTCGCCCAGCTGACGCTGGACGATCTCGCCGCCCGGCTGCGCTGCTCCAAGCGCACCCTGTACGGACTGGCCGGCAGCAAGGAGCAGCTCGTCAGGGCGGCCGTGGTCCACTTCTTCCGGCGCGCGACCACCCGGGTCGAGGCGGTCCTGGCGGCGGAGTCGGAGCCGGCGGAACGCCTGGCGGCGTATCTGCGCGCGGTCGCGGCGGAGCTGGCGCCCGTCTCCCCCCGGTTCTTCGACGACGTGGCCGCCTTCGAACCGGCCGCCGAGGTCTACGAACGCAACACCCGTGCGGCGGCGGGACGGGTGCAGCAGTTGATCGAGGAGGGCGTGACCGCGGGCGTCTTCCGCGAGGTCCATGTGACCTTCGCGGCCGATGTCATCGCCTCGGTCATGGTCCGTATCCAGCAGCGCCAGGTGGCGGCGGCGACGGGACTCGCGGACGCGGAGGCGTACGAGCAGCTGGCCGAACTCCTTCTGAACGGCCTGCGCAGGGGCTGAGCCGCCTCGGGAGGAGATCGGGGCGTCCGCAAAGTATCGCCGTCCGCCCGAAGGGCGGGGCGCGCGGCGTCCGGTGCATGGGGCCTCCCAAGGCCCACAGGGCCCAGGGGGCGCGATCGCAAGGCGCCGGGATGCCCTCGTAGCGGAGCTACTTGAGCATTTGGGCAAGGCATTTCGGCAACGCGGCGTGGGGGCACCTCCCGTGCCGTAAGGGCTACGGGGGAGGGCGTGCCGGGCATCGCGGGCCAGGCGAGACTTTACGGAGACGACCTAGTAGAACTCGTCGTCGGTGTGCGGGAGCCGGGCCGTTCGCAGCGCCGCGTCGAACGCCTCGGCCGCGCCCGGGGTGTGCTCCTCCACCAGGCCGGCGGCGACCAGGTCCACGACCCGTGTGCCGCCGAGACAGCAGGCGCCGAGGTCCCGTACGTCGAGGGCGAGGTCGGCCGGGTCGGCGGTGGGCTCGTACCGTGCGCGGCCCGCATCCGCGGTGAGGCGGAAACGGCCGGAGTTGGCCGGGATCCGGCTGTCGTGCACCTCCAGGACGAGCTCCGCCCGGGCGGCCCAGCTCCGCGCGGTCAGCACCGCGCGGACGTCGATCAGCCGCAGCCACAGGGCGGGGTACACCCCGGTCACCTTCACCTGGTCGCGGTCCGCGGCGAAGAGGAGCAGCGGGTCGTCGAGCGGCCTGCCCCAGGCGCGGACGGTGCCGGTGAGGTCGATCGAGGCGAGGTAGCGCCAGAGCGCGGCGGCGACCGCTGGGGTGTCGGCCTCCACCTCGTCGACGCGTACCAGGCCGGGGGTGCCGGTCTCCTCGTTCCCGCTCCTGGTGCGGTAGACGGCATAGCCGGCGAGCGGCTCGCCGAGGGCCACGATCCGGGGCGGGGAGAGCTCGTCGTCCTCCTCGTCCTCGTCGACCAGCCACTCCCCGCTCCAGCGCTCCTCGTCGCGCGCGATCCGGCCGGCCCGGTGGGCGCGCGTGGCCTCGTGGTACGGACCGACGACGGCGGGCGCGTCGGCCGGGTCGATCAGCCGCAGGGGGCGGTCGTCCGGGTCGATGCGCAGGGCGAGGGGGCGTCGGGAGTCGATCTCGACGGTGGCGCCCTGGGTGGCGGGCCCGAAGCCGAACCGGCCGTAGATGGCGTCCTCGGAGGCCCAGAGCGCGGCGATCGGCACGGCGCGCTCCGCGCAGCGGCGGTAGACCTCGGCGAGCAGGGCGGAGAGTACTCCGCGGCGCCGGTGGGTGGGGGCGACGGAGACGAAGGTCAGGCCGGGACAGGGCAGTTCGCCGCCCGGTACGGAGAGGGCGAAGCGGTGGGCGGCGACGAAGCCGACCAGCGTCTCGCCGTCGTACGCCCCGATCCGTTCACAGGGGAGCAGGAGTTCGCGGTGGTGCTTGCGCTTCTCCTCGTCGGGACGCTGGTGGAAGACGAGGTACACGAGGTCGAGGGCACGGTCGAGATGTGCTTCCGGTACGTCACGGATGGCCACGTCACGGATGCCAACGTCACGGATGTCCACGTCACGGATGTCCATGTTCCGGACCCTAACGGGCGGGCGTGCGGTCCACGATCGCCGAAAGGCCGGTGTCCGTCCGTCCGACCGTCCGTCCGACCGGCCTCAACCGTCCTCGGCTACGCGACGGAACCTATCCGTCCATCGGGTTCGCGCGGGCCGTCGTGGTGGATCGGGGTGTGGGCGCCGGTGAGGGAGGCGCCGGAGCCGCCGCGGCGGTTGGCGACGATCTCGGCGGCGATGGACAGGGCCGTCTCCTCCGGGGTGCGGGCGCCGAGGTCGAGGCCTATCGGGGAGCGCAGGCGGGAGAGTTCGAGTTCCGTGACGCCGACCTCGCGCAGGCGCTTGTTGCGGTCCTCGTGGGTACGGCGGGAGCCCATCGCGCCGACGTAGGCGACGGGAAGCTTCAGGGCCGCTTCGAGGAGCGGGACGTCGAACTTGGCGTCGTGGGTCAGGACGCACAGGACCGTGCGGCCGTCGACCTCGGTCGACTCCAGATAGCGGTGGGGCCACTCGACGACGATCTCGTCGGCGTCGGGGAAGCGCGGACGGGTCGCGAAGACCGGGCGGGCGTCGCAGACCGTCACGTGGTAGCCGAGGAACTTGCCGACCTTGACCAGCGCGGAGGCGAAGTCGATCGCGCCGAAGACGATCATGCGGGGGGCGGGGACGGAGGATTCGACCAGGAGGGTGAGCGGCTGTCCGCAGCGGCTGCCGTCCTCGCCGATCTCGACGGTGCCGGTCCGGCCGGCGTCCAGCATCGCGAGGGCCTCGCCAGCCGCGGTGCGGTCCAGCTCGGGGTGGCCGCCGAGGCCGCCCTCGTACGATCCGTCGGGGCGGACCAGGAGCGCCCGGCCCCGCAGGTCTGCGGGGCCGTCGACGATCCGGGCGAGGGCCGCCGCCTCCGCCGAGGCGGCGGCCGCCAGCGCGGCGGGGAAGACCCCGCCGCGGACCGGCGTGACGAGGATGTCGATGACACCGCCGCAGGTCAGACCCACGGCGAAGGCGTCCTCGTCGCTGTATCCGAAGCGCTCGACGACGGTCTCGCCGTCTTCGAGTGCCTGTTGGCACAGGTCGTAGACCGCGCCCTCCACACATCCACCGGAGACCGATCCGATCGCCGTGCCGTCGCTGTCGACGGCGAGGGCGGCGCCGGGCTGCCGGGGCGCGCTGCCGCCGACCGCCACCACGGTGGCGACGGCGAACTCGCGTCCCTGCTCGACCCACCGGTTCAGCTCTTCGGCGATGTCCAGCATCTCGAACTCCTCGGTATGTGTGGAGGGCGACGGTACGGGCGTCAGCCGACGCCCAGCCAGCTCTCGATCGGATGGATCGCGAAGTACACGACGAAGATCGCGGTGAGGCCCCACATGAAGGCCCCCACTTCGCGTGCCTTGCCCTGCGCCACCTTGATGACGGCGTAGGAGATGACACCGGCCGCGACACCCGTGGTGATGGTGTACGTGAACGGCATCAGGACCACGGTGAGGAACACCGGGATCGCGACGGAACGGTCGCTCCAGTCGACGTGCTTGGCGTTCTGCATCATCATCGCGCCGATGACGACCAGGGCCGCGGAGGCGACCTCGGCGGGGACGATCGCGGTGACCGGGGTGAAGAAGAGGCAGGCCGCGAAGAAGGCGCCGGTGACGACGGAGGACAGGCCCGTACGGGCACCCTCGCCGACGCCGGTGGCGGACTCGACGAAGACGGTCTGGCCGGAGCCGCCGCCGACGCCACCGATGACGCCGCCGGCGCCGTCGATGAACAGGGCCTTGGAGAGGCCCGGCATCCGGCCCTTGTCGTCGGCGAGGTTCGCCTCGGAGCCGACACCGATGATGGTGGCCATGGCGTCGAAGAAGCCGGCCAGGACCAGGGTGAAGACGATCATGGTGATCGTGATGTAACCGACGTCGCCCCAGCCGCTGAACGACACTTCGCCGATGAGCGAGAAGTCCGGTGCGGAGACGGCGCTGCCGTTGAGCTCCGGCGCGCCGGAGAACCAGGCGCCCGCACCCTTGGCGGGGACGTCGCCGACGGCGTTGACGATCATGGCGATGACCGTGCCCGCGACGATGCCGATGAGGATGGCGCCGGGGATGTGGCGGGCCTGCAGCGCGAAGATCAGCAGCAGGGTGACCGCGAAGATCAGGACGGGCCAGCCCTGGAGCTCGCCGGCCGGGCCGAGGGTGACCGGGCCGCCGCCGGGCGAGGGGTTCTCGTGCACGAAGCCGGCCTTGACGAAGCCGATGATCGCGATGAAGAGGCCGATGCCGATGGTGATCGCGTGCTTGATCGCCAGCGGGATCGCGTTCATGATCATCTCGCGGAGGCCGGTGACCACCAGGAGACAGATCACCACGCCGTAGGCCACACACATGGCCATCGCCTGCGGCCAGGTCATGACGGCGATGACCTGCGAGGAGAGCACACCCGAGACGCTGAGACCGGCCGCCAGGGCGAGCGGGACCTTGCCCCAGAAGCCCATCAGGAGGGTGGTCACGGCGGCGGCGAGAGCGGTCGCGGTGATGAGGGCGGGCTGGCTGAGGACGTTGCCGGCCACATCCTTACCGCCGAGGATCAGGGGGTTGAGCAGGAGAATGTACGCCATCGCCATGAAGGTGGTGACGCCGCCGCGGATCTCCGTCGCGACGGTGGATCCTCTCTCCGAGATGTGAAAGTACCGGTCGAGCCAAGACCTGCCGGCGGGGACGTTCGAGCCGGAGCCCGCGTCCTCCGATGCGGTCTTGGGCTCCACTGACGACTGGGTCATGGGGCCTACTCCCAAGGTTCAAAGGGGCACCCGCATAAGACTTGGAGGGTCAGAGAAGCTGCGGGATTTGGGATGCTGCGTGGGCTGCACGACCCGGGGGACGGCCCGAGACGAACTGGGATGAATCAGGTCAATCTGATGATGCTCGGTACTGCGGGGTGGTGCTGGTACTGCGGGGTGGTGCCGGGGCTCCGGGCGGCGCGGGCGGGAAGTGTGACGTTCCTGGGAGGCACGCACCGCCCGGAGAGTCCTACAGGGTGCCGGTGAGCGCCTCGGGGCGGACCGGCGTCTTGTTGAGTTCCAGGCCCGTCGCGTTCCGGATCGCCGCGAGGACGGCCGGGGTGGACGACAGGGTCGGGGCCTCACCGATGCCGCGTACTCCGTACGGGGCGTTCGGGTCCGCCAGCTCGAGGTAGTCGACCGGGATGGTCGGCGTGTCGAGGATGGTCGGGATCAGGTAGTCCGTGAAGGAGGGGTTCCGCACCTTCGCGGTCTTCGGGTCGACGATGATCTCCTCCATCACCGCGACGCCCAGGCCCTGGGTGGTGCCACCCTGGATCTGGCCGACGACGGAGAGGGGGTTGACCGCCTTGCCGACGTCCTGGGCACAGGCCAGTTCGATGACCTTGACCAGGCCGAGCTCGGTGTCCACCTCCACCACCGCGCGGTGCGCGGCGAAGGCGTACTGGACGTGGCCGTTGCCCTGGCCGGTGACCAGGTCGAAGGCCTGGGTGGGGCGGTGGCGCCACTCCTCCTCGACCTCCACGGCCTGGTCCTCGAGGACGTCCGCGATGGTGGCGAGGGCCTCGCCGCCGTCGGTGACGACCTTGCCGCCCTCGAGGAGGAGTTCGGCGGTGGCCCACGCCGGGTGGTACGAGCCGAACTTGCGCCGGCCGATCTCCAGGACCTTCTCCCGGACGATCTCGCAGGAGTTCTTGATGGCGCCGCCGGTCATGTACGTCTGGCGGCCCGCGGACGTCGAACCGGCCGATCCCACCTGGGTGTCGGCGGGCTGGATGGTGACCTGCTGGACGCCGAGCTCCGTGCGGGCGATCTGCGCGTGGATGGTGACACCGCCCTGGCCGACCTCCGCCGCGGCGGTGTGGACCGTGGCGACGGGCTCGCCGTTGATGACCTCCATGCGGATCCTGGCGGTCGAGTAGTCGTCGAAGCCCTCGGAGAAGCCGACGTTCTTGATGCCGACGGCGTAACCGACGCCCCGCACCACACCCTCACCGTGAGAGGTGTTCGACAGGCCGCCCGGCAGCGCGCGGACGTCCGCGCCCTCGCCGGCGGCCTCCCACTGGCGCTCCGGCGGCAGCGGGCGGGCCTTGACCCGCCGCAGCAGCTCGGCGACCGGGGCCGGGGAGTCCACGATCTGGCCGGTCGGCATGGTCGTGCCCTGCTCCATGGCGTTGATCTGGCGGAACTCCACCGGATCCATACCGAGCTTGGCGGCCACCTTGTCCATCTGTGCCTCGTACGCGAAGCACGCCTGGACCGCGCCGAAGCCACGCATCGCGCCGCAGGGCGGGTTGTTGCTGTAGAGGCCGATCGCCTCGATCTCGACGTCCTCGACGACGTACGGACCGACCGAGAGGGAGGCGGCGTTGCCGACGACCGAGGCCGTGGACGACGCGTACGCGCCGCCGTCGAGCACGATCTTGCACTTCATGTGCGTGAGCTTGCCGTCCTTGGTGGCGCCGTGCTCGTAGTAGAGCTTCGCCGGGTGCCGGTGGACGTGGCCGAAGAAGGACTCGTAGCGGTTGTAGACCATCTTCACCGGCTTGCCCGTGCGCAGCGCGAGCACGGAGGCGAGGATCTGCATCGAGATGTCCTCGCGGCCGCCGAACGCGCCGCCGACGCCGGCCATCGTCATACGGACCTTCTCCTCGGGCAGGCCGAGGCAGGGGGCGATCTGCTTGAGGTCCGAGTGCAGCCACTGGGTGGCGACGTACAGGTCGACGCCGCCGTCCTCGGCGGGCACCGCGAGGCCGGACTCGGGGCCGAGGAAGGCCTGGTCCTGCATGCCGAAGGTGTACTCGCCCTTGACGATGACGTCGGCCTTCTTGGCGGCCTCGTCGGCGTTGCCGCGGATGATCGGCTGGCGGTGCACGATGTTCGGGTGCGGCACGTGGCCGGAGTGGTGGTCGTCCCGGTTCTCGTGGACCAGGATCGCGTCGGGAGCGGTCGCCGAGGCCTCATCGGTGATGAGGGGCAGCTCCCTGTACTCGACCTTGATCTTCGCGGCGGCGCGGCGCGCGGTCTCCGGGTGGTCGGCGGCCACGAGGGCGACCGGCTCACCGTGGTGACGGACCTTGCCGTAGGCGAGAACCGGCGTGTCCTGGAACTCCATGCCGTAGTTCTTCGCGGCCGGCAGGTCCTCGTGCGTCAGGACGGCGTAGACGCCGTCCATCACGAGGGCCTCGGAGGTGTCGATGGACACGATCTCGGCGTGCGCGACCGTGGACCGCAGGATCTGGCCCCACAGCATGTCCTCGTGCCACATGTCCGAGGAGTAGGCGAACTCGCCGGTGACCTTGAGGGTGCCGTCCGGGCGGAGGGTGGACTCGCCGACGCCGCCCTTGGTGTGGTTCTGGGTGACCTCGGTGGGCGTACCCACCGGAACGGTGCGTGTGTTCTCAGCCATCGTCAGACCGCCTCTCCCTGGCGCTCCTGGCGAGCGGCCGCGAGGCGGACCGCGTCGAGGATCTTCTCGTAACCGGTGCAGCGGCAGAGGTTGCCGGAGAGCGCCTCGCGGATGTCCGCGTCCGTCGGCGACGGGTTGCGCTCCAGCATCTCGTCGGCCGCGACCAGCAGGCCCGGGGTGCAGAAACCGCACTGCACGGCACCGGCGTCGATGAACGCCTGCTGGATCGGGGACAGTTCGACACCCTCGCCGGTCTGCGAGTCCTGACCCGGCTTGGCTTCCCACTTCTTGGCCGCGTCGAGCGAGGTGCCGCAGGCGCCGGAGGCACAACCGCCGTGCTCCTCACGCTGCTTGGCGTACTCCGCCAGGCCCTCGACGGTGACGACCTCGCGGCCCTCGGCCTGGCCGGCGGCGACCAGACACGAACAGACCGGCACACCGTCCAGACGGACCGTGCAGGAACCGCACTCGCCCTGCTCGCAGGCGTTCTTGGAGCCGGGCAGCCCCAGGCGCTCACGCAGGACATAGAGGAGGGACTCGCCCTCCCAGACGTCGTCGGCTTCCTGCGGACGACCGTTGACCGTGAAATTGACGCGCATGGTTATGCAGCTCCCTCAAGCGTGCGGCCGGTGCCGCGGTACTGCTCCCAGGTCCAGCCGAGCTGGCGGCGAGCCATGATGCCGACGGCGTGGCGGCGGTACTTGGCGGTGCCTCGGACGTCGTCGATCGGGTTCGCCGCACCCGAGCACAGGTCGGCGAACTGCTTGGCGATCGAGGGGGTGATGATCTTGCCGCTCTCCCAGAAACCGCCCTCCTCCAGAGCCGCGTTCAGGAAGGCCTCGGCCTCCTTGGCGCGGATCGGGGTCGGTGCGGCCGAACCGATGCCGGTGCGGACGGTCCGGGTCTCCGGGTGGAGCGCCAGGCCGAAGGCGCAGACGGCGATGACCATCGCGTTGCGCGTGCCGACCTTGGAGTACTGCTGGGGGCCGTCCGCCTTCTTGATGTGGACGGTCTTGATGAGCTCGTCGGGCTGCAGCGCGTTGCGCTTCACACCGGTGTAGAACTCGTCGATCGGGATGAACCGATTGCCGCGCACCGACTCGACCTCGACCTCGGCCCCTGCGGCGAGCAGCGCGGGGTGCGCGTCACCGGCGGGCGACGCGGTGCCCAGGTTGCCGCCGACACCACCGCGGTTGCGGATCTGCGGCGAGGCGACGGTGTGGGAGGCGAGCGCCAGCCCCGGCAGCTCGGTCCGCAGCTGCTCCATGATCTGGGTGTACGGAACGGAGGCACCGAGGCGGACGTTCTCCTCGCCGACCTCCCACTCGCGCAACAGTTCGATACGGTTCAGGTCCAGGAGGTACTCGGGACGCCGGTGGTCGAAGTTGATCTCGACCATGATGTCGGTACCACCTGCGATGGGCACGGCCGTGGGGTGCTCTGCCTTGGCGGCGAGCGCCTCCTCCCAGCTGGCGGGGCGAAGGAAGTCCATGGTGGCTCTCTTCTTGTGCTTCTAGTGATCGGGGGTCCGTCGCGCGGGCCCGGGGGAAGGCCGGCCCTCGACTTCGATTTCGTGTTCATGTGCTGTTCACGTGGTGTGGCCTAGTACACAAGCCAGGTCTCGCCCGGGTGCAGTCACCGAAAACATGAAGGAGTTGGCTGGTGACCTTCCTCGTCTTGTAGATTCGAACGAAAGGCGGGGCTCAGTAACCTCGCCGTTTTCCCCTGGAAACGGTGGCACCACGCCACCGACGACAACGCGACAGTTTTCGCGAATGACGAGAAGGAACGGCGGCGACGAGATGCGGCTGCGCGCACTGCTGGAAACCGACGCGCTGGGGCTGCGCCTGCTCGGCGGTGAGGACGAGCTCGACCGCACCGTCCGGGGCGTGATGACGACGGACCTCAAGGACCCCAGCCGGTATCTCTCCGGAGGTGAGCTGGTCCTCACCGGCCTCGCCTGGTACCGGGACCCGGAGGACGCCGAGCCGTTCGTCCGGATCCTGGCCTCCGCCGGGGTCGCCGGGCTCGCGGCCGGCGAGGCCGAGCTCGGCGACATCCCCGACGATCTCGTACAGGCGTGTTCGCGCCATCGGCTGCCGCTGTTCGCTGTGAACGAGTCCGTTGCGTTCGCGACGATCACGGAACACGTTGTTCGACAGGTCTCCGGCGAGCGTGCGGGCGACCTGGCGGCCGTCGTGGACCGCCACCGGCGTCTGATGACCTCCGGTCCGGCGGGCGGCGGCCCCGAGGTCGTCCTCGACCTCCTCGGCTCGGACCTCGACCTGCGGGCCTGGGTCCTCTCCCCCACCGGGCGCCAGATCGCCGGCGCGGGGGAGCCGCTGGACAGCGGCCTCGCCGCCACCCTGGCGGGCGAGCACCTGGCCGCGACCAGGACCGGACGGCGCGGCCCCCACCGCCTGTCCACCGGCGGAACCACCTTCTCCCTCTTCCCGATCCGCAACACCGGGCGCGGCGCCGCACCGGCCTCCCGCGACGTGCGCGAGACGGTGCTCTCCGACTGGCTGCTGGCCGTCGAGGCGGACGCGAGCGACTGGCCGGCCGCGCGGCTCGACCTGCTCCAGGGCGTCACCCAGCTGATCGCCGTGGAGCGTGACCGGCGCGACGCGGCCCGTACGGTACGGCGCCGGCTCGCCCAGGAAGTCCTCGAACTGGTCCAGGCGGGCGCCGCCCCCGCCGAGATCGCCGCTCGCCTGCGGGTGGCCGCCCCCGTCCTGCTGCCGGGCCTCGGGACCGCGCCGCACTGGCAGGTCGTCGTGGCCCGCGTGGAATGGGAGCCCGAGGCCGGAGCGGGCACCGTGGACACCGGCCCGGTCGCCCAGGCGCTCCTGGAGGAGATCCTGGTCGACCCGGCGACCGTGGGCGCCGACTCCGCCGACCGGATCGCCGTCGCCCACCACGGCGACGAGGCCATCGCCCTGGTCCCGCTGCCCGCGGGCCCGCTCCCGGACAGCGAGGACGAGGGCCAGGCCACCGGCGTCGGCCTGCACGCCGACGCGCTGCTCGCCGCCGTACGGGACCCCCTGTCGTCCGGCCTGGCCGACGACGGGCGCCTGACCCTCGGCGTCAGCGCCGCGGTCCACTCCGCGGAGGGGCTGCGCGGGGCGCTGGAGGAGGCCCGTCACGCCCGCCGTGTCGCCGCCGCCCGCCCCGGCCGCGTCTGCGCGGCCGGTCACCACGAGCTGGCCTCCCACGTCCTGCTGCTGCCGTTCGTCCCGGACGACGTCCGTCGCGCGTTCACGGCCCGTCTCCTGGACCCGCTGCGCGACTACGACCGCCGCCACCGGGCCGAGCTCATCCCGACGCTGGAGGCGTTCCTGGACTGCGACGGCTCCTGGACCCGCTGCGCGACCCGTCTGCACCTGCATGTGAACACCCTGCGCTACCGGATCGGCCGGATCGAGCAACTGACGGGCCGGGACCTGTCACGCCTGGAGGACAAGCTGGACTTCTTCCTGGCACTGCGGATGAGCTGATCGGGGTTCGGGGCTCGGGGCTCGGGGAGGGGGCGGAGGCCCCCCGGCCCGGCCCTGGGCCGCCCCGGGGTGTCTGGGCCGTCTGCGGCCGCCCCGGGCCGCCCCGGGCCCCCGCCACGGCGTACACGGGCCACGTCACCGGCGTGACGGGGCCCGTCACGGCGTGCGGGTCAGGAGCGAGGTGAACCGCCCGCCCCGCGCCGTCAGCTCGTCCCACGTGCCCGTTTCCACCACCCGGCCCCCCTCCAGGACCGCGATCCGGTCCGCCCGGCGGATCGTGGACGGGCGGTGGGCGATCACCACGGTCGTGCGGTCCCCCGCACCGTGCGCGGCCGCCAGCGCCGCCGTCAGTTCCGCCTCCCCCGCCGCGTCCAGGTTCGCCGTCGTCTCGTCGAGGACCAGGACCCGCGGCGAGGCCAGCAGCGCCCGTCCCAGGGCTGGGGCACGCGCAGCCAGATCATGGACCCGGTGTACGCGTCCACGAAGTTCTACAAGGCACTCAAGTCGGTCAAGGACTGGGAGAGCATGCCGCTCACCGTCGCCGCGCAGAAGGTGCAGAAGTCCGGCTTCCCGAACGCCTACGCCAAGCACGAACCGCTGGCCACCGCGCTGCAGCAGGCCATCGCTCCAACGCTCGGCGGTGCGGCCGCAGGCCCCGCTGGCACGCCCGCGTTCGCCAGCAGCTTCGGCGCCGACTGTGTCACCCAGGCCGGCATCGACTACGGCGACATCCCTGCTGGCACCCTGCCCGAGGGCTACCAGATCCCTGTCACTGCCCCTCTCCAGGTCCGCAACGCCATCCGATGGGCCCTCGGACAGCTCGGCACGGCGTACCAATGGGGAGGCACCTGCACCAACCCGCACGGCACCAACCCCCGCGACCGATGCGACTGTTCCTCCCTGATGCAGCGCGCGTACGGCATCGCCGGCGTGAAGATCTCGCGCACCACGTACACGCAGATCAACGACGGGCGGGCGGTACCAGCGGGCGCTCTGCAGCCGGGTGACCTGGTCTTCACCGAGGGCAGCGCCTCCCGCCCTGAGCACGTGTCCATGTTCATCGGGGACGGCCTGGTCGTGCATGCACCACGGCCGGGGCGCGTCGTGGAGGTGGCCAAGCTCGCGGGACACGGCAAGGTCCTGGTGGCCCGCCGGGTCGTCGGCTGACCGCACACGGCGCCGCCGTCGCACATGCGGGTGATCGGACTACGCCGGCCGTGACGGGCGCCGGGGGCCCTGTCGTGGGTGGTGATCTCCTGGGCCTGCGTGGCCAAGGAGAGTATCCGTTCTGCTGTCCGCCCGGCGGAGGCGGTGGCGGCGGCCCCGGCGGCCCCGGCCTGGTGGGCTTCGCCTACCGGCTGTGCCTGTGCCCGCCTGACAGCGGGACCGGCGGAGGCGGCGGAGGCGGCGGAGGCGGACCGGACACGGTGAGCAACACGGGGGTTCGGCCGTGCGTCTGCCCTGGCGAGGGTGGTGGCGGAGGGGGCGAAGGCCCCCCCCGTGCTGACGTGGCTGTCTGGGCTGGTGGATTTCCTCGTGTGTCGTGAGCCGGGCGGCGGAGGCGGGGGCCCCGGCACCTGACCGGGCCTATAAGGCTCCGCGGGGCGGTGCTCTGCTGCCTTTGGCCCGCGTGCTGGGTTGACGCGTCCGTGTCGTTAGTGGGGCGCGGCGCGTTGACGGGCTGACGCGCCCGTGCGGGTGTGTCGGCGGCCCGCTGTGTGTCCGCCCGGCAATGGAGCAGGCCGTGTCCCCTCTCACCTGGTTCAATCGGCCGGTGAAGAGTGGCCCCGGGACGTCATGGCTGATCACCCGGGGCCGCAGCCATCCTCTGCTGGTCTGGAGGGTTTGTGCAGGCCGTTCCCCATCACTCACCACGAGCTGGGAGACACGGGTCAGGCGGCGGCCGGCGAGATCGGAGCCTTGGCGACCAGAGCCGGTCAGCCACCCTTCGTCCTACTCCACGGCCAACGTCGTCTGGGCCTGCTGCCCCTGTGACGGCGGCGTGATTTGTCCGGCGACAGCGGGTTCGGCCAACGCTCCGCAAGCAGCAAAAGCGCACATGGCCGACGCCGCGCGCCTGCGTATCACGACCTGCATAACTCCACCCTGTTTCGATGTCCCTCCCCCCGACGTTGCTGGGGGTGTTCAGGATTCCTTCTCCCCAGCGAACTATCGACGGTTGCATCGCGCACCAGTCATTGAGCGCCGGCGGCTGACGTACGTGGCACCATCAGAGCAGGTGCGACCGCCCTTCCCCGGCGCGAGGGCGAAGGCGAAAGAGGGAGGCCGTAATGATTGCTGAGCGGCTCTGTCAGGCGATCAACAATCATGATCTAGATGCCTTCGTGGACTGCTTCCACCAGGACTACCGCAGCGAGCAGCCAGCGCACCCGGCCCGCGCGTTCCACGGCCGGGAGCAGGTCCGCAGAAACTGGTCGGTCTTCTTCCGCACGCTCCCAGACCTGCGGGCTGAAATTCTGGCGTTGGCCATGGCTGAGGCAGACGGTGTGGAGTGGACCGAGTGGCGCTGGCAGGGGAACCGAGAGAACTCCACGCGATTTGAGATGCGAGGTGTCATGATCCTCGGTGTTCAGGAAGAGCGCATTGCATGGGCCCGTCTCTACATGGAGGAAGTCGATGCGGCCAGTGAGGACATCGACTCCGCCGTCCGGAACCTCACCACGCCTAATCCCGCACGCGGCGAAACCTAAGCCCTCGCCCTCCCTAGTGACTCGTCTGCCCCCCGGTACCCGCCAGGGCTGTTCCGGCCCTGCCCTGGCGGAAGCCGGCCGTTCGCCGAACGTCTCACGCACCCGGCACCCGCAGGCACGGTCACCGAGAAGGGGACCCCTTATTGCAGCCGACTGCCAACTCCTGCTTGCGAAGCTCGAACAGATGGCCCAAGCCGTGCCCGGCGACCGCTGGTGATCTTCCCCGGCGCCAACCAAGGGCCAGAGCTACACACGGGGCTACTCTCACACGCAGCCGTAACCGGCCGGTGGTGCGGCATCGAGGAGCCCGGGTTACGCCCGGCGCCCCGGCATGCCCTGCCCTCCCCGCTGCCCTGGCGCGACCGGCTCACCTTCGCCTTCGGCCTGCCCGTACTCGCGATCGGCACCCTCGGCGTGACGACGCAGGCCCGCGCCGAGCCCGCCGCAGCCGTTGCCCCCGACCACCCGCCGACGGACGCGGCCCCGGCCCGACCCGACCCGCACACGGACCGGTCCGGCAGGCCCTGCCGCTGCGCACCCCCTGAAGCCCGGCAGCCCGGCCTGCACCTTGGCTTCTGGAGGAGACCGAACCGCGCTTCGGTCTCCTCCAGAAGCCGGTCGGCGAGGGTGAAGTCGCCCAGCTCGACCGCGAGCGCGGCGCGCACGAACGCGGTGAGCGGGATGCTGCCGGTGCGCACCTCGAACGACCGCAGGTCCCCGCCCATGTACGCGGCGCGATGCCGGCACTTCGCCTGGATGCAGTAGGAGGCCAGCCGGAATACGCCGGAAATAGGGCTGGCTCGCCGGGGCATACGTGAAACCCGACGGCCAGGAAGTCCGCGGCCGCACCTGGGACGAGGACACCCGATACCGCTACGGCCTCTACCTCGCCGGGACCGACGCCCCCAACGGATGGGCCAGGACTGGTTCACCTACATAGGCGATCTCGTCTGGCACTTCGAACCCCTTGACGTCCAGGACTGGGCCTTGAGACTCACCGCCTTCGCGGGCGGCGCCGAGGTCGCCTCCGCGCCGCGCGCTCGCCGGTCCCACCCCGCACTGGGGCGAGTGAGGCACCTGGTGTCACCGGTGTCTTCCGGACTGGGCAGCCCGCCGAATGTAAAGGCATTGCAAAGTCTCACGGTCGGTGTCTGAATCGGCCGCACGGCCTGACTTGGTCCAGGTGAAGGGAGTTCCACCCCGCACCGATCAGGAGGCCACCGTGCAGGACACCCCAGCGCTCCGGATGACCGCCCGGCGGCCGGCATGAACATCGCCAACCTGCCGGCCGCCGACGAAGTCCTCGCCAACCTATGCACCTGGGCCAGTACCGCAGCCCCGTACCTGGCGGCCGCTTCCCCGGTCGCCCTGGCCGTGTGGATCTGGTGGGCCATCCGGCGCGCCCGCCTCGTACGCGCCGCCCTCGCCGACCGGGTCACCTTGGAAGTCGTGCCCACCAGCACCTTCGACCCGAGCGAAGGGGAAGTGGGCCGCTGGGCACGCCAACTGGGGCGCGTCCACCATTCCACTCAGGGCGTCCCGGCCCGCGGCTCGGCCGCCCGGCTGCGCTACAGCGCCGAGGACGGCAAAATGCGCTGCTTCCTCGAGGGCCCGGCCACTGCGGCCGCCGTCCTGGCCATGCCAGGCTTTGCCGAGGTCGAAGTCCGCGCCCACCGCGCGCAGAAGGACATCCAGCCCGTCCGCTTCCCCGCACCCCGCGAGGGGGCAAAGTGACCGCCACCGTCGACTTCACCAAGCCCACCGCCGCCCCCCGGCCGCCCGCCCGCCGCTACGTGCAGCGCGCCGAGCTCACTGTGGCCATGGGCGACCAGAAGCCGCTGGCATCCCTCGGCCTCAACCCCGATCCGCTCCAGCAACTGGCCGCCGCCATGGCTTCGGTACGCACCGAGGCCGGCGAGCGCGCCGATGTCGTCCTGGACGTGGTCCCCGTCCGGGAACGGCATCTCGCCAGGCGCCGGCGCCGGCTGCTCGCCCAATCCAAGCGCCGCGGTCCCTCCGCGTACGGCGAGCGCCTGACCGGCGGCCTCGGCGGGGGAGGAGTGTGGGGCTCGGTCACCGCCGCCTGGTCCGGCGGCAAGACAGCCAGCGGCCGCGGCGAGCGTCTGCCCCGCATGACCGACCTTCGCGACGGCGTCGGCAAGTTCGAGCCCTCGGCCGGCGCGGTGTTCGCGGTACAGCTGCTGCTGCGCACCGAGGCCGCGCACCCGCAGGCCGCTCTGGCCCGCATGAACCAGCTGCTCGCCGCGTTCGCCGCCACCTCCGGGGAGAACTACCTCAAGCCCCGCCGCCCGCGCACCCGCTGCCGGATCGCCCACTTCGACCGGCGCTTCGCCACCGGCGAGTTCGCCCCCCGCAAGCGGCAGTGGCTGACCGTTCCGGAGTTGGCCGGCTTCCTCAAGCCGCCGACCGTGAAGTGCCGCGCCTCCAGCGTGGTGCGCTCCGGCGGCCTGGTCCCCCCGGCGCCGTCGGACCTGCCCGTCTACACCGGCCAGCGGCACCTGGTGCCGCTCGGCGCCGTCATCTACTCCGACGGCCGCGAGCGGATCGGCGCCGCCCGGGTGAAAGACCTCCTTTTCGGCCTGCAGCTGGGCAAGTCCGGCCACGGCAAGACCGAGGCCGCGCTGGTGCAGTGCATCGCCATGGCCCACTCCGGATACGGAACCTGGTTCCTCGACCCGCACGGCGAGGGATGGGTGCGGGCGAAGCCGTACCTGGCCCACCCCCACATCGCCTCACGCGTTTGGGAGATCAACCTGGCCCACTCCGAGCCGGACCAGCTGGTGGCGTCCTGGAATCCGCTGTCCATGGAGGGCCGCTCCCTCAGCGCCGTGAAGGACGTCGTCCGCTCGGTCACCGAGGGCATCGCCGCCGCCCAGGACTGGGGCGACAGCGCCCCGCGCGCCCGGACCATCCTCGCCCGCGGCGCCCAGGCCCTGGCGCTCCTCAACCACCAGGCGGTCCAGGCCGGTGAACTCGACGCCCAGTGCACCCTGTTCCAGCTGCGGAGCTGGCTGACGGATGAAGAGTGGCGCGAGGCCCTGCTGCCGAAGCTGCCGCAGCGAGTGCGCGACTACTGGGAAAAGACGTTCCCGAAGCTCGCCAATGACGCCGTGCCGACCGTCACCTACGCCATCGACCGGCTCGACACCTCCCAGGCCCTGCAGGCCTTCTTCGGCAGCCCACGCTCCGCCTACGACGTCCGCACGGCGATGGATACCAGTCGTGTCGTGTTCGTCTGCCCGTCGGGCAGCGAGAGCGACGCTCTTGTCTCCTGCCTGCTCATCCACGATCTGCACCGCGCCGGCCTGTCCCGCCAGGACACCCCACGCGACGAGCGCAGGACGTTCTGGGCCTGGGGCGATGAGCTCACCGCCCTGGACTCCTCGTCGAAGGGCTTCCTCGCCGCCATCGCCGAGCAGCTGCGCAAGTACGAGGTGCGGTTCATCGGCATGACGCAGATGGCGCTGCGCCTGTCGGCAATCACCCGGCAGTCACTGCTGCAGAACCAGTCCCTGCTCTCCACCTGCGCGGCCGACTTCGACGAGGCCGCTTTCGTCGCCCGGCGGTGGAACGGACACGTCACGCCGGAGACCATCACCGGGCTCCCGAAATACCACTACGTCATGTCGATCAATTTGAACGGCACCCCGACCAAACCCTTCCGCGTTCGCGGCCTGCCGGTCGAGGAACTGTTCGCCCACTACGACAACCCCGCCGGCGTGCCCGACCTGGACCAGGCGATCGACACCAACCTCCGCCGCCGGCCCGTCGGGGAAATCCTCGCCGCCCTCGAGGACCTGGACGCCGTCGTGCTCGCCCACCACACCGGCCGCCGCCCCGGCTCCACCGGCGCCGGCGACCCCACCACCCTCATCGACTGAACCGGGAGCACTCCGATGCCGTACCCACACACTGGCCCCACGGGCCTGGGACAGATCGCCCAGCAGGCAACCCAGGTCCTCTACCAGCACCGCCTGGTCTCAACCAGACAGCTACACCAGCTCATCACCCCGCACCACACCCGAGCCGAATACCTGCGCCGCCAGCTCCACACCCTGCGGGAGACCGGCCTGGCCGAGACGGTCGGCCGTCGCGTCTCGGGCCAGACCGAGCTGCTGTGGTGGCTGACCGAGAAGGGCGCCAACGCCGTCGAATCGGTCGGGCTGCTGCCGCAGCGTCCATACCGGATGAGCCCGGAGGCGGCTCTCGGCCCGCTGCAGGAACACACCCTCGCCACCGTGGAGACGGGCCTGGCGTTCGTCGACTGGGCCCGCCGCCTGGGCCACGAATGCGGCCCCCTCGACTGGTCACCCGAGACCGCGCACTACTACCGCGACGACTCCCGTCCCGGCGAGGACCTCAACCTCGTCCCCGACGCCGTCCTCAACTACGTCCACACCGACACCGCAGCCCGCCAACGGACCCTGCTCACGTTCTTCATCGAGGTCGACCGCACCCAGATGACCATCGCGCGCCTCGCGCAGAAGCTCCACGCCTACGCCGCCTACTACGCCTACACGCCGCAGCAACCCGTCGGCCGCGGCGCCAAAGCGGGCCGGCGGACCACAACCACGCCTGCCTGGCGCTACCGCTACCCCGCCTTCCCACGCCTGCTGCTGGTTCTCACCGGCGCCTCCGATTCACGCCTAGCCCGGCGCATCGCCGACCTGCGCAGCCTCGCCGCCAGCGACCCCGCGCTCACCAACACCGGGCTGCGCGCTGGCGTCACCACCCTCGGCCTGCTGCAGCACCGCGGCCCCTTCGAACCGATCTTCACCCCGATCCTCGGCCCCGCCGAAAACGCCGACGCCTGGCTACGCCCCGTCAGCCTCGCAGCCTGAGCGCACCGGAAGGACCTCACGTGCTCCTCACCAAGATCCGCCGCACGAAGACCGAAGCCGCCTCGACCGAGCCCCTGGCACCCCACGAGTACCGGCTGTGCGACGAAGCCCAGGCCATCACCCGGCCGTTCTCCCCGCTCATCGGCGAAATGCTTGCCCTGTACTGCCACACCCGGCCCATTGGTGCCCTCTCCCAGAGCGAGACCTGCCCGGAGGAGTACCGCGTGACCGCCCGGCAGATCATCCAGCACATACTCGAAGGCTGGATCAACCAGACCGGCGGCCAGGGAACGATCGAAGACCTGCTGCTTGAACCTCGTCACCGCAGCTGAGAGGCGTGCGTTCGTCGGCCGATGTCCGTGGCTCAGTCGCTTGAGTCGCTTGAGTCGCTTGAGTCGCTTCGGTAGCTGGGGAGAGCCAGCTGCCTCTCGGTGGGTCAGCGACTGAACGTAAGCGACCGAGCAACGCTTCAGTCGCTGAAGAAAACCGCAGGTCAGAGCCCTGTCACTCATGAGGCAGCGACTCAAGCGACTGAAGGTCGGGTATATCAGCTCCTCCTGTGTGCGCGTGTGTGCCTGATAAATAGGGAACTTCAGTCGCTTCAGTCGCTGTCAACGGTTGGGGAATGCCTCTGACCTGTGGTTTCGTGGAGCGACTGAAGGCAGCGACTCAATTGCGCCGAGTGGCTCGGCTCCGCTTCAGTCGCTCCTTCAGGCCCCTCGCCACGCCCGGGGGACAGGTAATCCCCCCGAACGGCCCTTTTCGCTAGGCTGTCTCCGTTCTTGAGTCGCTTCAGTCGCTGATGGGGGAAGAAGATGCCTGCTGACCTGCGGGTTTCCATCAGCGACTCAACAACCGAGCCGCGCCCTACCTCAGTCGCTGGGTCGCTCGCCCTCGCCAGGTGGTGCGCCAGCCACGGATGGCCCGTCCACCCGCTCGCCCCGGGCAAGAAGACGCCCGCGGCCAATTGCCCGGAATGCCGGCCGCGCCACCACGACCGCCGAACCTGCTCCTGCCGGGCGGCAGGCCGCTGGTGCCACGGCTTCCACGCGGCAACGCTCGACATGAACCGGATCCTGCAGTGGTGGGGACAGCGCCCTCAGATGGGTGTTGCGGTCGCGTGCGGACCGGCGAACCTCGTGGTCATCGACATCGACGCCCACCCCGCACCTCCGCCGCCCCGGGACAGGCTCCTCCCAGGCATCGCCATCGCTGACGACATCGACGTCTCTGCGATGACCACCGGCTTCCACACCCTTGCCGTCCTGGCAGCCCTCCGCAACCAGGAGAACCCGGCCACCGACACCAACACCCTGCGCGTGCGCACTCCCTCGGGAGGCCTTCACGTCTGGTACCGCGCCACCGACGCCCGCCGCTGGCAGTGCTCCACCGGCTCCGGTACCGGCCGAGCCCTCGCCTGGCAGGTCGACGTGCGCGCCGACGGCGGCTACATCATCGCTCCCGGTACCACCACGACGGCCGGCACCTACACCCCCGTCGGGCCCGAACGCATCCCAGCACCGCTCCCGCAGTGGCTCGCCCAGGAGCTGGAGCGCACCAACCATCTCCCGCCCGCCCACATTCCGGCGCCTCGACCCGTCCCGGCCCGAGCCCGGCAAGCCGTCGTCGCAGCTGGCGGCGGTGCCGTCCAGGCAACCAAGGCCCTGTCGACGGTCCTTGCCGAGGTGACCGCCTGCGGAGCCCTGGCAGAAGGCGCAGGATTCTCCGAGAAGCTCAACCGCGCCGCCTACACGGCAGGAGGCCTGGCAGCCGCCGGTCACCTCTCCCACGACGAAGCCGAGCGCATCCTGCACGAAACCGCAGACCTAGCCCGCCCCGGGCAGGAGCGCCGCTCCGCACAGATCATCCGCAGCGGCATGGCCGCCGGATCCCGAAACCCCCTCCGTACCGGGAGCCGCCCGTGACCAGCCCCATCGGCGGCAGCGAGGACGTCCTCTTCGACTTCGATCCGCAGGTAATCGCCGAACAGATCATCGCGAAGAACACGGCTCCCGTTCCCGCTCAAGGCGCAACGAAGCCGGCCCCGGTCGACGGGCCCGCCACCGCCCACGGCCTGCTTCCCGACAGCCTCACCGACCGAGGCAACGCCAAGCTCTTCGCGCAGATCTACGCCTCCGACTTCCGCTACGTCCCTGGCCTGAGCTGGTACCGCTGGGACACCACCCGCTGGCAGATGGACGAGGACGACACCGTCCTGTGGGCCGCTGGTGAGATCGGAGAGGAAATCGCCTCCAGCGACCCCCGCGGAGTCCACACCACGGAGGCCCTGAGGAAGCACCGGAAGCGCGCACTGAGCACCTCTGGCATCAACGCGATGCTCGCCCAGGCCAGGACTGCCCCCGGCATGGTCCTCAACGCCGCCCTCCTGGACGCCGACCCCTACGTCCTGTGCACTCCAGCAGGCGTGGTCGACCTGCGCACAGGCCTGCTGCGCACCCCTGACCCGAACAGAGACTTCAACTCCCGATCCACCTTCACGGGCCCTACCCCGATGCCCACCCCGAGGTTCATCCAGTTCCTGACGGACACCTTCGGAGACGGCCCCGAAGGCGCCGAGATGATCGGATACCTCCAGTTGCTCCTGGGCTACTCGATCACCGGAGACGTCGGCGCCCAGGTGATGCCATTCCTCTTCGGGGCGGGCAAAAACGGCAAATCGGTCCTCCTCGACCTCTTCATGAAACTGATGGGCGACTACGCCGACGCCGCCCCGCCCGGCTTCCTGATGGCCCGCCCCTACGAAGGCCACCCCACCGACCTCGCCGAGCTCCACGGCCGACGCATCATCGTCTGCTCCGAGGTCAAGCCCGGCGACAAGTTCGACGAAGCCCGCGTCAAGCACCTCACCGGAGGCGACCGGATCAAGGCCCGCCGCATGAGGCAGGACTTCTTCAGCTTCGAGCCCACCCACAAGCTCTGGCTCCTCGGCAACCACCGCCCCGAAGTCGGGACCGGCGGCTTCGCCTTCTGGCGCCGCATGCGCCTCATCCCCTTCGAGCGCACCGTCCCCGACGACCGGAAGATCGACAACCTCGCCGACATCCTGGTCGCCGAAGAAGGCCCCGGCATCCTGAACTGGCTCATCGAAGGGGCCCGGCGCTACCTCGCTGGCGACAAGGACCTCACCGGCCCCGACAAGGTCCGCATCGCCACCACGGCGTACGCCGAGACCGAAGACCACACCGGACGCTTCTACGATGAGGCCTGCGTCCTCAGCCCGGAGGCCCGCACCGAGCAGAAAACGCTCTACGACGCCTACAGGACCTGGTGCTCGAGCGAAGGCTCCCCGCCGGCGACCAGCCGCGCTTTCGCACAGCGAACCCGCGAGCTCGTCGGCCTGTCATCCCCGAAAGAGATGAAAGTGTCGAATTCGAGGAAGTATTACCCTGGCATCGGATTGCTCGCCGACGAGGAGATGGCATGAGTGCCCTGATCAGCGACGACGAGATCAAGCACGAAATCGAACTGGTCTGGCTCGAGGACATCGAACAGCTCGACTACGTCCGCCAGACCCTTGACCGCCTGCCCACCCGCGGCGGCAGGCCGCCGTACTTCCGCCCAGGCCGCATGATCGGCTACGCCATCCTTGGGCCCACCGCGAAGGCGTCACGAGCCTCCGGGACCTTCCGTCGACGCGTCTTCTGGCTCCAGCCAAACGACCGCGACACAGTCCCCGGCGGGCTGTACCGCGAGGCCGGCCCGTCTGAAGGCATCGACCCCCGGACGCTCGCTCCCCGAACCAAGGGCAGAAAGACCGAACGCTCCGAAGGCGGCCCGCCGTCGACCGCGATGCAGGAGCTCGGAATAACGCTCCCGCTGTAGCCGCAGGGCCCGGCTGCTGCCGGGGGCCTACTCGGTTGCGGGTGCAGATGGTCCTCAGTGAAGGAGAGCGCACGAGCGTTGGTGGGGTACTCGACGCTATGTCCGACCTAGAGTCGCTTGGGTCGCTGAAGGCCTGCCGTGATCGACAGCCCCAAACGGGATCCAATCGACCGGAGCTGTCTCCCACAAGACCGGGCTCTGCTCAAACCCCGGGCGCCCCTGGCGTTGGCTTGGTGTGATCGCGTACGACCCGGACGCGCCCCGGGCCAGGTACGGCCCCTGGGGTCGTTGGAAGCGAAACCTCACCGCTCCAGCTCGTGAAAGCCGTTGGGCCGAAAAGGTGATCTAGCGCCTATTCAGTACCAAGCGTGGGTTCTCATGCCTTATGTGATCACGTGTGACAAGTGGAAGGCACTGGGACGGCAGCCCAGTCGATGAGACAGAAGCATGCCGGTGGGAACGCAGGCACATCTGGATCCACAAGAACAGCGCGTCGAAGACCCTTCGCCGGGATGCGATCAGCCGGTGCCGATACTGCAACCACCCCATCGACTGGTTCCAGCGGCAGGACAACGACGAGTGGCTCCCCATGCTTGTACAGGAGTTTCCGTCGCACCTCGTGTACGAGCACCTTCGATGGTCGATCTTCAACGGGATCGCCCACTACGGCGACGACGGCACGGGGCATTGCCGGATCGCCCATCCGGCGATCTGCCCCGCCGTCGAGCATGACGACGACCTGACAGCCTTCCAGGGACTCAGGCTCCGCTATGCGGTTCAGACCAAGGCCTGGATCGACAAGGGCGAGTTCGTTCCTGCCCAGCGAGAGCGAGAGGTCACAGAGACCGAGGTCAGCGAGCAGTTCATCCGCATCGAGAGCCCTGTCCGGCACATCATCGACTACCCGCCTGCCCGTTTCCTGGCGCCGACGGCGATCGACAAGGTGCAGTGCATCGTGAGGGCCACCACAACGAATCAGCGATGCAACAACACCGTCTTCGACCCGGAGCGCCCGGAAGGCCACTGGGAACAGGTCGACATCCCGATGCCGAGCGGCCGCGCCGGAGCAGCGACGCTCTGGGCAGGTCAGAAGATGTGGGTCTACAGCCTGACCGCCCTCTACACGGATGCATGGCGACGGTGGCGCTACCAGCGCTGTACCGCCCACGAATCCACTACCGCCCCCGACGCGACGATGGATGAATGGCTGCGCTTCGAAACCCTCCGGCACAGCGAGTTCATCGTGTACGACAGGCCCGAAGACCTCTACAAGCGAAAGATCGAGAGCGGCGCGTCGCTGTTCAGGCCGAGTCCCGGCAGGTACAAGTGCGCGAACTGCACGAACCGCAGCTACGAGCCGCAGAGTAAGGACTGGCTGTGCTGGCAGTGCGCGCCGGTAGCGGCCCGCCGGGAGAGGGTCCATGCGAAGTGGAGGAGCGATCCTCCGCCACCCGTGTTCTGACCGACTGTCCGCAAGCGCTATCCGGCAGGGCGCGAGCGGACCGACGGACACCGCGGAACTGAAGGAGATCCGTACGGCCTGCCCTCACCTCGACGCCGCCGCACGGCACGTCCACGACTTCGCCGAGATGCTCCACGGCCTCCAGGGAGACCAGCTCCCGGACTGGATGGACCGTGTCCTTGTCGACGACCTCCCTGCCGTGCACTCCCTGAATCCAGGGAGCCATTCTTCTGCGGCGCGTCACAGAGAGTCCCCGCGGCTGCTCCGCACGTTGGACAG
Organism: Streptomyces sp. ISL-36; assembly: GCF_018614205.1. Classification (GTDB taxonomy): domain Bacteria; phylum Actinomycetota; class Actinomycetes; order Streptomycetales; family Streptomycetaceae; genus Streptomyces. The sequence goes on along the minus strand of NZ_JAGGOS010000027.1, from coordinate 51,123 downwards.
GGATACGTCAGAGCGTATGCGTGCAGGGGAGCGAACGGTGCGGCGGCAGGTTCTTCAACGGCATCGGACATGCCCGTGTCTCCTTCGGAGGGTGTCAGGTGGATGGAGGACCGAGTCGGTCCCACGGGGATGGGGCAGTGGGGGGCCCACTGACCGGCGGCCCGGGCGGCGGCGAGGATCCGAACTGCCCGTCAGGGTGGGTCTCGATCCACTCCAGCCCGCCGAGGTCAAGCTGCTTCCTCGCCCGAGTGACGGCCACGTAGGCGAGCCGGGCATCTTCAAGGAGAATGGGGGCGGGGATGCTGTTTCCTTCGAGATCCCGCTCGCGCGAGACCGGCTCGCGGAAGTCGGCCGCGATGCGGACCCGCGGCCACTCCCGACCCTTGGCCCTGTGGGCCGTCGAGACAGTGACTTCAGCGTCGTCCTCGAGGTGCAGCTCCCTCATCGCGGAGAGGACCATCTCGACGCCGTGGTCCTCGATGATGTCCACAAGGGGCAGTAGGTCCGCCCCGTCCGGGTCCTCCTTCGCGTACTCGACGAGCTCGTCCCAGTTCTTGAAGAGGACCAGGTCGGGATGGGACGGACGCCTGTCTTCCTTCAGCGCGCCGGCGGCGTTCGCGAGTTCGGTGAGTGCCTTCTTCCCGCCGACCAGCGCCACCTTCTTGCCCTCGTCGAGCAGTGTGAAGATTTCCGAGATCGCGCCGGCGTTGGTGCGGCACAGCAGCGCGTCCACTTCGTCCAGAGGCCCGATGCGGGTGTCGATGGTGGGTGTGCCGCGCAACCGCAACGGTGACTCGACGATCGCCAGCCATCGGTTTGCCTCGTCGGCGAGGCGCTGTCCGAACCGGAAGGACTGCGACAGGGTCAGCTGCTGGCCGTCGAAGCCGGTCATCACATCGCGGGCACCTCGCCACCCGTAGATGGCCTGGGCCGAGTCTCCCACCATGATCAGTTGCGCGTGGGAGCGCTGGGCGTTGAAGACCTTCTCCATCACCGGATTGGTGTCCTGCGCTTCGTCCAGGAGCAGGAAGTCTTTGCGGATCCGGGGCTCGGTCAGGGCCCAGATCTTGAGTGCGTGGTTCAGGTCAAACCGGACGAGGTCGCCTTTTGGGTCTTGTACGTCCCGCCAGGCCCGACGGGCGTACGGAAGGACGAACTGCGCCAAGTCGCCCCGGTACATGTCGTCCAGGCCGCGGAGCCGGGGGACGTGCACGGGTAGGATCTCGTCGTCGTCCGAGTGGCAGAAGCGGGCCAGTGTCTGCAAAGCGACGTAGGAAAGGGTCCTGTTCGTGAGGAGCCTCGCCCCGAGGCGCACCTGTGTTCTCTGGCTGATCCCCAGGCGCTCGCCGACTTTCCAGCCCGGCTCACGCGGCTGATTGAGCCGGTGACCGTACCGGTACCGAAGGGCGGTCATAGCCAGGCTGTGCCCGGTCCGGCATTCCACGTGACCTGGAAACCTGCGGGCCGCCTCGTCGACCACCGGCCGGTTGAACGCGAGGAACATGCCTCGCCTGCTCGCCACGGCTCGCGCCAGCATCGCGAGCGTCGTCGTCTTGCCCGTCCCGGCGCCAGCCTGGATTACGAAGTGTTCCCCGCTGGTCATCGCCTCGATCGCCTGCTGCTGCTCGGCCGTGGGATCCGGCTCGGAGCGCGACGAGCGGTACTGCTGCGGAGGAACAGCTACGGGCGGGGGCGGGGTGAACGCCGGGACGCCGCTCCCGTTGCGTGCCAGCATGTCAATGTACTGCTGCGCGAGTTCGATTCCCCGGTCCAGCAGCTCGTCGGAGGCCCCTGACCGGGTGGAAACCCCGAGCTTCCTGTTCAGGCTGTGATTGATTTCGGCGTAATCGCGGCCGGTCTGCCGGGCGATGCCGAGGATCAGTCCATTGAGGATCTTGTTGCGCGGAACCAGGCCGCCTCGACGCTTGGGCTTCGGCTTCGCATCGGCTGTGAACAGCGCCATCTGGTCGTCCGCCGACTCGTCCGGTGAGCCGGACGTCGTCCGCGACTTACCGCCCATCGAGGGCCTTTCTGGAAACACCGAATCGCACGTCAGGTAGCCGCGCAGTAACGCAGGGTTCTACCACGTCCCGCAGCTCCCGTGGCCGGCGCCCGCAAGGATCCGGCCGCGTCCGGAGGAACGGTTCCGCCGTGCGGGGCGCTTGCCTCGACGGGGAAGAGGGACCGGTACACCCCCTGGCTCTCATCCGGGGGTGGCCGAAAAGGCAACCCACGCCTTCGCGAGGAACCGGACGGCGTCTTCACGTGTGTTCGCTGCCACCCGGATGGGAGTTGATCTCTCTGCCGCTCCTGCATCCCTCGCGCGACGCGCGGCGTCACGCACCCGCGCGGCGAAGCTGACGATGCCAGCACCGAGTTCGCTTTGCGCCATGAGCGCATCGTTTCGGACCGCGGCCAGCCCGCACTGCCGCGTTCACTGAAACGGTCTACCTCGGAGCGTGCCATCACGCCGACGGAGGAAGGCCACACCCGTGGATGAAGGGTTCACCGGACAGGGAGCGCCTACACAGGGGCTTGCACGTCCTTGACCAGGAGTGACTCAGCTCCGGCAATGTCGTTGAGACGATCATGAACAAGATCCTTTCAGCGTTCGCAACCGCCGCGCTCCTTAGCACCGGCACGGCCGGTGCCGCTCACGCGGCCGTCGCTCCCGAGCCTGAGGTCGCGAGCATCCTGCTGACCATCAGCGCGGCCGACGGCTCGTGGACCGAAGCCGTCCGGCTGTCATGCCCCGGTGAGCCGGGCGTCGACCACCCCGAGCGCGAGAGGGCATGCGCCGACCTGGCGGAGGCTGATGGGGATCTCGATGCCCTGCATGCCCTTCCGCAGCCGGCTCACGCCCGCACGTGCGTTTCGAGCAACGACGCCGTGATCGCGACCGCGCGTGGCACGTACAAGGGCCACGCCGTCAACTGGGAGCGGTCCTACGAGAACACCTGCCAGCTGGAGGCCGACACCGCGAGCCTCTTCACCTTCTGATTACTGAGCCCCTCTGAGATACCGCTCAGCAGGGTGGGAGACGCAGACGAGAAGGCCGGTGGAAACAGGCGGGTCGCGGAGCTTGCCGAACGCGCGCGCAAGCATGCGGCTGCCCCAGATGATCAGGCGACGGCAGTTCGGCTCGGACCCGGTGGATGAACTCGGAGACTTGCTGGTCCTTTCTCCACGGCTCGTATCTCGGCGACACCACATCAACGTCTTCGCCGCTTCGGGCGCTGTGAGGTTGCTGAGCAGGACGGCGGTCACGCCGATGGTGATGGGCGTGACCGGACTGCTCCCCGGGGCAGCCGCTCGTGCGACTCCGATCAGCCCAGCTGGCTGGGCCGCAGGAGCATCGGGTCGTAGACGGGAGACTCCGGGGCGTGCTTGATCTGCTTGTCGACGACCTCGTACCCCCAGCGCGGGTAGGCGCTGCGCGCGGGCTCGTTGTCGAAGATGCACGTGAGCGTCGTCCAAGATTCGGCGCGGCCCTTCACCATCTCGTCGTGGACCGCACGGCCGATGCCTTGGTTGGTGTACTCGGGGAGAACCATCAGCTCCCGGAGCCAGAAGACCTCGCCGGCCTCTGCGGCCTCCTTGGCATCCGTGGGTAGCACCTCCTCGAGGGCAGCCCACCATGCGCGGTCTGGGGTGAGCGTCACACCGTGGACGTACCCGACGAGGGTCCCGTCGGCGAGGCGGGCGGTGACGACCTCGAAGCCCTTCATGTCGAAGGCGGCGTTGAGCCGGTCCGAGAATGTCTCGACGGAGAAGAACGGGTCCCCGATGTACGGCGGGACGTTGTAGACCCTGGCGTAGACGGCGGTGAGCTCGGGTGTGATCTCCCACGCTGCGTCCGGGGTGATCCGGGCGAACGTCAGGTCCGGGGTGGTGCGGGCGGGCATACGGGGGTCTCCTCGGTCAGGCGATGTGGTGGGTAAGCAGGTCGAAGGTCTCGCAGACCCGCGGGGCGGTCTTGTGCGGTCCGAGGCTGTCGCGGACGACCGAGAGCTGGCGACGGGTCCGGGTGGAGGACTGGCCGCCCTCGATGAGTTTCAGGGACTCCAGCGCGGCGTCGGCCGTGCGGTCGAAGTCCTGGTCGTGGACGGCGGCGTGGGCGAGCTGGGCGAGGCACATGCCGCGGTTGCGGGAGTGCTCGATGTCCTGGAGCGCGGAGGAGCGGTCCAGGAGCCGTACGGCGCGCTTGTGCTGTCCGAGGTCGGCGCGGCACATCCCTTCGAGGCAGACGAGCTCGGCCTCGTTGAGGAACGTAGTCCACTCGGGGTCGCGGTCGGTGCGCCCCTGGTCGAAGGCTCGCCACGCCCGCTTGATGGTGATGGAGGCGTTGACCTCGTCGCCAAGGCGCGCGTAGCCCTGGGCGGCCCGGATCGCCAGCAGCGCGGTCACCCGCGGCGGCGCCCCCCACTTCGCAGCGTACTGCTCGGCCGTGCGGGCGAAGCGCACCGCCTCACGCGGCTTCTCCAAGTCGACGGACTGCCGGGCCATGTTCGACAGAGTCCGAGTGGCCAAGGCGTAGTCCCCGGAGATCATGGCCGTGTTCAGCGCCTCGGAGAAGTAGACCCGGGCCTCGGCCTGCTGATCGGCGTCGTAGCAGAACCAGCCGAGGCTCGTCGTGAGCTGGCCGGCGATTGTGTGGAGCTCCTGGCCGGCTTTCTCTTCGTAGGTGCCGTGGTCTATCACGTGGTGGACCCAGCTCAGGTGCATCTTTGCGCTGCGCCACAGCCGGTCGCCGCCGAACCTCTGGTCGATGGCGTCAAGGTCTGAGGCTGTGGCCTGGAGCGAGCTGATTTCCTCGTCACCGATCCGCAACTCACCCGGGCTGGTACGTCCAGGTGCGGAACTGCTGAGCCAGGGCAGGCCGATGACGGCGGCGCCGGCGGTGAGGGCATTGCGGCGTTTCACAGGCGGGATCATGACGGCGGTATCCGAGGGGATGTCAACTAGGCCGGCTCCTACCAGATGGAAGCCGAGATGCTCCGGCCCCCTGCCGAACGCCGCTCGAATCGCGGTCGCCTGATCCGGGCGAGGCCATCCGGGATTCGCAGATTCCCACCGCCGGTAAGTGCGGACGCTCACCTCGTAGCTTCGGTCCCGTAACGCCTCCCTGCCAGCGTTACTGACGGCCGTGGCCGCATCCTCCTGAGAGAACCAGCCCATCGCCACGCGAGCGGCAAACAGCTCTCTGTTGGCCGGAGTTCTCATCCGACTGCCCCCTCACATCGGCTTCCGTCTCACCGTAGGCGGTAACGGTCACGAGGTCCCCGGAGTGGCGTGAATCACGGATAGCCCAGGTGTTTGCGGCCGCTGAATGGCCGCTGAATGGCCGCTCCATGACCTCGTACGGCCACTTCCACGGAGAGAGATTGATTTCACCGCGGCCGGCCTCTGATGCCCCCAGCAGGGCCCGGCCGCTGGGCCATCCCCCGACCTACACGCCCGGAGATCTGCCATGACCAGCAAGCCGGTGAACGCCACCCGCCCGATCCTGGGGCAGGTCGAGAGCGAAGACTTCGGCCAGCCGTCCGCCGATCTGCTGCAGCGGGCCGACCGCGGCTTGGCGACCTTCGTCGCCCGCACGGGCCAGCTGCCCGGCGAGGAGGTTGGACCGGCCCGAGGCCGAGGAGACCGGGCGGTGAGCACTGTGCAGAAGGCACCGACGGCGTACGACATGACCCGCGACAGCGACCTCGCCGTGACCCTGGCCACCTACGGCATTCCCACCGGCCCCGTCGCCGACCAGCTTCGCGAGCGACTGCGCGGCTACATCGTCGACCACCTGGCCGAGCCGGCCGGGAAGTACGCGGACTCACTGGCGGACAGTCGGGCGAAGGACATCGCCAAGAGCACCGTCGAGCACGCGCTGCGCGTCGCCGGCGACCGGGGCGGCAACCCGGAGGCGAACCTCCGGCTGCTCGGCAAGTCTGTCGGGCTCCTCCTGCGGTACGCCAGCGACCTCGAGAGGCGCCAGGCGCATTGAGCGATCTGTTGCAAGCGCCCCCACCGATCCTTCTGTGCCCCGAGGGAGGCGGCGCGGAGCAGATCGTCGCCACACCAGCACCGAGGTTGAGTTTCAGACTTCCCGTCCCGACCAGGGGCGGGCAGGCGTGCCCGCCGGGCGAACGACGCCAGGGCCCGCGGCACCACGGGTACGGGCAGAAGGCCCGCACCGTCGGAATCGGCAAGAGGAGAAGACCCATGGAGCAGTCCAAGTCCGGTATCGCCGCCGCCAGCACCGCAGCGTCGGTGGAGGGGACCGAGGAGATCACCGGGCCCGTGGTGGTCGCCGTCGACGTCGAGGACGAGGAGTAGTCCTCTCTCGCGTTCGCGTACTGACCTGGGCGTCCCTCCCTCCTCTCGGTCCCGTCGGGGTCCGGGGGAGGGGCGACCCTCGCGCTTTGCCCGTCTGGAGGTCTCAGTGATTCACGTATTCGTCGGGCCGACGCTGCCGGCGTCCGAGCCGCAGCTCACCACGCCGGGCCTGCGAGTGCTTCCGCCGGCACGGCACGGCGACCTGTTCGACACCGCAATCAGCGGCGGTGACACGGTGGTGCTTATCGACGGGGTGTACCACCAGGCGCCTGCGCTGCGGCACAAGGAGATCCTGGCCGTGCTGGGCCGGGACGTCGGAGTGATCGGGGCGGCGAGTATCGGCGCGCTGCGGGCGGCCGAACTGGCGCCGTACGGGATGCTCGGCGTCGGAAGCATCTACGCCGCCTACGTGCGCGGGGACATTGACGGCGACGACGAAGTGGCGGTTGGACAGGCCCCGGACGGCGCAGGGGATGTGCTGACCTGGCCGCTGGTCAACGTCCGGCACGTCCTCCAGCTCGCCCAGTCAGCCGAGATCCTCAACGGTGAGCGGGCCGCCGGGCTCCTGGAGGCGCTGCGCGCGGTCTACTACCCCCAGCGCACGTGGGCTGCGGTCCGGGCGGTCTGCCGCCGCCAGGGCGAGCCGGAGTTCGCCGGGTGGCTGACCGAGCAGCGTCAGCAGGACTGGTACTTCGGTGACCTCAAGCGCGCCGACGCACTCGCCGCCGTACGTGCCGCGCTCGACGGCGCCGCGACGAAGGACCGGGCCGTTGTCGAGCCGCAAGTGTGGGAGACGGCCTACTTCCACCGCTGGTCCAACGCCGCCGCGCGCAACCGCGTGGACGGCCTGGAGCTCGCCGCCGAGGACCGCCTCGTCTACCAACAGGTCTTCGACCCCGCGTTCCGCGAGAGGTGGGCGGCCTACCTCGAACACCTCTCCCACCACCCGGCCGACGGCGGGCCCGAGCTGCCGCTCGCCGAGCGCCTGGCCCAGGTGACCGGCGGGGACCTGCCCGCCCACCGCGTGTTCCACCCGAGGCCCGATCTACGCGACAAGCAGACCGTGGCGCTGCTGCTGGCCAGCGAGACCGCCGACGACCGGTACGCGGTCGCCCGCTACGCCGAGGCCCTCGCCTGGGCCCGCCGCAGCCGGCCCGGCTTCTCCACGGAGGCAGTCCGAGACGAGGTGACCCGCGGTCTCCTGCTGCGGGTGTGGCGGTGCTCTGTGCGGGACTTCGACGCGGAGGCGTCCGCGCGGGGCCTGGTGAGCGGCGCCCGCGCCGCCGAGGCCGCCAAGCGGCTCGTGCCCGGGTTCCTGGAAGAGACCGAGAGGACGGAGACGGCCCATGGTGGGCGTTGACGAGCTGGTGGCGCTGCCCGGCACGGTACGGACCCGGACACCGGAGGAGACATGGGAGGTGGTGGCCGGCCACCTGCCGGAATTCGGTATCACCCGGGTCTCGGACCTGACCGGCCTGGACTGCGTCGGTCTACCGGTGTGGACGGCGGTCCGGCCCGCGTCGAAGACTTTGTCGACGTCGCAGGGCAAGGGCGCCACCGCCCTGTTGGCGAAGGTGTCCGCGGTGATGGAGGCGATTGAGTTGTGGTACATCGAGCAGCCGCTGCCCGTCGCCGCGTACGGCCCGGCCACCGAGGTCGCTCCCGACTGCCCCGTGACGGCGCTGCCGACGACCGCCCCGTACCCCGAGCAGGCCCTGTCCCGGATGGTGTGGGAGTGGGCAGCCGGCACCGCCCTGGTGGGCGGCGAGAAGGTACTGCTGCCGGTCGACCTGGTCCGCCGCCGCGGGCAGCGGCCCGCGTGGACCCCGGACGTGTGGCGGGCGACCAGCACCGGACTTGCGTGCGGCAACTCACGCGAGGAGGCGCTGCTGCACGGCCTGTTCGAGGTGGTGGAGCGCGACGTGCTGTACCGGGACGCGCAGGCCGGCGGTCGACGGCGCACGCTGATCGACCCCCGCACGATCGACGACTTGCACGGCCAAGAGGTGATCGCCTGTCTCGCGGCCGCAGGCATGGCGCTGGAACTCGCTCTGGTCGGCGGCCCGTACGGGCTGCCGGTGTGCGTCGCGTATCTGTGGTCGGAGGACTACCCGGTCGTCTTCGCGGGCGGCGGCTGCCACAGCGTCCCGGGGATCGCGCTGACGCGGGCGGTGACCGAGGCCGCGCAGTCGAGGCTCGCCGCCATCGCCGGAACCCGGGACGACCTCCCCACCGATCCCGGCAGTTTCGACATTCCGTCGTTCCGCCCCGCGCGCAACGGCGCGCTCGCCAACTGGGCGGAGGCGACCGGCCGCTTCGCCCCGGCCAGCGGCGGCTTCGCCGAGCAGGCCCGGGACGTCGCCGCACGCGTTGCGCCCGTCACGGGGCACGAGCCGGTTGCCCTGGACCTGTCCGCCCCTGACTGCCCCATCCATGCCGTGCAGGTCGTCTGTCCCGGCACCCGCTCACGGATAAGAAGGTCAATGCCCCGATGAACCCCACCACCACCACCCCAACCCCGTCCCTGGCGCAGCCCGCGTCCGTGCCCGAGCAGGGGCGCTCGGCCCAGTACGACGCTTTCCACGCCGCACGGGCCCGGACCAAGCTGGTCGCCAGCTTGTACGCCCAGGCGATGGGCGAGGACTACCCGGCCGAGATCGCCGCCTCCAGCTCCTGCGACTGGCCTCTGCTGGGGCTGCTGACCGCGCGGCTGCGACTGCGTCCCGGACAAGTCCTCGTGGACGCCGGATGCGGCGCCGGGGGCATCGGCCTGTGGCTGGCCCGCGCCCTCGCCGTCCGCCTGGCCGGGTTCGACCTCTCACCCGTAGCCGCCGCCCAGGCCACCGCCCGTCGCGCCCGCTTTCTCGGCCGCGCCGCCGACCGTGCCGTTTTCCACGTCGGGGAGCTGGAGCGAACCGGCCTGCCAGCGGGTTCCGCCCACGGCATCGTGTGCGTGGACGCCCTGGGCGGTGCGGCCGACCGCGGGGCGGCGCTGCGCGAGCTCGGTCGCGTCCTGGCCCCCGGCGGCCGGCTGATCGTCACCCGCACACTCCGCCGCGGCACGGACCCGGCATGGCACGAGCAATTCGCCGCAGCCGGACTGACGCAGGAGCACCTGGACGAGCGGCCCGGCGAACCCGCGACGTGGGAGCGGCTCTACCAGCTGTGGATTGCCCACGCCGACCAGCTGCGGCGCGAGCTGGGCGAGGCGGCGGCCGAGAACATGCTCCGCGAGGCACACCAGAAGCTCCCCACCCTGCGCGGCCGACGGGCCGTCCTGCTGACGCTGCGGCGGCTACCGTCAGACCCGGCCGGAATGAGGGCGGCCGATAGGATGGCTGCGCGCGGCCGCGAGACCGGCGGCAGGCCCGTGCCCGAGGAGAGGACCCAGCAGTGAGCCAGCACCGTTCCGCCCGTGCGGCGGTGTTTTCGGCCGGGTCCTGGGGCACCGCCGTGGGCAAGATCATGGCGGACGCCGGCACGAGCGTCATCATGCACGCCCGGCGGAGTGAGATCGCCGGCGCGATCAACACCACGCACCGCAACCCCGGGTACTTCCCGGACGTCGAGCTGCCCCACACGCTGACCGCCACCACGGACCCGGCCGCTGCGCTGGACGGCGCTGACTTCCTCGTACTGTCCATCCCCGCGCAGTCCCTGCGGACGGGCCTCGCCGCCTGGGCCCCGTACATCGGCCCCAACACGGTCATCGTGTCGCTGATGAAGGGCATCGAGATCGGCTCCGGCCTGCGGGCGAGCCAGGTCATCACCGAGGTGACCGGCATCGGTGCCGACCGGATCGCCGTGCTCTCCGGTCCGAACCTCGCCGGGGAGATCATGGCGGGCCAGCCCGCCGCCGCTACCATCGCCTGCCCCGACGAGGCCGCCGCTCACCGCGTCCAGCACGCGTGCCACACCCCGTACTTCCGGCCCTACACGTCCGCCGACGTGACCGGCTGCGAGCTCGGCGGCGCCGTGAAGAACGTCATCGCCCTCGCCGTCGGCATCGCCTCCGGGATGGGCATGGGTCACAACGCACAGGCCATGCTGATCACCCGCGGCCTGGCGGAGACCACCCGGCTGGCCACCGCGATGGGCGCCCACCCGGCCACCCTCGCCGGGCTCGCCGGCCTGGGCGACCTGGTGGCCACCTGCTCCTCCCCGCTGTCGCGCAACCGCACCTTCGGCACCCGCCTCGGCCACGGCCTGACTGTGGAGGAGGCCACCGCAGCCACCCGCCAGACCACGGAGGGTGTCAAGAGCGCTGAGGCGATCCTCGCCCTGGCCCAGGCCCACAACGTCGAGATGCCGATCACCGACGTCATCTCCGCCCTGCTGCACGAGAAGGTCACCCTCGACCAGGCCGCGGCCGCGCTGATGCAGCGGCCCCCCAAGCCCGAGCGCTGACACCTGCGGCAGCCCCCGCCACGGGGCCCGCCGCCCTTCATTACCTTCACCCTCCCGACACGGAGGTCCTCACCCATGCGCGGATCTGTGCTGTCCGCTGTCCAGATCGCCGTCGCCGTCGCCCTCGTGGCGTGGATGATCATCGGCTTCACCGCTCTGCCCGGCCGCTGGCTGCGCTGGAAGATGTTCTGCCGGGCCACCTTCACGATCGTCCAGCTCACCGGCACCACCAAGGACGGCCGCACCGAACCGGTCAACGTCTACGACCACCTTTCGCCCGGCTCCTTCATCCTCGGACCGCCTCAGCTCCAGGCGATCCTCGACCACCTCACCGCGAGCGGCCGGTACGAACGGATCGACGGCGACGGCCGTGTCCTTACGGCCCGCGGCGAGCAGCGTATGGAAGTGAGGGACAGCCGTGTGGTTCTTTGACGCCATTGCCTCCGGCTTCCAGCACCCCACCGACCCCGGCCGGCTCCAGTGGTTCCGCATCCTCTTCGGCACCGTCCTCACCACGCGGTTCGCACTTTCCATCGGCCAGGGCGGCTGGCAGCGGTTCGCCCCCGGCTCCCTCAGCCTCCACCTCGCCGAACAGCGCTTCGGCCCCCGCCGGGCCCGGCTCCTCACCAGCGCCTACCGGCCCGCACTGATCGTCCGCACGATCGCCGCCCTCACCCTGGCCGCCGGACTCGTACCCCGGCTGTCGCTGCTGGTGGTCCTGGCCGGCGCCGCCATGGAGCTCCTGTACCTCAAGAGTCCCAACGCCGTCCGCTACACCCTCCTGACCGGCACCTGCCTCCTGCTTGCCGGAGATCTGGGACACGGCCTGACTGTCACGCACGGCCCGAGCACGGCCAACACCTGGGCACAGTGCCTGCTCGTGCTGATCACCACCGACATCTACTGGAACAGTGCATGGCAGAAGCTCCGCTCACCCCAGTTCCGCAGCGGCCTCTACCTCGCCCAGTGGATCCACACCTACACCCAGGTCAAGGACCAACTGCCCCACCGGCGATTCCAGTACGCAGTCCCCGCCCTCATCCGCCGCCACATGGGCAACCTCACCGACCGGGACGTCCGCCTCTGGCGCGCGGCCGCGGCCTCCGTGATCGCCGCGGAGATCGCGCTGCCGCCCGCGCTGCTCGTCCCGCAGCCGATGCCGTACGCCGTCGCCGCAGGCATCGCGATGCACTCCGCCTTCAGCTGCCTCAAGCCCCGCCAGCTCATCACGTTCTCCGGCCTGACGGCCGGTACCTACGTCGCCTTCTCTTCCTAATGGCCGTCCTCCTGAGGCCGAGCTTCGGCGAGATCCTGGCTGCGGTGACGGCCGAGATGTCCACGACCGTCGGCGCTTGGGCCTGCCGGTCGGGGCTATGGACGGAGCCGGGCCGCGTCGGCGGGAGTGCCTGTGCGGAACCTTCAGGCCCGGCATCCGCAAGCGCCGACGGTCGTCACCCCGGACAGGTGCGCCGGGCGGCTGGCAACCGCATCGTGTGGTGCGCCTCTCGCCTGCCTGTAGCGACTGATGCCCTGTTGGGCGAGTCCGGAGTGTGTACCTCGATTCCGGTCGCCGAACAGGAGCCGTGCCCAAGAGGGTCACCCGTTCAGGATCGATCAACTTTGTCGCCGTTCCAGCCAGTTCCGGTTTTCTCCGGTCCCGGCAGGAGAACACGGGAGGCTGGACCGTCAAGGGGTCGAAGGCGCATCCCACGCGCCTCTGATACTCATATGGAGAGCGACTCACATGACGTCGTCCTTGGACTGGGCCGGGCTCGCCACGGTCATCGCGGCCGCCGTGCAATCGGCGGCCGCCGTGGTGCAGGTGTACTGGGACCGGCAGCAGCGCGGTGCCTGGATGATGCAGAACCCTGTCTTCGGCGAACCCGTGCCGGCGCGCGTCGAGCACCCGACGCACGGATCCCTGTCCGTCCACGTTCAAATCGGCGTGCTCCAGCCCTCCCGCCCTCCTGTGTCGGTGACTGTGCGCGTAGGCGAGGCCGGCGGCATGGACGCGCAGTCGCTGCCGTCGGCGAAGGAGCATGGCCCGTGGTAGCGGATGACGAGGCTCCGAGTGAGCCCTGCCCGGTCGTTGATGTGGGCTTGGTCCAGCGACTGCAGGACTGCTACGAGACATTCATGGCGGCGGAACCGCGGATCCTGCGCAGGAAGACGAACCGTCGGCTCTCGTACCAGGCGTGCCAGGACGTGGCTCACGAGGCGTACCTGAGGGTGGCGAGGAAGGTCATGAATGGCGAGCTGGGTCCCGAGGTGCAGCTTGCGGGCTACCTGCGCAGAGCGTCGAGAAATCTGGCGATCGACACACTGCGGGCGCAGGCGCGGCTGGACCCATTGGACGACACCGGGCTCGTCGTGGCCGTCCCCGGGCAGCGGCGGCCTGCCGACGACTTCGATCCGTTGGAGGAGCTGGTCGTACCCACGATCGACGCCATGCCGCTGAGCCGGCCCCGCAAGGTGGTGCAGCTGCAGAGCCAGGGTCTGAACGACAAGCAGATCTCCAAGGTCCTGGGCATAGGCACGGACCGCGTTCACCGGGACCGGTACACGGCCCTGATCGAGCTGCGCGGAAGGCTCGGCGGTTTTATCCGGGACGGGCATCGGAAGAAGACGACACGACGCGTGGAGAAGGAAGGGTGAGGGCTGTGAGCCGCTTCAACGAGGACAGCGGCGGCCGCCCGGTGCCGGAGGTCGGGGCCGAGATCCTGACGCTCATGCGCCAGCTTGCCGGGCCACCGGACTTCTGGGATCGTCCGGACGGCGCCTTCGGACCCCAGACCCACCTGTACGACCTGGACGCGGAGGGACGGGAAAGGGCGAACTCCCTGTACCGGCTCGGATCGAAGGCGCTGAGCCGAGGCGAGCTGCCCACCGCCGCCGACTGGCTGGGCGAAGCTGCCTCGGCCGGGCACCCGGGAGCGCTGTTCCGGCTCGCCCTGGTCGCGCTGCGGGCCAACGCCATCTGGGCGGACGACGCGTGGTTCCTCATCGAGGAGGCTGCTTGGCACGGACACGGCGACGCCGAGCGGCTGCTGGCCGCGGCCGCAGGCCGCCTTCCCGCCTCCGGCGCGCCGCCGCAGACCGAGGACCCGTCCTTTTTCGAGGAGGTGCGCCGCCTGCTCGGTATCCCTCCTCACCTCCTTCAGCCGGACCCGCACCCGGCTCTGCCCGATCCCGGCAGTCAGCCCGACACCGCTCAGGAGGCCCCGCTGGCCGCCGAGCCGGAAGATGAGGAAGGGCAGCAGCCGGGGCGGACCGGTCTCGTCCTTGTCCCCGCCCCCGTGCTGCCCACGCAGTACGGGCCCGTCCCGGGCTCCCGCACGGTGCCGGAGCGGCCCCGACTGACCGCGCTGGCCGGCGGGTTGGCTCTGGCCGTGCCTGACCTGAGTTCGGTAGCCTGCGCGACACGCCGTGTCCGCCAGGTACCCCGCGATTCCCGGGGCGAGCCGTGGTGGTCGGCCAGCGCCCTGCGCCCGGCGGTACTCACTGACATGGCGCGCCACAGCATCACCCCCGCCGTGGTCCCGGCACGGTGGCAGACCACGCAACGCGCACGCGACATGCTCCTGCTCATCCACGACGCTGAGGGCATTGACACCCGTACTCTCGCCCGGCGGACCCGGATGCCGATGAACTCCGTCGTCAGGCTGCTGGACTGGCTGCGCGGCGATCGATTCGTCGACACCGTCGCAGGCGCCCACTTCCCCGGGCCGCTGATGGCCCTGGCCACGCGGGCCGACCCGGGGCAGTCGCTCCTGAAGGACACGCTCGCCTCGCTGCGCGACGAGCTCGGCGCGGCGGTCTACCTCAGCACCTACACCGACGGCGAGATCACAGTCCAGGCGTCGGCGTTCAGCACGACCGCGCCCCCTGTTGAGGAGGTGGCGCCGTTCAGCGACACCGGGCACGCGAGCGCGAACGGCAAGAGCCTTCTGGCCCAGCTCGACTTCGCCTCCCGCATGGACCACCTCACCCGATACCCCTCGGTCCAGCTCACCGGCCGGACCATCACCAGCCGGCGCGCGCTCATCGAGGAACTCGACGGGCCAGGCCCGCACTCCGCCCAGTTCGACCTACTCGAATACTCGGACACAGTGCTCTGCGTCGCCTTCTCCCTCGGCCTGCCCGGCCGGGCCTCCAGCGTCGCCCTCTCCCTGCCCGTCCACGAGCACCTACGCCTCATCGACACCGCCACCATCCTCAGCAGACGTGCCACCGGACTCCTCCTCGTCCACCTGCTCGCTGACGGCATGCAGCAGAACGAGGGGAGTGCACGGTCGCAGGCAGAGCCTCTACCTCGACGCGCCCTCCCGTAGGGCAGTGTTTCTGGGCCCGGCCGCGACGCGCGCCGGGCCCAGTTGGGTCACCTGACCAGCGGCGCGCTCGACCACCGCGCGCCCTATCCGTCCACCAGCCCAGACGCCCCGGGAAGGAGGAGCGGGCCTCGCCGGTGCCCACCGGGACCGGTCTACCGTTTAGCAGATGACAGCTCTGATCATCGGCGCCAGCGGCTTTCTGGCGACCGAACTGATCCGGCAGGCGAGAGCGGCCGGGCACACAACCGCCGCGACGTACGCGACCAAACCCGGCGACGCCTCCCAAGCCGAGTGGTACGCCCTCGATCTGCGGGATGCGGGACGCCTGGACGCCGTCATGGCGCGAAACCGAACCGTCGGCGGCGCGCCAGGTGCGAGCTGTCCTGTGGCGAGCGCGTGCTATCGAGGTTGAACGCGTGCAGTCGAATTCGACGCTGCCACCGTTCCAGAAACGGAGCCCGAGCGTCGGGCCCGATCAGCCTCCGAAGGTGTGCTTCGGATCACCAAGGGGCCCGCCGGTGAGTTGACAGACTTGATGTCGTGAATCCCCGCAGGCCGAGAACCAGTGGCTGAACCTGGTTGAACTTCCTCCAGCGCGTGCAAATATGGCGGTTTCGAAGCTGACGGCGGTCTTGAACTGCTCAAACGGACTGGGCCGTTGGAGAATCCGTGCGTAACGTATGGGAACAGAGCAGCTACCTGTTGTGGTTGAGACCACAACAGGCGGAAGGTCGCGGGCTTGAAGACGCAGGTCGGCAGACCAAGGCGAAATCACGGGGAGGCGCAGTGGCACGGTCGGCGCGAACGAAGCGAGCACCACTTCGCGGGAATGGCACAGCAGTCGCTCTGCTGCTAGTGGCCAGCGCCCTGACGTCTGTCTCAGCGTGCGGTGACAGCGAGCCCTCCGACAAACCTTCCGCTGCGCCCCCTGCCAGCGAGCCGGTGACTGAAGCGCCCACGCCCACACCATCGAACACCGCCGATCAGACAAAGACCCAGCTGATCCACCTTTACGAGAACTACTGGGCCCAGATGGAGCGCGCCTACGCCACCGGCACCACCAAGGGCACAGACCTTGAGAAGTACGCTGCCGGCCTGGCATTGGCAAAGGCGAAGAAGGATGTCGCCAGTGTGCACAATGCCGGCCAGGAGATCACGGGAGACGTCAAGGTCGGGGACTCCGTCGTCACTGCCCTCGATCTTCAGCAGAAGGTCCCCAACGCCTCCCTTTCGAGCTGCCTCGACATCTCCGACTGGATTGTCCGCAAGCGCGACACGAAGGCGAAGGTCGAACTGCCTGCTGAGAGGCTGACCAAGTTCGTCACTCACACGACCTTGGAGCGCTGGCCCGAGGGCTGGCGCGTCGTCAAGACCGAGCCCCTGGAGCAGGCGTGCTGAGACTCCGCCACGTTCCTGTTGCCACTGGGCTCCTCGCCGTGCTCGTCGCCGCCCCAGATGCCATGGCCGCGGGGGAGCCTGGGGTCGGTGGCTGCCAGTCCGAATGGGTATGCGTCGACATCAAGGTCCCCAGCAACAGCGGCGGCAACGGCGGGAGCAGCGGCTCAGCCGGGGGGACCGGGACAACACCTGCGGAAACCCCCGCCAAGCCTCCGCCTTGTACGTACTTGCTCGCCACCCCGCAGCCGCCAGCCGGCAGCGCATTCTGGGAGGGTCACGATCCTTCCGAAGGCGGAGCGGTCTACGAACGGACCTGCGGACCCCTCACGAGCTTCGTCTACGGCGGTCCCGGCGGTCCCCCGGCAGTAGCAGTCGACCCGGCCGTTCTGGCCCAGCAGGCCCTGGACAAGATGCGGCTCCGTGCCCCGGAGATCGGCATCACCCCCAAGCCGGGCGGCAAGGGAGTGGTCGGGATGCCGGTCTACATGTGGACCGCGAAAGGCCCCGAGACCTATGGTCCGAACGTGGCCAGCGCCTCGGCAGGCGGCATCACCGTGACGGCTACAGCGAAGGTCAGCAAGATCGTGTGGCAGATGGGCGATGGGAAGACGGTCACCTGCACCACTGCCGGTACCCCCTACAAGGCGGAGTACGGCAAGAAGCCTTCGCCTGACTGCGGCCACCGATACACCACCCCCTCCTCGACCACCTCCTCGGGGAAGTTCCACGTGACTGCGACGTCTACCTGGACGATCGACTGGACAGCCACCAGCGGTCCGACCGGCCAGCTGACCGAGGTCCGTAACAGCGCCGTGGACATCGACGTCGCCGAGGTCCAGGTCCTCAACTAGAACTCCCTCTGCACAAGTCGAGAGGCATTTCCCGCATGGAACCCCCCGTCGCGCCGTCGGTGCCGCGCCCTGCGGCCCCGGCACGCCCCGAGATCCCCATCACCACCACCGCCCCGGTCAAGCGGGAGCGACGCTGGTCCGTCGCCGCGCTGTGCGTGGTCTTGGCCGTCCTCGCCGGGCTCGGTGCGGCTGCGGCCGTCACCTCGGCCAGTGCCCGCACGAAGGTCCTGGCCATCGCGCGCGACGTTCCGGCCGGCCAGGCCCTGACGGCTGCCGACCTGATCGTCGCCGAGGTGAGCGCAGATGCCGCTCTCACCCCGGTACCTGCCTCCGACAGAGCCAGCGTCATCGGCAAGCGGCCGGCTGTCGACCTGCGTAAGGGCGGCCTGCTGACCACCTCTCAGCTCGTGGCCGGCACCGGTCTCGGAGACGACAAGCAACAGGTCGGTGTTCAGGTGAAGCGAGGCCAGGCTCCGGCCGGCACGCTCGCCCCCGGGGACAAGGTCCTCGCCGTGACCACCCCCGGCCAAGGAGAGCAGCCCACCGGCAAGGACGCCGAAGCGCCGCCGTCGACCGTCAGCGCCGTCGTCGTGACCGTGTCCCGGCCGGACGCCTCCGGGAACGTGGTGGTCAACCTGGCCGTTTCCCCCAGCGACGGGCCGCTGCTGGCCACCCGCGCCTCCCAGGGCCGCATCGCCCTCGTGCGTGAACCGCGGAGCAGCTGATGCCGGTCACCGCCCTCGTCTCCGCGAAATCCTGCGGCGTCACCACCTCCGCGCTCGCCCTCACCCTCGCCTCGAAGCGCCCGAGCCTGCTCGCCGAGTGCGATCCGGCAGGCGGCACCCTGCGGGCCGGATTCCTCCAGGGCGAAGTCGGCGCCGGCTACGGCCTCTACCACCTGGCGGCCGCCGAACGCACCGGACCGGACGCGCTCGCACAGGCCTTCGCGTCCCACCTGTGGCCGATGGACGACGCCGGACACCGCAAGCTCCTGCCCGGCCTGACCGACCCCGGGCAGGCAGCCGCACTGGGCAGGACCTGGCCGGCCCTGTCGGAGGTCATGCACGTCCTGGCCGAAGAGGCCGGATACGACGTCTTCGTCGACGCCGGCCGCCTCGCGCTCGAGTCCGGCCGTCTCCACACCACGCTCACGCCCGCACCGCTGCTACACAAGGCCGATCTGGTCCTCCTCGTCGTGCGAGGGACTGAGCAGTCCCTCACTCTGGCCCGTCACGTCATCGATCCGTTGCGCGCCGAGCTCGCCGAACGCGGCAGCGGGCCGGACGCGCTGGGTCTGCTGCTCATCGAGGACGGTCCTTACCGCGCCCACCAGGTCACCGAGGCGTTGAAGGTGCCGGTCCTGGCCGGCCTGCCGTACGACCCCGCCACGGCCGGGTACTTCACGGCCGGCGGCCCTCCGCCCCGCGGCTACGGACGCAGTGCCCTGTTGCGTCATGCCCGGACCGCGACCGAGCAGTTCGAGGCCGCCGCCTCCCGTCGGGCGATTCAGCAGCAGTACCCGCCCCGCACAGCGAACCCGCAGCTGGCCGGTGTTCTGCAGCGCCTGAGCGAGAGAGGTGGGGCGCGTGGCTGACACCCACCAGCGTCCCGGCGTCAACGGCCACCCCGCGCCGATGGGTCGCGAGGACATCGCCGGCCTGCTCGTCGGCCGGATCGGCCAGAACCGCCCGCCCACGCCCGCGGCCTCCGCGCAGTCATCAGCGGTTGCCGTTCCCATCCCTGCGGCTCCGACGGGTTCCGTCGGCCCGGCGGCGATGCCCCGACTGGCCGGTATGCCGGGTGAGATCCCTGTCGGCTGGGAGGTGATCGAGGACCTGCAAGCCCAGGTGTCGAAGCAGCTCAGCGCGGAGGACCCCAACAAACTCCTCGAGGAGGTCGACAGGCGGGCACTCGCCAAGCGCCTGGTGCGCAACGCGGTCGCGGACTGGGCCACGAAGTACGCCCAGGGCAACACCCCGCTCACCGCGGAGCAGGAAGCCGCGATCGGCACCGCGGTCTTCGACTCGATGTACCGGGGCGGGCGGCTGCAGTCGCTGCTGGACCAGGAGGGCGTCGAGGACGTCATGGTCGACGGCCTGCGCGCTCATGTCGAATACCACGACCGTCCTCGCCAGACGATCGAGAAGGTCGCCGACTCCCACGAGGAGCTGATCACCTGGGTCAACAGGATGGCCAGCCTGTCGGGACACGGCGAACGATCCCTGACGCAGGCCACCCCGATGGTGGGCTTCCGCATGCCCGACGGCAGCCGAGTGACTGCGAGCCTGCTCACCACCCGGCCGTCCGTCGTGATCCGCCGGCACAGGATCCGGCAGCACGGCATCGCCGAGCTGGTTCAGTGGGGCTCGATCAACCCGATCCTGGAGCGGTTCCTGGCCGCGTGCGTGCACGCCAAGATGAACATTCTGGTCGTCGGCGACATGGGCGCCGGCAAGACGTCGCTGCTGCGCGCGCTGGGCCGGGAGATCCCGCCCTCGGAGCGGCTGGTCACGTTGGAGTCGGACCGTGAGCTGTATCTGGACGAGCCCGGCCCCAAGCCCGGTCCGGTGACGTACGCGTTCGAGGCGCGGCAGTCCAACGGCGAGGTCCGCGGCGGCGCCGCAGCCGGCGAGGTCACCATCTCCGATATGTTCGCTACGGCCTTGCGCTACAACGCCACCCGCGTCATCGTCGGCGAGGTCCGCTCCACCGAGATCGTGCCGATGCTGCAGGCCATGAGTGCGGGCGGATCCGGCTCGATGTGCACCCTCCATGTCCGCCGTCCGCACGCCATCATCAGCCGCCTGGTCCAGCTGTGCACCGAGGCCGGCATGCAGACAGAGGCCGCGCACCACCTCATCGCTTCCTCCATCGACCTCGTGGTCTACCTGACCTACCTGGACGAGACCGCGATCGGCGGCCGCAAGCACCGCTTCGTCTCCAACATCTACGAGGTCCATGACGTCGTCGGCGAAGGCGGCCGACCCGTCACCACCGAACTCTTCACCCCTCAAGGCGGAGAACTGCGCGCCATCTACAAGAACATGCCCAGCTTCATCGACGACCTCGAGCGCACCGGCTTGTTCAACCGGCAGTGGCTCAACGACAACCCCTTCGGCGCCTGGCTCGGCCCGCTGCAGACAGTAGGCCGCCGATGACCACCTCCCAGCTCGCCCTCGTCGCCGCCTGCTGCACCGTCCTGACCCTCCTCGCGCTCCTCGCCGCGGCACGGGAGCTCCGCGGCCGCATCCCCGATCCGACGAAACCGACGTCCCGGATGACCGGCCGGATCCAGCGCGCGAAGGCGGAACTCCCCGAGGCGTGGCAGCGCCGCTGGCGGCACCTGGTCACGACCGCGGGCATGGTCGGCCTGGTGATGTGGGCGTGGACCGGCTGGCCCGTCCACGGCCTCCTCGCGGGCACCGCCGTCCTCGGACTGCCCTACGTCCTCAACCCCGGCACCGCCGCCACCCAGCGCATCGAGCGCCTGGAGGCGCTGGGGCAGTGGCTCAACCACCTCGCCGGAGTTCACCAGGCCGGCATCAGCCTGCCGCAGACCATCCGCGCCTCGGCCAAGGCCGCCCCGACCCCTATCGCGCCGAACGTGAGGGCGCTCGCCGACCGGCTGCGCTCGGGCATGGAAGCCCACGACGCCTTCGCCCAGTTCGCCGACGAGCTCGCCGACGGCGTGTCCGACCACGTCGTCCTGCTCTTCCAGTCTCACGCCGTCTACAAGGGCCCCGGCCTCTCGGCCGCGCTCGAGGCGCTGGCCGTCACCATCCACCAGCAGGCAGCCGACGCCCGCGACATCGAGGCCGACCGCGCCAAGGTCCGCAAATCCAGCCGCATGGTCAGCGCCGTCATCTGCTTCGTCGTCGTCGGCTGCATGCTCAACGACGCCTGGTCCGGCTGGTACCAGTCCCCGCTCGGCCAGATCGTGCTGGCCGTCCTCGGCGGCCTGTTCGCCTACACCCTGCGCTGGCTGCGGAAGATTGCCCGCACCGCACCCGACCCGCGCCTGATCGACCCACTGCCCGCCGCGCAGGTCACCGCCGTCACAGGAGGCGCCCGATGATCCCCATGGAGGCCGTCCTTCCTGCGGCCGCCGCCGGCGCCCTGATCGGCCTAGCCGTCCGAGCACTGCTCCCCGCCCGCCGCGACCTCGCCTCCGTCCTGGACCGCCTCGACGTCAGCAAGACCAGCGGACCCCTCCTGCCCACGGCCGCACCCAAGTCGACCGGCACCCTGCAAGAGAAGGTCGGGGCCCGACTGCTCGGCGAGTTCGGCAGCAGGATCACCCTGCCCGTCCGAGACCTGAACCTGCTGCGCATCAGCCCCGCCGCACACCTCGGCAAGCGGTTCCTCTTGGCCCTGTACGGGCTGCTGGCGCCCCAGCTGCTCCAAGCCCTGCTCGCCCTGGCCGGAACCCCCTTCCCCTACACGGTCCCCGCGGTGATCAGCCTCGCTCTGGCCGGACTGTTCTGGTTCCTGCCCGGCAAGGACGTCGCCCGCGACGCCGCGGCCGCCCGCCTCATCGTCCGACACGCCGCCGCCTCCTACCTGGAGCGCGTGGCCCTGGCCCGCATCGCCAACTCCGGCGCCGCCCAGGCCCTGACACAGACCGCCGAGGTCGGCGACGGCTGGATCTTCGTCCGCATGCGCCAGGTCTTCCACGAGGCCGACCTCGCCGGCGTCACCGTCTGGGACGCACTCAAGCAACTCGGCGACGAACTCGACATCCCCGAACTGACCCGCCCGGCCGACACCCTCGCCCTGGCCGGCGACGGCGCCGCCGTCTACACCACCCTCCAGGCACAGGCCCGCCAGCTGCGCATCGCCCTGCTCAGCGATGCGAAAGCGCAGGCCAATGAGGCGAGCGCCGCGATGATCCTGCCGGTCACCTTCGGCGTCATCCTCATGCTCGTCTTCGTGATGATCCCCATCACGATCACCATCCTCGGAAGCTGAAGGAGAACCAGCGCCATGGACATCCAGACCCTGACCGTGTGGATCCGCACCCGTTACCACCACCTGAAGGACCGGCGCGACCGCGGCGCGACCAGCACCGAACTCGCCCTGATCACCGGCGCCCTTCTGGTCGGCGCCGGACTCCTCGTCGTTGCCGTGCGGAGCAAGCTCCTGGAGAAGATCGGGATCATCAACGGCGGCTGAGCAGAGCGATCCACCAGTAAACAGGGGAGGGAACAGCGTGAGAGCACGGGCCCCGAGAGGCCTGCGGACCTTCATCCGGAACCGTCGGCTGCGCGGCGAGCGTGGTGCGGCCAGCGTGGAGTTCGCGGTCCTGGCGCTCGTCGTGCTTGCGCTGGTCTTCACCGCCATCCAGGTCGGCCTGTACTTCCACGCCCGCAAGGTCGCCCAGTCCGCCGCGCGGCAGGGCGTCGAAGCCGGGCGTCAGTTCGGTGCGAGCGAGGGGGACGGCGTCGCCCAGGCGCAGACGTTCCTGAACCGCTTCGGCAGCAGCGTCCGGGGCGCGAGCGTCTCCTCAGCAGGGAGCACCACGGAGGAGATCCGCATCACCGTACGCGGCAGCGTCGCCACTCTTGTCCCCGGCGTGACGCTCGACGTAGTTCAGCACGCCGACGCCCCCGTCGAACGGTGGACCAACCCGTGACCGTCCCCTCCACCTACGAGCAGCGCCTCACGCGGGCGTTGCGCTCCGACCGGGGCTCCTACGCCCTGGAGACCGCGGTCCTGGCCCCGGTGATGATTGGGCTGCTCCTGCTGATGATCGCCTTCGGCCGGGTGACGGACGCCGACGGTGCGGTGGACTTTGCGGCCCGCGCGGCGGCCCGCGCCGCCTCGCTCGAGCGCGACGCCGGCAGCGCGCAGGCCGAGGCACAGGCCGCGGCCACCCGGAGCCTGCAGGGTGAGGGCATCACCTGCCGGACCTCCAGCGTGGCGGTCGACACCGCCGGCTACAGCCTCGACCTCGGCGTCGAGGCGAACGTGACCGCGACGATCTCCTGTACGGCGAACCTCTCCGACATCGGCCTGCCGGGGCTGCCCGGGTCCAAGACGCTCACCGCATCGTGGACCAGCCCCATCGACACCTATCGGGGTCGACAGTGAACATCCGCATCCACCACCCGGGAGCCCGTCGGCGGGCGGCCGGGCCAGCGCGCGGCCGTGACCGCGGCTCGATGTCGACCTACTTTGCTCTCTCCACGCTCGCGATCCTGATGGTGATGGGCCTGCTCGTCGACGGCGGCGGAGCGCTGAACGCCGCCAACCGTGCGACCTCCCTCGCCCAGGAAGCAGCCCGCACCGCCGGCCAGCAGATCGACCCGGCCCAGGCGATCGAGGGCACCGCCATCACCATCGACCCCGACGCGGCCGTCGGCGCGGCGCAGGACTACCTCGCCGCCGCGGGCGTCCAGGGCAATGTCACCATCACCGACGGTGGGCAGAGCCTGACCGTCACCGTGAACGACACCTACGACACGTTCTTCGCGCAGTTCGTCGGCAAGGGCACGATCCACGTGACCGGCACCGCGACAGCACACCTGCAGACCCAAGCTGGAGGCTGAGCCGCATCATGGCCCACCGCACCCCCGCCCCGCTGCGCGCCATCGGCGCCCTCCTGCGGGCCCTGATCGGCCTGGCCGCCCTGGTGGGCCTGGTCGGCGGAGTCCCGTACCTGCTGCTGAAGGTGGGCCATCAGCCGACGGAACTCGCCAGCGGGTTCAGCCTGCTGGAGCAGGACGATGGCTCCCTCTTCTTCGTCGTTCTGACCTGCATCGGGTGGGCCGCCTGGGTGGCTTTCACCTTCTCGGTCCTGGTGGAGCTCTTGGCCGTGCTGCGGCGCCGTTCCGCACCGCGGATCAAGGGCCTGGGCGGACTGCAGTCCCTGGCGTCGTTCCTCATCGGTTCGATCGTGCTGCTCGCCCCCACTGCCGCATCGGCCGCCACAATGGGGCCCGCGGTCGCGGCCATCGCCGTCCACACCGTGGGCGAGAGCGGTACCGGCGCAGTGCCGAGCGCCAAGGCGTCCGCTCTCGCCGACGAAGCCGACTGGCCGGAGCACACTGTCGCCTCCGCCACCGAGCTGCCGTGGGACCTGGCGGAGGAGTATCTCGGGGACGGCAAACGCTGGAAGGACATCGCAGCGCTGAACCCCGAGATTCCGCAGCTCGCCGCGGGAGACCAGTACCTGCCCAAGGGCGCTGTCATCAAGCTGCCGGCCGACGCCCGGCCCGTCGCCTCGGCCGCCAGCCCCGCCCCTGCGGCGAGCAGCAGTTCGCAGACCAAGGCCCCCGAGAAGCACGTTGAGGACCAGGCCCAGGACGGGAGCGACAGCGACACCACCGCCGGCGAGTACGAATCAGAGCGGCCGGCCAGCGTCACGGTCCGCGATGGCGACAGCCTCTGGTCGATCGCCGACGAACACGGCGACCCGGAGGACTGGCCAGCCATCTACGAGGCCAACAAGGGAGAACCCACCCCCGGCGGCGGCCGCTTCACCAACCCCAACCTGATCTACCCGGGCCAGGAGCTGGACCTGCCCCAGGCCGATACGGACGAGCCGCCCGCAGACCACAACACCACCGGCCCGAAGACGCCGGAGAAGCCCAAGGACACGCAGCACGAGAGGCCTGCGCCCGATACGACTCCGGAGAAGGACGCCGACAAGGACGCGGAGGCCGGAAGGCCGACCACGCCAGCCGCCACCCCCGCACCCGCCCGTACCGCACAGCCCGCCCCAACCACCCCAGCCCCCGCGCCCAGCGCGGACAGCACCCGGACCCAGGCACCCGCCGTACAGTCCAGCAGCGACGACGACACCGCCCTGGCCCCGGTTGCCGTATGGGCCGGTGCCGGAGCCCTGGCGGCCGCGCTCGTGGGCACTCTGACGACCCGCCGGATCCTGCAGCAACGCCGCCGCCGCCCCGGCCGCCGCATCCCCATGCCCAAGGGGCGCGCCGCCGCGACCGAGCAGGGCCTGCGCGCCGCCCAGCACCCCACCGGCTTCGACCTGCTCGGCACCGCGCTGCGCACCCTCGCCCTCAACCTCGCTGCCGTCGGCCGCGAACTGCCCGTCGTCGAAGCGGTCGTTCTCCACGACGCCAAGGTCGAGCTGCACCTCGATCAGGACACCGCGCCCATGAAACCCTTCACCGCGGCGGCGGGTCGCCAGGACCTGTGGGTCTGCACGGCCTCCAGCCCGGACCTGGCCGACGACGAGCAGCTGAAGGACTCGGACGCCCCGTACCCGGCGCTGGTCTCGATCGGCTGGGACGGCGCCGGCCACCTGGTCCTGGTCGACCTGGAGCACGTCGGCATCCTCAACCTGGCCGGCGACGCCGACTTCAGTCGCCACGTCCTGCAGGCCATCGCGGTCGAGCTGGCCAGCACTCCGCTGCCCGGCCACCTCGAAGTCACCGCCCTGGACGACGCAGCGCCGGGACTGGACGCCGCCGCTCCTGAGCGCGTCGTCCGGATCGACGACCTCGCTGCCGCCACCGCCGAACTGGCTGGCCACACCGCCGACCAGCGCCGCGCGCTGGCCGCCGTCGGCGCGGACAGCCTGCGCGCCGCCCGGCTCATGGACGACGCCGCCGGCGCCTGGACTCCGCACATCCTCCTCGCCGCAGAGCTGCCGGACGGCACCGACCGAACCGCGCTGTTCGACACCCTCACTGAAGAACCCCGCGCTGCGGGGGCGGTCATCACCGCCGGCGCCACCGCCGACCTTCCGGCCGCGGCGTGGACCCTCGTATGCGCTGGCCCGGACGACACGATCGCCCTGCCTGGCTCCAACCTGCCCGTCCAGCTGCAGGGCCTGAGTGACGAGCACTTCGCCGACGCCATCGAACTGCTCACGCTCGCTGCCAGTGACACCGACGTCCTGGCCCCCGCCTGGACCCGCATCGACGACCTCTGGGACGACGACGAGCCCGAGCTGGACGAACGGACGCGCTCTGATGGCACCGCAGACAGCGACGTCAGCACCGAGGAAGGTCCCGAGATCCCAGCGGACGAGGACGGGCTGCCCGCCGAGTACGCCGAACTCGATCTGGATGAGAACGCCGAGGATGACGGGCCGCCGCAGCTCACCGACAGCGCCGCGGACGACACCGACTCCGCGTCGTCGAGCGACCTGATCAAGCCCGAGACGGGACACGAGGACCACCCGCAGGGTGAACCTGTCTCAGGGCCCTCGCTCGCCGAGGTCCTGGCCGGCGAGGACGAGGACGACGCGGTCGCCAGCGAGCCAACGCCCAGCGGTGCGCCGGCCGACGAGCCCCCGCTGGCCGTCGGCCCGGCGGACGTCCCACTCGCCCTGACCAGCCCCTGCGCCGCCCCTGCCGCGCCGGCAGTCCACATCACCATCCCCGCACCTGCACCCGACGCTGAGACCGACCCCGCCGCAGCCGACGAGCCGATCGCACCGACGGCAGTGGCCGCCACCCAGCCGGCCGAGCCGGCCGCTGACGCAGTTACCGAAGCCGGTCCGGCCGTCCTGCTGCTCGGACCCATCAGCATCGAAGGCGCCAGCGGTCGGATCGACTCCAACCGCCTCACGGCAGCCACCGAGCTGGTCACATTCCTCGCCCTCAACCCCGGCGTCGACCACCACGCCATCGACGACGCCCTCTGGCCGGGCCGCCTGGTCAACAAGCAGATGCGCAACGCGGTCATTTCCCGAACCCGCTCCTGGCTGGGCAAGGACGCCGACGGCCAAGCCCATCTGCCGCGCGTCCAGGACACCGGCGACAGCCGGTACCGCCTCGGCCCCGCCGTCACCTGCGACTGGACCCGCTTCCAGCGCTTCGCCCGCACCGGACTTGCCCGCCACGACGAAGACGGCGACCTCGCCCTGCGCCGCGCGCTCGCTCTGGTCCGCGGCCGGCCCTTCACCGGTATCGACCCTCAGCGCTACGCCTGGGCCGAGCCGGCCATCCAGGAGATGGTCTCCGCGGTCGTGGACGTCGCGTACGAGCTGTCTGGGCGGTGCCGGGAAGCCGACGACATCCCCAGCGCCCTGTGGGCCGCTCGCCGTGGCCTGCTCGCCGCGGAGGAGAGCGAGATGCTGCACCGGCAGATCTTCCTCGCCCACCACGCCGCCGACGACATCGACGCGCTGCGCGAGGCCGCCGCCCGCCTCACCCGCATCAACGAACAGCTCCTCGGCGGCGTCGACATGGAGGCCGAAACCGCGGAACTGCTGCGGAACCTGCTGCCCCGCCCTGTGACCCGCGCCCGCTGACGAAAAGGACTCCAGCGTGCCCACTGCGACGACCGAGCTGTACGACGGGCCAGCCCGCCTGTGCGTGGTGCCCGGCCACCGGGTGCCGCTGGAGATCGCCGCCTCGCCCAGAGCCCGCACCCGCGGGCTACTGGGCCGAGACGGCATTGACGGAGCGATCCTGATCACGCCGTCCAGCAGTATTCACACCCTGCGCATGCGCTTCGCCATCGACGTCGCGTACCTCGATAGGCAACTGCGGGTCGCCGACGTCCACACGATGAAGCCCAACCGCATCGGAATGCCCCGCTGGCGCGCCCGCCATGTTCTGGAGACCGAGGCCGGCGCCCTCGCCCGTTGGAGCATCCACCCCGGCGTGCAGCTGTCCATCGACCACTGATCATCCGGAGCGGGGCAGTAGATGAAGAACGCACGGGAGAAGCGTCCGAATGGTCCGGGCCGACTCGTTTCCGCTGACGAGATCGGACCCGTACCCGAGACGTTCAGACGCCCGCTAATCTGCGAGTTCTGTGACAGCGCCGTCGGCCCGGTCCGCGGCTACAAGAACGTGCCGAACCTCTTCCGCCTGCTCAAGGGAACACTTCACCAGCCCCGATGCGCCCTGAACCCCACCGAGTTCATCCGTGGCATCGCCCACGGCTCCCACGGCCTGGCCCACGTCACAGACCAGGGCATCCTCCGCCTCGAGCTGCCTGAGCGAATCGACGCGATGCCGCCCTTCACGCCCCCGGACGATGAGATGGGCCCCGACGGCCCAGTCCGCAAGCGCGACACCACCACCGTGCGGCCCTACCTGCCACCAGCCATCACCAGTGCCGCGAAGATCGCCCGCTTCCTGCAGATGCACGGCTTCGACCCGAACACAGTGGATCGCTTCCGGGCCAAGCCCCACGGGCAACGGCCCATAGCGTGGAGCAGCTTCTGCTACGGGCCCACAGAGCCGTCCTACGCCGCGCTGTACCAGCGACTACGCACGGGGAAGACAAGTGCCCACCCGATCGCCCTACAGGGCACCGTCCAACGCATCACTCGTGACAAGAACGACCGCCCCTACGCCACACTCGCGGTCAACGTTCCCGCCGACGACGAACGCTTCCACATCCTGCTGCGCTCGAACTTCGACACCCTCATCCGCCCGCTCGCTGTCGGCACTCACGTCCTGGCCGTCGGTGACTGGAGCATCTTCGACGGCGGCTTCACCCCTCAGCTGAGACTGTTCGCCGAACATCACTGGCAAGTCGCCTACTGGACAACCGATGAGGGCACCGGCCAGCTCACCGAACCGTCCAGCCCACCCCCCACCACTGCACGCCAGCGAGTCATCGTTCAGACGGAAGCCCGCAAGCGACGCATCGAAAAGCAGCGCCCGGCGGCACCGGCCGCGCCGACCACGCCGCCTCTTGTCCCGCCCGAACCGCTGGCTGGCTTTGTCGGCGAGTCCACCTCAGCGCCCGCTCCCGCGAGCCCGCGTGAGGAACCTGTCATCGAAACTCGAGCCAGCCGCGTCGACCCCCCGGCCCAACCCTCACCAGCAGCCGAGCCGATGCCGGAGGCCCCGCCGCAGCCCACAGCGCCAGCGCTACCGCCGATGCCACCGGATCCGCCGATCCCCCCGCGGCCAGCTGCCCCGCCCGCCCGTCGGCGAGGCCTGCGGCGCTGGTTCGGCCGACAGAGCTGAAGAGCGGCAGATCGGAAGCGCCCCCCAGACCTCCCTGAAAGCGTCCCGGTCGTGCTTGGCCTCCCAGGCTGAGTTCCCGCCGCCCGAGGTCCCGCCCCGGCCGCCGCGTAGCCCCGTGCCCCGTCCACTCGTTGAGCAGGGCATGAACCCCCTGCCAGAGACCGCCGCGCCGGGCGTCGTCGAGAAGGCCGCCGCCGTGGCCGACCAGGCCGCCGAGCTCTACGACCTCACCGCCGGCACCCCGAGCTGGAGCAAGGACGCGGCCGAGGACGCGATCGAGGTGGCCGAGACCGTCCTCATCGCGCTCCAGAGCTCCCACCCGGACGCCGCCCTCTACATCATGCCGACCGGCTACAACCTCAAGGAGCTCCGCCGTCTGCTCGGCCTCCCGCTCGGCAGCGAGGAGGAGATTCCCGGCGAGGAGCCGGCCCCGGTCGAGGTCCCAGTGCCCCGTCGAGCCCGGCCTCGACGACGGGGCCTCGGACCCGGCGGGTGCAGGCACCTGTCCGGTACGACCAGCGGAGGGAAGTAGCGATGGGCCGGGAGAAGGCGCGCAAGCCGCGTAAGCCGGAGAAGCAGGTCCCGCGGATCGTCGACATGCCCAACGTGTCCGCGGAGACGAAGAAGAACGTCGTGTTCGCCTGCATTGCCCAAGAGGAGGTCTGGCCGTCCCTCCGCGCGATGCTGGCGATCAGGTATGGGGAGTTCACCGTCGAGGAGTGCGACCTCCTCGACCTCCCCGCGCAGGCACGGGCCGACGCGCTCAACGACCTCACGTTCTACGCGTCGGCGCAGATCCCCGTGCAGGCGCCCATCGCCGCGAGGGAGGCCGCCGTCCGCACGGCGGCGAACTGCCGACAGGCACTTGACCGCCTCCTCCCGCTCGTCGAGCAGCTGCCCGCGACGTGACGAGAGGGCCGGACACCCAGCCGGTCCGTCCGGTCCCTTCGCCGTACGATGAGCACGTGAACCGCCGCACCCTGGGCCCCGGGCAGGAGAACGCCGCCCGCGTCGGCGCCACCGACGCCGACCTGCACGACGTCATCCCAGGCGACCGCTTCCTCGCCCTCGACGAGTTGCGCGAGCGCGGAGTGTTCAGCCCCCATCCCACCCCCGCCCCGAGCAGGCGCCGCACCCTCGGCGCCGGCGCCCGCGCGACGAGCGGGACCGACGGCACCGACTGACCCGTGCCGACCGGTCACCGAGACCACGGGACGTTCCAGGTGCACGTGCCGAGCGGGACGGCGAGCAACTGGGCGGTCTGGGCTTGATCCGGGCCGCGTTGCGCAAGGCGGCGCGTCAGCCGGGCTGGACGTTCGGTACGTACGGCTTTGCAGGCGGTCGGAAAGGCGCAACGACGATCATCGGCATCCACGACTCGCGTGAGATCCCGGAGCCGTACGCGCGGGTCGTGGAGGAGCACCGGCAGCGGCAGATGCGGGCCGCGGTCGACCGGGTGTCCGCGAGGTACTCGGCTCTGGATGGCTCGCCGCCGTCGTCTCCGCCTTTGCGGGGGACGCCGGTGGTGCAGACGAAGGAGTTCCTGGCGGCCGTCGCCGATCACGGCCTGGTGAAGTAGCGCGTCACCCACTCTGCGCGCCCAGCGGGCCGGAGTCACGTACCAGCGTTCGCCTGCCGCTCGCGGTACTGCTTGAGATCCCGGTCGCGCTCCTCGATCCGCCGTACGAGGTCGCGGGCGTCGTGGATGGACATACCGAGGGCGAAGGCGACCTCCTCGACGGTGGCGCCGGTCCGCACGGCCTGGCGGACACCGTCCCATCGGGCGGAGTGGTAGAGGTTCGTGGTCAGAGCGAGCACCGCGAGGGCGTCGTCGACCGTGCCGGCGTCACCGCGCTCGCGCTGGGCCAGGCGCCACGCGTGCTTGTAGAGCCACGCGGCCTGCCATACCAGCGGGGTGCCGTACGGGATGTGGGCGAAGGACCGGATCGTCCGGGGCCGTCCCCGGCGCGGCCAGTTCACGGCGGCGGCGTCGCGGGGGGCTCGACGGCCCGGGCCGTGGTCGCGCTGGCCAGCGAATCGGACTTGTTCATGACGGCGGCCTTGTTGGCGGCTTCACGTACCCGCTGCGCGGTGACGTCTTCGCGGACCCGCTCCCTCCAGGCCGCCGACGGCAGGACGGCTTGTCGTACTTCTGATCCCGCCGCCGGGGATGACCTGGGACGAAGTGCTTCCCGCACACCGGGCAGGCCCGTGCGCCCTCGGCCCCATGACCGTCGAGGATGATGGCGAACCCGATCGCGACCGCCTCGGCACGGTGGGCGCGCGCCCTGCGCGCCGCGGCCTTGCACGCCCGGCCGCAGAAACGCGCCTGCCCAGGCGCCGGCCCGAAGCGGCCTGCCGCACTGACGGCACCGGCGTACGTCTTCCTCGCCCGCCCCCGTCTCTACGGGGCCCGGGCTGGTCACGGCCACGTCTTCACCGTACGCCCGGGCACCCGGGCCGTCAGGTTCAGCGGCCGACGGCGGCTTCGAGGGCCCGGCGGAGCTGATCGGTACCGGGGGCTCCGGCCGGGCCGGAGGAGGTTCGGTAGATCCGGCAGGACAGCGACGGTGGGGCGTCCGGTTCGGCGAAGGGGTCGCGGCCGTCGATCAGGATCGTCGGGGAGCCGGTGAAGCCGGACCGCTCGCCCTCGGCCTGGTCGGCGATCACCCGGATGGTGATGCCGGTGTCGGACAGCCCGGCGGCCTGTAGGGCCTGCCGCAGTCGCTTCTCGGCGAGCTGCTGGTGGGGGCAGTCGGGTACGACCAGGACCTCGATCTCCATGTCTCCAGGATCGCTCGCTGTGGCGCCGTTGCGGCCTCGGGAACATCGGTACAGGGGTTATCGGCGGACCGTTGTTTAGGGGGTGAAAGGTCACCATGCAGGTCAGGCGCACGATCAGGAGTGCAGGCAGGTAGGGCATGTGTGGGAAACGTTTCGGGTGAAACGTTTCCCACACGTCCGCCCGATCTCTAGACCAGCCCGCACTCGCGGGCGAGCCAGCGGGCCACGTTGAAGCCGTTCACGGGGCGGCCGTGCGGTCGAACTTCGTGATGCGCAGTTTCACATCAGCGGTCTCAAGGGTGGTGGGGGAGCCGCCGATGGTCTTCTCCCCCGGCCGCACACCAATAGCGAGCTCAGTTCCCTTGGCGACGCGGACACCATGCGTGTCGACGGCCTCCCACTCCCACGTGTAGTTCGCCTTCCGCGAAGTGCTGTTGACGACCGTCCACACGACCCAGATGCGGTCGGCCCCGAACGCCCTTGAGTCATCGATCTCGAAGCTCTTGAGTTCCTCTCGCTCGTTGCCCGGCTTCAGCGACGGCGTTGCCGACCGCGTCTGTTTGTCGGCGGGAGCGGGAGTGGTTGGAGCCGACGCCTCAGTCTCTTGTGTCCGTACAGGATTGGCCGTTTCGGCTCCGGAATCACAGGCGACCCCGCCGAATGCGAACGCGCCGATAGAGAGCGGCAAGCATTCCATGTCGACCATTCATGGGTAAAATGGTACGACTGGATGTCGGTGTCGACGTCCCGAACATGCCAGACGCACCTTAACAACTCGGTGATATCTGTCAGGCACGAGCCGAGCCCCGAGGGCAAGTTGCCTTACATGCCTTCTCCGAACTAACGCCAGAGGTTGGCTGACGTTCGGGCGGTGTCGCAGTTATGCGACATCCAGCGAGTTCCTCTGAACCTCATTGAGCCCCACGGGCCCGCGGCCAGGGGGGTCAGTCATCCTTCGGGTACTGTGTGGCTCTGCGAACTTCGGGATTCTGAAGCTTTCTCACTTCGTCCGACCGATCAACAGTCGGGCTGAAGAAAGCTCCGGTAGTGCTCGTCGGAAAAGAAGCGGAGTAGCCTGACCTCGCCCGTTGCTCTGAAGTCGGTGGCTCGTTGGGTTGAAACGTTAGATCAGTAACCTGGGTCCCGGTACGGGTTGTAGTGGGCGTCAGTGGACAGCTGTCGCAGGCGGGCGTTTTCGATCTCCTGCCGGGCCCTCTCCGCTACGCCACCCATCATGCCGGTACGGCCGTACGGGATGGAGGGTTCGTACTTGCGTTCCGATGTCTGCTCGTACAGAGCCTTGCGTTCGGCTTCGCGTTCGCGTTCCTCTTCGGCTTCAAACTTCTTCAGCTTCTGCTCGGCTTCCTTCAGCTTCTGCTCCGCGCTTTGGCGCGCCCAGGTCTCTCTCTGAATCTTTTGCTCGGCATCGTAGAGTCGGCTCATAAGCTTGCCATTGCGGTCTAGGGCCCCTTTGAGCTTCTGCTCGGCTTCCTTGAGCTTCCCCTCGGTTTTATTGAGCTGGCGTTTGGCAAACTCGCGGTCGGATACTTCCGTTGTGACGATAGTTCCGAGATGGCTACTCCAGCGTTCGGCTTCGTGGTGGGCATGGACCGCACCCTCTTCGCCCAGCAGCTCTTCTATCTGGGTGATGTGAACATGGTAATCCTTCAGCTCATAGCCCAGTTTTACCTTCCATGCTGCCCGATACTTTCTGACTATGTCACATTCTGGACTCATCGCCTTTCCGTCCCAGAATTCGACGAAGCGCACGTCGTGGTAAATCTTCTCGGGGCAGACCTCGGACCACCACGTGATTCGGCATGGTTTGATCGTGTGCCGGCTATCCATCGCAAACCCTTGCCCTTCTTCATGTGATTGTTGGTCAACGCGTTGCGTGCGGCCGACAGGGCGGGAAAAACAACCCCTTGCCGTCTGGGCCGTAGAGGCGTGTCCGCCCTCGCGTGTCACCGCCGAGTGGGTGCCGTTCCAGATCCTCGGCGCATCGCCGAGTTCGGGCACGCGCTGATGGCCGAGTGAACGATGGACGGCCTCGCCGCTGCCCACGCCGGTACCTGTGAGCAGAAGCCCAAACTCGAACCCCGCCAGGACGAGCTCATACCCGAAATGTACGACTCCGGGAACTGTATCGTCCAGCAGGTCGCCAACGTTCCAGGGCAGGCCCAAGCGGCCCGCGTAGCTCAGCATCGCCCCAGGTCAGGGCCTATTTCTTTGTTCTTTCGGCGAGAACTACGGGAACCCGAGTCGGTCCGTCTTATCCCGGTTCCCGGCTTCCCGAACCCGCCGGAGGGCTACTGCGGGCTCCTGTCGCTGGCCGAGTTTGACGAGGCGAACCCGGACGTGAAGGCCAAGCGCTCTCAGCCTCTCAAGGACGCTGCGGAGGACGTCTCCGCAGGTCAGTCCGGAGGTGGGAAAAAACCCACCTCCGGTGGTGGGAAAAAACCCACGTCGCGTGGTGGGGAACCGCCCACCGCCCAACAACCACACCAAGAGCAACCAGACCCATCTCATCCAGAGAAGGCGCCTCCGGCGCGTAGCGCCCCTGGAGGCCGTCAGGCATCTACCGGTAGTAGGGGCACGCGTGAAGGCGGCTCCGCCGCGTCCGGCAAGAACGCAGCTCGGTTGTCGAAGGAGCAGCGGGACCAGGTGACGGCCGTACGGGCCCTGCTGCCCCGCGAGCTGGACGCCGCCCTCGCCGCAAAGACCCCGTCGAACGTCTCCCGGGCGATCCTGGACGCTCTCGCGACTGGCGAGCCGCGAGAGCGGACCGCGCAGCAGCTCGTCGAGCGTCGTGTGCTGCCGCGCTGGAACGGCTACTGGGCCGAGCATCTGCTCCCCGCGTGGAAGGCCGAGCGGGATGCCGGCCGGTCCCCGCGGGCGCCGTTCGGGCCGCTCGTCGCGATGCTGAAGGACACCGCCGAGTGCGGGAACCTCGCCTGTGATGACCGTGTCGACGTCCACACCCTGGGACCGTGCACCGCGTGCGCGACTCGGAAGCAGGACCGGCGTGCCGACCGGAAGACGCCACAGGACCACTCGCCCGTCATGGATGAGCCTCCGGTCCTTCCGGCTCAGCGGGAGCGGGTCGTCGTCGACCACTCCGCCGGCCTGCGGCACGAGTGCGATGACTGCGGGCGCCCGTTCCCGCTCGGGACCACCGACACACTGTGCGTGGACTGCCGCCCCAGCACCGCTCCCGCCCCGTTCTGACCGCGTTGTGGCGTACGGCAGTGACAGCCGTACGCCACCATTCAGGCACCTCCCGGCGCCCAGCGTCGGCTTCGAAGGAGCGTAAGTGGCCATCCCCCACATGATCCCGTACACGCATTGGGCGTACTTCACCGACGAGGAAACCGCCCTACGATGCGCCCAGGATCTCCCCGACTTTGTAACGAGAATCTCTGAGACAGTCCATCCGGACTACGCGAGGCTGCTGTTGGCCGGCCGAGATGTCGACGTCGAGTTCCTCGAGGAACGACACCAAGAGGTTCAGGCGATTGTCACCCGCAACGGCGGCCACTACGACGGAGGCGAGGCCACGTACTTGGACGGCGTACCCCTGGCAGACCCGACGCTTCTTGGTGGCACGCCGTAGGCGGCAACCTGGGGATCGTGGTCTCGGCTGTGTGAGCGGAGACCAGGATCCCGACTTCAAGGGGCCAAGCCCTCTGTGTGGTGGAGGCGGGGACGGGTGTCTACCCCCAGTTCCATCAGGGCTTCCACCACAACCGTGACGGGGTCACCGAGCGGTGTCAGGTCGAACCATTCACCGCGCAGTCGGTAGTCCTCGAACCGTGTGTGCAGCGATCGCTCGTAGTCACCGTCGACTTCGAGGAGCGGCTGCAGGGCGGCCGGCTGACCCGTCTGAAGCTGAGCCACCCGGCCCTTGAGGGTGTCGGTCGTATGCCCGATCTTCGTCAGCGCGGAGCCCTCCATGCCGAGAAGGTACGTCCGCCAGCTCCGAGGCGCTGGCACCTTGGCCGCCTGTACTTCGGCGGGCGGCAGCAGGGCATCGTCGTCCTCGACGTCGGCGGCGTCCTGGTAGAAACGGAGTTCGGTACTCCCGCCCTGCACCGTGAGCGACTTGCCGATAGGCGTGCCGTCAGCCCGGAACGTAGTCCGCACGATCTGCGTAACGACGACGGGTCCCTTGTACCCGAATGCCTCCAGCTCGGCGTCTGTCGCCATTCGGGAGGTGACTTCAGCTTCCTCTCGTAGGGCATCACTCGGGGAAGTCTGTAACGGCTGGTCACGGCGTGGGCCGGTCAGGTTCTCCATGGTTCGAGACTGTACTGACGGCCTCGGACAACGAAGGGGGGTGGTCTCGGCTTCTTCGGCTGAGATCACCACCCCTCGGGTTCAGCGCCCCGCCTCTACCTGAACCACGGGGGCAGCAACGTCGGCCCGGCCCCCTTGGCTGTCTGCCAGATTCGGCTCCGTGCTGGGATGACCTGGTGCATGATCAGCCCATGAAGCCCAGGTTGTCCTTTGAAGAGCACGTCGAGATGGGGCGGGCCCTCGCCTCGATGCGCGACGAAGTCCAGAAGCGTTGGATCCAGCTTGAGAACGCGTACCCCAGAAGCGGCCAGCAAGGGGTCCCGGCGAAGAAGCTGGAAGCCGCGTTCAACGCCCTGGAGACGGCTCGAACCGAGCTGGATCATCTGATGTTCCAGGAGCATCCCGAGGAGGGGACGACAAAGGTCTACTACCCCGACGCTGAGGACCGGATTCGTTTCAGGTAGGTCGCCCACCGGGCGCACCACGCCCGCGTATCCGGCGGAGATCCTGGGTGAGCGGCCCCGCATCGCCCCCGGTCCGCGCTCTGGACGGGGGGCGTTGGCGTTCCCGGGCCCGTGACCCGGCCTGCGCCCGGGCGTTGTACGGGTGGCGCGTGCACCGTCCCGTCGCCGGGACGCGCCCCCCTGGGGCCCGGATCCTGCCCGGCCCGGGCCCCACCCCCACCTGGAAGGCAGCGCCCTGTGACGGACCGGCTCGACCACGACCTGCTCGAGCAGGTCTACGCCCGCGGCGGTGCGACCGCGTTGGTGCGCGCGCTGGAAGACTGCGCCGGCATGACCGAGGCCGAGAAGGACGCCGCGGTCGACGCCGTGATCGTCAGCATCACTGCCAGTGGGGCGGCCCGAGTGGACCAGCTCGAAGCGCGCGCCGCAGAGCTCGAGGTAAAGGTCCGGCAGCAGCAGGTCGAGATCGACGAGCTGGTCGACGCCGAAGTCGACCGGTTCATGGCCGACATAAAGCCCGGGTCGGACCCGCTGCGCTGACAACAGCGAGGGGTCGTGATCTCGGCTTCGAGAGCGGAGATCACGACCCCTCGGGCCTCAGCCCGCCTCCGGCCAGGCCCCCCTCCTCGTCTCGCCCCCGGTCCGCGCTCTGGATGGGGCGAGGTGTTTCCGGCCGGCTGTCGGCCGGGTCCGCTACCGTGGTCCTTGCACGACACGGCATGTCGCGAACCGCCGTTTCCGCTGCCGCCCCGCGCCCACGCCGCACGAGGGCGGCGCCGCCGGACAAGGACCGAACCAGGGTCCCGCGCAGCACACCTGATGCATCGTCCTGCCCGGCAGTCCCTCATGTGACGTCCGGCGGGAAGCGTGGGATCCCGCTGTGGAGACGACCATGACCAAAACCGGCAGCGACCACCTCAAGCGCCGCGCCCGCCAGCTCGCCCGTGTGACCGGCCGCCGCTACCCCGACGTCCTGGCCGAGCTACGCCGCACACCCCGGCCCGCCGCGGCGCCGTCGAAGGAACTCGTCCGCGTCTGCAACGGGCTCGCCCACCCCATCGACATCGCTGACTGCGCCCGGACCGCCGGCCACGAACGGTTCGACGGAACCCCGTGGAGCTCCTGCGAGGTCGACCCGCATTATCCGGTCCACATCTGGGCTGGCTACTTCCACGCCCGTAGCGAGGCCTACCGCGCGGAGTACGACGCATGGTGGAACTCCCTCACCCCGGAGCAGCGCGAGGAAGAGGAAGCACGCTACTGGGACGAGATGGCCGCCGACGCTGCCGAGCCGGTCGACCCGGGGTTCTATGCGGACCTGGACGACGAGGACTACCTCGACGAGGACGGCGAGTGATGGGCCCGGCCGTGAAGACCATGAACATGGCGCAGATCGCCCGCGAGGCCAGAGTCCCGGGCCGCGGTCGCGAACTGGCGCCGCCGCCACGACGACTTCCCCCAGCCCGTCGGCGGCACCCCCGAGAGCCCTCTGTTCCGCGCCGACGAGGCGATCGTGTGGCTCCGCGACCATGACAAGGTCGCCATCCCCGAGCCGACCCCGCCGCCGGCCACGGTCACCCTCGCCAACGGTCGGACCGTCGAGCTTCACTTTCCGCACCTGACGACCCACGATGACGGCTACGAGCAACTCGGCGGGTATGTCGCCATCGACACGAACTTGCCCTGGCCGCGCCTGACTATCACGCACGCCGCCGTGGACAGGCTCGAGCCGTTCGCCGTGGACGACGCCTCCATCGACATCAGCTACACCGGCTCCCGCAGCCACAAGTTCATCCTGATCGGCTGGCTGCGGGCGGAAGTGGCTGACCCGACCGCCCAGGGCAAGTAGAGTCGGCGCAACGGTCCGCGGAGGCCCGGTACCGATGTCAGGGTCTGCCCTGGCCGACAGAGGGTGCGGCGCGCCCACTCCGCACTCTCACGCCCAGACCACGGAGGCCCTGGATGGCGCACCTGACCTTCGACGAGGCCGAGCAGCGCGAGCTGCGTGAGGCCGCGCGGGCCGAGTTCCCCGGGAACCCGGCGCTTGCCTACGTCCTGGAGAACCTGGCTTCCGAGGGCATCGACCTGGACCGGTGCCGGGACTGGGACGACATCCGCGCGGAGCAGGGTCTGCCCGAGCGGAACGACGAGGCCCCGAACGTTGCCTAAGCACTCCCGCGGCGGCCGCCGGCCCCGGATCGTGTTCATCGAGCCGGCCGAGACCCAGGCCCGCCTGCTCACCCCCGCGCAGGCCGCGGTCCTCGACGGCACGCTCAACGCGATCGCCGCCGACCCGGACGCGGTCAAGCCGCACGCCACCGCATCGGCGTTGCGTGACTACCAGCACGACGGCATCCGCGTGATCTTCTACGCGACCGCCCTCGGAAGCATCCTGATCGTCACCTACGTTGAGGTCGACTGACCGTCCCCTTCTTTCAGCCACGGCTTCTGATCCACGGTCCCCCACCCCCGTTCCAGGGGCCCGGCACGCAGGTGACCGTGGTTCTGCCCGAGCAGCGGGTGGGCAGGGTTGTGCTCGCCCTGCCCGTCGAGACCGGCGAGGGGCACAAGTACGGCCACAGCCTCGCCGAGATCGGACGGCTCCCGGCTCACCTGCGCGACGGGACCGTCTTCGCCGCACCGACGTTCAGCGATTCGCCCTGGCTGGTCAACCACGCCACCCGGGCCGACTGCCAGCAGGAGGACCACCTCGTCCGCGTGGTCGTACCGACCGTCCTGGCCATGCTCGGCACGCAGGCCCGGCCTCCGGTGCACCTGCTGGGATTCAGCAAGGGAGGCTTCGCCGCCCTCAACCTGCTGACCCGGCACCCCGACCTCTTCGCCGTCGCCAGCGTCTGGGATGCCTCACTGCTCAGTGACCGGTCGCCCACCCGCAGCTCGTGGACGTCGCCGGCAGCGCCGCACGACTCGACGAGTACGACGTCCGGCACAACCTCCGCCGCCACGCGGGCAGCCTCCATGGAGCCCGCCGCATCAGCACTCGGAGGCATCGGCACCCTGGGAGCCGACTGGACCGCGGGACGCCAGCTCCTCGAAGACCTCGGCATCCCCCACACCGCCTACCGCAACGCAACCGCGGTCCACCGGTGGGCACCCGAGTGGCTCGCTCCCGCCCTACATCACCTGCTCACCCTCGAAAACGAACTCCTCCCGGACGCGCGCGTCCGGGAGGAGTGAAGGCGGGAAGGGACGAGTCAGTCCTTCAGCCGCTCGTCGCGCACCGGGATCCACTCCAGGGCGGACCGGATGCCGTCCTCCAGGGACAGCTTCGGCGTCCACCCCAGCAGCTCGGCCGCCCTGTCGCTCTTGGTGTAGCCGCCGGCCACGTCACCGGGCCGCGGATCGGCGTCGACGGTGGCCAAGGGGGTGCTGACGACGTTGTTGAACGCCTCGCACAGCTCCCGGACGGTAGTGCCGGAGCCGGTGCCCAGGTTGATCGCGATCGAGCGCTTCGACCCCGTGAGAACGGAGTCGAAGCGCTCGATCGCCGCGATGTGAGCCGCGGCGAGATCCCAGACGTGCACGTAGTCCCGGATGCCGGAGCCGTCTCGCGTCGGGTAGTTCGTCCCCGTGATCGGGAACGGACGGCCTTCCTGGTGTGCCTGGATGAGCACACCCAGGGCATGACTGGGCCGCTTGAGCTGGAGACCGGTGCGCAGCTTGGGGTCGGCCCCGACCGGGTTGAAGTACCGCAGCGACAGCACGCGCGGCCCGGCCACGGCGATGTCCGCGAACATCTCCTCGCACACGGCCTTCGTCCGCGCGTACGGGCTCTGCGGCGCCAGCGGCGAGTCCTCGTTGACGGGCGCGCCGTCCTCGGCCTGGTAGATGGAGGCCGAGCTGCTGAAGATGATGCGGTCGCAGCCGTTGCGGTGCAGGTGGCTGACGAAGGCCAGGCTCTTGGCCACGTTCGCCTCGTAGTAGCCGATCGGGTCCGCGACGGACTCGGGCACCACGATCAGCGCCGCGCAGTGCACCACGGCGGAGATGTCCGGGTGCTCCGAGAAGATCCGGTCGACCAGTGCGCCGTCCGCGATGTCGCCCTCGTAGAAGGCGCGGCCCTCGGTGAACTCGCGGCGGCCCCGAACGAGGTTGTCGAGGACCACGGGGGTGATGCCCGCGTCCAGGCAGGCCGAGGCGACAGTGCTGCCGATGTAACCGGCTCCCCCGGCGATAAGGACCTTCACCACGATGTTTCTCTCCCAGCCTCGTTCCAGCACCCCAGTAGGCGACCGGCAGCAAGGCTAGCGAAGAAACCAGGCGGGGGAGGGCGGCCTCCCGGCTACCCCGCCGGGCCCGGATCACTGACGCCAGCGCCACCGGGGTCCGTGAACGTTCGTGCCCGATGCCGGTGCCCGGTCCGCAGGTTCCGGCGGATCCGCTGGAACCGTCGAGCCTGTACGTGCGCGTTCCGGACGCGGCCGGGGAGTGGCAGAACTGCCGCTACGCGATGGCCGGCCTGGCCCTGCTCAGCACGCTGAAGCAGCGCGACTGGCCACCCGCACAACACGCCCTCGACACCCTGCTGCTGCTCTACCAACTCGGGTAGTTCCAGCGGGCTCGACCACCTCGTTCCCGGCTGCCAGTGGCACCTCCTCGACACCAAGAGGCTGATGCCGCCGCCCACCCGCGAACTCCTCCAGGACCTCATCAGCCGGCACGCGCCCCGTGCCGGGGCTGGGGGCCGATGTCAGACCCGCCTCGTAGCGTCGAAGGCGAGGGTCCGGACCGGGACCGCTGAGGACGTGAGGGGTAGGCCATGGGCGAGATCAGTGTCGGCAGGCAGCACCTT
The DNA here is from genome assembly GCF_018614205.1 of Streptomyces sp. ISL-36. Lineage (GTDB taxonomy): Bacteria > Actinomycetota > Actinomycetes > Streptomycetales > Streptomycetaceae > Streptomyces. Next base: position 9,543 of record NZ_JAGGOS010000027.1, on the reverse strand, counting down.
GACCGGCTGCTGGCCGACAGCGCGAGCACGTACGGAGCCCCCTACCAGCGGGCCTTCACCGAGCTCGCCGAGGCTCGTCGCGGCCGGCCCGTCGCCGAGATCCTTCCGCTGCTTCGCAGGGCCGCCGATGAGGCGCTGCTCGGTTTCACGGAGGCAGACCTCCGGGAACAGGCGCAGGCGATCAGCACGGGTGAGCCGTACGTCCTGCGGGTCACGGTGGCCTGACCGCGATCCGCGCAGCGCAGGACAGCCCGCCCCGGCCGGGTCAGGCCTTGCGCCGGCTGCGGCCGGTGTGGGCGAGGGCGTCGGCGAGCTGGTCGTGGTTCATGGACGAGCGCCCCGGGATACCGGCCGCGGCCGCCTTCTCGTACAGCTCGGCCTTCGTCAGCGACATCAGCTCCTGACCTTTGGCCGCTGGGCCGGAACGCGCCCGCTTCTTCGGGTCACCACCCGACTAGTTCGAGACGACCTGGCCCTCTCCGTGCAGGTTTGCTGTCGAGTGGTCGGAGACCCTCCGGTTTCCAGGGAACCCCAGCACTATGGTCGTCGTGATCGCGAAGATCAGGAGATGGGGGAGAGATGGGCACAAGAGCTAGGACGCGGCGATGGGCCGCTACCGCGGCAGAAGTCACGCTGGCGGCAACGGTGTTGGTCGCCTGTGGAGACGGCGGCTCATCGGACGCGAAGTCGTCCGGCGAGTCCGCGGAACCTTCCCATGCGACTTCCAAGGGGCCAAGCCGTCCGGCGTTCGACCCGCCCGTGCGCTTCGGCGGGCCTACGGTCGAATTGCCGAGTGCCACCCAGCCGAGTACGACGAGCGGGGAAGCGACACGGCCGGCGGTCACGCTTGCCGACGGGGTTGCCTACATCACCGCCGAGGGGGGACTGGAAGCGATCGACACCGGGACCGGTGCACCGCGGTGGAACGTGAATACGAAGCACGCCTCAGAGGCGGGCGGTTTCGGAAGCCGCCGTGCCGCTCCTCTGGTCTCGGCTGACGGCAAAACCGTGTACGCCGCCTGGAACAGGGATGTGGAGGGTGAAGGGACAACGCCGGACCGAGCTGTGATCGAGGTGCTGGCCGTCGAGACGGCCACCGGCAAGACGGCATGGTCGGCCGAGATCGCAGCCGCTCCCAGCGCCACCGGGCTCAGCGCCATCCCCATCGGGGCCGACGAGATGCTCGCGCCGCAGGTCATCGGAGTCGATGCCGGCACAGCGGTCGTTACTGCGGCCGACACCACGTATGCCGTTGAACCCTCCGCGGGCACCGTCCGCTGGAAGAAGCCCGACTTTCGTGCGGTGACCCTCGCCGACGGCGTCGTTGCCGGCGGTGAGAAGACGGGGTTCGGCGAAGGCAGGCTGTTGGGACTGGCTGCGGCCACGGGCGAACAGCGGTGGACCGTGGCGGAGGCGCGGCAGCCGGCCGCAGCCGCGCCGCGGTTGCTGAGCGGAAGCCTCAATGACAAGACACTCGTCATAGATACGGTCAGCGGTGAGCGGCGAGTGGCGCTTGATGGCGAGGGCTGGCGGTGCCGCCACGACGCACAGTCCCTGGTCCTGTGTTCCAAGTACGGGTACAGGGCGGCAGACCGCGGGATCACCGTGTTTGACGCCGCTTCGGTTCAGAAGCAGTGGGCGTTGCCCGACGGTTCCGGACGGACGGTGCCGAAGGTCGCCGGCTTCTGGCACGGTGCCCTGTACGGGGAGGTGGGCGACGAGCCGATCGTCCTGGACGGCAAGACGGGACAGGATCGACAGACTTCTGCCGGCGCCGCGCCAAACGAGATCGATCGGTACGGCGGTGTGGTGGGATCCACGTTCCATCGTGCCGCAGGCTGACATGGACGCTCTCCGCCAGTTGTGGTGCGCTGGGGCGGAGCCCGGGGCCGCTGGACATCTGCTGCGCCGCCTCATTCGCGGTCGAATTTCTATAACCGCCGCAGGTCACGGCGGCGCAGCCCGCCCCCGGTCAATCGATGGCGCCGCCCTCGCGGGCCGCGTGCACGGTCGGCCTCACGTCCCGAGGCCGGCCACCGTCCCTCGGCGCCGCCCGGCACATCGCCCCCGCGGCCGCACCGCAGCGCCGGCATGGCCGGCGGAGAGCCTCCCGGTTGCGTTCCATGTCGTACGAGGTCAGGTTCGCGTACCGCGCCGCGTGGGCGCCGCGGAATCGCCGCGCTCGAGGCAGCGGCAGACACAGCTCACCGACCGGCGCTCCGCATTGCCAGCACGGCCGTACGTAGACCACATAGCTCTCACCATTGACCGGACCTTCGCCGGGGCCCAGCCGGGCAACGACGTACAAATGCCAGTCCGGCGGGTCGGGACCATCCCAGTCGTCCATACCCTCAGCATGAAGTCGCGGACACAGGTCCCTGGACAGCCGGCCAGCCGTCGAAGTGGCCGCTTCGCGGATCCCCGGAGCCTACCCGCCCCTCGGTCAATGCCGGCCTCTTGTGTTCACCGCAGCGAGTGACGCAACAGAGCGCAGCACCTTCCTTGACGGGGCCGGGGCACGGCGCGCCGACCGACGACGGCCGGGGTGTGGCCCGCTTCGCGGACCGCACCCCTTGCTGCGTGCCGGGCGCTCCGCTGCGCTGCGGCCCGGACCGAGCGCTGCGCGCCCTCACGCACCGCGGAGGCCGTCAGCCGGTCACTGAAGGCGCTGCGCGCCCCGCTCCCTTGCTCCGCACTGCCCGACTCCTTGCCCTCGGCGCTGCGCGCCACGGGCGCCGCCGCCGCCCGCCGCGGCGTGCCCCGCCCTCGTCGCTCATATGCCAGGTGACCAGCGGAGATTCCCCTTTCGTGGCCCATGGGTGGTATAGTTGTCTTGTTGGTCGGCGGTGGCAGCCGGCCAACGAACCGAAAGCACACCCAATCCCAGGGAGAGTCATGTCCCAGCAGGTCACCACCGCGAAGAACGCCGAAAAGAAGCCCGTTAAGCCGACCGCGCACTTCGCTGGAATGCACGCGCAGATCACCGAAGCGTTGAACATTGCCGAATTCGGGGTGCCGACCCAGGCTCAGCCTCTCGCGCAGCGCGGCGTGCTTATCGAGACGAGCCGGAACCGGCTCACCCTCAGCACCTTCGACTTCTGGACCGCCGTGTCGGTCACGGTTCCCGTGGGAACCCCCGTCGCGAAGGGATATTCGCTGCTCGATTTCGTGGAGCTGAAGAAGGCGCTCGCGGCCATGGTGGCCGGTGAAACCAAGACGGTCGCTGCCCGCACGCCCGTCTCGCTGGCGGCGGACCTGCTGGCGACCGAGCACATCACCCTCCCGATCACGACGCTCGACATCCACGAGTTCACACACCCGCCGCAGGCGGTGCCCGCCATGGCCACCATGGACGCAAGGGAGTTCCTCGCCCAGCTGAACCGGGTGCTGCCCACCGCGGGCCGCGACGAGACCCTGCCGACCCTCACCGGCGTCCAGATGACCCTGGAGGGCGAGAAGCTCACCATGGCGGCCACCGACCGCTACCGCTTCGCCGTCGCGGAAGTCCCCACCAGCGCCACGGTCAAGCCGCTGGAGAAGCCGCTGACCACCCTCATTCCCGCCGGCATCCTCGCTCCATTGGCCAAGCGCCTGAAGTCGTACGACGGCCCCATCGGGATCGGCATCATCGAGAACGGCAAGGACGTCGTCGCCCGCGCCACCGTGTCGATGGGCGACACCACCGTCACGATCCGCCCGCTGGAGGGCAGTCTGCCCAAGCACAGCAGCCTGTTCCCCACCGTGTGCGACACGTCCGTCACCGTCGACCGCGCCACGGTCGTACGGGCCGCGAAGAAGTGCCAGGCCCTCATCAAGGCCAAGGGCGACACCGGCATGCCCGTCAGCTTCGCGTGGGACACCGACGGAACCCTCACCCTTGCCCCGCGCATCGGCACCACCGACGACCAGGCCCGCACCAAGGGCATGGCCATCCCGTCCACGATCACCCACGGGAGCGCCGACACCCTGCAGGGCAACGCGCTCGCCCTCAACCCCGCCTTCCTCCTGGACGCGCTCGGCACCTTCACCAGCAACACGATCACCCTGCACATCCGCGAGATGAAGGACGGGCAGACCACCAAGCCGGTACTGCTCACCGACGGCCCCGACATGGTCGGACAGGACTACCGGCACCTGCTGATGCCCATCCGGCTCGACCTGACCAAGTAGCTCGCTCGGCGGTCGATGCGTCCGCCAGACCCCGTCTGCGCTTCCTTCAGGGTCTGGCTCGCCTGCTGCGCTCCGCGCTCGCAGTGTCGCCGACAGATCAGACAGAGGGCCGGGGAGCTTTGCGCTCCCCGGCCCTCCTCTCGTCCTGCCTGACCGGCGCGCCTTCACGCGCCGACCGGCCGCCATTGTCCGCGATTCGCCAGCAGACGGCTCCGCTGCCTGACAGAATTCCGCGGTCGGGTTCGGGTGGAGCGCCTGGGTGCGAGGGGAGAGCTCTTGGCACTTTTCAGGCGTCGGAGCGGGGACGCGGGCACGCGGCTGAGCATGGAGTTGCCCGGCGTGAGCAGAGAGACCCGGCGCTTCTTGCGGAAGCTGGTGGAGCACCACCAGAACTCGGTCACTTTGCTGGCAGCCCAGGGCGCGGGCCCAGAGGCCACCTGGGATCAGGTCGAGAGGACCGCTGCCCTGCACGACGGTGCCGTCCGGCGGACACTGCGTGATCTAGGCCCCCGCGCCGACATGCTTCAACCGGAGATTCAGCGCGCGATCACCGTCGCCCTGGACCAGTTCGCGGGCGCCTTGGGCGTCCGCGGCACTCTGGTCCAGGCGTGGGGGACGGCCATCGCCATGAACAAGGAGACCCAAGCCGGTAGCCCGGCCGACCGGCGCGTCTTCTGGTGGAAGGACAGGCCCATCGCCTTCGCCTGTATCCTCCACCCGGCGGCGGAGGGACAGCCGCTGGTTGACGGCCTGCTGCTGTATGACGGCCTTCGGTACCAGTTCACGCCCGCTCTGGAAACCCTGGAGCAGACGAGTTGGGACAAGTGCCAGGTGCGCGCCGAGGACCGGGCCCCCATGACAGCGGTCTTGCACCTCGATCCCTCCACCGGGCGGCGACGCGCCGATATCGCCTGCCGCACGGTCGTGAGCGATGGATTCTTTACCCGGTAGTCGTTCCTCGCCGGCTGCCCACGGTGTGGTGCTGTCGGTGGCCGGGGAGGACTGGTCTTCCTCATTCCGCTGCTCGACCGGCCCGAGGCCGTCCAGGGGTGCTGGGAGGGGGACATGGTCGGCGCGGTAGCGGGCACCGACCAGGACTGTGAGGCCGTGCTCGCGCAGGCGGCGCACACGGTGACCGGGCACCTCGGCCGAGCGCCTGAGCGGCCGATCCGGTCACCTGCGGCCGTGGTGATGTCGGCGCCCGTGCTGACGCACCGCCTCTGGCGCACCGCGACCCACGCCCTGGTGCTCGGACCGGCGTCTGACAACGGCCCCTACGGCTACCTCACCCACCTGCAGCTCTCGTACACGCCGCTCTCCTGCGGTCCCGACCTGCCGTCCGCGGACGACGAAGACGGCCTGGCCGACTGGATCAGCGCGCACGTCGATTGGTAGCAGCCGACCGTGTGCGGCGTCGTGGAGGCGCAGCGCTGGACGCCGGACGAACTCGACACCCGCGCCGCCGTGCTCACCGAGCTGCACAGTTTCCCGGCGGCCGGGCGCTGTACGACCGACGCTCCGGCCAGACTGGCTGCTCTACTGCTCTGGCGATACGCCCTGACCGGCTCCATACGCAGAGCCACTCCACGGGGACCGCCTCTCGGAGGCGTCTGAGGGCAAGCCCCAAGGCGGCCCGCTCTTGCTCGCCCGGGGCCGGCAGGGGCCGGTCCTCACCGTTCTCGCTGCTCCCGTCAGGGGAGCAGCCCCCGTGCCGGCCAACGGTGGCCCCTGCATGTGCTGCTCTGTCGTTTCCGGGTTGTTGCGTGCGATCGGGGTGCGGCGTGGTTGGGGCGTGGCGTTCGCTTTCTACGCCTGCCGGGTGGTGGGGCGCGTTCCGTGTCGCCGGGTGGTGGGCGCGGTGTATAGCTCTTTCGCGCCTGCGGGGCGGGGCGTGGCGTGGTCGGTGCCGCTGGGTGGCGGGCGCTGTCCGCTTCGCTTCCCGCGCCCGCCACGTGGCCCGGGTTCGCTTCGCTTCCCTCGGGCCACGCACGCGTGCCGGACGCTGCGCTGCGCTGCGGTCCGGTCCGAGCGCTGTGCGCTCTCACGCGCTGCGGGTGGCGGCAGGCGGGCACGGGGCGCGCTTCGCTTGCCGGTGCCCTCGCTTCGCGCTGCCGCCTCCCTTGCCTCTGCCGCTTCGCTGGCAGAGGTGTGGCGGCGCCGACCGCGCCATGCCCCGCCCCGCAGGCGCGAAACCTGTTGTGAGCTGCGGAATTGTTGGTCCGTCAGCACACTTTCCTCTTGCGCTGGTGAAGCATGGGGGATATAGTTGTCTTGTTGGTCGGCGGTGGCAGTCGGCTAGCGAATCCCGAAAACACACAAGAGGAGTTGATGTTTCGTGTCTACGAAGTCGCACCCGGGTGACGGTCAGTACGCGAAGGGCTCGAAGGGGGCCCTGTACGACGCGCCGCGCCGCAGCGTGGTGGCGGCGGCCCGTGCCATCGTCCGTAACCTGATGGCGCTCCGGCAGCGGTGATCTCACCCCTGGTAAGGGGCTTCCGGGGCGGGGACGGACGGACAGCGGCGAACCCGCTGGATCTGTCCGGCCCCGTCCCGGGGGTCGACCTGGAAGCGGTGGGGCTGCTTTTGGCCCCGCCCGCGCTGACGGGGGAGTTCTACCCCCGCAGCCTGTGGCGCGGAGTCGAACGGCTCCCCATGCGCCCCTTCACGCCCGTGCCCCATCCCGGGGGTCTGCGTGCTGCGTTCGCCGCATCCGTCCGGTCGCTGACGGCGGACGCGGACACGATCGGTGTCGCTCTGTCGGGTGGGCTGGATTCCCTGGCCACGCTCCTGCACGTTTGCGAGGCCGTGGACGGCCGCCAGGTGATCGCGTTCACCGGCGACCACCGGGATGACCGGGGCCGCTCGTGTGTCCCGGTTGTGCGGCGGCTGCTGTCGGATCTGGGGCTGTGCGAGCGTGTCCGGCTGGTGGTCGTCGATCCGGTCAGGCACCGTGCGCAGCCGGTGTGGTCCCCTGTGGGGCCGAGGCTGGATTCACTGCCCGAGGTCAATGCTGCGCTGTCGGAGATGGCTGACGGCCTGGGTGTGGGTGTGCTGTTGTCCGGGGTGGGATCGGATGAGCTGCTGGGGGTTCCGCGCTACGCGACGGCCGAGATCGCGCGGCGTCACGGCGTGCGGGCCGCGTGGCGCTATCTGCGGGACGTGGGCCGCTCCGGGCCTGGCGCCGCCGGGGAAGCCGCTGCCGTCCTGGCTCGTCTCGTGGCCGCCCGTGCCAGTGCACGCGCCTACTGGGCGGTCAACTGGCCGGAATGGACCGCACCCAAGCCCAGCCGTGCCCTGGCCGAGCCGTACCGGCAGCACGCCACGCAGTGGGGCCGGGCGTGGGTGGAAGGGAGGATCAGCAGCCATGCGGCCGAGGGCCGGTCATGGGCACACGCTGACGCGTACGACGCGTTCTGGCCGCATGAGGTGATCGGCCCGGCAGGACCCGTACCGGAGGCGTCACCGTTCCTGACGGAGGAGTTCTTGTCGGCCGCGTTCGCGGTGCCTGTCGCGGCCCGCTACCGGCCCGACGCCCCCACGGCCTACTGGCGGTGCAAGTGGCTGGTGCTCTCGCTCATGCCCCGGCACGCACTAGCCGCACTGCCCCGGCGGAAGTCGTACTTCACCGCCGCCCTGGCGAGTGAGGCGGCCTTGCTGGACGCCCGTGCCCCGCTCCTGGCGGTCGAGTGCGGCCTGATCGACCGGGCCGCACTGATCCGGGAGAAGGACACGGCCTTCCTGTTGGCCCTGTCCGCCGTCGAGCAATGGATCATCGGCGCACACGAGAGAGGGGTCATGATCGGCTGACCATCAGCCACCCAGGGGCAGGGCACCCCCGCCAGGGGCTGCCCTGCCCGCCCGGTTCGTTCTGGACACGAAGGGAGAAGCCACGCATGGTCATCACTGTGAGCCCCGTACTTGACGTGACGCTGCGCCTCTACACCCCGGCCGACGAGTCGGCGGTCGTGGAGCTGATCAACGCCGACCGGCTGCCGGGCCAGCCGCACGCCACGCCCGGAATGCTCAAAGAGGCGCTGAAAGGCCGCTCGCCGGTGGACGCGGGCTGGTGGGCGGAACTGGACAGCCCCGTCACCCAGGTAGCCGTGTACAGGGCCGGTGCCGTCATCGGCGCCGTCTCGTACGCGCTGCGCCCAAAGGACCGCACGGGACAGCTCCTGTGGCTGCACTGCCGGGAGCGGCAGGACGTCGCCGACGCGCTGATCCGGCACACTGTGGCCGCGTTCGAGGCGTGCCCGGTCCACGCGTTCCACTTCGCCTCCGCTCTGTCCCTCGGGCTGGAGGCGCTGCCGGTTCGTCACCGGCCCGCCACGGTCGCGGCGGTGGAGCGTGCTGGGTTCACGGGGCAGAGGCTGTGGCGGTACATGCGGGCCGATCTGCCCGCACACGGCCTGCCCCACCTGACGCATGTGAAGGTAGGCCCCGACCCGGGCGGCAAGGACGCCCGCCGACTGGAAGCCCGGAAGGGGCGCCGTACGGTCGCAGAGGCGGTTGTCGGCCTGCCGGTCCAAGGCACGGGCGTGCTGTGGTGGATCGGCGTTGAGCCGCACGCGCGCGGACAGGGACTCGGCCGCGCCATGCTCGGTTCCGCACTCGACGTACTTGCCGGGCTCGGCGCGACAGAAGCGATCCTCTACGTGGACGATGACGCCCCGCCCGGTGACGAGAGGGACCGAACGGCGGCGAACGCTCTCTACGAGTCGGCAGGATTTGCAGAAGTCGACCGACTGCATTCCTATATTCTGTCAACTTCGTCTTAAGAAACGTCAGTTGAGAGAGGGCCCCGAAAGGGGCCTTTTCCTTTTCTTGCCTCTTCCTTATGTCTTCTCAAGGGGTGCCAAAATTCTTTATCCCCATCCCTGACGCAGCGTCAGATCTCGTAGTGGGTGAGGGGATGTCAGGCGATGGCTTTTGCTTATTCTGGATGAGGGATACGCCCCTTCCGTAGAGCATTTTTCGGGCTCCGAATTTTCGGCCGTAAGGCCGTGTCGTAATTCCGGCATCTGACCCCTGAATGGGGGACTTATGGCGCGTGCTGGAAATAGGGGAGTGATCCGCCCGTCAGGGTGCGGGGAATCGCTCCGTGCCGCGCCCCGGAACGGGGCGGCGGCTCCCGAGCAGGTACCGCTCTACCGGTACCGTCACCCACCCCCGCCCCCCTCGGCCCCGACAGGGGCCCCCACGCTGCGCCCGATACCCCGTCACCCCGCCTAGCAGGGAATGGACATGGGGACAGAGCCCAGACTCTAGCCACGCCACCACTACGAAACACCCCCGCACCCCCGGCCCCGACAGGGGCCCAACACTCCCCCCCACGTGTCCGCCCCCGGCGGACCCCCCCCCCCCCCACACACC
>NZ_JAGGOS010000026.1 GCF_018614205.1 Streptomyces sp. ISL-36 | reverse complement strand
CCTGCGGCATCGCGCCCTGGCCGCCGGCACCCGGCTTGGGCGCGGGCTTCTTGCCGCCCTGGGCGACGTCGACGGGGAGCATGACGAGCGCGGTGGTGCCACCGGAGTCCGAGGGGCGCAGCTGGATGCGGATGCCGTGTCGCAGGGACAGGCGGCCGACCACGAACAGACCCATGCGGCGGGAGACGGAGACGTCCACGGTGGGCGGCGAGGCGAGCCGCTCGTTGATCGCGGCGAGGTCCTCGGGGGAGAGGCCGATGCCGGTGTCGTGGATCTCGACGAGGACGCGGCCGTCGGGCAGCGCGTGACCGGTGACCCGGACCTTCGTCTGCGGCGAGGAGAACGAGGTGGCGTTCTCGAGCAGCTCGGCGAGGAGGTGCACGAGGTCGTTGACGACCCGGCCGGCGACCTCGGTCGCCGGGACGGCGGCCAGTTCGATGCGCTCGTACTGCTCCACCTCGGAGGCGGCGGCACGGAGCACGTCGACCAGCGGGACCGGGCGGGTCCAGCGACGGCCCGGCTCCTCACCGGCGAGGACGAGGAGGTTCTCACCGTTACGCCGCATGCGGGTGGCGAGGTGGTCGAGCTTGAAGAGCGAGGACAGCTGGTCCGGGTCGGCCTCGCGGGACTCCAGCTCGGAGATGAGCGAGAGCTGACGCTGGATAAGACCCTGGGAGCGCCGCGAGAGGTTGGTGAACATCGCGTTGACGTTGCCCCGCAGCAGGGCCTGCTCGGCGGCGAGGCGGACGGCCTCGCGGTGCACGTCGTCGAAGGCCGCGGCCACCTGGCCGATCTCGTCCCGGGAGTGCACACCGACGGACTCGACGGAGGTGTCGACGTCCTGCGGGTCGGCCTCGGAGAGCTGCTTGACGAGCTCGGGCAGACGGTCCTGGGCGACCTTGGTCGCGGTGTCCTGCAGCCGGCGCAGCGACCGGATCATGGACCGGGCCACGACGAAGGCGCCGACGAGGGAGACACCGAGGACGAGGAGGATCAGGGCACCGTTGATGATCGCGTCGCGCTGGGACTCGGCCCGCAGTTCACGGGCCTTGGTCTCCATCTGGTCGAGGAGGTCGGCCTCGATGACGTTCATGGCCCGGATCTTGGTGCCGTACTCGTCCGTGAAGTTCAGGTGACCGCGCGGGGCGCGGCCCTCCATGCCGGAGTCGTTGCTCAGCACCCGGTCCGCGTACTTGTCGGCCGCGTCGATGGACGGGTTGCCGGTGGTCAGGGACGCGGTCAGCTGGTCGGCGTCGCCGCCGGCCGACTCGTAGATGGTCTGGAAGGCCTTGAGCTCGACCTTCTCGCCCTGCTGGGCGGCGTAGCCGTAGAGGCGGTCGCCCTGCTCCAGCTTGCCGGGCCGGCTGTTGCTCGCCGGGAGCGCGGAGGCGATGATCGCCTGCTGGACGGAGGCGTACTCCTTGGCGGACGAGAACGCGGCGAGCGCCCGGGTCCGCTTGATCATCTCGGGGTTGCTGGTGGCCTGCGCCATGTCCTGGGAGAGGCTCAGCAGCGAGCGGATCAGACGGCTGTACGCCTCGACCGTCACCGAGTGGGCGACGCCCTTCTTGTACGCCTCCTGGCGGATGCCACCGATCTGGACGACCTGGGACGCGATCTGGCTGACGTTCTGACGGATGCTCTGCAGCGCCTCGTCGCCCTCGGTCGCGGGAATGTCCGCGGTGGCGTCCATGAACGCCTTCTGGGCACGGTCCGTCGCCTTGCGCGGGTTGGAGATCTGGTAGTCGCTGGCCGGCTTCGAGTTCGCCAACGGACCGGCGGACAGGTCGCGCTCGGTCTGGAGGGCCTTGGCGAGGCTCGTGGCCTCCTCGGTCAGCTTGGTGAGCAGCTGCATGTGGTCGAGCTGCTCCATGTCCTGGAGCGACTCGCTGATGCGGATGCCGCCGAGGCTGGTGGCCGCGACCACGGGCAGGGTCAGCAGGGCGACGAGACGCGTCGAGATGCGCCAGTTGCGCAGGGCTATTCGAGGCCCGACCTCGTTCTCGGCCTTCGGCTTCTTGACGGCTGCGGGCTCGGCGGGAGCGGACGCGGCACCGCCACGCGCGGCGCTGTCACCGCCGTCGCCGGCCGGGCCCTTGCCCTGCTTCTGGGCGTGCTGGGCCGAGGAACCGCGGTCGGTCCCGGCGCGCGGCTCCTGCTCCGCAGCAGTGCTGTCCCTCTTGAATCGTCCCTGCACTAGCGTCGCAACCTCTGGACCAGGCGTCCTTCCGCGTGAGCGGAGTGGACGGTGTCGGCGTCGTGGGACGCGAGTGCGCCCCATGGTGGTCGTCGGTGACCGGCGCAGTTCCCCCTTCCCCGCCGCTCACCCGGCGCTGCGTTGCGCCCCCTGCGCGCCGGCTTGAAACCCGCGGCGGTGCGTGGAATTCCAGCACAGTGCCGGATCTCCAACAAGGGCCGTGTCCGGGGCGTCGGGAGGCATGACAACGCGTGAACATTTTGTCACCCGCCGTAGAAGATGATCAGGGAAGAATCGGACTTATTAATCCCAAAGAGTCACGTGGGCCGAGTGTCCCAGTCGCGATGATCAGGAGCGGAATGGAGCATTCAGTGGTGCAATGTCCGTTTCCGTGACCCCGACTCGCGGTCCGTAATGCCTGGATTGTCTGGCTGGTGGTGAGCAAACTCACACCTAGATCGTTGTCTACTCCATGCATTCGAAGGGAATGACGCGTTTAGCCTGACGCTTTACAAACCCGCTGCTCTGTAAAGGCTCGCGATGAAGACGACGATGCTGCTCCGCTCCACGGCCAACCCCCGCCGCACCACGCTCGCCCACCTCGAGGACGCCGAGCAGCTCGGCCGCGGCGTGCAGCCGGAGCACGGTCTCGACCTCCCGGCGCAGACGGCCAACCCCCGCCGCACGGTCCTCATGACCGCCCCCGAGGTCCCGCAGCCCGCACAGTAATACGGCGGTCGCCGCCCCTCACCGCGTTAGCCTGGAGCGTCAGACTCCAGCCAGTACCAAGTGAGGGGCGACAGCACTCGTGCGCATCGCCAGATTCTCCATCGACGGCAATGTCGCCTTCGGCGCCGTCGAGGGCGACGGAACCATCGAGTCAGGCGGCCTTGTCCTCGACATCATCAAGGGCATCCCGTACACCGACTTCGAGCTGAGCGGCACCAAGGTCCCGCTCAGCAAGGTACGGCTCCTGCCGCCCGTGCTCCCCAACAAGGTCGTGGCCATCGGCCGCAACTACGCGGAGCACGCCGCCGAACTCGGCAACGAGGTCCCGGAGGTCCCCGTCGCCTTCTTCAAGCCGACCACCTCCGTGATCGGCTCCGGCGACGCCATCGAGTACCCCTCCTTCTCCAACGAGCTGCACCACGAGGCGGAACTGGCCGTGGTCATCGGCCGCATGTGCCGCGAGGTCCCGCGCGAGCGCGTCAAGGACGTCGTCTTCGGCTACACCTGCGCCAATGACGTCACCGCCCGGGACGCGCAAGCGCGCGAGAAGCAGTGGGCCCGGGCCAAGGGCTTCGACACCAGCTGCCCGCTGGGCCCCTGGGTGGAGACGGAGCTCGACCCGAGCGACCTCACCATCCAGGCCACGGTCAACGGCGAACAGCGTCAGCTGGGTCGTACGAGCGACATGATCCGCTCCATCGAGGACCTGGTCGTCCACATCACCGAGGCCATGACGCTGCTCCCGGGCGACGTCATCCTCACCGGCACCCCCGCCGGAGTCGGACCGCTCAACGTCGGCGACGAGGTCGCCGTCACCATCGAAGGCATCGGCACTCTCACCAACAAGGTGATCAAGCGTGGCTAACGCGAACGTCCGCGTACGTTTCTGTCCCTCCCCGACCGGCAACCCCCACGTGGGCCTGGTCCGCACCGCCCTCTTCAACTGGGCGTTCGCCCGGCACCACGGCGGTACGTTCGTCTTCCGCATCGAGGACACCGACGCGGCGCGCGACTCCGAGGAGTCGTACCAGCAGCTGCTCGACTCGCTGCGCTGGCTCGGCTTCACCTGGGACGAGGGCCCGGACGAGGTCGGCGGCCCGCACGCCCCGTACCGCCAGTCCCAGCGGATGGACATCTACCGGGACGTCGCGGAGAAGCTGCTCGCCGGCGGGTACGCCTACCACTGCTTCTGCACCGCCGTGGAGCTCGAGGCCCGCCGCGACGCCGCCCGCCTGGCCGGCAAGCCCTCGGGCTACGACGGCACCTGCCGCAACCTGAGCGCCGAGCGCATCGAGCGCTACCGCGCCGAGGGCCGCGAGTCGATCGTCCGGTTCAAGATGCCGGACGAGCCGATCACCTTCACCGACCTGGTCCGCGGCGAGCTCACCTTCACCCCGGACAACGTCCCGGACTACGGCATCGTGCGCGCCAACGGCGCCCCGCTGTACACCCTGGTCAACCCGGTCGACGACGCCCTGATGGAGATCACCCACGTGCTGCGCGGCGAGGACCTGCTGTCCTCCACCCCGCGCCAGATCGCGCTCTACAAGGCGCTGATCGAGCTGGGCGTCGCCAAGGAGATCCCCGCCTTCGGCCACCTGCCGTACGTCATGGGCGAGGGCAACAAGAAGCTCTCCAAGCGCGACCCGCAGGCCTCCCTCAACCTCTACCGCGAGCGCGGCTTCCTCCCCGAGGGCCTCCTGAACTACCTCTCCCTCCTGGGCTGGTCGTTCTCCGCGGACCAGGACATCTTCACCATCGAGCAGATGGTCGAGAAGTTCGACATCGCCGACGTGAACGCCAACCCGGCGCGCTTCGACCTCAAGAAGGCCGAGTCGATCAACGCCGACCACATCCGCATGCTGGACGTGAAGGCGTTCGCCGCCGCCTGCGAGCCGTGGCTGCAGGCCCCGCACGCCAACTGGGCGCCCGAGGACTTCGACCGGGCGGCCTGGGAGGCCATCGCCCCGCACGCCCAGACGCGTGTCACGGTCCTCTCCGACATCACGCAGAACGTGGACTTCCTGTTCCTGCCCGAGCCGGTCTTCGACCAGCCCTCCTGGGACAAGGCCATGAAGGGCGAGCCCGCCGCGCTCCTCACCACCGCGCGCGCGAAGCTCGACACCGCCGACTGGAGCGACCCGGAGTCCCTCAAGAACGCGGTCCTGGCCGCCGGCGAGGAGCACGGTCTGAAGCTCGGCAAGGCCCAGGCCCCGGTCCGCGTCGCGGTCACCGGCCGCACGGTCGGCCTGCCGCTCTTCGAGTCGCTGGAGATCCTGGGCCGGGAGAAGACCCTGTCCCGCATCGACGCGGCGCTGGCGAAGCTGGCGGGCTGAGCTCTCCGTCATCCCCGCGGGGGCGGCAACCGGTTCCCCGGCTGCCGCCCCCGCGGCGTTGTCGGCCCCGGCCGTTAGGGTCAGGTCCGCCGAGCTCCACTCCGAAAGGCGCCTGTCATGCCGATGACCGCCCCCGACTACGCCCGGTATTTCGCCCCCGGCACCGCCTTCTCCTACGAGGACGGGCTCACCGGGACGATCTCCTTGGCCGAGGTCGGCGAACTGGCCCTTCCCACCGGCCGGGTGGTGGCCTGCGACCCGTTCGTCCACCTGGGCAGCGGCGGGATCGAGCCCTTCACCACCGCGGTGGCCCCCGGCCGCTACCCGGTCGAGGCGGCCGTCGCCACGCTCGTCCGTCCCGGCGCGGAGACCGGACCGCATCCCCACACACGGATCGCCGCCGTCCGCCTCGTCCTCAAGGACACTCCCGCCGTCTCCTGGGAGCTCGCCCTGCTGCCCGGCCAGGACGCGGCCGAACTGGGCGACGACGAGTTCTTCGGCTACGGCGTGGACGCCGGGACCGGCTGCTTCTGCGACGCCTCGGCCGAGCACGCCTTCCCGGGCACCGAGGACGAGGAAGGCGCCGTGTGGGCGGCCATGGAGACCATCGGCCACGGGCCCGCCGTCTTCATGGCCCAGGGGGAGGACGGCCACAACCTCGCAGGCTTCACGTCGGGATGGGGCGACGGCTGCTACCCGACCTGGATCGGCCGGGACGAGGCGGGGGAGGCCAGCTGCTTCGTGACCGACTTCCTGATCGTTCCGGCCGACCGGATCGAACCCTCCTGACGGCGGCCGGAGGTACCGTCTGGGCATGACCATCCGCGCGGTCCTGTGGGACATCGACGACACAATCTTCGACTACTCCCGAGCCGACCTGGCCGGCATGCGCGACCATCTCACGGCCGAGGGTCTGGTCGACGGATTCGACTCCGTCGACCAGGCCCTCCGTCGTTGGCAGGAGATCACCGTCG
This sequence comes from Streptomyces sp. ISL-36, assembly GCF_018614205.1. Lineage (GTDB taxonomy): Bacteria > Actinomycetota > Actinomycetes > Streptomycetales > Streptomycetaceae > Streptomyces. The sequence continues at coordinate 28,788 of NZ_JAGGOS010000026.1, read as the reverse complement.
TCCACTGGCGGCGGTTCGAGGCCGGCGGGGTGGACTTCCGGGAGCAGCGGCGCGAGCGGGTCCGTGACTTCCTCGGAACGCCGGCGCTGACCGCGGCCGAGGCCGACGGCTGGTTCGATCGGTACATCACGCACTACGAGGCCGCCTGGGCGCTCTTCCCCGACGCCGTCCCCGTCCTCGACCTGCTGGCCCGTGACTACCGTCACGCCGTCCTGTCGAACTCCAGCATCCACAACCAGGACCGCAAGCTGCGCGTGCTCGGGATACGGGACCGGTTCGAGGCCGTCGTCTGCGCCGCCGAGCTCGGCGTCGCCAAGCCCGCCGCCGAGGCCTTCCACGCCGCGTGCACTGCGCTGGCGCTGGAGCCGCAGGAGGTGGCGTACGTCGGGGACCACCCGGACATCGACGCCCGCGGGGCGGTCCTGGCGGGGCTCACGGGTATCTGGCTGGACCGCGGCGGTCTCGGCGGGCGGCCCGAGCTGACCCGGATCACCGATCTCCACCAGCTCCCCGCGCTGCTGCGGCTCGATACCCGTTTTGGAGCGTCGGACACCTTCGGGTAATGTTCTTCCTGCGCCGAGGGGAGCAAGCCGAAAGGCCGAAACCCACGGAGCACAACCCGAACAAGATCCCGCGACGGGGGTTGAGTTTTGGTGGCCTATGGTGTAATTGGCAGCACGACTGATTCTGGTTCAGTTAGTCTAGGTTCGAGTCCTGGTAGGCCAGCTCGCAGAGCTCATCTGCACCACGCGGATCTGATCCGCAAAGCCCCCGTTGTGTAGCGGCCTAGCACGCTGCCCTCTCAAGGCAGTAGCGCCGGTTCGAATCCGGTCGGGGGTACAGATCCATCCTGCGGATCACCAGGGTCGCTCCCGGTGAACACGCGGTGACATCGCTCGGCACTCCGGTGCCGGGCGGGATCGCTAGGGCCCCCGTTGTGTAGCGGCCTAGCACGCCGCCCTCTCAAGGCGGTAGCGCCGGTTCGAATCCGGTCGGGGGTACTGGTCTAAACCACCATGGCCTATGGTGTAATTGGCAACACTACGGTTTCTGGTACCGTCATTCTAGGTTCGAGTCCTGGTAGGCCAGCTCGCAGAGCTCATCTGCACCCGCGGATCCGATCCGCAAGGCCCCCGTTGTGTAGCGGCCTAGCACGCCGCCCTCTCAAGGCGGTAGCGCCGGTTCGAATCCGGTCGGGGGTACGCATCGAGGAAGCCCTTCCCTTCGGGGGAGGGCTTCTTTCGTGTACTGGAAACGCGGAGCGAGTGGAGATCGTCAGGACACAACTCCGGCCCACCGCTGCGGCGTTGAAGCGGTGGGCCGGGACGTTCAGGAGGGACGGGGACGGTCAGCCGGTGCGGCGCAGCGCCTCGGAGAGGCGGGCGGCCGCGTCGATGACCGCCTGGGCGTGCATACGGCCCGGGTGGCGGGTCAGGCGCTCGATCGGTCCGGAGACCGAGACCGCCGCCACCACGCGGTTCGAGGGGCCGCGCACCGGCGCGGAGACGGACGCCACGCCCGGCTCCCGCTCGCCGATCGACTGGGCCCAGCCGCGGCGCCGTACGCCCGACAGGGCGGTCGCCGTGAAGCGGGCGCCCTGGAGGCCCCGGTGCAGCCGCTCGGGCTCCTCCCAGGCCATCAGGATCTGCGCCGAGGAGCCGGCCTTCATCGTCAGCGTGGAGCCGACCGGGACGGTGTCCCGCAGGCCGGACAGCCGCTCGGCCGCCGCCACGCAGATGCGCATGTCGCCCTGGCGGCGGTAGAGCTGGGCGCTCTCGCCGGTGACGTCGCGCAGATGCGTCAGTACCGGGCCCGCGGTCGCGAGCAGGCGGTCCTCGCCGGCCGCGGCGGCGAGCTCCGCCAGGCGCGGTCCGAGGATGAACCGGCCCTGCATGTCGCGGGCCACCATCCGGTGGTGTTCCAGTGCCACGGCGAGTCGATGTGCCGTGGGTCGTGCGAGTCCCGTCGCCGCGACCAGACCTGCGAGGGTGGCCGGACCGGACTCCAGGGCGCTCAGGACAAGGGCTGCCTTGTCGAGAACGCCTACGCCGCTAGAGTTGTCCATGCAACGATATTCACGTCTCACTCTGTGAAACGCAAGTTCAATTTCTCCCGGAACCTGTGACCCTGGTGAGGCGGCCGCACAACGGCCCGCGAAACGGGTCTCTAGTTGTGCCGGCGTAGACGTCGGCCGGAGGGAAAGCGATGGGTAGGACACTCGCGGAGAAGGTCTGGGACGACCACGTCGTCCGGCGCGCCGAGGGCGAGCCCGACCTCCTCTTCATCGATCTGCACCTGCTGCACGAGGTGACCAGCCCGCAGGCCTTCGACGGTCTCCGTCAGAACGGCCGCCAGGTGCGGCGCCTCGACCTCACCATCGCCACCGAGGACCACAACACCCCGACCCTCGACATCGACAAGCCGATCGCCGACCCGGTCTCCCGCGCCCAGTTGGAGACCCTGCGCAAGAACTGTGCCGAGTTCGGTGTGCGGCTGCACCCGCTGGGCGACGTCGAGCAGGGCGTCGTCCACGTCGTGGGCCCCCAGCTCGGTCTGACCCAGCCCGGCACCACGGTGGTCTGCGGCGACTCGCACACCTCCACGCACGGCGCCTTCGGCGCGCTCGCGTTCGGCATCGGCACCAGCCAGGTCGAGCACGTGCTGGCCACCCAGACGCTGCCGCTGGCCCGCCCCAAGACCATGGCGATCACGGTCGACGGCGAGCTGCCCGAGGATGTGACCGCCAAGGACCTGATCCTGGCGATCATCGCCAAGATCGGCACCGGCGGCGGCCAGGGCTACATCCTGGAGTACCGCGGCTCCGCCATCGAGAAGCTCTCGATGGAGGCCCGGATGACCATCTGCAACATGTCCATCGAGGCCGGCGCCCGCGCGGGCATGATCGCCCCCGACGAGACCACCTTCGCCTACCTCAAGGGCCGCGACCACGCCCCCGAGGGCGAGGACTGGGACGCCGCCGTCGCGTACTGGAAGACGCTGAAGACGGACGAGGACGCGGTCTTCGACGCCGAGGTCATCATCGACGCGGCCGAGCTGGCGCCGTTCGTCACCTGGGGCACCAACCCCGGCCAGGGAGCGCCGCTTTCGGCGCACGTCCCCGACCCGGCTTCGTACGAAGACGCTTCGGAGCGCAACGCCGCCGAAAAGGCCCTGGAGTACATGGGGTTGACCGCCGGACAGCCGCTGCGGGACATCAAGGTCGACACCGTTTTCGTAGGCTCCTGCACCAACGGCCGCATCGAGGACCTGCGCGCCGTGGCCGGCATCATCGGCGGCCGGAAGGTGGCCGACGGGGTGCGCATGCTGGTCGTCCCCGGCTCGGTCCGGGTCGCCCTGCAGGCCGTCGAGGAGGGCCTGGACAAGGTCTTCAAGGAGGCCGGCGCCGAATGGCGGCACGCGGGCTGCTCGATGTGTCTGGGCATGAACCCCGACCAACTGGCTCCCGGTGAGCGCTCCGCGTCCACCTCCAACCGCAACTTCGAGGGCCGGCAGGGCAAGGGCGGCCGGACCCACCTGGTCTCACCCCAGGTCGCCGCCGCCACCGCCGTACTGGGCCATCTGGCCTCCCCGGCCGATCTGTACGACGTCGCTACGCCCGTGGGGGTCTGAGAACCATGGAAGCTTTCACCACGCACACCGGCCGGGCCGTCCCGCTGCGCCGCAGCAACGTCGACACCGACCAGATCATCCCCGCGCACTGGCTGAAGAAGGTCACCCGCGACGGTTTCGAGGACGGGCTCTTCGAGGCCTGGCGCAAGGACTCCGAGTTCGTGCTCAACCGCCCCGAGCGGCAGGGTGCCTCGGTCCTGGTCGCCGGCCCCGACTTCGGCACCGGCTCCTCCCGTGAGCACGCCGTCTGGGCGCTGCAGAACTACGGCTTCAAGACCGTCATCTCCTCCCGGTTCGCCGACATCTTCCGCGGCAACTCGCTGAAGAACGGTCTGCTGACCGTGGTCCTGGACCAGAAGACCGTGGACGCGCTCTGGGAGCTGACCGAGGCCGACCCGACGGCCGAAATCACTGTTGACTTGGGATCGCGGAAGGTCCTGGCCGCCGGGATCGACGCCGACTTCGAGCTCGACGAGAACGCCCGCTGGCGGCTGCTCAACGGCCTCGACGACATCAGCCTCACCCTTCAGAACGAAGCCGACATCGCGGCTTACGAGGCGGCGAGGCCGGCCTTCAAACCCCGTACAATTACTGCCTGAGCAGCGCTTTTCCACGACTGCGCCCCCCACCTCCCGGTGGGGGGCGCAGTCGGTTGTTGAGACCCCGTCGGGCGACAACTCGCCCTAGATGGCACAATCGGTGCATGGAACGCGACAGCCAACTCGAGCTCTACGAGGCAGTCGCCGCCCGATTGAAGGAAGCGCACACAAGGGTGCGCGAACTGCAAGTCCCGGAGGGCGTAAGGATGGCGCTGTCCCGGAAGCTGCTGGTCGTCACGGCCGCGGCAAAGCACGATCTCACAGACGCGGCAGCGCGTCTGGACCGGTTGATGAAGGACCTCGATGAGGGCCGATTCCCTGAAGACGACTGACACCAGGAACTCCGCAACGGGACTTCTGCGTTGCGGCACTAGGGTGATTAGCCCGTTTCGTGTTTGATTTGCGGTATATACATGCCTAACGTGCGAAAAAGCTTGAACACTTTCGTTCTGGCAATGTCTCCGAAGGGGAAGACGTGAACAAGGCGCAGCTCGTAGAAGCGATTGCCGACAAGCTCGGCGGCCGTCAGCAGGCCGCCGACGCTGTCGACGCGGTGCTGGACGCGATCGTGCGTGCCGTGGTCGGCGGGGACCGTGTTTCGGTCACCGGCTTCGGCTCGTTCGAGAAGGTCGACCGACCGGCCCGGTACGCCCGCAACCCGCAGACGGGTGAGCGCGTGCGGGTCAAGAAGACCTCCGTTCCCCGCTTCCGCGCTGGTCAGGGCTTCAAGGACCTGGTCAGCGGCTCGAAGAAGCTCCCCAAGGGCGGCGAGGTCTCCGTCAAGAAGGCACCCAAGGGCAGCCTCACGGGCGGCGCTTCCGCGACCGTGAAGAAGGCCGCGGCGAAGAAGGCCACCACCGCCAAGAAGGCCGCCGCCAAGAAGGCGACCCCGGCGGCGAAGAAGACCACCGCCGCCGCGAAGAAGACCACTCCCGCGGCGAAGAAGACCACCGCCACCGCGAAGAAGACCCCGGCGGCGAAGAAGACCACCACCGCGGCCGCCAAGAAGGCGACCCCGGCCAAGAAGGCGACGGCCACGACCAAGAAGGCCGCCGCCAAGAAGACCGCGCCGGCGAAGAAGGCCACGGCGAAGAAGGCGCCCGCCAAGAAGACGACGGCGCGCAAGACCACCGCGAAGAAGACCGCCGCCAAGAAGTAAGCAGGTAAGGCATCCCGCGGTCACGGGCCACTCACACGCCGGGCCGGGCTCCCCTCGGGGAGCCCGGCCCGCGGCGCGTCCGCACCCTGTTCGGCCCAACGACACGGGAGAGATCCGGCCGCCCGGCCCACCGGCACCGCAACCGGCACCGATCCGCGCAGCGGGGCTCGACCCCACGCAGCGGCGCCCGGCCCTCCGCGACCCGACCCGACCCGACCCTCCGCGACGCGGAGCCGCCGTTGATCAGAGGGTCTGCAGCGTCACCAGCGTGATCCGCGGGCCGGCGTCCCCGGCACCCGGCTCCGTCTCGATCCGCACCCGCTGCCCTGGCCGCAGCAACCGCAGCCCGCCCGCGTCGAACGCCTCGGCCCCGAACTCCACCGGGGTGCCGTCGTCGAGCAGCACACTGCCGCTGCGGGTCTCGGGGTCGTACGTGTACGCGGTCGCCTGCATGAGCCGCAGCCTATCCGGCCGCACGATCCCAGTGGGCCGCCGTCCGCGGGCCGACACCCAGGGCGAGCGCCGCCGCCAGATCCTCGCCGGTGTCCACGTCCCGGCGGACGGAATCCACACCGGCCAGTCGGATTTCCACCGCCCCCGAAGACAAATGTCGCCGGCGCGAAGCACCTCCGAAAGCAGGCGCCAATTCCACTCCCGGACCCGCCGAGAGGAATGTCGTACCGATATCGGCGGCATCCGCGAGAAATGCCCGGGGGAATTGCGCCGCCACCTCCAGGACCCGGGCCAGCTCGGCCGGCCGCAGCGCCGGCAGGTCCGCGTTCAGCGCCGCCACCCGGGCGGCGGGGCGCAAGGCGCGTACCGTACGCGCCCCGTGCGCCAGAGCCGCGTTGAGCCCGGCCCGCGGGGAGTCGGCCACGATCCGCGCCCCCAGCGCCGAAAGCGCCGCCCCCGCCGCCGGATCGTCCGTGACGACCGCCACATCCCGCACCCACCGGCACTCCAGCGCCGCGACCACGGTGTCCTGCGCGAACGCCAGCGCGAGCCGGGGGCGCAACAGCGCACCGGTGGCCGCGGCGAGCCTGCTCTTCGCCCGCGCAAGGGGCTTCAGGGGTACGACCAGGGACCAGCGGTCGTCCGGATCGGTGTTCATCGGGGCCCATTGTGACCCGACACCGCCACCGGCGTCCGACGGGCCGGGGGACGGTGCCCGGCGGCCCCGGGGATCCCGGGGCGTACGGTGTTCTCGACAGACCAGGAGCATGGGGCGACACTTGACCCCCTGCACGCCAGTCCCAGAGGAAGGTGTCCGAGTGTCCCGCCGCAGAATCGGCTTCTGGTACCGCCTGGCGGCGGTCATCGCCAAACCGCCGCTGGTGGTTCTGTTCAACCGGGACTGGCGCGGAACGGAACACATTCCGGCCGACGGCGGATTCATCACCGCCGTCAATCACAACTCGTATCTGGACCCGCTGTCGTACGCGCACTACCAGTACAACACCGGACGGGTTCCGCGCTTTCTCGCCAAGGCCGGCCTCTTCAAGGGATCGTTCGTCGGCATGATGCTCCGCGGCACCGGCCAGATCCCCGTCTACCGCGAGACGACCAACGCGCTGGACGCCTTCCGCGCCGCCGTCGAGGCCATCGAGCACGGCGAATGCGTCGCCTTCTACCCCGAGGGCACCCTCACCCGCGACCCCGACATGTGGCCCATGGCCGGCAAAACCGGCGCCGCGCGCGTCGCGCTGCTCACCAAGGCCCCGGTCATCCCCGTCGCCCAGTGGGGGGCCAACCTCGCGATGCCGCCGTACGCCAAGGAGAACAAGCTCCGGCTGTTCCCGCGCAAGACGCTCATCGTGCAGGCCGGCCCGCCCGTCGACCTCTCCCGGTTCTACGACCTGGAGCCGACGCCCGACGTACTGCGCGAGGCGACCGAGGTCATCATGGCCGCGATCACCGCGCTCCTGGAGGACGTCCGCGGCGAGAAGGCCCCGGCCGAGCCCTACGACCACCGCAAGGCGCGGCTCGAACAGCGGCGCAAGGCCGGGGAGGGCAAGAAGTGACCAAGGCAGCCGTATTCGGTACGGGATCGTGGGGCACCGCCTTCGGCATGGTGCTCGCCGACGCGGGCTGCGAGGTCACCCTGTGGGGCCGCCGCGCGGAGCTCGTCGACGCCGTCAACACCACCCGTACCAACCCCGACTACCTCCCCGGTGTCGAACTCCCCGCGAACCTCCGGGCCACCACCGACCCCGCCGAGGCCGCCCGCGACGCCGAGTTCACCGTGCTCGCCGTCCCCTCGCAGACCCTGCGCGGCAACCTCGCCGCATGGGCCCCCGAACTGGCCCCCGGCACCGTCCTCGTCTCCCTGATGAAGGGCGTCGAACTCGGCACCGCCAAGCGCATGAGCGAGGTCATCGAGGAGGTCGCCAAGGTCTCCGCCGACCGCGTCGCCGTCCTCACCGGCCCCAACCTGGCCAAGGAGATCGCCGCCCGGCAGCCCGCCGCCTCCGTCGTCGCCTGCGTCGACGAGTCGGTCGCCCGGCGGCTGCAGGCCGCCTGCATGACCCCGTACTTCCGGCCGTACACCAACACCGACGTCGTCGGCTGCGAACTCGGCGGAGCGGTCAAGAACGTCATCGGGCTCGCCGTCGGCATCGCCGACGGCATGGGCCTCGGCGACAACTCCAAAGCCACGCTCATCACCCGCGGCCTCGCCGAGACCACCCGGCTCGGCCTCGCCATGGGCGCCGACCCGCTCACCTTCTCCGGCCTCGCCGGACTCGGCGACCTGGTGGCCACCTGCTCCTCGCCGCTCTCCCGGAACCACACCTTCGGCACCAACCTGGGCCGCGGGATGACGCTCCAGGAGACCATCGCCGCCACCAAGCAGACCGCCGAGGGCGTCAAGTCCTGCGAGTCCGTGCTCGATCTGGCCCGCCGCCACGGTGTCGACATGCCGATCACCGAGACGGTCGTCTCCATCGTCCACGAGGGCAAGCCGCCGATCGTCGCCCTCAAGGAACTGATGTCGCGCAGCGCGAAGCCCGAGCGCCGCTGACCGCCGCGTCACACACCGACGCCCGCCCCGGGGCCGCCGAACACACGACGGCCGCCCCGCCGACCGCCTCGCCGACCGCCTCGTAGGGCCCGACGCGCGCGGCGGGCCGGGGCTCTTAAGCGCACCCGAAGCGCAAGGTACGCTCAACGCGTTATGAGCGAGAACACCCAGAGCCCCCGCAAGCCGCGCGTGGCCGTCGTCTTCGGCGGACGCAGCTCCGAGCACGCCATCTCCGTCGTCACGGCCGGTGCCGTCCTGCGCGCCATCGACCGGACCAAGTACGACGTGCTGCCCATCGGCATCACCACCGACGGGCGCTGGGCGCTGACGGCCGACGCCCCCGAGCGGATGGCCATCGCCGAGCGCTCCCTGCCGAACGTCTCCGATCTCACCGAGTCGGAACGGGGCGGGGTCGTCCTCTCCGTCGACCCGGCCAACCGCGAGGTCGTGTACACCGAGCCCGGCGCCGTGCCCAAGGCGCTCGGCGAGGTCGACGTCGTCTTCCCGATGCTGCACGGCCCGTACGGCGAGGACGGCACCCTCCAGGGGCTCCTGGAGCTCTCCGGCGTCCCCTACGTCGGCGCGGGCGTCCTCGCCTCCGCCGTCGGCCAGGACAAGGAGTACATGAAGCGGGTGTTCACCTCCTTCGGGCTGCCCGTCGGCCCGTACGAGGTCATCCGGCCCCGCGAGTGGGAGCAGAACCCCGCCGCCGCCCGCAAGAAGATCGTCGAGTTCGCCGCCGACCACGGCTGGCCGCTCTTCGTGAAGCCCGCCCGCGGCGGCTCCTCCATGGGCATCACCAAGGTCGACGACCTCTCCGGCCTGGACGAGGCCATCGAGGAGGCCCGGCGCCACGACCCCAAGATCCTCGTCGAGTCGCTGCTGCGCGGCCGTGAGATCGAGTGCGGCGTCCTGGAGTTCGAGGACGGGCCGCGCGCCAGCGTGCCGGCCGAGATCCCGCCGGTCACCGACCACGACTTCTACGACTTCGAGGCCAAGTACATCGACTCGGCCTCCGGGATCGTGCCCGCGCCGATCGGTGACGAGGCCACCGCCGAGGTCCAGCGTCTGGCGGTCGCCGCCTACGAGGCCGTCTCCTGCGAGGGACTGGTCCGCGCCGACTTCTTCCTCACCGAGGACGGCGACTTCGTCATCAACGAGATCAACACCATGCCCGGCTTCACGCCGATCTCGATGTACCCGCGGATGTGGCAGGAGAGCGGCGTCGGCTACCCCGAGCTCGTCGACCGGCTGATCCAGGCCGCGCTGACGCGCTCGACGGGCCTGCGCTAGTCACACTCCGGCTCCAGAGCGCACGGGACCGTCTTCACGGGGGCGGCGAGATCCACGAGCGGAGCGGCATCGTGCACGTACCGCTCGTCCAGCGTCACCTCGACGTACGCCTTGCGGTACACCGAGGTGAAGCGGGGTCCGCCGCCCTCCCGCTGCTCCACCATCCAGCGCACGCCGTCGACCGAGACACCCTGCGACTGGGGGTCGGTCATCTTTTCGGGCCGGGGGACGCCGCAGCGCAGTACGATCGCCGCGTCCCCCCACCCGGCGGTGAGCTCGGAGTCAGGCTCCGGATCGTTCCGTTCCAGCCCCGCCACGGTGTCGGGAAGCTCCTTCGCCAGCGCCTGGCAGAAGGCGGCTTCCTCCGCCGGAGGGCTGGGAACCGGGACCGACGCCTTCGCGTCCGTGGAGGAGCAGCCCGCGGCGGTCAGCAGCAGCACGGCTGCGGCGGCGACGGGCAGGCCGAAGGGCCGGTGGGAAGACATCACCGGCCAAGGGTAGACGGGGGCTACAGATGGACGACCGGGCAGGTGAGGGTGCGCGTGATGCCGTCCACTTGCTGGACCTTGGCGACCACCATGCGGCCGAGTTCGTCGACCGTGTCCGCCTGGGCGCGGACGATCACGTCGTACGGACCCGTCACGTCCTCCGCCTGGAGGACGCCCGGGATCTTGGAGATGGTCTCGGCGACGGTCGACGCCTTGCCCACTTCGGTCTGAATAAGGATGTACGCCTGTACCACGGAACCTCCAGGGCGGCCACGAGGATCATTGGGGGAGAGAACCCGATGAAAGGTTCGCCACGGTACCGCGTCGCCGTGGGCCGCGGGGAGACCTGCACGCCCCGAGGCGTCCACGGTGTGGCGTACGCACGACAGAAGTTGACGGTCTACTTGACGGTACCCAGCGCAGTGACGGCTCGCGACCCGCAGAGCGACCCGCGCGCCGGCATGACAACACGAGGTGAGACGCGGTGAAGGGCACAGTCGGCGAGTTGGGGGAGTTCGGGCTCATCAGGGAGCTCACATCCCGGCTCACCTCCACCCCGGCGGTACGGGTCGGGCCCGGCGACGACGCCGCGGTCGTCTCCGCACCGGACCGGCGCGTGGTGGCCAGCACGGACATCCTGCTCGAAGGACGTCACTTCCGCCGCGACTGGTCGACGGCGTACGACGTCGGCCGCAAGGCGGCGGCGCAGAACCTCGCCGACATCGCCGCCATGGGCGCCGTCCCCACCGCCCTGCTGCTCGGCCTCGTCGTCCCCGCCGAACTCCCCGTCACCTGGCCCACCGAGCTCATGGACGGTCTGCGCGACGAGTGCCAGGTCGCCGGCGCGGCCGTCGTCGGCGGCGACGTCGTCCGCGGCGACACCATCACCGTCGCGATCACCGCCCTCGGAGATCTGCGCAACCACGACCCCGTGACCCGGGGCGGCGCCCAGCCCGGCGACGTCGTCGCGTACACCGGCTGGCTCGGCTGGTCCGCCGCCGGATACGCCGTCCTCTCCCGGGGTTTCCGCTCCCCGCGCGCCTTCGTCGAGGCCCACCGGCGACCCGAACCGCCCTACCACGCGGGCCCCGCGGCCGCCGGACTCGGCGCCACCGCCATGTGCGACGTCAGCGACGGACTCATCGCCGACCTCGGCCACATCGCCGAGGCCAGCAAGGTCCGCATCGACCTGCGGTCCGGACTCATCGACATCCCCACGCAGATGCACGACATCGGCCAGGCCGTCGGCGTCGATCCGCTGCAGTGGGTGCTCACCGGGGGAGAGGACCACGCCATCGTGGCCACCTTCCCGCCGGACGTGAAGCTGCCGGCCCGCTGGAAGGTCATCGGCGAGGTGCTCAACCCCTCCGCGCTGCCGCAGGTCACCGTGGACGGGGCGCCCTGGCACAGCAAGGGCGGCTGGGACCACTTCGGGGAGAACCAGTGAATCCCCCCTTGGTGCTCACCGTCGCCGGGTCCGACTCAGGCGGCGGCGCCGGCATCCAGGCTGACCTGAAGACGATGCTCGCCCTCGGCGTCCACGGCATGAGCGTGATCACCGCCGTCACCGCCCAGAACTCGAAGGGTGTCCACGGCGCCTGGGAGCTCCCCGAGGAGGCGATACGGGCCCAGTACCGCGCCGTCGTCGACGACATCGGCGTCCAGGCCGTGAAGACCGGCATGCTGTCCTCGGCCCCGCTGGTGGAGACGGTGGCGGAGCTGCTCGCGGGAACGGACGCACCGGTGGTCGTCGACCCGGTGGGGGTCTCCAAGCACGGCGACTCGCTGCTCGCGGCCTCCGCGCTGGACGCCGTACGGAACGAGCTGCTGCCGGTGGCGACCGTGGCCACGCCCAACCTGGACGAGGTGGCCCAGCTCACCGGCGTCCATGTCGTGCACGAGAGCGACATGAGGGTCGCGGCGGAGGCGATCCTGTCGTACGGACCGCGCTGGGCGCTGATCAAGGGCGGGCACCTGCCCACCGGCGGCGAGGCGGTGGACCTGCTCACGGACGGCACCGAGGAGCACTGGTTGCGGGCGCCGCGGCACGACAACCGGCACACGCACGGCACGGGCTGCACGCTCGCCTCCGCGGTGGCGTCCGGACTCGCGAAGGGACGGCCGGTGCCGCAGGCGGTGCGGGAGGCGAAGGAGTACGTGACGGGGGCGATCGCCGCCGGCTTCGCGCTGGGATCGGGGATCGGCCCGGTGGACCACGGATGGCGGTTCCGCTAGCCCGGCGGTCCGCTCGCGGGCCTGGACCCGGGTCCTGGGTTCAGGCCCGCTTCCGGTTCTGCTCCCGGTCAGGCTTCCGGTCAGGCTTCCGGTCCTGTTTCCGGGCATGGCAAAAGGCCGGTTCACCGAGGTGAACCGGCCTTTCAAGGCAACCGCAGGGGCTGCGCTACGACGAAACGTCGGCGTTAGCGCGAGACCTTGCCGGCCTTGATGCACGAGGTGCAGACGTTGAGCCGCTTCGGCGTCCGACCGACCACGGCACGCACACGCTGGATGTTCGGGTTCCAGCGACGAGACGTACGGCGGTGCGAGTGCGAAATGTTGTTGCCGAAGCCCGGCCCCTTGCCGCAGACGTCGCAGTTGGCAGCCACGGGTCACTCCAAAGACTTCAGATTTACAGTGAAATCCGGCGCACCGGAATCAGAGATCTGAAGTGGCTTGCCGGGGGAATGGCCCGACTCTCGCCGGGCAACCGAAGCAGCATACAACGGCTGCTCCCGTAGAACGAAACTACCATGGCGAGCGCCGCCCCCGTCCCCGGCCCAGGTCACGAGCGGGGCTAACCTGCGGTGCGACCGCCATCTACAGGAGGATCCCCCGTTGCCGCAGACCGCGCAGACCCTGGACGCCGCAGCGGTCCGATCCTGGTGCGTACGGGCGCTGGACGCGCTCGGCAGGGAGCGCGAGGAGATCGACGCGATCAACGTCTATCCGGTCGCCGACGGGGACACCGGCACCAACCTCTATCTGACCGTGGAATCCGCCGCCCAGGCGGTCGAGGCGGTCTTCGCGGCAGAGGAGCCCCACGCCACCGACGCCATACGGGCCATGGCGCACGGCGCCCTGATCGGTGCCCGCGGCAACTCCGGGACGATCCTGTCGCAGCTGCTGCGCGGCATGGCCTCCGTGCTCGCCGACGGGCGTGACGGGGATCACCTCGCCCGGTCGCTGGCGGCGGCCGCCCGGGCGGCCCGCGAGGCCGTCGCGCACCCCGTCGAAGGAACGATCCTCACCGTGGCGGGAGCCGCCGCCGACGCGTGCGTGGGGGGCGGAAGCCTCGTGGCGGTGGCCAGGGGGGCGTACGAGGGGGCGAGGAGCGCCCTGGCGGCGACCCCCGGACAACTGGCCGTGCTCGAACGCGCCGGGGTCGTGGACGCCGGAGGGCGCGGCCTGGTGGCCGTCCTCGGAGCGCTGGTCGAGGTCGTCACGGGCGAGGCCCAGGTGCGGCCGGCCGGGGCACCGCACCGGCCGGCCGTGAGCGCCGACGCGTGCGAGGCGGAGGACGGACCGGCCTTCGAGGTGATCTACCTCCTGGAGGCCGAGGACGCGGCCGTGGAGCGGCTGCGCGGGCGGCTCGACGCGCTCGGCGACTCCCTGGTCGTCGTCGGCGGCGACGGGCTGTGGAACGTCCACGTCCATGTCGACGACGCGGGCGCGGCCGTCGAGGCGGGCGTGGAGGCGGGCCGGCCGTACCGGATCCGCATCACCCACTTCTCGGGTGCCTCCGAGGTACGGGAGCAGGCCCAGCGCGCAGTGGTGGCGGTGGTCCCCGGCGAGGGGCTCGCCGGCCTGTGCGAGGAGGCCGGCGCGACGACGGTGCTGGCCAGGCCGGGGGAGCCGCCCGCCAGCGGCGAGCTCGTCGACGCCATCCGGCGGGCGCACGCGCGCGAGGTGGTGCTCCTGCCCAACGACACGGACCTGCGGCACACGGCGGGCGCGGCGGCCGAGCAGGCCCGCGCGGAGGGGATCCGCGTCGCCCTGATCCCGACCCGGGCGGCCGTCCAGGGCATCGCGGCCCTCGCCGTCCACGAACCGGAGCGGCGCTTCGACGAGGACGTGGTGGCGATGACGGCGGCGGCGGGCGCCACGCGCTACGCCGAACTCGCCGTCGCCGAAGCCCAGTCCTTCACCTCGGCAGGCGTCTGCCAGGCCGGCGACGTGCTCGGCCTGATCGAGGGCGACGTGGCCGTCATCGGCCAGGACCTGACGACGACGGCCCGCACGGTCCTGGACCGGATGCTGTCGGCGGGCGGCGAGTTGGTGACCCTGATCGTCGCGGACGAGACGCCGGCGGCACTGGCGGCCGAGCTGGAGCGCCATGTGCGGGAGACGTACCTGGCGGTGGACACGGCGACGTACCACGCCGGCGCTGGGGCGCCCGCGCTGCTGATCGGCGTCGAGTAGCCCGCCGCCGGAGCCCTCACGCCGCCACGGCGCCGACGTGACCAGGCGATATCCACAGCCTGCGGGACGGCTGTCGGTGCGGTGGTGTGCAATGGATCGCGTGTCTGCGCTCGACGAACCACTGAAGAAGCTGCCCGAGGGGAGCCGCCGTGCTGCTCGGTGACCCGCTGAAGAACCTGCTCGGCGCCGCCACCGCGAAGGTGATGGCCGACCACCTCGACCTGCACACGGTCGGCGATCTGCTCCACCACTACCCGCGGCGGTACGCCGAGCGGGGCGAGCTCACCGGCCTCGCCGAGCTGCCGCTCGACGAGCACGTCACGGTCGTGGCGCAGGTGGCCGACGCCCGCGTGCTGACCTTCAACAAGGGCGGACGGGGCAAGGGCCAGCGGCTCGAGGTCACCATCACCGACGGCAGCGGCCGGATGCAGCTGGTCTTCTTCGGCCGGTCGGTCCACTTCCACCAGAAGGAGCTCCTGCCGGGCCGCCGCGGGATGTTCGCCGGCAAGGTCGGGGTCTTCAACCGCAAGCTGCAGCTCTCCCACCCCGAGTACAAACTCCTCGACGCGGACAGCAGCGACGAGACGGTCAAGGCGTTCGCGAGCGAACTGCTGCCGATCTACCCCGCCTGCAAGCAGCTGGAGTCCTGGACCATCGAGCAGTCCGTCTCCGTCGCCCTGGACTCCCTGGCCGCCACTGGCTGGGCCGGGCTCGCCGACCCGCTGCCGCCCGCCCTGCGCGAAGGACGCGGCCTCGCCGACCTGCCCGAGGCGCTCGTGAAGGTGCACCGCCCGCGTACCAGGGCGGACATCGAGGACGCCCGGCAGCGGCTGAAGTGGGACGAGGCGTTCGTCCTCCAGGTCGCCCTCGCCCGCCGCCGGTACGCGGACACCCAACTCCCCGCCGTCGCCCGGAGACCCGCCCCCGACGGGCTCCTGGACGCCTTCGACGCCAAGCTCCCCTTCACCCTCACCGACGGCCAGAAGAAGGTCTCCAAGGAGATCTTCGACGACCTCGCCACCGAACACCCCATGCACCGCCTCCTCCAGGGCGAGGTCGGATCGGGCAAGGCACAGCCCCTCGACTCGCTCGTACTGACTCCCGAGGGCTTCAAGCCCATGGGAGAGGTCTCCGTCGGCGACCGAGTCGTGGTGCCCAGGGGCGACATCGCCCTCGTCGACGGAGTCTTCCCGCAGGGCGAGCGGGAGGTCTGGCGCCTGGTGTTCTTCGACGACACGTCCGTCGAGTGCGATGACGAGCACCTGTGGATCGTGGGAACGAGCAGCGCACGGGACCGCGGCGGGGCCCCGAAGGTGATGACCACCCGCGAGATCCGCGGAGACATGTGCACGGCCGACGGTTCCCCGAAGTGGCACATCCCGGCGGCCACACCGGTGGACCTCTCCGACGGCACGTCGCCGCCACTGGACCCCTACCTGTTCGGACTGCTCCTGGGGGGCGGATCCTTCCGGCACGATCTGCGGCTCTCGACGGCCGACGACGAGATTCTTGCCGCGGTCCGTTCCATCCTGGCTCCCGATCACACCGTCATGCCGGTCCCCGGCTCACGCAGCGACCACACCCTCGGGCTGCCTGGCCCCCAGAGCGGTACCCGGCGCGATCCCGTGATCGGTGTGCTGAGTTCGCTCGGCCTGTGGGGAGTCACCTCGCAGGACAAGTTCCTGCCCCTCGTGTTCAAGAACACGTCGATCAAGAACCGCCTCGCTGTGCTGCAGGGGCTCATGGACACGGACGGGACCGTGGACCCCGAAGGGCTGAGCGTGTCGTTCTGCTCGGCCTCACGAAGGCTGGCCGACGATGTGGCGTGGCTCGTCCGGTCCCTCGGCGGCCGGGCCCGCGTGCTGCCGAAGAAGGCCGCGTTCAACGTCTCGATCGCGCTGCCCGACGAGTACGTTCCGTTCGGGCTGGCCCAAAAGGCGCGCCGCATGCGCCCCCGTCCGACGGACAACACCCTCATGCGGGAGATCCGGGCTGTCGAGTACGTGGGACGCAAGCCGGTCCAGTGCATCAGCGTCGCCGACCCGAGCCATGCCTACGTGACCGATCACTTCACCGTGACGCACAACACGATGGTGGCCCTGCGGGCCATGCTCGCCGTCGTCGACGCGGGCGGACAGGCCGCGATGCTGGCCCCCACCGAGGTGCTCGCCCAGCAGCACCACCGCTCGATCACCGAGATGATGGGCGAGCTGGCCCAGGGAGGGATGCTCGGCGGGGCCGAGCACGCCACCAAGGTCGTCCTGCTCACCGGTTCGATGGGAGCCGCCGGCCGGCGCCAGGCGCTGCTCGACCTCGTCACCGGCGAGGCAGGGATCGTCATCGGCACCCACGCCCTGATCGAGGACAAGGTGAAGTTCCACGACCTGGGCCTGGTCGTCGTCGACGAACAGCACCGCTTCGGCGTGGAGCAGCGCGACGCCCTGCGCGGCAAGGGAAAGCAGCCCCCTCACCTGCTCGTCATGACGGCGACACCCATCCCGCGCACCGTCGCCATGACCGTCTTCGGCGACCTGGAGACCTCCGTCCTGGACCAGCTGCCCGCCGGCCGCTCGCCGATCGCCAGCCATGTCGTCCCGGCCGCCGACAAGCCGCACTTCCTCACGCGCGCGTGGGAGCGGGTGCGCGAGGAGGTGGAGAAGGGACACCAGGCGTACGTCGTCTGCCCGCGCATCGGTGACGGCGAGGACGACCCCAAGGAGAAGAAGAAGTCCTCCGCCGAGGACGAGGCCGAGAAGCGTCCGCCGCTCGCCGTCCTGGAGGTCGCCGAGAAGCTGACGGCCGGCCCGCTCGCCGGGCTGCGCATCGAGGTCCTGCACGGCCGGATGCACCCGGACGACAAGGACGACGTCATGCGCCGCTTCGCCGCCGGCGAGGTCGACGTCCTCGTCGCCACGACCGTCATCGAGGTCGGCGTCAACGTCCCCAACGCCACCGCCATGGTGATCATGGACGCCGACCGCTTCGGCGTCTCCCAGCTCCACCAGCTCCGCGGCCGCGTGGGACGCGGCTCCGCCCCCGGCCTCTGCCTTCTCGTCACCGAGATGCCCGAGGCGAGCCCGGCCCGGCAGCGGCTCGGCGCCGTCGCCTCCACCCTCGACGGCTTCGAACTCTCCCGCATCGACCTCGAACAGCGCCGTGAGGGAGACGTCCTCGGCCAGGCCCAGTCCGGCGTCCGCTCCTCCCTGCGGATGCTCACCGTCATCGACGACGAGGAGGTCATCACCGCCGCCCGCGAGGAGGCCACCGCCGTCGTCCTCGCCGACCCCGACCTCACCGACCACCCCGAGCTGCGCACCGCCCTCGACGCGCTCCTGGACAAGGAGCGGGAGGAATTCCTCGACAAGGGGTGACACCGGCCCGCTCCCACCGGCCATATCGTGGAGACACCGATCTCCGACAAGGACGAGGACCTCAGATGACCCGCGTGATCGCCGGTACGGCCGGCGGACGCCGACTGGCCGTGCCTCCCGGCAACGGCACCCGCCCCACCTCAGACCGGGCACGCGAGGGCCTCTTCTCGACCTGGCAGTCGCTCCTCGGGACCCTCGACGGGACCCGGGTCGCCGATCTGTACGCGGGCTCGGGCGCCGTCGGTCTGGAGGCGCTCTCCCGGGGCGCCTCCCACGCCCTCCTGGTCGAGGCCGACACCCGCGCCGCCCGTACGGTCCGCGAGAACATCCGCGCGCTCGGACTGCCCGGAGCCGAACTCCGCACCGGCAAAGCGGAACAGATCGTGACGGGTCCGGCGCCCGCCGACCCCTACGACCTCGTCTTCCTCGACCCGCCGTACGCCGTGTCGGACGACGATCTTCGCGAGATCCTGCTCACACTCCGCTCGGGGGGCTGGCTCAGCGACGACGCCGTCGTCACCGTGGAGCGCAGCACCCGAGGCGGGGAATTCGGCTGGCCGGCCGGTTTCGAGCCACTGCGGGCCCGTCGCTACGGCGAGGGAACGTTTTGGTACGGTCGCGCCGCCTCTACGTGCGAAGACGCACGATGACCGGACCGGAGAGCGAGGGACCCAAGTTGCGCCGCGCCGTCTGTCCGGGGTCATTCGACCCCATCACCAACGGACATCTCGACATCATCGCCCGCGCCTCCAAGCTGTACGACGTCGTACACGTCGCGGTGATGATCAACCAGTCCAAGAAGGGACTGTTCACCGTCGACGAGCGGATCGAGCTGATCCGCGAGGTGACGGCCGACTTCGGCAACGTGGAGGTCGAGTCCTTCCACGGCCTCCTCGTCGACTTCTGCAAGCAGCGCGACATCCCCGCCATCGTCAAGGGGCTCCGCGCGGTCAGCGACTTCGACTACGAGCTGCAGATGGCGCAGATGAACAACGGGCTCTCCGGCGTCGAGACCCTGTTCGTCCCCACCAACCCCACCTACAGCTTCCTGTCGTCCTCCCTGGTCAAGGAGGTCGCGGCCTGGGGCGGCGACGTCTCCCACCTGGTGCCGCAGGCCGTCCTCGGCCGGCTCACCGAGCGCCTCGCCCAGCAGCGCACACAGCAGTGACCCGGCCGCGCCTCGGCGGTGGGCCGGCGGCGAGTCGGGCGTGACCCCGAGCCACGGTCGCTGACAGACCGTCATCCGGTGTCGGCGGAGGGACAACTGCCCTTACAGTCGTCCCGTCCGTCTCCATCCAGCTGTAGAGAGTGGCGAGCACCCGGTGGACGTGCAGAAGAAGCTCGACGAGATCGTTTCGACGGTCACAAACGCCCGCTCCATGCCCATGTCGGCGTCCTGCGTGGTCAACCGCGCCGAGCTGCTCGCCATGCTCGAAGAGGTACGGGAGGCCCTGCCGGGCTCCCTGGCCCAGGCCCAGGAGCTTCTCGGTGGGCGGGAGCAGATGGTCGAGCAGGCCCGGCAGGAGGCCGAGCGGATCATCGAGGCCGCCCACGCCGAGCGCGGCTCGCTGATCTCCGACACCCAGGTCGCCCGCCAGTCCCAGGACGAGGCGGACCGGATCCTCGCCGAGGCCCGCCGCGAGGCCGAGGAGATCCGCGCCGAGGCCGACGACTACGTCGACTCCAAGCTCGCCAACTTCGAGGTCGTCCTCAACAAGACCATCGGCTCCGTCGACCGCGGCCGGGAGAAGCTGCTCGGCCGCGGCCCGGGGCTCGACCGGAACGGTTACGCGGACGAGGACGCCCCCGAGTACAGCGCGGACCCGCAGACCCTGATCCACCGGGCCGACGAGTACGTCGACGCCAAGCTGGGCGCCTTCGAGGCCGTTCTCGCCAAGACCCTGGAGGCGGTCGGCCGCGGCCGGCAGAAGCTGCACGGCCGGATCGCCACCGACGACCTCGGCGCGCACATGGCGGCCCAGGACGCGGCCGGCGGCACGGTGCACACCAGCGACGCCGACTATCTGGCCGGACTCGCCGAGCTGGCCGAGCCGGAGCCGGTGCGGCAGCAGGCCGCGCAGATCCCGGCGCAGCAGCCGGACCCGTACGGGTACCAGCAGCCGCAGGAGGCGTACGCGTACCAGCAGGACCCCTACGCGTACCAGCAGCCGCAGCAGGCCGACCCGTACGCCTACCAGCAGCAGTACGGCTACGAACAGCAGCAGCCGCACGTCCAGCAGCCGCAGGCCGCCGCACTCGACGAGACCAGCTTCTTCGACACGAGCATGATCGACCTGGAGCAGCTGCGACAGTACGAGCAGGGGCACGGCCAGGGGCAGTGAGCGGCCCTCGCGAAGGCCGGATTGGGCCCTGAGCGACGCGTCCAGTATCCTGGCTCTTCGGTCGCGCGTAGTCCGCGATCCGCGCTGCCCGCTTCGTCTCTCGATTCGAACACACGGCAGCCCCCTCACGATCCGAAAGCAGGAAGAGCCCTGAGCACGCGCCTCGACCACCGCAACCCCCTCGTGTTCGACACACACGAGCTGGGGCGGCGTCCTGGTGCCCTGCAGCGGCTCTCCCGCTCGGTCTCGGCCCCCGGCGACTTCGGCGTCGAAGGGGTCATCGGTGTGCCGGAAGGCGCGCCCGTGGAGATTGATCTCCGTCTCGAGTCGGTCATGGAAGGGGTGCTTGTCACAGGCACCGCCCGTGCATCGGCCGAGGGGGAGTGCGTAAGGTGTCTGGAGCCCGTCGAGCTCGAGCTCGACGTGGACTTCCAGGAGATGTTCTCGTACCCCGACTCCGACGACCGGGGCCGCTCGAAGGCGGCCGCGGACGACGAAGCCGAGGCCGACGAGGACGTGATCCCCCTCGAGGACGGCATGTTCGACCTCGAACCCGTGCTGCGTGATGCGGTGGTGCTCGCACTGCCGATGCAGCCGGTGTGCCGGGAGGACTGTGCGGGTCTGTGTTCCGAATGCGGAATCAACCTGAACGATCACCCGGACCACCACCATGACGCCGTCGACATCCGTTGGGCGGCACTGCAGGGACTCGCCGGTTCGCTGGGAACCGATGAGAAGGACAACATGAGCGGCGCCGAAGCGGGCGTCGACGAGAAGCAGGAGAAGTAGCCGTGGCTGTTCCGAAGCGGAAGATGTCGCGCAGCAACACGCGCCACCGCCGGTCGCAGTGGAAGGCTGCGGTCCCCACCCTGGTTTCGTGTGAGCGTTGCCAGGAGCCGAAGCAGCAGCACATCGCGTGCCCGAGCTGCGGCACCTACAACAAGCGCCAGGTCCTCTCGGTCTGAGTGGCTGGTGAGAGGCGCAATGTCTGAGTCCCCCAAGACGGACAACAAGACGGACAATGCCTCGTCCCACACGCTTCTGGAAGGGCGGCTCGGGTATCAGCTCGAGTCCGCCCTTCTGGTGCGTGCGCTGACGCATCGCTCGTACGCGTACGAGAACGGCGGTCTGCCCACCAACGAGCGTCTCGAGTTCCTCGGGGACTCCGTGCTCGGCCTGGTGGTCACGGACACGCTGTACCGCACCCACCCCGACCTGCCCGAAGGCCAGCTGGCCAAGTTGCGGGCCGCGGTGGTCAACTCGCGTGCACTGGCGGAAGTCGGCCGCGGCCTCGAACTCGGCTCCTTCATCCGGCTCGGCCGGGGCGAAGAGGGCACGGGCGGCCGGGACAAGGCGTCCATCCTCGCCGACACCCTTGAAGCGGTGATCGGCGCGGTCTATCTCGACCAAGGCCTCGACGCGGCCTCGGAGCTGGTGCACCGGCTCTTCGACCCGCTGATCGAGAAGTCCTCGAACCTCGGTGCGGGTCTGGACTGGAAGACCAGTCTCCAGGAGCTGACCGCGGCCGAGGGCCTGGGTGTTCCGGAGTACCTCGTCTCCGAGGAGGGCCCGGACCACGAGAAGATCTTCACTGCTGCCGCCCGCGTCGGTGGTGTCTCGTACGGCACCGGCACCGGCCGCAGCAAGAAGGAAGCGGAGCAGCAGGCCGCCGAGTCCGCATGGCGCGCGATCCGCGCGGCGGCGGACGAGCGCGTGGCGGCGGCGAAGGCCGCCGCGGTGACGGCAACGGAAGAGGTCGCCGACATCTCTTCCGCCGCGGACCAGGCTTCGGCCTGACGCCCACCCCTTCCTGACGACCCCGCCCCAGGCCCGCACGGGCCCTCGGGGCGGGGTCGTCGCTTTTCCCGCGGCCCTTTCCCGGGCCCGGACCGGGCCGGGGGCGGGAGGCGCCCGAGCGGTAGGCTTCCCAGGTCGTTCCCGTACCCCCGTGGAGGAGTCCCGTGCCCGAGTTGCCCGAGGTCGAGGTCGTACGGCGCGGTCTTGAGCGCTGGGTCGACGGGCGGACCGTGGGCGAGGTCCAGGTGCTCCACCCGCGGGCCGTGCGCAGGCATCCGGCCGGCGGCGCGGACTTCGCCGCCCGGCTCGAAGGGCACCGCCTCGGAACGGCCCGCCGGCGCGGCAAGTACCTCTGGATCCCCCTCGCGGACTGCGACTTCTCCGTCCTCGGACACCTCGGCATGAGCGGCCAGCTGCTCGTCCAGCCCGAGAGCGCTCCGGACGAGAAGCATCTGCGCATCAGGGTCCGCTTCGACGACGCCCTCGGAACCGAGCTGCGCTTCGTCGACCAGCGCACCTTCGGCGGGCTCTCGCTGCACGAGAACTCCCCCGACGGTCTGCCCGACGTCATCGCCCACATCGCGCGTGACCCACTCGACCCGGATTTCGACGACGCCGCCTTCCAGGCCGCCCTGCGCCTGCGCCGTACGACCATCAAGCGGGCGCTGCTCGACCAGTCGCTGATCAGCGGGGTCGGCAACATCTACGCCGACGAGGCGCTGTGGCGCGCCAAGCTGCACTACGAACGCCCCACCGCGAGCCTCACCCGGCCGCGCTCCGCCGAACTCCTCGGCCATGTGCGAGACGTCATGAACGCGGCCCTCGCCGCCGGCGGGACCAGCTTCGACAGCCTCTACGTCAATGTGAACGGCGAATCCGGCTACTTCGACCGGTCCCTGGACGCCTACGGGCGCGAGGACGAGCCGTGCCGCCGCTGCGGTACGCCGATGCGCCGCCGGCCCTGGATGAACAGGTCCAGCTACTTCTGCCCGCGCTGCCAGCGACCGCCCCGCGCGACGGTCTGAGGGCGCCCGCCCGTCCCAGTCCGGCGAGGCCCGCCCGTCCCAGTCCGACGAGGCCCGCCCCTCACATCGCCGCGGGCGCGCGCCCGGCGTCGTAGCTCTCGCGGGCCGCGAGCACCTGCGGCATCCGGCCTTCGACCAGGTCGATCAGGCCGCGCAGCTGTTCGGCGATCTCACGCCCCAGGGGCGTCAGCCGGTAGTCGACGCGCGGCGGGTTCGTCGGCTGGGCCTCGCGATGGACGAGCCCATCGCGCTCCAGCGCGTGCAGCGTCTGCGACAGCATCTTCTCGCTCACCCCGTCGACCCGGCGGCGCAGCTCGTTGAAGCGGAGCGAGCCCTCGTGGAGCGCCCCCAGGGTGAGCGAACCCCACCGACCCGTCACATGCTCCAGCGTCTCGCGCGAGGTGCAGGCGCGGGCGAACACGTTGAACACGAGGTCGTCAGTCATGCCTTCTACCATACGCGGGCACAGCGCTAACTGTCAGCAGGCGCTACCTCGGGGATTGCACTATCTGAAAGTTAGTGCTCTACTTCTTGTCGTTCCCCCGCCGATGAGGAGTCCCACCATGACCACGCCCGTCGTCTCCATCGCCTACCACTCGGGCTTCGGCCACACCGCCGTCGTCGCCGATGCCGTCCGCGCCGGTGCCGCGGAGACCGGCGCCACCGTGCACCTGATCAAGGTCGACGAGATCACCGACGCCCAGTGGGAGCTGCTCGACGCCTCCGACGCGATCGTCTTCGGCTCGCCGACCTACATGGGCACCGCCTCCGGCGCGTTCCACGCGTTCGCCGAGGAGACCTCGAAGCGCTGGTTCACCGACGCCTGGATCGACAAGCTGGCCGCCGGATTCACCAATTCCGCCTCCAAGAGCGGCGACAAGCTCCACACCCTGCAGTTCTTCCAGACCCTCGCCGCCCAGCACGGCATGACCTGGGTGAACCTCGGCCTGAAGCCGGGCTGGAACACCACCGAGGCCTCCGAGAACGACATCAACCGCCTCGGCTTCTTCTCCGGCGCCGCCGCGCAGACCCACAACGACCTCGGCCCGGAGGGCGTGCACAAGGCCGACCTCGCCACCGCCGAACACCTCGGCCGCCGCGTCGCCGAGACCGCCCGCACCTTCGCGGCCGGAAAGGCCGCTGCCTGAGCCGGCCGTTCGCACGGACATGAGGAGGGCCCCGTCACCGACCGGTGACGGGGCCCTCCTCATGTCCGAACGGCTCAGAAGCCGAAGTCCTGCGTCCACCACGGACCGCCGTCGGCGAAGTGCACGCCGACCCCCAGGGTCGTGTAGTCGCAGTTCAGGATGTTCGCGCGGTGGCCGTCGCTGTTCATCCATGCCGACATCACGGCGGCGGCGTCCGCCTGGCCACGGGCGATGTTCTCCCCGCCCATGCCCGATATGCCGGCCTTGGCGGCGCGGTCCCACGGCGTCGCTCCGTCGGGGTCGGTGTGGTCGAAGAAGCCGCGGTTCGCCATGTCCTCGCTGAAGGCGTTCGCCAGCGCCGCGAGCCGGGCGTCGGAGCGCACCGGCGTGCAGCCGACCGTGGCCCGCTCGGCGTTGACCAGGCGGACGACCTCAGCCTCGACGGCCGCGTCGCGGGAGACCACCGGCGGGGCCGGGGCGCGCACGACGGGCTTCTCGGTCGTCGGGACCGGCTTCGGCGGCGCTATGCGCGTGGGCGTACGGGAAGGGGTACGCGTGGGCTTGGACGTGGGCTTGGACGTGGGCTTGGACGTGGGCTTGGGCGTGGGCTTGGCGACCGGCTTCTTCGGCGCGGCGGTGGGGGCGGTCTTCGACGGCTTCGGCGCCGGGGTCTTCGACGGCGTCTTCGACGGAGCCGCGGACGGGGTCGAGGAGGGGGAGGAGGCCCTGCCGGACCCGTTCCCCTTTCCGGCCCCCGCGGCCGAGCCCGACGACTGGTTCGTCGGGGTCGCCGACGAACCGCCCTGCGTCGTCAGCTCCGGAGCCTGCCGCGAATGGATCTGCTGCTGCTTCTCGGAGCCGGCGCTGCCGACGGTGGAGGTGTCCCCGCCGGGCAGCAGGCCCGAGGCGAGGGCGACCGCGCCGACCGCCACCGCGGCGGAGGCGCCGAGCAGCCCGGTGCGCACGGGCACGCCGCGCCTTTTGCGATGGCGTCCCATATGCCCTGCCTTCCTGACGACCTGCTTTGCTGATCTTTGCTTCTGCGGGCCCTCGCGGGCCCGGTCGAACGCGACTCGCCCGAACGGGTGAGGCTCATTCGGTCGGGACTGTACGCCATGACGCGCGGGGGTGGTGTGCTCCTCAGGCAATCAGGCCGTTAGCGTGCAGCCATGAACGAAGACGTACGGCTGACCGCCTGGGTGCGCGGCCGAGTACAGGGAGTGGGCTTCCGCTGGTTCACCAGGGCAAACGCACTGGAGATCGGAGGCCTCGTCGGCTTCGCCCTCAACCTCGACGACGGGCGGGTCCAGGTCGTGGCCGAGGGGTCGAGTGAGAATTGCCACCGTCTGCTCGCCTGGCTCCGCTCCGGCGACACTCCCGGGCGGGTCGACGGAGTCACTGAGATCTGGGACACCCCGCGCGGCGGCTACGACGGCTTCGCGGTCCGCTGACGATCTTGTCGGCCGAGCTCCGCCCGGCGGCCTGAGAGACCCCCGGGCGGACGTTCGACGACGGCCCCCTGAAGCGAAAATGACCTGGTCGTTGCCGAGAGGGGCTTGCCTTGGCGAGCGTGGCGCGTAAGGATGATCTCCAGAGCCCCTGAGGCACCGAGTCGAGAGGCGCCGCCGCCTGTTCCGCGGCCGCAGCCCCCCGGTCGCCCCTTGATGCGGGGCGTGATCGTGTTGACCGTCAAACTTTTTGGTGAGACTCTGGAAGCCCCGCGCACCTTAGCTGTTTGGCAGTAAATCCGGCACGACAAGAAGAGCTGCCGAGCACCGCGGGTGCGATTCCCTCACGACCCACACCGCTTCGGTCGGTCACTCAGTGTGGAGGACCATCCATCATGGCAAAGGCGCTTCTCGGTTACGTCGGCGGCTCCGACCCGCGACTCCTCGCCGAGATGCGACGGCTTCAGCAGCGCGTCCAGGACCTCGAGTCCGAGCTTGTACGGATTCAGTCCGAGAACGACGCGCTCAACGCTGCCGCCGCTCAGCACGGAGAGTCGCTGCTTGACAGCATTGACCTCGACGTTCCCCAGGCGGAGCCTGCGCTCACCTGAGGCCTCAGCCCACAGGCCAGGGTGAGAAACACTCTCGCCAGCACGGCTGGACATGCAAGGGACGCTTCGGCGTCCCTTCTTTCTTGCGCCCCCCTCGTCCCACCACTCTCTCCGGCCTTGGTGGAGGGTGTGCCCTGCACCTTCGGGGGTGAAACGCACCCGCCCCGGTAGAGTCCGGGGGCGTGCACCTCAAGGCCCTGACCCTCCGCGGTTTCAAATCGTTCGCCTCCGCCACGACGCTGCGGTTCGAGCCCGGAATCACCTGCGTCGTGGGGCCGAACGGCTCGGGCAAGTCCAACGTCGTGGACGCGCTCTCCTGGGTCATGGGGGAGCAGGGCGCCAAGTCGCTGCGCGGCGGCAAGATGGAGGACGTCATCTTCGCCGGCACCACCGGCCGGCCGCCGCTGGGCCGCGCCGAGGTCTCGCTCACCATCGACAACTCCGACGGCGCGCTGCCCATCGACTACGCCGAGGTCACCATCACCCGGATCATGTTCCGGGGCGGCAGCAGCGAGTACCAGATCAACGGCGACACCTGCCGGCTGCTCGACATCCAGGATCTGCTCTCCGACTCCGGCATCGGCCGCGAGATGCACGTCATCGTCGGCCAGGGACAGCTCGACTCCGTCCTGCACGCCGACCCGATGGGACGCCGCGCCTTCATCGAGGAGGCGGCCGGCGTCCTCAAACACCGCAAGCGCAAGGAGAAGGCGCTGCGGAAGCTGGACGCGATGCAGGCCAACCTCGCCCGCGTCCAGGACCTCACCGACGAACTGCGGCGCCAGCTCAAACCGCTCGGCCGGCAGGCCGCGGTCGCCCGCCGGGCCGCCGTCATCCAGGCCGATCTGCGCGACGCCCGGCTGCGGCTGCTCTCCGACGATCTCGTACGGCTCCAGGAGGCGCTGAAGGCCGAGGTCGCCGACGAGGCCGCGCTCAAGGAGAGCAAGGAGCGCGCCGAGCGCGAGCTGAAGGCGGCGCTCGCGACCGAGGCGGAACTCGAGGACGAGGTGCGGCGGCTCGCCCCGCGCGTCCAGCGCGGACAGCAGACCTGGTACGAACTCTCCCAGCTCGCCGAGCGGGTGCGGGGCACCGTCTCACTGGCCGACGCGCGGGTGAAGAGCGCCACGGCCCAGCCGCCCGAGGAGCGTCGCGGACGCGATCCGGAGGACATGGAGCGCGAGGCCGCCCGTATCCGCGAGCAGGAGGCGGAGCTGGAGGCCGCGCTGGAAGCGGCCGAGCGGGCCCTGGAGGACACCGTCACGCACCGCGCCGAACTGGAGCGCGAGCTGGCGGTGGAGGAGCGCAGGCTCAAGGACGTCGCCCGCGCCATCGCCGATCGGCGCGAGGGGCTCGCCCGGCTCCACGGCCAGGTGAACGCGGCCCGTTCGCGCGCCGCGTCCGCCCAGGCCGAGATCGACCGCCTCGCCGCCGCGAGGGACGAGGCCCAGGAGCGGGCGGTCGCCGCGCAGGAGGAGTACGAGCAGCTCAAGGCCGAGGTCGACGGGCTGGACGCCGACGACACGGAGCTGGGGGAGCGGTACGAGGACGCCCGCCGGGACCTCGCCGAGGCGGAGGCCGCACTCACGGCCGCCCGGGAGGCCGCCACCGAGGCCGACCGCCGCAGCGCCGCCACCCGGGCCCGGCACGAGGCGCTCTCCCTGGGGCTGCGCCGCAAGGACGGGACGGGCGCGCTGCTCGGCGCCCGGGACGACCTCACCGGACTCCTGGGCCCGGCCGCGGAACTGCTCACGGTCACCCCCGGGTACGAGATCCCCCTCGCGGCCGCCCTCGGCGCCGCGGCGGACGCGATCGCCGTCTCCGGCCCCGCCTCGGCGGTCGAGGCGCTGCGTCTGCTGCGCAAGCAGGACGCGGGCCGCGCGGCCCTGCTGCTCACCGGAGCGGAGATCCCGCCCCCGGCAGCCCCCGGCCCGGCGCCCGTGCCTCTCCCCGCGCCCCCGGCCGCACCCGGCCCGGCGCCCGCGCCCACCCCCGCCGGTGCCCCGCACGCCGTCTCCTTCGTCCGGGGACCCGAGGAACTCATGGGGTCCGTACGCCGGTTGCTCGAAGGGATCGTCGTCGTCGGGACCCTGGAGGAGGCCGAGGAGCTCGTCCGCGCGCACCCGCACCTCACCGCCGTGACCGCCGAAGGCGACCAGCTCGGCGCGCACTTCGCCCAGGGCGGCTCCGCCGGGGCGCCCAGCCTCCTGGAGGTGCAGGCGTCCGTCGACGAGGCGGCGGCCGAGCTGGCGGAGCTGGCCGTGCGGTGCGAGGAGCTGGCCGCCGCCCAGCACGAGGCCGCCGAGCGCCGCCGCGCCGCCGCCGCACTCGTCGAGGAGCTGGCCGAACGCCGACGGGCCGCCGAGCGGAAGAAGTCCGCCGTCGCGCAGCAGCTCGGCCGGCTCGCGGGCCAGGCCCGTGGCGCCGCGGGCGAGGCCGAGC
>NZ_JAGGOS010000025.1 GCF_018614205.1 Streptomyces sp. ISL-36 | reverse complement strand
CCTGCACGCTCGGCTCGATGCTCGCGCTGCTGTTCTACCTGCACCTGCGCGGGGACATCACCGGGCTGCCCTTCGACGGGGCGGCCGCCGAACTGCTCGCCGCGGACCAGCCGATCCCGCTCGCCGCCGCTCTCACCCTCCTCGCGATCCTGCCGGTGGCCGCCTCCACGGCCCGGCGCGGCCGGCGCCCTCCGGCCTGCCGTGGGGCGTGGCGCTCCTGGCGGTCGGCCTCGCGGTGGAGACGTACGCGGGGCAGGGCGACGCGGACGGGACGATCCCCCTGCCCGCGCGGTTCGAGGGCAGCCCCGGCGGCGTGCTCGCCGGCTGGATCCTCACGGCCGTCGGCCTCGCAATGGCGGGCCCGGGCATCACCCACTGGTGCGGCCGCCTCCTCCAGGCGGTCCGCCCGGGCGCCGTCCGGCTGCTGGCGGGCCGCATCCTCATGGACGAGGCCCGCCGCATCGGACGCCCGCTCGGCGTGGTGTGCGCGGTCGCCTCGGGCGCGCTGGCGACGGCAACCCTGTACGAGACGGGGACCGGCGACTTCGGTCCGCTGTCGAGCCTGGGGGCGGCGCTGGTGACGGCCTGCACGACGGCGACGCTGCTGACCGCGGCGCTCGAATCGAAGCAGTACCGAACCCGCACCACCGAGGCCCTTCTCCGCCTCGGCGCCCCTCCCACGGTCCTGCGCACCGCGGCGCTGCTGCGCGCGGGAGTCCTGCTGGCGGTGTTCCTGCCCCTGACGTGGCTGGTGGGGGAGCTCGCGGCGGTCCCGCTCCGCTGACCGTCGCGGTGACCGCCCCTCGGGGCGGACGGCCGGGCACACGGGACCGGCGTCCGGTCCGGGCTCCGGGCGGCCGCCTATCGTGGGGCCATGGCCCGCACCCACGACCGCGAGATCCACACCCACCGGGAGTTCGCCGCGGCCGTCGCCCACGGCTCCCTCGTCGGCCACCGGATCCAGTCGCTCGACCTGACCGACGACACCGTCGCGCTGCTGTCCGCCCCGACCACCGGCGCCGTCTTCCTGGGCTGCGCGATGCGCCCGGAGGCCGCCGCCAAGGTCCGCGCCGACGGGGCCCTCGTCTTCCCGCCCGTCCCGGACGTGCCGTTCGACCCGTACCGGGCCGTGCTCTACTCCCCCGAGGAGCTCTTCGCCGGGGTAATGCGGGACGAGGGGTACGCGGCGACCCCCGACGCCCTCGCGTACGCCTGGTTCCAGCGGACGAAGGCCGACGGCGACATCTTCGCGTCGATGCTCCGGGCCATCCACGACGACGCGATCTCCGACGCTCTCGACGAACTCCTCGTCGGGCGCCGGATCGTCGGCGTCATGGGCGGCCACGCCATGGCCCGGGGCACGGACGCGTACGCCGGTGCGGCGCGGCTGGGCCGCTCGCTGGCCCGGACCGGTTTCACCGTGGCGACGGGCGGCGGCCCCGGCGCGATGGAGGCCGCGAATCTCGGTGCGTACACGGCGCCGCTCGCCGACGCCGCCCTCGACGAGGCGCTGGAGCTTCTCGCCAAGGCGCCGTCGTTCACCCCGTCCGTCACCGACTGGGCGCGGGCCGCGTTCGAGGTCCGGGGCCGGTGGCCCGGCGGCGGCGACTCGGTCGGCATCCCGACCTGGTTCTACGGCCACGAGCCTCCCAACGCCTTCGCCGGCCACATCGCGAAGTACTTCGCCAACGCCACCCGCGAGGACGGACTGCTCGCCCGCTGCAACGGCGGCGTCGTCTTCCTGCCCGGCGCCGCCGGGACGGTCCAGGAGATCTTCGACAACACCACCCCGAACTACTACGAGTCCCGCGGCGGGCCGACCCCCATGGTCCTGGTGAACCGCGCCCACTGGACCGACCGCCTGCCGGCGTGGCCCCTGCTGTCGGCCCTGGCGGTGGACCGTCCGATGGCGGCCCGCATCGCGCTGGTGGAGACGGTCGACGAGGCCCCCGAGGCGCTGCGACGGCTGGCGAACACGCCGTAGAGCACCCGGCGGGCCCCGACGGACGGCGCTCGGGCCTCGGCCGGCTACATCCGGCGGACGGCCTGTGCCTCCGCGCGCTCCACCGAGGTCCGGCCGTGGACATGCACGAGCGCCAGATGGAACAGGGCGGGGGCCAGCGGCGCCCAGCGGTGGATCCGGTCGGGCCGCAGCAGGTACCGGGCCACGTCGACGGAGCGGAAGGGGACGTACTCGATCGTCTGGTGCTCCCAGCGGTCGGCGACCCCTCTGCTCAGCCGCGCCTGGAGCTGATCGCCCGTCATGTCGCCCAGCCGCGCGTAGAAGTGGGCGCTCCAGTGGCGCTTGTCGACGTCGAGGACGAAGGCGAGCAGGGAGAGCGTGTACTCGTGCGGCTCCAGGGACAGCTCCTCGCGCATGCCGCGTCGGGCCACGGCGTGCAGATCGGGCGCGTTGCGGCCGGAGGAGTCGATGTGCCGGGAGAGCCCTTCGTTGACGGAGGAGTTCCATACGCCAGGTGCCATACGGACCCGGTTGCTCCGGCGGCTGACGACGAGCAGGTGGTCGGAGGTGACCACGGCGACGTTGACGGCGAAGCTGCACTGCAGGAACGCGGGTGCGGTCAGCGGGTCCTCGGGGTCGAGGTAGCGGGACCTGGGCGTGCTGCCGTCCGGCAGCCGGCGGTCCAGCTGCTGGGCGGCGAGGAAGGTGTAGTAGTCGGTGGGACGCAGCCGCAGATGGACCTCGGACTGCTCGTCGAGGGCGGTTCTGGACACGTCCAGGCTGTCGACGGCGTACCGCGGCCCGTTCCAGACCGGGGTCCGGTCGCCCGCCGCGCCCGCCCGGTTCTCCTCCGCCTCGATCTCGTCGCGCCAGCCCGCCATCTCCTCGGGCAGCGCGACCTCCCCGTCCAGAACCTGGATGTGGATCGATTCGGCGGCGATCGCGCGGTCCCCGTCCCCCTCGACGATCAGGGCGGAGGTGTGCAGCGGGCCGAGGGAGAAGGTCGTCCAGGCCAGGGACTGCCGCTCGCGGAAGGTGATGCTCCGGACGACCCCGGCCGAGCGGCGTCTGATCCTGAACCACACGTCCTGCGTCCACTGCTGGAACAGGGTGGCGAACACGACCCCGAGGATGGCGCCGACCACTCCGTTGCCCACGTCTATTCCGCTCACCCGCAGCAGCGTAGCCACATGATCACTTGTGTGTGAGCGGTGGAGGCAACTTCAAAGGGCGATCCCACGTCTGCCATGCGGAACGAACTTCGCGTACCGGAAGAGGAGCCCCCTCGTGCTCATAGGACTGCTGACCGCCGTCGCCGCCTCGATCTGTTACGGCACGGGCTCCGTCCTGCAGGCCGTCGGGTCCCGGAAGTCGGCACGCCGCGAGGCGGCCGCGGCCGGGCAGACCACCGAGCGGGGCGGACCGAGTCTGTCCTCCACCGCGAAGGCCGCGATGACCTGGCAGTTCGTCGTCGGCACGATTCTGGACTTCGTCGGCTTCGGCCTCGGGGCGCTCGCCGCCCGGATACTTCCGCTCTTCCTCTCCCAGACCGTGATCAGCGCCAACCTCGTCATCACGGCGGTCCTGAGCGTGAAGATGCTCGGGATCCGGCTGACCCGCGCGGAGTGGACCTCGATCGGCGTGGTCTGCTCGGCCCTGGTGCTCCTCGCGAGCGCGGCCGGGCCGGAGGGCAGTGGGCACACCCCGATCGCCACGCACTGGTGGCTGCTCGCGATCTCGCTGCTGCTGATGGTGGGCGGCACCGTTGTCGTACGGCTGCTGGGCGCCCGGGCGGCGATCCTGGCCGGTCTGCTGTCGGGTCTCGGTTTCGGCGCGCTCGGCGTCGGGGTCCGGGTGCTGAACGGCATCGACCCGTTCGACCTCGGCGAGCTGCTCGCGGACCCGGCGCTGTACGCGATCCTCGTGGCCGGGACCGGCGGGATGTATCTGCACACGGTCGCGCTGCAGATCGGGTCGGTCAACGGGGCGACGGCGGCGCTGGTGGTCGGCGAGACCGTGCTCCCCGGCATGATCGGCGTGTGGTGGCTGGGCGACGCGTCCCGTCCGGGCTTCGCCTGGCTCGCGGTGGCCGGTTTCGTCCTGGCGGTCGCCGGTGCGGTGGCGGTGGCGTGGTTCGGTGCGCCGGAGGGCGATCCGGGCGCGCAGACACCGGCGCCGGCGCCGGAACACGAGCCCGTGCGCCTTCCGTAGCGGCCGCGTCCCGCGCACGGCCGAGGGCCCCGCCGTCACTCCACCGTCATCGTCCCGGTCGCCGCGTCAGTCCCGCTCCCCCGCCAGGACCACGACCTCGGTGGACGCGAACGTCACACCCACCTCGTCACCCTCGTCCGGAGCCTGGCCGAGCGTGCACTCGGCCTCCAGGAGCGGGCCTTCGGCGGGCCGGAGGAGGACGGCGACGTGGCTGCCCCGGAACGTGCGGGCCTCCACGGTGCAGGGCAGCCCCTCCCGGGGGGCGCCGAGACGCACTCCGGCCGGGCGGACGAGGATCTTCCGCTCGCCCTGCGCCGACCCCTCGGAAACCGGGATCTTCCCCCAGACGGTGTCCGCGGCGCCGCCGCCGACCGTCGCCGGCACGACGTTGTCGAAGCCGAGGAAGCGCGCCACGAACTCCGACGCCGGCCGCTGCCACACCTCCAGCGGGGTCCCCGACTGGGCGATCCGGCCGTCCCGCATCACCACGACCCGGTCGGCGAGGGCGAACGCCTCGCCCTGGTCGTGGGTGACGGCCAGCACGGTCGTACCCAGACGTCCGAACAGCCGGCGCAGTTCGACCACCAGCCGCTCCCGCAGCCCACGGTCGAGCTGCCCGAGCGGCTCGTCCAGCATCAGCAGCCGGGGCCGCGGGGCGAGCGCCCGGGCCAGCGCCACGCGCTGCTGCTCGCCGCCGGAGAGGGAGGCGACGGCCCGTCGCCCGGCCCCCGGCAGCCCGACGAGGTCGAGCAGCTCCGCCACCCGCGCGGTCTGTTCGGCCCGGCCGACCCCGTGCATCCGCAGGCCGAAGGCGACGTTGCCGCCCACGTCCCGCTGGGGGAAGAGCTGATGGTCCTGGAACATCAGCCCGACCTCCCGTCGGTGCACGGGCACGCCGGTCCGGTCCGCGCCGCCGAGCAGCACCCGGCCGGCGTCCAGCACCTGCAGCCCGGCGACGGCCCGCAGCAGCGTGGACTTGCCGCTGCCGCTCGGCCCGAGCACGCACACGATCTCGTGCTCGGCGACCTCCAGGTCCACCGAGTCCAGGGCGGCGCGCTCACCGAACCGTACGGTCGCGTCCTTGAGCGTCAGCATCAGAACTCCCCTGAGGTCCGGTCGGTGCGGATCCGTTCGAGCAGCAGCAGGGCCACCGCGCACACCACCATCAGAATCGTCGAAAGGGCCATGGCCTGGCCGTAGTTGAGCTCGCCGGGCCGGCCGAGCAGGCGGGCCACGGCGACCGGTAGCGTCGGGTTGTCGGGCCGGGCGATGAAGACGGTCGCGCCGAACTCGCCCAGTGAGACGGCGAAGGCGAACCCGGCCGCGATGAGCAGCGCCCGTCGTACGAGCGGCAGATCGACCTCCCGCCAGGCCCGGAGCGGCGAGGCGCCGAGCACGGCCGCCGCCTCCCGCAGCCGTTCGTCGACCGCCCGGAGCACGGGCAGCATCGTGCGGACGACGAAGGGGACGCCGACCAGTGCCTGGGCCAGCGGGACGAGGATCCAGCTGGCCCGCAGGTCGAGCGGTGGCTCGTCCAGGGTGATGAGGAACCCGAAGCCGACGGTGACGGCGGAGACCCCGAGCGGCAGCATGAGCAGCGCGTCGAAGCCGCGCACCAGCCGCCCGGCCCGCCGGGTGAGGGCCGCGGCGGCCAGTCCGCCGATGCCGACGGCGAGGGCGGTGGCGACGAGGGCGTACCGGAGCGAGTTGCCGATCGTGTCGGCCAGGGGCACGAGGAAGGTACCGGAGGGGTCCACGGACCGCAGCGCCCGGTAGTAGTCGAGGCCGTATCCGTCCTGGGTGGCGAAGGACCGCTCGACGAGCACGCCGAGCGGCAGCACGATCAGCAGCGCGACGGAGACCAGGACGGCCCCGAACAGCGTCCACTGGCCGGCGCCTCGGGGGCGGTGCGCGGTCTGTTCGGGCGCGACGAGTTTCAGCGCGCTCTCGCGCCGGCGCACCGTCCGGGCGTGCACGGCGAGGATCGCGCCGACGGCGACGAACTGCACGAGGGTGAGGACGGCGGCCGTCGTCAGGTCGAAGCGGTCGACCGTCTGCCGGTAGATCTCCGTCTCCAGGGTGGAGTACGTCGGCCCGCCGAGGATCTGGACGACGGCGAAGGACCCGGCGGTGAAGAGGAAGACCATCAGCGCGGCGGCGGCGACGGCCGGGGCGAGCGCCGGCAGGGTCACGGTCCGCCAGGCGGTCCAGCGGGAGGCGCCGAGGACGCGGGCGGCCTCCTCCTGGCGCGGGTCGAGCTGGGCCCACAGTCCGCCGACCGTGCGGACGACGACGGCGTAGTTGAAGAAGACGTGGGCGAGGAGGATCGCCCAGACGGTGGTGTCGAGGCGGACGCCCCACAGGTCGTCGAGGAGCCCGCCGCGGCCGACGAGGGCCAGGAAGGCCGTGCCGACCATGACGGTCGGCATGACGAAGGGGACGGTGACGACGGCGCGCAGCAGCCCCTTGCCGGGGAATGCGAAGCGCGCGAAGACGTACGCGCCGGGGAGTGCGATCAGCAGTGTCAGCGCGGTGGAGGCGAGCGCCTGCCAGAGCGTGAACCAGAGGACGTCGAGGATCTCGGGCCGGCTCAGCGTCTCGGCGAACCGCCCGAACCGCCATGCGCCGTCCGTCCTCAGCCCGCGCTCGACGATCGAGACGACGGGCCAGGCGAAGAAGACGGCGAAGAACGCGACGGGCACGACCATCAGGCCGAGCCGCGCCGCGCCTCCGCGACGGTCCCGCACTACTTCAGGACGAGTGACGACCACTGCTGGATCCACTGGTCACGCTTCTCGGCGATCTTCGCGGGTGCCATGGTCTGCGGCTTGTCGATCACCACACCGTGCTGGGTGAAGAGCGCCGGAAGGGTGGCGTCCTCGGTCACCGGGTTGACGAACATCTGCAGCGGCATGTCGTCCTGGAACTTCTTGGAGATCAGGAAGTCGATCAGCAACTTGCCGCCCTCGGGGTTCTTCGCCCCGTTCAGCAGGCCCGCGAACTCGGTCTGCCGGAAGCAGGTGCCGGTGGAGACGCCCGTGGGGGCCTCCTTCGGCTGCGGCTCGGAGTAGAGGACCTCGACCGGGGGGCTGGAGGCGTACGACACGACCAGCGGCCGGTCCCCCTTGGCCTTCTTGCCGCCGGCGGAGCCGGAGAACTCCTGGTTGTAGGCGAGCTCCCAGCTGTCGACGGTCTTGACGCCGTTGGCCTTGAGCTTCTTCCAGTAGTCCTGCCAGCCGGCGTCGCCGTACCGCGCCGCCGTACCGAGCATGAAGCCGAGGCCCGGGGAGGACCGCTCGGGGTTCTCGACGACGAGCAGGTTCTTGTACTCCGGCTTCGCCAGGTCGTCGAAGCTCTGCGGCGGGGTGAGCTTCTTGTCGGCGAAGTACTTCTTGTCATAGTTGACGCAGATGTCGCCGGAGTCGATCGGGGTGACCCGGTGCTCCTTGTCGACCCGCAGCTCGGCGGGGATCCGGTCCAGGCCCTTCGCCTCGTACGGGACGAAGATCCCGTTGTCGAGGGCGCGGGAGAGCAGGGTGTTGTCGACGCCGAAGAAGACGTCGCCCTGCGGGGAGCCCTTGGTCAGGATCTCCTTGTTGACGGCCTCGCCCGCGTCACCGCTCTTGAGGACGTTCACCTTGAAACCGGTCTTCTGGGTGAACTCCGCCAGGACCTCCTTGGAGGCGTTGAACGAGTCGTGACTGACGAGGGTCACGGACTTGGGCGCACGGCTCTCCGCGCCCTTGTCACTCCCGCCGCAGGCGGCGAGCGTGGTGATGCCGAGCGCGGCGACGAGCGCGCACGCGGCCGTCTTCTGGGTGTTCACTGAATTCCTCCTGGGTGTGACCAGGAAGAGACGCGGCCCTGCCCACCCGAAGGTGGGCAGGGCGCAACAGCTCGAGTAGCGACCGAACTTCCTACCCAGAATGACCTGGGCGAGGTTCAGAGGGTCTGCGGTCCGATGACCGCACTCTCAGCGCTGTGGCGCTCCCCTGTCGGAATATGGAGATGTGTTCGAGCTCAGACTACAAGGTCAGCGCTCGGTGGCCGCCAGCTGTCCACAGGCACCGTCGATCTCCTGACCCCGGGTGTCGCGCACGGTGACGGGGACGCCGTGGGAGGCGATGGCCTCGACGAAGGCCTTCTCGTCCTCGGGGCGGGAGGCGGTCCACTTCGACCCGGGGGTCGGGTTCAGCGGGATCAGGTTCACATGCACCCTCTTCCCCTTGAGCAGCCGTCCGAGGAGGTCACCGCGCCACGCCTGGTCGTTGATGTCCCGGATGAGGGCGTACTCGATGGAGATCCGGCGGCCGGACTTCTCCGCGTACTCCCAGGCGGCGTCGAGGACCTCGCGGACCTTCCACCGGGTGTTGACGGGCACGAGGGTGTCGCGCAGTTCGTCGTCGGGCGCGTGCAGCGAGACGGCGAGACGGCACTTGAAGCCCTCGTCGGCGAAGCGGAGCATCGCGGGCACGAGGCCGACGGTGGAGACGGTGATCCCGCGCTGCGACAGGCCGAGGCCGTCGGGCTCGGGGTCGGTGAGCCGTCGGATGGCCCCGACCACGCGCTTGTAGTTGGCGAGCGGCTCACCCATGCCCATGAAGACGATGTTGCTGAGCCGCGCCGGCCCTCCGGGCACCTCGCCGTCGCGCAGGGCGCGCATGCCGTCGACGATCTGGTGCACGATCTCGGCCGTCGACAGGTTCCGGTCGAGCCCGGCCTGGCCGGTGGCGCAGAACGGGCAGTTCATCCCGCAGCCGGCCTGTGAGGAGATGCACATGGTGACCCGGTCCGGGTAGCGCATGAGCACGGACTCGACGAGCGTGCCGTCGTGCAGCCGCCACAGGGTCTTACGGGTGGTGTCGTCGTCGCACGAGATGTGGCGGACCACCGACATCAGGTCGGGCAGCAGCTCGCCCTGCAGCTTCTCGCGGGAGGCGGCGGGGATGTCGGTCCACTCGGCGGGGTCGTGGGCGTACCGCGCGAAGTAGTGCGTGGACAGCTGCTTGGCGCGGAACGGCTTCTCGCCGATCGCGGCGACGGCCTCCTTGCGCTCGGCGGGCGTGAGGTCGGCAAGGTGCCGCGGCGGCTTCTTGGCTCCGCGGGGCGCGACGAAAGTGAGTTCTCCGGGCTTGGGCATGGTGCTACCAGTGTCGCAGACGCGCGCGCGTGGCCGGGGGGCGAAGACGGCGGGGTGGCGTCGCGGGCCGTTGTGGGCCGTTGTGGGCCGCCCCCGGCCATTGGGGGACGGCCCACGAACGGCCCGCGGACGGCCCGGCGATTCGCCACCGTGACCTGGCTAATCGCTCGGGCCGGCGCACGCGGTCC
The DNA here is from genome assembly GCF_018614205.1 of Streptomyces sp. ISL-36. Classification (GTDB taxonomy): domain Bacteria; phylum Actinomycetota; class Actinomycetes; order Streptomycetales; family Streptomycetaceae; genus Streptomyces. Next base: position 43,800 of record NZ_JAGGOS010000025.1, on the reverse strand, counting down.
GCGAGGCGCCGTGGGCGGCGCCGGAGATCCGCGGGGTCGACGATGCCGCGTCGTGAGCGCTGCTCCGGTGACGGATCAGCCCCATGCGGGGGCGGCGAACATGCTGGCCGCGTTGTATCCCGAGTGGGGGTAGGAGGCGCCCCAGCTCACCGCCTCGGGCTGGGTGCGGGGGAAGTCCGCCGCCACCAGCGTCGCCAGATCGAAGTAGGCCTCGCGGGTCCGTGGCTTCATCTGCTCCAGATCGACCTCCGAGCCCGTGGCGAGGTGCTCGTCGAACGGGATCATCACCACGCCCCGGCAGCGGGCGCGGAAGTGGTCCACGACGTCGTTCACCCGGACCATCTTGCTCTTGCCGCGGGCCTCGGAGATCACGGTGATGCTCCGCTGGACGAGGTCGTCGTAGTGGTGCGCGCTGAGCCAGTCCAGGGTCGTGCTGGCGCTGGTGGCACCGTCCACGCTGGGCGTGGCGACCACGATCAGCTGGTCCGCGAAGTCCAGGATGCCCCGCATGGCGCTGTGCAGCAGGCCGGTCCCGGAGTCGGTCAGGATGAGCGGGTAGTGCTGTCCGAGGCAGCCGACCACCTGTCGGTAGTCCTCGTCGTTGAACGCCGTGGAGAGCGCGGGGTCCGCCTCGTTGGCGAGGATCTCCAGTCCGCTCGGGGACTGGGAGGTGAAGCGCCGTACGGCCATGTAGTTGTCGATGTTCGGGATCTCGGCGACGAGGTCGCGGATGGTGGCGCCGGTCTCGCAGCGCACCCGCCGGCTGAGCGTCCCCGCGTCCGGATTGGCGTCGATCGCGACGACCCGGTCCTGGCGCTCGGTGGCGAGCGTCGCTCCCAGTGCGGTCGTGGTGGTCGTCTTGCCCACTCCGCCCTTGAGGCTGATGACGGCGATCTTGTGGCACTGCATCACCGGCGTGCGGAGGATGGCCAGCTTCTGCTGGCGCTCCCGTTCCGCGCTCCTGCCGCCGATGCGCAACCGGCTGAGGCCGCGGCGGTCGCCGGGCCGACTGCGCAGCAGACGGTCGGAGGAGAGCTCGACCGCGGCGCTGCGGCCCAGAGTCCCGCCACGGCCCCCTCGGTCCGCTCCCGCCCAGGGGGGCGGATTCTGGTGAGCCGGCGGGCCGTAGTACGGCGGCATTCCAGGAGCGCCGTACGGCGCCTGCCCCCGCGGGGCGTAGGGGGTGGACAGGGGCTGCAGCTCTGCACCGAGGCCGTGCATCGCGGGCACCGGGGCGTGGTACTCCGCCGGGCCGTGCGGCGGCGGGGTCTCGTCGGCGTACCGCGTGTCGGTCCCGGCTTCCGTCGGAACGGCGCCCTGGGGCTCGTCGGCGGCGCACGAGGCAGCCTGCGCCGGGTCGGGTCCGTCGGAGCCGTTTCGTCTCCTGTCGGGTGCTGGACCGTCGACGGAGGTGTCGCGATCGTTCGTCACGGTGAGTCCTTTCGAAGTGTTGAGGGTTCCGTCGGGCACCGGGTCGGCGGCGTGGCGACGGCGGTGCTCTCCGGCCGGCAGTGGGGTCTGCTTGCCGGGCCCATGACGTGAGGCTTCCGCGCGGCGGAGACCGCCGGAGGAGGCGGGAGCGACCGGCGGTTGCCCTGCGGCGGATCTCCTGACCGGAGGCTCGGACGAGCCGATGACCTGCCGGCGGTCGACACCACGCCCGGGGCGGGGTGCGTGGCCTGCCGCGGGATCGAGCGCGGGAGGCACGCCGTGCGAGGAGGGGAGGGCACGCAGTGCGCGACCGGACCGAGGCAGAACGGCCACCCCCGCGCGGTCCGTCATGGGCTCCACGAGGCGGAGCGGCCCGGGCGACGCGGTGAGAGGGCTCGGCGGGTCCGCGCGGACGAGTGTGCCGTCCTCGGCGAACGTCAGGCCGAAGGATATGAACTGGTCCACGGTCAGGACCTGCTTGTCCCCGCGCCGGACGGGCGGCGGCGGCTGCCAGGGCGGGGCCCCGCCGTCGCCGAGGCCGGCCGACGGCGCGTAGGTGGCGCGGTAGTGCCGAGTGGCTCGGAGGGTGTGCTCGACCTCGGGCGGGACCTCGAGTCGGCTGCGCACGCGAAACTGCCCGGCCTTCAGGTTCTCCGCTCGCTGCAACTGCACCTTCAGCGGACCTACGAACGAATACCGCTGCTGATCGGCGTATTCGCGGAGCTTTTGGACCAGCTCCTCACCGAGCATGAGCAGGCACGCGCTCTGCAGTTCGTGATCGCCGGGGCTGAGCTCGACGATGAAGCCGTTGGGCGCGATGGTGCAGTCGCGGTTCCAGATCCTGGCGTTGATGTCGCACTCACGCCTCAGAGCGCCGATGAACTCCATGGGCTGGACCGCGGATTTGAAGACCTTGGCGAAGGTGCCGTTGACCAATACCTCGAAGCACTGTTCGATCTTGTTCAGCGTCCCCACTGCATCCTCCGGGGTGTCAGATGAGGAAGGGATTGCGGACAGTAGTCATATATCCACAATGGGTGATCACGCGTGGCGTGTCGCGCTGATTCACCGGATCGGTCATCGCGGCGGGCGGTCCGGACGACTCCTGAAGGCCCCCTGAGGGGCCGGCGGTGTCGGCGTGAGCAGCGGTGACCTGGTCTTTTCGCCGGGTGTCTCCTCGCCGCGGCGGGAGTGCCGCCCTTGGGTCCATCCGGCGGACCAGGACCGGGCGAGACATTCGGGCCACGGCTGGGCCGGGCGGGACGTTCCGGGGCGGGCCTGGGCACGGCCCGGCGTTCCGGGCGCGGCCTGGGCCGGGCGGGGCGTCCGGGCGCGGCCTGGACCGGCCAGACGTCCTGGCACCTAGGCCGGCCGCTCACGGTCCGCGGCGCCGCCACGGCCCAGGAGGCCGGTGGGGGCGAGGGCATCCTCGTCGAGGCGGGAGAGGATGTGCCGGGCGCGGTGGGTGACCAGCCGCGGCAGCAGGGGGCGGGCCGCCCCGACGGCGCCGATCCAGGGCGGGAGGCCGATGAGGGGGCGGCGGCGCTCGATGCCGCGCGCCAGCCGCTCGCCGACCCCGTCGAGGGCGTACACCCGGGACATCGGCCAGGGCAGGTGGTGGCGCAGTTCGCGCATCACCCGGTGCTCCTCGGCCCCCCGGATCATCTCGGTGTCGTGCCAGGTGAGCCGTGCCACCCCGACCGCCACCCCGCGGTGGGCGACCTCCGCCCGCAGGGCGTACGCGAAGGCCTCCGCGCCGGCCTTGGACGCGGCGTACGCCGACATCATGGGTGACGGGGCGAAGCCCGCGAGCGAGGAGATCTGCAGGTAGTAGCCGTGGGTCGCCAGCAGCGCGGGCAGGAGGACGCGTGCGGTGACGGCGCTGCCCATCAGGTTGACCTCGACGATCCGCCGCCAGACGGCGGGGTCCATCCGGTCGAACGGGCCGCCGGCGACGATCCCCGCGTTGGCCACGACCACCGACACCGGCCCCAGCCTCGCTCCGATCTCGCGGGCCACGGCCGTCATCCGCCGCTCGTCGGTCACGTCGGCCGGCCAGGGGTGGGCCGCGCCCCCGGCCGCCCGGCAGCCGGCGGCCACCCGGGCGAGTTCGGCCTCCTCGTGGCCCACGACGGCGACCCGCGCTCCGCGGCGGGCGAGGGCCAGGGCGACCTGCTCCCCCACGCCGCGGGCGGCGCCCGTGACGACCGCCGTACGGCCGTGCAGTGGTGAAGCACCGGTCATGGGTCCACGGTAGGCAGAGGGGCGGATGGATCGCGCGGAAGCGGGAATCCGCACGCCTGACGACCCGTAGGACCCGACCTCTCCACCGACCGCACACAGCGCGCACATCTCAATCAGCAGCCAGGGCGCCCCGGAGAACCGGGCGGCCACTCCTGCGAAGCCACTGAAGGCAAGAACCCATAAGCCACACCCGGCCCTCCCGGGCCGACTAACAACTTACGGAGGACCCATGGCCGTACGACACCAGCTGATCCGCCGGAGCCCCGAGGCCGTCTGGGCCGTCCTCGCGGATCCTTCCCGCTACAGCGACTGGGTGGTGGGCACCTCGGACACGCAGCCGCTGGACGACGACTGGCCCCGGGTGGGGGCCCGGCTGCGGTACACGGTCCGGATCGGCCCGTGGTCGGGCAGCGGCGAGACGATCGTGCGCCGCTGCGCGCCGGGCGCCGAGCTGGAGCTGGAGGCCGCCGCCCGCGGCATCGGCACCGCCCGCATCGCGCTCGAGGTGCGCCCGTGGGGCGAGGAGACCCTGGTCATCTGTGACGAGCATCCGCTGCGGGGCCTGGGCGGCCGGTGGCACAACACCCTGTCCGACGCGGCGATCCAGCTGCGGCACCGGGGCATGCTCCCCCGTCTGGCCCAGGTCGTCGAGGACCGGCCCGACGAGGCCCGGACGGGCGGAACTCCGGCGGCCCGGGCGGTGTGACCGGTGCCCGACGCCGTGGTGATCGGAGCCGGTCCCAACGGCCTGGTCGCCGCCAACCTCCTCGCGGACGCCGGGTGGAGCGTCGAGGTGCTGGAGGAACAGCCCGGACCGGGCGGGGCGGTGCGCAGCGACCGGGGCGTCCACCCCGACTACATCAGTGACCTCTTCAGCGCCTTCTACCCCCTGGCCGCCGCCTCCCCCGTGCTCGCCCGCCTCGATCTGGGCCGCCACGGCCTGCGCTGGAGCCACGCCCCCCGGGTTCTGGCGCATCCCCTGCCGGACGGCCGCTGCGCGGTCCTCGCGCGGGACACCGACGTCACCGCGGCGGGACTCGACGCCTTCGCCGCGGGCGACGGACAGGCCTGGCAGGGGATGTGCGCCCTGTGGGAGCGGCTCGGCCCGGACATCCTGCGGTCACTGTTCACCCCCTTCCCGCCCGTCCTGCCGGCGCTGCGTCTGGCCACGCGCCTGCGTCCGTCCGCCGCGCTGCGGCTGGCGAGGAATCTGTCGCTGCCGGTGCGCCGCCTGGGCGAGGAGGAGTTCCGCGGGGAGGGGGGACGTCTGCTGCTGGCGGGCAACGCCCTCCACGCCGACCTGGCCCCCGAGGCGGCGGGCAGCGGAGGCTTCGGCTGGCTGATGTCGATGCTCGGCCAGAGCCACGGATTCCCGGTGCCGGTGGGCGGCGCCGGAGCGCTCACCGACGCCCTGGTACGCCGTCTGGCCGCGCGCGGTGGCGCGGTGCGGTGCGGGGAACGGGTCGTGACGGTGGTCGTACGGAAGGGCAGGGCGGTGGCGGTCCGTACGGTGGGCGGGGAGGAGGTGCCCGCACGCCGGGCGGTCCTCGCCGATGTGTCGGCGCCGGCACTCTACGGCCGACTGGTCGCTCCGGAGCACCTGCCCGACCGGCTGCTGCGCGACATACGGCGCTTCCAGTGGGACTTCGCCACGTTCAAGGTCGACTGGGCGCTCGACTCCCCCGTGCCGTGGACAGCCGATGCCGCGGCCCTCGCCGGCACCGTCCACCTGGCCGACGGAGTGGACGGGCTGACCCGCTTCGCCGCGCAGATCGCCATGGAGTACGTCCCCGAGGAGCCGTTCGCCCTCTTCGGCCAGATGACCACCTCGGATCCCCTGCGGTCACCGGCCGGGACCGAGTCGGCATGGGCGTACACGCACCTGCCCCAGAACATCCGCGGCGACGCGGGACCCGACGGCATCACGGGCGTCTGGGACGCCCGGGAACGGGACGCGATGGCGTACCGCGTCGAAGCGCAGGTGGAGCGGTACGCGCCCGGCTTCCGCGACCGCATCCTGGCCCGGCGGATCCTCGCCCCGCCGACGCTGCAGGCGATGGACGCGAATCTGCGGCATGGTGCCATCAACGGCGGTACGGCCTCGCTGCACCAGCAGCTGGTGTTCCGCCCCACCCCTGGCACCGGCCGCCCGGAGACCCCGGTCAGGGGCCTGTACCTGGCGTCGGCCTCGGCGCACCCGGGCGGCGGGGTGCACGGCGCGCCCGGCGCCAACGCGGCCCGGGCGGCTCTGCGCGGCCGCCTGCTCCGACGGAGATGACCGCAGGCCCCCGGAAGACGACGAAGGGCTCGCCGTCCGAGGACGGCGAGCCCTTCCGTACACCACCGCGGCGGCGGATCAGGTCGTACCGGCGAAGATCCGCGACGGATCAGGTCGTACCGACGAAGATCACGAGCAGCAGCCAGACCACCGGAGCGGTCGGCAGCAGCGAGTCCAGCCGGTCCATGATGCCGCCGTGCCCGGGCAGCAGCGTGCCCATGTCCTTGATGCCGAGATCCCGCTTGATCATCGATTCGCCGAGGTCGCCGAGCGTCGCAGTCGCCGCCACCGCGAGCCCGAGGAGCAGGCCCTGCCACCACGCGCCGCCGTCGATCAGGAACTCCATGCACAGCGCGCCCGCCGCCATCGCGAACGTCACCGCTCCCAGGAGACCCTCGCGGGTCTTCCCGGGGCTGATCCGCGGCGCCAGCTTGTGCTTGCCGAACCGCCAGCCGATCGCGTACGCGCCGGTGTCGCTGACCACGGTCAGCACCAGGAACGTCAGCACCCGCTGCGGACCGTCGTCCGCGGTGAGCATCAGCGCCACGAACGTCGCCAGGAACGGCACGTAGAACGCGGCGAAGACGCCCGCCGTGACGTCCTTCAGATAGCCCTCGGGAGGCTCGGTCATGCGCCACACCAGGACGGCGAGGGCGGTGAGGGCCATGGCGACCCAGGCGCCCTCCGCGCCGCGGACGTATCCGGCGACGACCATCGCGGCGCCGCCCACGGCGAGCGGGACGAGAGGTGCCTTGATGCCCTTGCGTTCCTGGAGACGGGAGGTGAGCTCCCACAGCCCGACCACGACGGCGACCGCTATGACGCCGACGAAGGCGGGCTTCCAGATGAACAGCGACGCGATGATGACGGCGCCGAGCCCGACCCCGACCCCTATGGCCGCACCCAGGTTGCGGCCCGCGCTCTTCTTCTGCGGAGGCTGCGGAGCCTCGGCAGGACGGGACGGGGTGGGCATGGGCTCCTGCGGATGCTCGTTCGGCGTCTCGTCACGGAACAGGGGACCGCTCGACGAAGCGGCCCCCCGGTCGTGATCGTCCTGGTGGTCGCCGGCGGGGACGTCGGGAACGATGGGCATGGGCCGAGTCTGCGCCGCCCGCAGCCCATCGTATGCGGGACCCGCCGGGGCAGGCCCCTGGTCGGGCCCCCAGTAGCCGGAACCGGCCGGGGCCCCCCAGGAAGAGTCGTTCATCAGACCTCGAGCAGCTCGGCTTCCTTGTGCTTGAGCAGCTCGTCCACCTGCGCGACGTACTTCGCGGTGGTGTCGTCGAGCTCCTTCTCGCCGCGACGGCCCTCGTCCTCGCCGACCTCGCCGTCCTTGATCAGCTTGTCGATGGTCTCCTTCGCCTTGCGGCGGACGGAGCGGATCGAGATCTTCGAGTCCTCGGCCTTGCCCTTGGCGACCTTGATGTACTCCCGGCGGCGCTCCTCGGTGAGCTCGGGGAACACCACACGGATGATGTTGCCGTCGTTGCTCGGGTTGACGCCGAGGTCCGAGTCGCGGATCGCCTGCTCGATGTTGCGCAGCGCGCTCTTGTCGAACGGGGTCACCACCGCCATGCGCGGCTCGGGCACCGAGAACGACGCCAGCTGATTGATCGGCGTGATGGCACCGTAGTAGTCGGCCACGATCTTGTTGAACATCGCCGGGTGCGCACGGCCGGTGCGGATCGCGGCGAAGTCCTCCTTGGCGACCACGACGGCCTTCTCCATCTTCTCCTCGGCCTCGAGGAGGGTCTCTTCGATCACCACTTGCTCCTGCGTGTCGTCGCGTCTTGTCCTGCACGGTGTACGACCGGCAGGGCTCTGTCCATCCCCTCGCGGGGAGGTACCCGGTTTCAGGCTCAGGCCCGGGTGCCCTGGTCGCTCACGAGAGTGCCGATCTTCTCACCCTTCACCGCGCGCGCGATATTGCCTTCGGCGAGCAGTTCGAAGACGAGGATCGGAAGGTTGTTGTCCCGGCACAGGGTGATGGCGGTGGCGTCGGCGACCTTGAGGTCGCGGGAGAGCACCTCGCCGTATTCCAGTGCGTCGAACTTGACCGCGTCGGGATTGGTCTTCGGGTCGGAGTCGTAGACCCCGTCCACGCCGTTCTTGCCCATGAGCAGGGCCTCGGCGTCGATCTCCAGGGCCCGCTGGGCGGCCGTGGTGTCGGTGGAGAAGTACGGCATGCCCATACCGGCACCGAAGATGACCACGCGGCCCTTCTCCAGGTGGCGCACGGCGCGCAGCGGGATGTACGGCTCCGCGACCTGGCCCATGGTGATGGCGGTCTGGACTCGGGAGTCGATGCCTTCCTTCTCCAGGAAGTCCTGGAGGGCGAGGCAGTTCATCACGGTGCCGAGCATGCCCATGTAGTCGGAGCGCGCCCGGTCCATGCCGCGCACCTGCAGCTCGGCGCCGCGGAAGAAGTTGCCGCCGCCGATCACGACCGCGATCTCCGCTCCGTCGCGGACGACGGCGGCGATCTCGCGCGCGATTTTGTGCACGACGTCGGGGTCGACGCCGAGTGCGCCGCCGCCGGCGAATGCCTCACCGGACAGCTTCAGCATGAAGCGGCCGGCCTTTTTGCCGTGGATGTCGTCGCCCTGTGCGGCGCCCTGGTTCATGGAGATCTCCTCGTGCACATACGACGAAGGCCATTGCCGATGGGTCCTTGCGGTTTCCCCTACGGCAATGGCCTCCTCGTCAGATCTGCGGTCGTCCTGCGCCGAGCGCGGACAACTGCTTCAGACCCTACCGGGGTCCGGTGTCCGTCGCGTACGGACTCAGATGCCGACCTTGATGCGCGTGAAGCGCTTCAGGGTGACACCGGCCTCGTCCAGGATCTGCTGGACCGACTTCTTGTTGTCGAGCGCGTACGGCTGGCCAAGGAGCGTGGCGTCCTTGAAGAAGCCGTTGACGCGACCCTCGACGATCTTCGGGAGCGCGGCCTCGGGCTTGCCCTCGGCGCGGGTGGTCTCCTCGGCGACGCGACGCTCGGTCTCGACGACCTCGGCCGGAACGTCCTCACGGGTGAGGTACTTCGGCGCGAAGGCGGCGATGTGCTGCGCGACACCCTTGGCGATCGCCGCGATGTCGTCGGTCGCCTTGTCGAACTCGACGAGAACACCGATCTGCGGGGGCAGGTCGGGCATGGTGCGGTGCATGTAGGCCGTGACGTAGCCGTCGGCGTACTGCGCGAAGCGGTCGAGGACGATCTTCTCGCCGAGGTTGGCGTTGGCCTCGTCGACGTACGCCTGGACCGTCTTGCCGGGCTCGATCTCGGACGCGAGCAGCGCCTCGAGGTCGGCCGGGGAGGTGGCGGCGACGTGGGCGGCGAGCGCGTTGGCGACGGCCTGGAACTTGTCACCCTTGGCGACGAAGTCCGTCTCGCACTTCAGCTCGACGAGGACACCGGAGGTGTTGTCGTCGGCGATGACGGAGACGACGGCGCCGTTCTCGGCAGAGCGGCCCTCGCGCTTGGCGACGCCCTTCTGGCCCTTGATGCGCAGGGCCTCGACGGCCTTGTCGACGTTGCCGTCGGCCTCGTCCAGAGCCTTCTTGCAGTCCATCATGCCGGCGCCGGTGAGCTCACGGAGCTTCTTGACGTCAGCGGCGGTGTAGTTCGCCATGAGTCTGAGTTTCTCTCTCGAAGTCTGAAAGATCTACGGGTGGACGGCGGGGGCTTCGTGGGCCCCCGCCGTCGTCATCCGAACCATCCGAAACAGCCTGGCCGGTGAAGGCCGGGCCGTGGATCAGGCCTGCTCGGCCTCGGCGGCCGGAGCCTCGGCCTCAGCGGCCGGGGCCTCGGCGGCGGGCGCCTCGGTCTCGGCGGCGGGCGCCTCAGCGGCGGCCTCGGCCGGCTTCTCGGCCTCGACGGTCTCGTCGGCCTTCTTCTCGCCCTCGAGCAGGTCGCGCTCCCACTCGGCGAGCGGCTCGCCCGCGGCCTTCTCGCCCGGCTTCGAGTCGCCGGTCGCGGCGCCGGAGCGGGCGATGAGACCCTCGGCGACGGCGTCGGCGATCACGCGGGTGAGCAGGGTGACGGAGCGGATCGCGTCGTCGTTGCCCGGGATCTTGTAGTCGACCTCGTCGGGGTCGCAGTTGGTGTCGAGGATCGCGACGACCGGGATGTGGAGCTTGCGCGCCTCACCGACGGCGATGTGCTCCTTCTTGGTGTCGACGATCCAGACGGCGCTCGGCACCTTCTGCATCTCGCGGATACCACCGAGGGTCTTCTCCAGCTTGGCCTTCTCGCGGGAGAGGACCAGGAGCTCCTTCTTGGTGAGACCCGAGGCGGCGACGTCCTCGAAGTCGATCTGCTCGAGCTCCTTGAGGCGCTGCAGACGCTTGTAGACGGTGGAGAAGTTGGTGAGCATGCCACCGAGCCAACGCTGGTTGACGTACGGCATGCCGACACGCGTCGCCTGCTCGGCGATGGCCTCCTGGGCCTGCTTCTTCGTACCGACGAACATGATGGAGCCGCCGTGCGCGACGGTCTCCTTGACGAACTCGTAGGCGCGGTCGATGTACGACAGCGACTGGAGCAGGTCGATGATGTAGATGCCGTTGCGCTCGGTGAAGATGAAGCGCTTCATCTTCGGGTTCCAGCGACGGGTCTGGTGACCGAAGTGGACGCCGCTCTCCAGCAGCTCCCGCATCGTGACGACGGCCATGGCCGTATCTCCTTGGTTTTCTCGGTTATGTCCTGACGCCCCGACGCGCCGTGCCACGAGGGACCGAAAAGGCGCTGCCACGACCTGTGAGGGTGGTGGCGGGGCGTGCGAAGTCGACCCGGTGACCCGGATCGCCATAGGAAGTGTACGGGACCCGGGGGGCACCGGGTGACGGCGCTGTCCACAACCGGCCGGTAGTCCACAGATCTCGACCACCACCCGCACGAACCGGTCGTCCACGGCAGCGTGAGCCCCATGAACCTCACGACTCTGCTGCTCGCCCTCACCCTGGTGTGGCCCGTGGGCCCACCGCGCCCGGACATCCTCCGCGGCTGGGAACCACCCGCCGGGCCGTACGCACCCGGCCACCGCGGTATCGACCTCGCGGCGCCCCCGGGCACCCCGGTCCACGCCACGGCGTCCGGCGTGGTCACCTTCGCGGGCCCCGTGGGCGGCCGGGGCGTCCTCACGATCACCCTGCCGGGGACGGGCAGCCCGCCCCTGCGCACCACCTACTCCCCCGTGACACCCCAGGTCCCGGCCGGCACCGCGGTCACCCGCGGCCAACAGGTCGCCACCGTCCCGCCCCCGGCCGCGCCCCGGCCCGGCACCGACCCGCACTGCGCGAGGTCCTGCCTCCACTGGGGCCTCCTGAGAGGCGACACCTACCTCGACCCGCTGCTCCTCCTCCACCGGGGCCCCTCCCGCCTCCTCCCGGTGACGGGCGTGCCCTAGCGGCGACCCGACGAACGGAGGGCGGGGAGGTGGGGGCGGAGGGTGGGAGGGCGGGGGCGGGGAGGGTGGGGGGGATCAGCCCCGGACGCCCCTGAGCGCCATGGAGACCGCGGCCTCGGCGATCCGGTCCGGCTCCTCCGCCGCTCCGAGCTCGATCCGGCGCACAGCCGCGTCCACGACGCCCTGGACGAGCATCGCGCCGAGGCGGGGCTCGCTCTGGCCGAGTTCGGCGAGGGCGTCGACGATCATGGCGACGAGGCCGCCGTGCGCGGCGCGGATCTTCTCGCGGGCGCCGTCGTCCAGTTCGCTCGCCGAGATGGCGACGACGGCCCGGTGCCGGCGGTCGCCCACCAGCTCCAGCTGCTTGCGGACGTACGCCTCGACCTTGCCCTCGGCGTCGTCAGCCCGGGCCATCGCCGACTCGACCTCCGCCGCCCAGACGGGGAAGTCGACGGCGCACAGCTCCTCGACCACGGCCGCTCGGGAGCGGAAGTACTCGTACACCGAGGAGCGGGCCAGGCCCGTTCGCTCGGCGAGGGCGGGGAAGGTCAGCGCCTCCGTACCGCCTTCGGACAGCAGGGATCGCGCGGCGTCCAGCAGGGCGCCGCGCTGCATCGTCCGGTGCTCGGCCACGGAGGCCGCTCGAATCCTGGGCACGGCTCCACTGTACGACCGGCCTCGCGGCGTCAGCGTCCTACATCGGCCAGCTTGGCCCGCAGCTGGAGGACCGATTTGGTGTGGATCTGGCTGACGCGGCTCTCGGTGACGCCGAGGACGTGGCCGATCTCGGCGAGGGTGAGTCCCTCGTAGTAGTAGAGCGTGACGACGGTCTTCTCGCGTTCGGGGAGTGTGTTGATGGCCCGGGCGAGAAGCCGCCGCAGTTCGCGGCCCTCGGCGACCTCGACCGGGTTGTCGGCGGCGGTGTCCTCCAGGGTGTCCATGAGCGAGAGCCGGTCGCCGCCCTCGCCGCCGACGTGGAGCAGCTCTTCGAGTGCGACGACGTTCGCCAGTGACAACTGGCTGAAAACGGCGTGCAGTTCCTCCAGCGCGATGCCCATCTCGGCGGCGACCTCGCTCTCCGAGGGGGTCCGCCGCAGCTGCGCTTCGAGGGTGGCGTAGGCCCGCTCGACGTTGCGTGCCTTCTGGCGCACGGAGCGGGGGATCCAGTCGAGGGCACGGAGTTCGTCGATCATGGCGCCGCGGATGCGGGTGATGGCGTACGTCTCGAACTTGATCGACCGCTCGACGTCGAATTTCTCGATGGCGTCGATCAGTCCGAAGACGCCGGAGGAGACGAAGTCGGCCTGTTCCACATTGGAGGGCAGTCCCACGCTGACGCGGCCGGCGACGTACTTGACGAGGGGCGAGTAGTGGAGGATCAACTGCTCCCGCAGCCGCTCGTCGCCCGTCGCCTTGTACGACCGCCACAGCTCGTCGAGCGATGTCGGTGCGGGCGGTCGCACGGTGCCCCGGGCTGCTGGGGGCACCGCAGCGCGGTCAGACCCGGAGGTGTGCTGGGGCATGCGTTGCCTTGAGCCGTTCTGCTGTGGAGTGTGTCGGGATACGTGTCCTGCGGGGAGTTCTGGTGAGCGTAGCGTGACTGGACCGTCGCGGTGCGCGAACCTCTGCGGATCGCGCCGGTACGGGTGGGTGCCCTCGGGCACACCTTCGAACCCGTGCCGTGACGCGTGGCCCCTCGGGTGCGGTCGAGAACACTCGATCGTTCATCGGCCTCACCTTTTCACCCGAATGCTGCAGGTCAAGAACCGCCTCGCCGCGCGTTCGACCCATCGGTGGGGGTGTTCGTCAACCGCCAGTGGTCCCCTTGCCGTTCGACGAACCCGAGGGAGTGGAGTTCGTACAGCCGGGCGAGGGTGTCGTCGGGGCTCGTTCCGGCGCGCTGCGCGAGGGTGCGTACGGAGGTGGGGTGGCCGGCGGGCAGGGCTTCGAGGATGTGGGCGGCGGCCGGGTCGAGGAGGTCCCTGGGCAGGACGGGTCCGCGGCGGGGTGGGGCGAGCTGGCCCATGTCGCCGATGAGTTCGACGACTTCCGCGGCGTCGGTGACGAGGGTGGCCTCGCCGCGCAGGAGTTCGTGGACGCCTGCCGAGAGGCCGCTGGTGACGGCGCCGGGGACGCCCATGGTGTGGCGGCCGAGGCGTTGGGCGCCGCGGGCGGTGACGAGAGAGCCGCTGCGGTATTCGGCCTCGATGACGACGGTGCCTCGGGTGAGGGCGGCGATGACGCGGTTGCGGAGGATGAACCGGCTGGGTGTGGGGTGCGTGCCGGGCGGCAGCTCTCCGACGAGGAGGCCTTGTTCCGCGATGCGGCCGATGAGTTCGGTGTGGCCGCGGGGGTAGGGGGTGTCGACGCCGCAGGCGAGGACGGCGACCGTGGCGCCCTGGGCGGCGAGTGCGCCGCGGTGAGCGGCGCCGTCGATGCCGAAGGCGGCGCCGGAGACGACGACCCAGCCGCGTTCGGCGAGTCCGGAGGCGAGGGTGGTGGCCATGTGGGCGCCGTAGGGGGTGCAGGCGCGGGCGCCGACGAGGGCGACGGAGCGCAGGGCCCAGGTGCGCAGGTCGGCCCGGCCGCGGATCCAGAGGCCGATGGGGCGGGCGTCGCCGAGGTCGTCGAGTTGCCGGGGCCATTCGGTGTCGCCGGGTACGACGAGGCGGCCGCCGAGCCGGTCGATGGTGTCGAGGTCGCGCAGGGGGTCGGCGTCCGTGGCACGCCGTCGCCAGCCGTCGACCCGTTTCGCCCCGGTGCCGGGGAACGGTTCGGTGTCCGGGGGGCGCGGGTCGTGGAGGCGTTGGAGGAAGCCGGTGGCTCCGTACCGGCGGAGCCAGCGGCCGGCGTGTTCGTCGCCCGGTTCGACGATGCGGGTCAGTGCGGCGCGGGCGATGCGTTCGTCCTGGGCTGTCATGTCCGCTCCCCCGCTGCTACGGGTACGCCGCGGGTGATGCCGGTGCGCAGTTCGAGGGCGAGGTCGACGTCGTGGGCGTCGGGGCGGTCGTGTCCGGCAAGGTCGGCGATGGTCCAGGCGACGCGGAGGACCCGGTCGAGGCCGCGTGCGGTGAGCAGTCCTCGTTCGATGTCGCGTTCGGCGGCGGCGAGGGCTCCTGGGCCGACGAGGTAGCGGGTGCGCAGTTCGTGTCCGGGGATTTCGCTGTTGACGGTCCAGGGGGTGCCGGTGAGGCGGGCGGCGGTGCGTGCTCGTGCTTCGCGGACGCGGTCGGCGACGGTGGCGGTGGTTTCGCCGCGGCCGCCCTGGCCGAGGAGGTCGGAGCGGGTGACGGGTTCGGCTTCGACGCGCAGGTCGATGCGGTCGAGGAGGGGTCCGGAGAGTCGTGCCTGGTAGCGGCGGATGAGGGAGGCGGGGCATTCGCATCCGGCGCCGTGGAGGGTGTGTCGTCCGCAGGGGCAGGGGTTGGCGGCGAGGGCGAGGAGGAAGCGGGCGGGGAGGCGGACGACTCCGGCGGCGCGGGCGACGACGACGTGTCCTGATTCGAGGGGTTGGCGCAGGGCGTCCAGGGCTTTGCCCGAGAATTCGGGGGCTTCGTCGAGGAAGAGGACGCCGCGGTGGGCGAGGGAGACGGCGCCGGGGCGTGGGAGTCCGTTGCCGCCGCCGACGAGGGATTGCATGGTGGCGGAGTGGTGGGGGGCGCAGTAGGGGGCGCGGCGGACGAGGGGTTCGCCGGGCGGGAGGATGCCGGCGACGGAGTGGACGGCGGTGACTTCGAGGGACTCCTTGCGGGTGAGTGGGGGGAGGATGCCGGGGAGTCGTTCGGCGAGCATGGTCTTTCCGGCTCCGGGTGGTCCGGAGAGGAGGAGGTGGTGGCTGCCGGCGGCGGCGACTTCGAGGGCTCTGCGGGCGCCGTGTTGTCCGGCGACGTCGGCGAGGTCGGGTCCGTCGAGGGGGTCGGCGGCGAGTCCGGTGCCGACGCCGGCTCCGGGGACGAGGAGTCCGGCGAGCATGGCGTCGGGGCGGCCTTCTTCGGCGGGTTCCTCCTGGGGGACGGGTTCGTCGGTGAGGACGGCGATGAGCTGGCGCAGGCTGCGGACGCCGAGGACGGAGATTCCGGGGACGAGGGCGGCCTCGCCGGCGGTCTGTTCGGGGACGACGACCTGTTGGTAGCCGGCTTCGGCGGCGGCGAGGACGGCGGGCAGGACGCCGCGGACGGGCCGTACGCGGCCGTCGAGGCCGAGTTCTCCGATGAGGACGAGGTCGGCGATGACCCTGGGGTCGATCCGTTCGGCGGCGCCGAGGACGGCCGCGGCGACGGCGAGGTCGAATCCGGATCCGCCTTTGGGGACGGAGGCGGGGCTGAGTCCGACGGTGAGTTTCTTCTGGGGCCATTCGGCGTCGGAGTTGACGATGGCTGCCCTGACGCGGTCGCGGCTCTCGCTGAGGCTCTTGTCGGGGAGGCCGACGAGGGTGAAGGCGGCGACTCCGGGTTCGAGGTCGGCCTGGACCTCGACGACGACTCCTTCGACTCCGACGAGGGCGACGGAGCAGGTGCGGGCGAATCCCATCAGGCCACCCCTTGGGCGTGGGTGACGACGGGTGCGCCGCGGCGGGGCAGGAGGATGCCGATCAGGTCGATGCGGACGCCGCCGGGGGGTGGTGGTCCGCCGTGGCGGTCGAGCCAGCAGGCCGCGAGCCGTTTGAGCCGGTCGGCCTTGGTGGGGGTGACGGCGGCCATGGGGTGTTGGAAGGCGCCTTCGCGGCGGGTCTTCACTTCGCAGATGACGAGGGTGTCGCCGTCGCGGGCGACGATGTCGATCTCTCCTGCGCGTCCGCAGCGCCAGTTCCGTGCGAGGACGGTCATCCCGGTCGCGGTGAGCCGGCGGACGGCCAGCCCTTCTCCGTAGGTGCCGAGGGCGTTCTTCGCCAGGGCGGGCTGTCGTGGTGCGTCGTGCTGGGGCTTCGTGGTCATCGGTACCACCTCCGGCACCGACTGTGACGCCTTGCGACGCTCCGCGTCGGGCGCTGTGGACGGATGGGGTGCTGTGGAGAAGCGCCTCACCCGTCCGGGTGGTTTCAGCTGCCGGGAAGCTCCAGGTCGCTCTTGTTGAGCTCTTCGATGTTCACGTCCTTGAAGGTGAGGACGCGTACCTGCTTGACGAACCTCGCCGGCCGGTACATGTCCCAGACCCAGGCGTCGGCCATGGAGACCTCGAAGAAGACCTCGCCCTGGACCGAGTGCACCTGCATCTCGTAGTCGTTGGTGAGGTAGAAGCGCCGCTCGGTTTCGATCACGTATTTGAACAGCCCGACGACGTCGCGGTACTCCCGGTAGAGCTTCAGCTCCATCTCGGTCTCGTACTTCTCGAGGTCCTCGGCGCTCATGGCATGTTCCCCTTCAGCCGTGCGTCCCCCCATTGTGCGCCAGTCGCTCGCACCCCTAGGCGATTTCCGGGGCGAGAACCACCGGTGCACTCGGAGGTCCCTCGTCGAGCAGCCTGTGCAGCAGCTCGGCGAGTCTGGTCGGGTACACCGTCTCACGGGCCGCCGACAGTTCGGCGGAGGTCCACCACCTCAGCCCCGCGACGCTGCGTGCCTCCAGCTCGGTGAGGCCGGCGGGAGCGGTCTCGGTGCGGGTGGTTCGTGCCAGGTAGTACCACTCGTCCTGGTCCCAGCGCCGTCCGTCGAAGGGGAAGGAGCAGATTCGCTGCCAGAGGACCGGGCCGAGTTCTACGTCGGTGATCCCGGTCTCCTCCGCCAGTTCGCGCAGCGCGGCCTGTTCGCGGGTCTCGTCGCCCTCCAGGCCGCCGCCGGGGGTGAACCACCAGGTCTGGTCCGGGTCGTCGGGCTCGTACCCGTGCAGGAGGAGGATGCGGTCGTCGGGGTCGAGGAGGATGACCCGTGCCACGCGCCGTAGCTCGGTCTTCTGGTCCGTCACGCGTTCACCGGCTTCCCGCGGGATCGGGACCGTCCGGTCAGGAGCCGTGCGACCGGTCCTTGGGCGGCTCCCGCCAGGATCAGTACACACCCGGCCACGACGGCGTAGAAGAGGGGCTCCACGGGCCCGGGGCGTGAGGTGCCGCCCGGCAGTGCCGTGAAGCCCGCCGGGCGCTCGACGACGTGGTTGTCGGGCCAGGCGACGGCGTCGACGCGGGCGGTGACCGCGGAGCGGGGGACGGAGCCCTGGCCGGCTTCCTGGAGGTGGACGCGGGAGTCCAGGGAGTTGTGTCGCTCGTCGCCGAGGAGGAAGAGGTTCCCGTCCGGCACGGTGGCGGAGAACTCCTGTCCGGAGGCCGGGGCGCCGGGCCGCAGATACGGTTCCTCGACGGGCTTGCCGTTGAGGGTGAGCCGCCCGTCGGCGTCGCAGCAGGCGACCTTGTCGCCTCCGACGCCGACGACGCGCTTGACCATGGGCACGTCGCCCCAGAGCGGGTCGTTGAAGACGACGATGTCGCCGCGGCGCACCTCGTCGCCGTCGATCCGCTGGGCGAGGACCCGGGAGCCGACGTCGAGGGTGGGGGTCATCGAGTCGCTGGGCACGGTGTAGGGCTGGTAGAGCACGGCTCCCCAGGCGAATCCGCCGAGGAAGAGCACACAGCCGACGGCCACGACCAGCCCCGACAGCACGCTGCCGAGGCGGCCGCGGCCGCCGTCCGTTCGTATGGTTCCGCTCATCCCAGCGCTCCCCACCTCGGAGGTCGGTTCGACGATCTGGGACGGCACCCTACCCGCGCCTTGCTACTGGGCGGTATGCCGAGAGGTGAGCCTCTTCCTTCGCCACAGGACGAGCGGCAGGGCGCCGGCCAGTCCTGCCGCACCCGGGGCGACGGTCATCGCCTGGCTGAGGCCGGGCTGGTCGAAGACGTCCGGGACGGGGAGCGTCGCCCAGCGGGTCACGGGCCAGGCCACCACGATCGCGCGTCCGACGACGCCGTCGTTGGAGACGGTGCCGCCTCCGGCGAGGTTCTGGTGGTAGCGGGAGTCCAGCGAGTTCTGCCGGTTGTCGCCCATCACCCAGATGCTGCCCTCGGGGATGGTGATCGGCCCGAACGGCTTGTCGCCGCAGGGAGTGGAGCCGGGGTAGATGTACGCGGTCTCGTCGAGCGGCTTGCCGTTGAGCACGACTTTGCCGCCCTCCTTGCAGGAGACCGTGTCGCCGCCGACGGCGATGACCCGCTTGATCAGGTCCTTCTCCTCGGCCGACGGCATCAGGCCGATGAAGCTGAGGAACTTCTGCACCACGTTCGGGTCGGGGGTGGGCTCGCCCTCCAGCCAGCCGCCCGGGTCGTGGAAGACGACGACCTCGCCGCGCTCGGGCTCGGAGCCGAACCAGGGGGTCAGCTTGTCCACCAGAACCCGGTCGCCACGCTGCAGTGTGTTCATCATCGAGTCCGAGGGGATCGAGAACGCCTGCACCAGGAAGGTCTTGATCAGCAGCGCGAGCAGCAGCGCGATACCGATCAGCAGTGGCAGTTCCTTCCAGAAGGAGCGGGGCTTCTTCGCGTCCTTGCCGCTCTGCCCGGTCTCGCCCTCGGCGTCCGCGGGGTCGGCGTCCTGCCGGCCGGGGGAGTCATCCCTCATGGCCACCGACGACTCGCCGTGCTGGTCGGGCCTCTCCTCGGGCTCGTCGTGTCCGGATCGTGCGCCGACGGCCACATCCCCCACATCCACTCCTCAGTCCGTGCATATGCCTGCCCCAGAACAGGGACAGGCCCATCACTCCCATAACGAGCGGGAGTTCCGCAGGGGTCGGGAGCCAGGGCAATCCGTTCAGATTCCGCGAGGACACACTATGCGACGCGCCGAGAGCGGACGCAGCGCCCGAACGGCCGTCCGGTACGGACGTGTACGTCTCACGTTCCTCCAGGCGGCGCCAGTGGCCCACGGGCCACCCGATGAAGACGGCGCGGCCCACGACCTCCTCCTCGGAGACCGTTCCCCGGTCCTTCTCGTCGAGGTGGAAGCGGGAGTCGGCGGAGTCCGAGCGGTGGTCGCCCATCACGAAGATCCGGCCCGGGGGCACCTTCACCTCGAACTTGATCTTCGAGGGCTCGTTCCCCGGGTGCAGATACGGTTCGTCGAGGGGGACGCCGTTGACGGTGATCCGTCCCTTCGCGTCGCAGCACCTGACCGTGTCGCCACCGACCGCGACGACCCGCTTGATCAGGTCGCGCTCATCGGCCGAGGGCAGCAGTCCGATGAAGGTCAGGGCCTGCTTGACCTGCTTGACGCCGACGGGATCGTCGGCGGGGGGCGCGGTGTCCTTCTGGAGCCAGTTTCCGGGGTCCTTGAAGACGACGACGTCGCCGCGCTGCGGCTCGGCGCCGAACCAGGGCGTCAGCTTGTCGACCAGGACCCGGTCGTCGATCCGGATCGTCTGCTCCATGGAGCCGGACGGGATGACGAACGCCTGGACGAGGAAGGTCTTCAGGACCAGCGCGATCAGCACGGCGACGGTGATCAGGAGCGGGATCTCCTTGACCGCGGAGCGCTGCCGTCGGCGTTTGACCTTGCGGGCGAGCCTGCGCCGTTCCGCCCGGCCGGGCAGCGGCCGGGCGCCGTCCGTGGGCCGGGAGCCGGTGGGGAGCCGTGTGTCGCCGCGCTGTCCGGCCGGTTTGCCGCGGTTACCCATGGCGCCCCGCCGCGGGAGCGGGTACGGCGTCGAAGGCACCGGTCGCCGGTACGACGGACCAGCGGCCGAAGGGCCAGGCGATCCAGTCGGCCCGTCCGACGACCTGCTCGACGGGCACCATGCCGCCGCCCGGCTGCCCCAGGTGGTCACGGGAGTCGCTGGACTGGCTGCGGTGGTCGCCCATCACCCAGAGGGTGCCCTGCGGTACGACGATGTCGAAAGGCACCTTCGAGGCCGCGTCGCCGAGCAGGACGTACCGCTCCTCGACGGGCACACCGTTGACGGTGAGCCGGCCGTTCCCGTCGCAGCAGACGACGCGGTCGCCTCCCACGCCCACCACGCGCTTCACGAAGTCGGTCTCGGCCGGCTCGGCGAGGCCGAGGGAGGCGGCGGCGCCGCGCAGCAGACCGGTGACCGGGTTCTGCTCGGCGGGCTCCTGGAGAAACGATCCGGTGCCGTCGAAGACGACCACGTCACCGCGGCGCGGCTGATCGCCGAAGCGGTACGCCAGCTTGTTGACGAGGATCCGGTCGCCGACCTGGAGCGTGGGCTCCATGGAGCCGCTGGGGATCAGGAACGGCTGCATCACGAAGTGGCTCAGGAGCAGCAGGAAGACGACGCAGACGCCCCCGACGGCGCCTGTACGGCGCCAGGACCACACGGCGGCGGCTTCGTGCCGGTCGTCCTCGGGCTCCGTCGAAGGGCCCGCGTCAGGGCCGGAAACGCGCGCGGAGCGCGACCGCTCCTCCGTCTCGGAGGAGCGGTCGCGCTCCGTGTGCTGTGCTTCGGTGTCCATCGGGGGCTGAGCCTATCCGGCCGCCCTGTGACTCATGGAGTGGAAGCCCCGCGCGAACGGTGAGCCGAAGCTCAGTTGTCGCGCTTCTCCTTGATCTTGGCAGCCTTGCCGCGCAGCTCACGCAGGTAGTAGAGCTTGGCGCGACGGACGTCACCGCGGCTGACGAGCTCGATCTTCTCGAAGATCGGGCTGTTCACCGGGAAGGTGCGCTCGACGCCGACGGAGAACGAGACCTTGCGGACCGTGAAGGTCTCGCTGACGCCCGAGCCCTGGCGGCGGATGACGACGCCCTTGAACTGCTGGATACGGGAGCGGTTGCCCTCGATGACGCGCACGTGGACGTTCACGGTGTCGCCGGGACGGAAGGCGGGGAGGTCGGTGCGGATCGAACCCGCGGTGACCGAGTCGAGCAGGGAGGCCATGGTGGTCTCTTTCCTCGCTGATGCCACAGGTCATCAGCGGAACGTTCGAAGAGGAGATGGGGCGCGGTCCGCACCGGGCGCGCGTCGTCCCCCTGTGGCAGGGGCGCACGCCGTACGGACAGCAGCCGCCTATTCTTCCATGGCGTCGGGCCTGCGCCAAAATCGGCCGCCGGGCTCCGGGGCCCAGCCCAGCAGGGAGAGCGTCTCCCGGTCCTTCTTGTCGAAGAGGGAGGGGTCGCAGCGTTCGATCAGCTCCGGCCGGTTCTGCGCCGTACGCCGGAAGGCCTCGTCGCGCCGCCAGCGGGCGATCTTCCCGTGGTGTCCGCTGAGGAGTACGTCGGGAATGGCGCGCCCACGCCACTGGGGGGGCTTGGTGTAGACGGGCCCCTCCAGGAGGTTGGCCATGGCCCCCGGCGCGAAGGAGTCGTCGCGGTGGGACTCGGCGTTGCCGAGGACGCCGGGCAGCAGCCGGGCCACCGCCTCGGTGATCACGAGCACGGCGGCCTCGCCGCCGGCCAGGACGTAGTCGCCGATGGAGACCTCGAAGACCGGCATCCGGGTCGCGTACTCGTCCATGACCCGGCGGTCGATGCCCTCGTAGCGGGCGGGGGCGAAGATCAGCCAGGGCCGCTCGGAGAGCTCGACGGCGAGTTCCTGGGTGAAGGGGCGCCCACTGGGGGTGGGGACGACGAGGACGGGGCCGTGTGCGCCCGCTTCGAAGCCGTCGGCGAGGGTCTGGTCGAGGGCCTCGCCCCAGGGCTCGGTCTTCATGACCATGCCGGGGCCGCCGCCGTAAGGGGTGTCGTCGACCGTGTTGTGCCGGT
Source organism: Streptomyces sp. ISL-36 (assembly GCF_018614205.1). GTDB lineage: Bacteria > Actinomycetota > Actinomycetes > Streptomycetales > Streptomycetaceae > Streptomyces. The sequence goes on along the minus strand of NZ_JAGGOS010000025.1, from coordinate 21,806 downwards.
CGTAGGTCCACTCGCGCAGGTCGTGGACGTGGACGTGGAGCTGTCCCCGCGCGCGTGCCTTGCCGACCAGGGAGACGTTCAGCGGTTCCAGGTACTCGGGGAAGATCGTGACGACGTCGAGCCGCATCAGGACGCGTCCTCGCCCTCGGCCGCCTTGGTGTCCTGGATGCCCTTGGCGGCCCCGGTGCCCTTGGCGGCCTCTGCGTCCTCCGTGTCTTCGGCGTCCCGGGCGGAGGCGATCTCGGCGCGGTCGTCGATGAGACCGGGCGGCGGGTCGATGACGGCCCGCTGCTGCTCCAGGTCGATGTCGGTGACGATCTCCTCGACGAACGGGATCATCAGTTCGGTGCCGTCGGGCCGCTCGACGATGAAGAGGTCCTGGGACGGCAGGTGGGAGATCTCGGTGATGCGGCCGACCTCGGTGCCGTCGGTGAGTACGACGTCCAGGTCCATGAGCTGGTGGTCGTAGTACTCGTCGTCCTCGTCCGGCGTCTCGTCGGGGTCGACGTCGGCGATGAGGAGGGTGTTGCGCAGGGCCTCGGCGCCGTTGCGGTCCCGTACGCCCTCGAAGCGGAGCAGCAGCCGGCCGCTGTGCACGCGTCCGGTCTCGATGGTCAGGGGGCCGACGGAGGCCGGGTCGGTGGCCAGGACGGCTCCGGGGCCGAGCCTCAGTTCGGGCTCGTCCGTACGCACCTCGACGGTGACTTCGCCCTTGATGCCGTGGGCGCGGCCGATCCGCGCGACTACCAGCTGCACGACTTACACACTCTCCTGTCGGACGACGACGGGCCGGGGCGGGCGCTATGCCCTCCCCGGCCCGTTGCCGGCGCATCTAAGGTGAAACAGTCAACTTCTTCAGCGGACCTGGTCCACGTCGACGAGGTCGACCCGGATGCCACGGCCGCCGATGGCGCCCACGACGGTACGCAGCGCACGCGCGGTGCGGCCGTTGCGGCCGATCACCTTGCCGAGGTCGTCGGGGTGCACCCGGACCTCCAGCACGCGGCCACGGCGCAGGTTGCGCGAGGCGACCTGCACATCATCGGGGTTGTCGACGATGCCCTTCACGAGGTGCTCGAGAGCCTCCTCGAGCATGCTCAGGCCTCGGTCGACTCGGTGGACGCGGCCTCGGCCTCGTCCGCCTTCTTGTCGGCCTTCTTCGCCTTCGGGGTGATGGCCTCACCCTTGGCGTCGTCGCCCTCGAGCGTCTTGGCGAACACGTCGAACGAAGCGCGCTTGTCTTCCTTCGTCTCCGGCTGCAGCAGCGGCGCCGGGGCCGGCAGGCCCTTGTGCTTCTGCCAGTCGCCGGTGAGCTTCAGGATGGCGAGAACCGGCTCGGTCGGCTGCGCGCCGACGGACAGCCAGTACTGCGCACGCTCCGAGTCGACCTCGATCTTCGACGGGTTGTACGTCGGGTGGTACAGACCGATCTCCTCGATCGCACGACCGTCCCGGCGGGTGCGGGAGTCGGCGACGACGATGCGGTAGTGCGGCTGGCGAATCTTGCCGAGGCGCTTGAGCTTGATCTTGACTGCCACTGGAGTGGTGTCTCCTGGTCTTGACGTGGTTGGGCACATGAGATGCCACGTGGGGTTGCGGTACTCGGGTGCCCGATGGACGCGTCAGCCGGAGGAGAGAGGGGTCCTGTGCGGCTGTCGAGTACAGCTAGCCATTGTGCCACACGCCCGTGGCGCCCCGGACCCGGTGGGGTCCGGGGTCAGCTCGCCGCACCGACCGTTTCGGGGATGCGGAACGGCTTGCCGCAGCCGCCGCAGACGATGGGCGCCTGGGCGAGGACCGAGGGGACGACGCGGACGTTGCGGCCGCAGTCGCAGACGGCCTTCACCCGCACGCCGCCGCCGGAGGAGCCGTGACGGGCGGCCGGCCCCCGGAAGGAGCGCTTGGTGTCCGCGGCCGTCGCGACGGTGTGCGCCCTGAGGGCCCGCTGGAGCCGCTCGATCGTGGGGCGGTACCGCCGCCTCGCCTCGGGGTTGAGCGTGACCAGGGAGAAGCCGCTGCTGGCGTGCGGCTCCTCGGGGTGGTCCAGCCCCATCTCCTCGGCGATCGCGAGGAATCTGCGGTTGTGATAGCGACCGGCGCGCGAGGTGTCACGGACTCCTCGGGCGGCGGCGATGCCGTGGACTGCCTCATGGAGCAGTCGCTCGAAGGAGAGCTCGGCGCCGCAGGCGGACGAGGACTCTCCGATCAGGGACTCGGGCGCGGCAAGATCCGGCAGTTCGGGGTGGTGCCGCTGAATGTCGGCCCACGCCTGTGCCAGCTCTGCGGCGAGAACAGGTGGTGTCGTGCTCACGTCGCGTACAACGAGCCGGGACGCTCGCGGGTTCCATTACGGGGCATCCCAAATATTTTGCACGTACCCGTCAGTTGCCCTTGATGCGTCCTGAGGAGGGCCAGTGCGCCGATGTGCGGAGAAGGCTCGCAGCTCACGGCAAGGTGGTGCGTAGCGGCGCATACGCCCCGGCGCGTAGAAGTGGCGTACGCGCCCGAAAGGTCGTCGCAGGGACAGTACCGGGTCTCGGTGCAAGGCGGCGCACCGGCCCGGTCCGTACGGGATGCGTCCCCGACGTGCGGCTGGGGGCGACCCGAGGCGCGGATGGGGGGCGACCCGAGGTGCGGCCTCCGGCGCGGGCCGGGAGGCGATCGGGGGTGCGGTCGGGGAAGTGGCCGGGACTCGTTCGGCGTGAGCACTGGACGCGGGCACGGATGCGCAGTTCCCTGACATACGGGGGGGGGATGCGGACGCGCACGGACACGGGGGCCGTCGACAGGCTACTGATTGGGGCGCATTCCATGACATCTACGCTCGTCCGGCACGACCCCGCACGCGACTGGGCGGAGATCCAGGAGCGGATGCTCGTGCCGCTCTACGAGGCGGTGTACGACCGTCTCGACGTGGGGCCCCGCACCCGGGTCCTCGGGCTCGGCTGCGGGTCGGGCCTCGCGCTGCTGATGGCGGCCTCGCGGGGCGCGCGGGTGACCGGCGTGGACGGGGACCACGCGCGCGTGGAGCTGGCCAGGGAGCGGCTGCCGGAGGGCGAGGGACACAGCGTCGTGGCGGGCGCGCCGGCGGACGTCGGGGGCTCCGCGCACGACGTGGTCACGGCGTTCCACACCTCGGCGGGACTGGGGCCGGAGCTGGCGGCCGTCACCCGTACGGCCGCATCGGGCACGGCGATCGTGCTCGCCGGCTGGGGGCCGCCGGAGCGGTGCGCGACGGCGTCGGTGCTGCGGGTCGCGGCGCGGCTGACGGGCTGGCGGCCCGCGCCCCGCGACGCGCTGGAGGACGTGATGGCGTACGCCGGTCTGAGGCCGGACGGCTCGGGCCGGGTGTCCTGCCCGTTCGGGTACGCGGACCCGGACAGCGCGGTGCGGGGGCTGCTGTCGACGGGTGACTTCGACGCGGCGATCCGGGCGACGGACGTGTCCCAGGTGGAGAAGGAGATCATGGAGGCGCTGGATCCGTACGTCCGTAGGGACGGCACGGTGTGGATGCCGAACGTCTTCCGCTATCTGATCGCCCGCGTGCCCTGACGGGCGGCGCCCCGGCGCGCACGGCCGGCGCCGGCGCGTAGGGCAGCGTCCCGGCTCGCACGGGCGGTCGTCGCGGCTCGCACGGCGGCGCCGCGGCGGCCAGGGACTTTCCGGACACGCTCCGGGGCCCTAGCTAGGCGTCCTTCGTCAACCGGGTGATGCCCGCGGCGCGGTAGGCCGCGTCCTCCTCCAGGGTCTCGTTCGCGAGCAGGGCCGCGGCCAGTGCGTCGAGCCGATCGCGGTTCTCACCGAGCAGGCGGACGGCGCTCTCGTAGCACTCGTCCACGATCCGGCGCATCTCCTCGGCGACCGTGTCGAGGGTCGCCGGGGCCGCGGAGAGCCCGTAGGCCTGCTGGGCGTCGCTCGGGATGGCCGTGAGGCGGCCGACCCGTTCGCTCATGCCCCAGCGTCCGGCCATGCCGCGGGCGATGTTGGTGACCTGTTCCAGGTCGCTCTCGGAGCCGGTGGTGACGACGCCGAAGACGACCTGTTCGGCGGCCATGCCGCCGAGCGCGCCGATGATCCGGCCGCGCAGGTACTCCTCCGTGTACGCGTACTTGTCGGCGTCCGGCGTCGACAGTGTGACGCCCAGCGCGCGGCCGCGCGGCACGATGGTGATCTTGCGGACCGGGTCGGCGCCGGGCTGGAGCATGCCGAGCAGGGCGTGGCCGCTCTCGTGGTAGGCGGTGCGACGGCGTTCCTCGTCCGGCATGACCAGCGGCCGTTCCGCGCCGAGCTGGACCTTCTCCAGGGCGTCGGAGAGGTCGGACCGGGTCACCGTCTTCTGCTGCCGCTTGACGGCGAGGAGCGCGGCCTCGTTGGCGAGGTTGGCGAGTTCGGCGCCGGTCATGCCGGGGGTCGTGCGGGCCACCTGGGCCAGGTCGACGTCCTGGGCGAGTGGGATGTCGCGGGTGTGGATCCTGAGGATGGCCTCGCGGCCTCCGCGGTCGGGCGGGTTCACGTGCACGATCCGGTCGAAGCGGCCGGGGCGGGTCAGCGCGGGGTCGAGGACGTCGGCGCGGTTGGTGGCGGCGAGGACGATGACGCCCTCGGAGCCGGTGAAGCCGTCCATCTCGGTGAGGATCTGGTTGAGCGTCTGCTCGCGTTCGTCGTGGCCGCCCATACCGGATCCGCCGGCGCGGGCCCGGCCGATGGTGTCGATCTCGTCGATGAAGATGATCGCGGGGGCGACCTTGCGGGCCTCGGCGAACAGCTCCCGTACGCGCGAGGCGCCGACGCCCACGATCATCTCGATGAACTCCGAGGCCGAGGCGGAGAAGAACGGCACACCGGCCTCGCCCGCCACGGCCCGCGCGAGGAGGGTCTTGCCGGTTCCGGGCGGGCCGGCGAGGAGGACGCCGCGGGGCATCTTGGCGCCCATCTCGCGGTAGGCGGCGGGGTTCTTGAGGAAGTCGACGACGTCGTTGAGCTCGCCCTCGACCTCGTCGATGCCGGCCACGTCCTCGAAGGTGGTGCGGGTGGCGCCCGCCTGCAGCTCGACCGGCTTGGGCGGGGCCCTGCGGCCGAGCATGCCGCCCGCGCCGCCCATCCCGGATCTCATCCGGCGGGCGATGAACACCCACAGCAGGACGAGCAGCAGCATGGGCGCGAGGGAGATCAGCAGGTTGGAGAGGAAGCTGCGCTCCTGGACGACGGGTTCGGCGGTGACGGTGACCTTCTGCCGGGTCAGTTCGTCCCAGAGCTTGTCGTCGGCGAAGGCGGGCCGCTGGGTGAGGAACTTGGTGTAGTCGCCTTTGCCGTCGGGGACGGGCTGCTTGTTCTTCAACTGCCCCTGGATGGCGTCGCCCTTGGAGTAGATCTTGGTGACGTTGCCCGCGGTGACCTGTTTGCTGAATTCGGTGTACGAGATCGTGGGTTCGTCGCCCCTGTTGAAGAAGGACAGGACGAGGTTGGCGAGGAGATAGACCACCAGCGCGGTGAGGATGAGGCCGCCCCACCCGCCCGGCATCTTCCGCTTCGACGGCGGGGGCGGCGGGGCCCCTTCCGAGCGCCACGGCTGGTCGGTCCGGTCGCGCGGGGGTACGGGGTTGGCCACGCTGCTCTCCTCAAGCCGACGTCAGCCCCATGATGCGAGAACGGGACGAACCCGGCATCGCGGGGGTGGCACGGGGAGGAAACGGGCGTGGCACGGGGATGAGAAAGGGCCCGGAGCGGTTTCGGACCGCCGGGCCCCTTCTCGTCGAACCGTGGGCGTGTCAGCCCATGAACTTCTTGAACTCGTCGGGCAGCTCGAAGTCCTGCGGGGTCTGGCCCGCCGCCGGGAGCCCGAACGCGCCGCCCTGCTGCGCCTGCTCGCGGCGCGCGGCGGCCGCCTCCTCCTCCGCCTTGCGCTTCATCGGGTTGCCGCTCTTGCGCTTGCCCTTGGCCTGCTTGATCTGCTTCTTCTGGCGGCCGGGGCCGCCGCCCATGCCCGGCATGCCGGGCATGCCCGGCATGCCGCCGCCCTGGGCCATGCGGGACATCATCTTGCGGGCCTCGAAGAACCGCTCGACCAGGCCCTTGACCGCGCTGACCTCCACGCCGGAGCCCTTGGCGATACGGGCGCGGCGCGAGCCGTTGATGAGGGTCGGGTCCTGGCGCTCGGCCGGGGTCATCGACTTGATGATGGCGGCCGTGCGGTCGACGTCCCGCTCGTCGATGTTGTTGATCTGCTCCTTCATCTGCGCCATGCCGGGGAGCATGCCGAGGAGCTTGGAGATGGAGCCCATCTTGCGGACCTGCTCCATCTGGGCGAGGAAGTCGTCGAGCGTGAATTCCTGGCCCTTCTTGGACGCCAGCTTGGAGGCCATCTTGGCGGCCTCTTCCTGGCTGAAGGTCTGCTCGGCCTTCTCGATGAGCGAGAGCATGTCGCCCATGCCGAGGATGCGGGACGCCATGCGGTCCGGGTGGAACGCGTCGAAGTCGTCCAGCTTCTCGCCGTTGGAGGCGAACATGATCTGGCGGCCGGTGACGTGCGCGATGGAGAGCGCGGCACCACCGCGGGCGTCGCCGTCGAGCTTGGAGAGCACGACGCCGTCGAAGCCGACGCCGTCGCGGAAGGCCTCGGCGGTGTTGACCGCGTCCTGACCGATCATGGCGTCGACGACGAAGAGGACCTCGTCGGGGCTGACGGCGTCGCGGATGTCCGCGGCCTGCTGCATCAGCTCCTGGTCGATGCCGAGGCGGCCGGCGGTGTCGACGATGACGAGGTCGTACTGCTTGGTGCGCGCGTACTCGATCGAGTCCTTGGCGACCTGGACCGGGTCACCGACGCCGTTGCCCGGCTGCGGACCGTAGAAAGCCACGCCGGCGCGCTCGGCGACGACGCCGAGCTGGGTGACGGCGTTGGGGCGCTGGAGGTCGCAGGCGACGAGCAGCGGGGAGTGGCCCTGGCTCTTGAGCCAGAGGCCGAGCTTTCCGGCGAGGGTGGTCTTACCGGCGCCCTGGAGACCGGCGAGCATGATCACGGTCGGCGCGGTCTTGGCGAACCGCAGGCGCCGGGTCTCGCCGCCGAGGATGCCGACGAGCTCCTCGTTGACGATCTTGATGACCTGCTGGGCGGGGTTCAGCGCCTGGGAGACCTCGGCGCCGGTGGCCCGCTCCTTTACCTGTCGGATGAACGCCCGGACGACGGGCAGGGCGACGTCCGCCTCGAGGAGAGCGATACGGATCTCGCGCGCGGTGGCGTCGATGTCCGCCTCGGACAGGCGGCCCTTGCCCCGGAGATTCTTGAATGTCGCTGCAAGGCGGTCGGAGAGGGTATCGAACACGGTGGTCGCGGATCCTCGGTGTCGGGGGCGGGCGGACGAATTGCCCTCCAGGGTATCTGGCCGCTCGAAGTGCGTGTCCCCGCCTGCCGAAACCAGCGGACGGGGGGCACGAGACCCCCGCGTGTGTGGGGAGCAGACTTCGGCACCGGCGGCCCGGTCCTTGGCCTGAGGTTCACCTCCCGCTCGCGCGGGGAGCACGCCGTGCTCAACGAGCGGCGCGGATCCACGTCACAGTCCTCACCGCAGCGCGCTCTCCAGGGCCTTCGCCAGGTCGGCCGCCTCCTCGTCGGCGAGGAGGGAGCCGTCGGGGCGGGTCACGTACAGCGTGTCCACGGCGTTCGCGCCCAGCGTGGAGACGTGGGCGCTTCTGACGCGGACGGTCGCGCCCTCCAGGGCGCGGCCGATGCGGTGGAGCAGGCCGGGGGCGTCCTGGGCGCGGACCTCGATGACGGTGGCGAGGCGGGAGTCGGCGGCGGCGACCGTGACGCGGGGCGGTGGGGCGGTGACGCCGCGGCGCCGGGGGTAGGCGGCCTCGCGTTCGGCCAGGCGGGCGGGGATGTCCAGGGTGCCGTCCAGGGCCCTGACGAGGTCGGCACGGAGCCGGGCGGCCTGCGGCAGGGAGCCGTACTCGGCCGCGACGCGCCAGTTCAGGACGAGGACCGCGCCCGGGCCGAGCTCGGTGGGAAGTTCGACGGCGCGCAGGTCCGCGGCCCGTACGGTCAGGCGGTGCAGGGCGAGGACTCCGGCCGCGGCCGGCAGGACGCCGGACTGGTCGGGCAGGGCGATGAGGAGTTCGACGCCGACCGGTTCGGGTTCCTCGGACTCCCCCGGGGTCTCCGGCTGGGTGCGCAGGGCGAGGACGGGCTCGCCGGTCCGCAGCGCCTCGATCGCGAGGCGTTCCTGTTCCGCGTTGGGCGCGGCCGGTTCCGGTTCGGCCGCCGGCTCGCCCGCGAGGACGGCGCCGACCCGTTTCACCAGGTCGGCGACGAGCGAGGCGCGCCAGGAGGACCAGGCGGCGGGTCCGGTGGCCAGCGCGTCGGCCTCGGTGAGGGCGTGCAGCAGTTCGAGGGCGCCCGGTGTTCCGACGGCCGCCGCCACGGCCTGGACGGTCGCGGGGTCGTCCAGGTCGCGCCGGGTCGCGGTCTCGACGAGCAGCAGGTGGTGGCGGACGACGGTGGCGATGACGGCCACGTCGGCGCGGTCGAAGCCGATCCGGACCGCGAGGTCGCGGGCGATGGTCTCGCCGGCCACCGAGTGGTCGCCCGGCCAGCCCTTGCCGATGTCGTGGAGCAGGGCGGCGACGAGCAGCAGGTCGGGCCGGCCGACGCGGCGGGTCAGCGAGGAGGCGCGGACGGCGGTCTCGACGAGGTGGCGGTCGACGGTCCAGGTGTGGACGGGGTTGCGCTGGGGCCGGCAGCGCACCCGCTCCCAGTCGGGCAGGAGCCGGGTGATGAGCCCTTCGGCCTCCAGCGCCTCCCAGACGGGAACGGTGGCCTCCCCCGCGCCGAGCAGGGTGACCAGTTCCTCGCGCGCCTCGGCCGGCCAGGGCACCGGCAGCGGTTTGGCGGCGGCCGCGAGCCGGCGTACGGCGTGCAGGGAGATGGGCAGCCCGGACTGGGCGGCGGCCGCGGCGGCCCGCAGGGGCAGGACGGAGTCGCGTTCCGGCCTGGCGCCGCGGGCGAGGACGACCTCGCCGTCCATCTCGACGACGCCCTCGGCCAGGGGGGTGCGCTCGATCGGCGGTTTCCCGCCGCCGGACCGGCCGCCGAGGAGGGCGCGCAGCCGGGGCCGGGCGGAGCGTGCCTTGAGGACCCGGTTGACCTCGCGCCAGGTGACGTCGGTGGCGTACGAGATGATCCGCGCGGCCTCGTACACCTCGCGCAGCAGGGTGTCGGCGTCGAGGAGGCCCAGTTCCTGGGCGACCGCGTCCTGTTCCTGGAGCGCGAGGCGGTCGGTGGCCCGTCCCGTCGCCAGGTGCAGCGCGTCGCGGGCGTCGAGGAGACGGCGGCGGGCGGCGTCGAGGCCTTCCCTGGGCGCGTCGGCGAGCCAGGAGGCGGCGACGGCGCGCAGGACCTGGGCGTCGCGGAGTCCGCCGCGGGCCTCCTTGAGGTCGGGTTCGAGAAGGAACTGCAGCTCGCCCATGCGTTCGGCCCGGTCGCGGCAGAGCTCGTGGAGTTCGGGGAGCCGCTTGGGCGCCTGGTTGCGCCAGTCGGCGAGGACGGCGGTGCGCAGGCCGGCGACGAGTCCGTGGTCGCCCGCGACGGGCCGGGCGTCGAGGAGTCCGAGCTGGACCTTCAGGTCCTCCCCGGCGGTCTTCCGGGCCTCGGCGGGGGTGCGGACGGAGTGGTCGAGGGCGAGGCCGAGGTCCCATACCGGGTACCAGATGCGGTCGGCGAGGGTGGCGATCTCGCCCGCGTCGGCGGTTCCGTCGTGCAGGAGCAGCAGATCGAGGTCGCTGCGGGGGGAGAGTTCGCCGCGCCCGTAGCCGCCGACGGCGACGAGCGCCACCCCTCGTGGCGGCCGGGCGGCGGCGAACAGGCCGGTCAGCCAGTCGTCGGTGAGCCGGGCCAGTGCGGCACGGCGCGGCGGCCCGGACTGCTCCTTCTCCCCCAGAAGGCGCAGCCGGGCCGCCGCGTAGCCGCTGGGTCCGGAGTCTTCCGCTTGCGTACTCACATCGACGCTCGTCACCCAGCAGCTCCCTATCCGCGTTGCCTACAGTGCGTCCGGACCGCGTTCGCCGGTGCGGACGCGGACGGCGGTCTCGACCGGCACGCTCCACACCTTGCCGTCACCGATCTTGCCGGTTCGGGCGGCCTTGACCACGACGTCGATGAGCTGTTCGGCGTCGTCGTCCTCGACCAGGACCTCGATCCGGATCTTGGGCACCAGGTCGACGGTGTACTCGGCACCGCGGTAGACCTCGGTGTGGCCGCGCTGGCGGCCGTATCCGCTGGCCTCGGTGACCGTGAGCCCCTGGACTCCGAAGGCCTGGAGGGCCTCCTTGATCTCGTCCAGCCGGTGCGGCTTCACGACTGCGGTGATGAGCTTCATGCGTCCACCTTCTTGGTCTCCGTAACTGCGGGGGCGGGCGCGGCGGTGGAGCGCGAGGAGGCGCCGCCGCCGGCTCCGCTGAAGTCGTAGGCGGTCTCGGCGTGCTCGACCTGGTCGATACCGGAGACCTCGTCGTCCTCGCTGACCCGCATGCCCATCGTCTTGTCGATGATCAGCGCGAGGATCGCGGACGCGACAAGAGAGTAGGCGAGGACGGCGAAGACGCCGACGGCCTGCTTGCCGAGCTGGTCGAGGCCGCCGCCGTAGAAGAGGCCCTTGGCGTCGGACTGGACTCCGCCGGTGGCGAAGAAGCCGACCAGGAGGGAGCCGATGACACCGCCGACGAGGTGGACGCCGATGACGTCGAGGGAGTCGTCGTAGCCGAACTTGTACTTCAGGCCGACGGCCATGGCGCAGACGAGGCCGGCGATGGCGCCGACGGCGATCGCGCCGAGCGGGCTGACGGAGCCGCCGGCCGGGGTGATGGCGACCAGACCGGCGACCGCGCCGGAGGCGGCGCCGAGGGTGGTGAAGGAGCCGTGGCGGATCTTCTCGTACGCGAGCCAGGCGAGCATGGCGGCGGCGGTGGCGACCTGGGTGTTGACGAACATCACGGCGCCGACGCCGTCGTCGTTGCCGAGCCAGGAGCCGGCGTTGAAGCCGAACCAGCCGAACCAGAGCAGACCGGCGCCGAGCATGACCAGCGGGAGGCTGTGCGGGCGCATCGGGTCCTTCTTGAAGCCGACGCGCTTGCCGATGACGAGGATCACGCCGAGGGCCGCGGCACCGGCGTTGATGTGGACCGCCGTACCGCCGGCGAAGTCGATGACGCCCATCTCGAAGAGCCAGCCGCCGGAGCCCCAGACCCAGTGGGCGACGGGGAAGTAGACGACGGTGACCCACAGGGCGATGAACAGGGCCCAGGCGGTGAACTTCACGCGGTCGGCGAGGGCGCCGCTGATCAGGGCCGGGGTGAGGATCGCGAACATCAGCTGGAAGACGGCGAAGACGTACACCGGGATGGTGTAGCCGTCCCACAGCTCGGTGACGCCGATGCCGCTGAGGCCGACGTACTGGGAGGACCAGCCGATGATCGATCCGGAGTCGGTGCCGAAGGCGAGGCTGAAGCCGTAGAGCACCCAGAGGATCGTGACGATCCCGAGGCTGATGAAGCTCATCATCAGCATGTTGAGGGTGGACTTGACGCGGACCATGCCTCCGTAGAAGAAGGCGAGGGCCGGGGTCATCAGCATGACCAGGGCGGAGCAGATGAGCATGAACCCGGTGTTGGCAGCGGACAGCTCGGGGGCTGCTGCCAGGGTCGTGATGGCTGGTGCCATCGGCGTCTCCTCGTCGTCGGTACGGCCTGTGCGGAGGCGGGCCGGAGAGCGGCTCGGCCGTGAGGGTTGGCCGGTTATGCGCCAGAGGTTGGCGCAGCGCGGTTTCCGTCGATGCCGCACGATGTTTCGCCGCAGTGACGAAGGGGTGGGACGTGTTACGCGACTGTGAACGGCTGTGTCACGGGAAGGTAACGCGCGTACCCTGCCCGCTGGACGTGGACCGGCCGCGGCAGTCGTCCCTGTGTCCTGGCGGCGGGGGAGCCGAGTCGGGCAGTGGGGGACGTCTGTCGCGGCCGGAGTGTGGCGGGTTCCGCGCGGTCAGACCGCTTCGGCGGTCTCGGGCAGCAGGGCGGTGAGCCGGTCGGTGAGCTGGACGACCTCGGCGACGTCACGGAAATCGCGGGCCGCCGTGTCGACGGTCTTGCGCAGCCGGTTGTTGACCCGCTCGGAGCGGACGCGCTTGGCGACGCCGAGCGCCTTCTCGACGAGGACCGCGGACTGCTCGGGCTCGCGCTTGAGCAGGTGCACGGTGGCCATGCCGATGAGATTGAGTGCGTACGAACGCTGGTGCTCGGCATCGGCCGCGAAGAGCTCGACGGCCCGTTCCATGATGGGCTCGGCGAGGGAGGCGTAGGTCGGGGAGCGTCCGGCGACATAGGCGAGGTCGCGGTAGGAGTGGGAGTTCTCGCCGTTGAGCTCGGCCTCGGAGAAGAAGCGGATCCAGTCGGGCTCGGGCTCGCCGTCGAGGCCGACGTCGGCGAAGGTGTCCTCGGCCATCCGGACGGCGCGCTTGCACTTGCTGGGCTGGCCCATGTTGGCGTAGGCGCGGGCCTCCATCGCATACAGCATCGCCTGGGTGCGCGAGGTGGCGCAGTCGCGGCTGCCGTACTGGGCGAGGTGGATGAGTTCGAGGGCGTCGTCGGGCCGGCCGAGATGGATCATCTGCCGGCTCATGGAGGAGAGGATGTACGAGCCGAGCGGCTTGTCGCCCGCTTCCTTGGCGGCGTGCAGGGCGAGGACGAAGTACTTCTGGGCGGTGGGCTGCAGACCCACGTCGTAGCTCATCCACCCGGCCAGTTCGGCCAGTTCGGCGGCGCAGGTGAAGAGGCGTTGGGCGGTGGCGGCCGGCTGCGGTTCCTGGAGGAGGTCGGTGACCTCGTGGAGCTGGCCGACGACGGCCTTGCGGCGCAGTCCGCCGCCGCACTGGGCGTCCCACTGGCGGAACATCGCCGTGGTGGATTCGAGGAGGTCCAGTTCGCCCGGGGAGAGGCGGCCGGGGCGGCGGGTGTCGAGGACCGGTTCGGGTCGGCCGGGTTCGGCGGCCGGGGTGGGCACGAGCCAGCGCTGCATGGGCTCGATGAGGGCGGGCCCGGCGGCGAGCGACAGGGCGGAGCCGAGGAAGCCGCGGCGGGCGAGCATCAGGTCGCTGCGGGAGAACTCGCTGAGCAGGGTGACGGTCTGGGGGCCCGCCCAGGGCAGGTCGACGCCGGAGACGGACGGAGCCTGGTGGGCGGTGCGCAGGCCGAGGTCCTCGATGGCGACGACCGAGCCGAACCGTTCGGAGAACAGTTCGGAGAGGATCCGGGGGATGGGTTCGCGGGGCTGTTCGCCGTCCAGCCAGCGCCGGACGCGCGAGGTGTCGGTGCTGATGTGGTGCGCGCCCATCTGGCGCGCCCTGCGGTTCACTTGGCGCGCCAGCTCGCCCTTCGACCAGCCGCTGCGCACGAACCACGAGCTCAGCTGCTCGTTGGGGCGCTTGCCGGCAGTCGTACCGTCTGCGCCGTTGCCGCCCACAGGAACGCCCCCATCCACATCAATGCCTTCGTCGCGTGAACCTCTAACAGAATGCCGTGTGTCGCGGCCCCCCGTCCGGAGGTTGCACCCCTTCGAACTGGAAAGCGGGTTGCCTCCGGCATACCCACATGCGCAATGCAGTCCGAGGTTCGTGCACCGAGAGTAATCCTACGATCACCCGTCCCGCGAGGGCGTTTCAAGAATCGCCACCATTCGCCACCCCTTCGAATGAACCCGCCTGCCGCTTCACAGGATTCACTTGACATGCGACGAACCGGAGTCGGCGGAGTGTTGCGCCAGGAGGCGTGCGCGACGGACCGCACCACCGCGCTCGCGACCGCACGCCACCCGTGGCGACGGAACGTGACGGTGGAGCTCCGGGTCGTAACCACCGGCGCGTCCGACCCGTTGGAGGGGGCATGGGCTTCACGATCGGCGGCATTCGTGAGCTGCGGTCCGGCTCACGACGCCGCGTCCGCACCTCGGAGTGCACAGCGGTGGCCGAGTACACAGGGCTGTGGGGCTGGGACGTGGTCCCGGGAGCCCGCGCCGTCTCCGGCCAGTGTTCCTGCGGGGATCGGGGCTGTACGGCTCCGGGGGCGCATCCGCTCTCGTTCGCCGAGGAGGTCCCGGCGGGTGCGGGCCTGGACGACGCGACCAAGGCGTGGGCGCGGTATCCGGGGGCGGCGCTGCTGCTCCCCGTCGGCCGGGCCTTCGACGTGATCGAGGTCGCCGAGCGGGCGGGGCGACGGGCGCTGGTCCGCCTGGAGCGGATGGGGCTGCCGCTGGGTCCGGTGTGCGTGACGCCGACGGGGCGGGCCCGGTTCTTCGTGGCGCCGGGCGCGGCGGCGGAGCTGCCTCGGCTGCTGTACCGGATGGGCTGGGACGACGCCTGCCTCGATCTGCGGGGGCTGGGCGCCGGCGCGTACGTCACGGCCCCGCCGTCGGACCTGGGCGGTCTCGGCCCGGTCCACTGGCTGCGCCCCCCGACCCTGGACACGGCGGGCGCCCCGCCCCAGGCCCGCCTCCTGCTGGGGACCCTGGCCTACATCTCCCACCGCACGCACTTCTAGAGGCGCGGGGCGGTCGCCGACGCCGGTCCGCAGGTCGGCCGGCGTACGACGCGACGGGGGGCGGGGCCGGAGCGTGGGGGGTGTTCGGACGTCAAGCGTCGGAACTCGCGCGGAGCGCGGTGAGACGCAGTCCGAAGACCCCCCACCGGAGGTCCCGGCCCCCGGACCCACCCACGGGTGGACCCGGGTGAGCCGGCCGCCTCAGGCCCCGTCGCCGATCAGGGCGTCGACGAAGGCCGCCGGCTCGAACGGAGCCAGGTCGTCCGGCCCCTCCCCCAGGCCGATCAGCTTGACCGGAACACCCAGCTCGCGCTGGACCGCGATCACGATGCCGCCCTTGGCGGTGCCGTCGAGCTTGGTGAGGACGATGCCGGTGATGTCGACGACCTCGGCGAAGACCCGGGCCTGGACCAGCCCGTTCTGACCGGTGGTGGCGTCGAGGACCAGCAGGATCTCGTCCAGCGGGCCGTGCTTCTCGACGACGCGCTTGACCTTGCCGAGCTCGTCCATGAGCCCGGTCTTGGTGTGCAGCCGGCCCGCGGTGTCGATGAGGACGACGTCGGCGCCCTCCGCGATGCCCTCCTTGACCGCGTCGAAGGCGATCGACGCCGGGTCGCCGCCCTCGGGACCGCGGACGGTCCGCGCGCCGACCCGCTCGCCCCAGGTCTGGAGCTGGTCCGCGGCGGCGGCGCGGAAGGTGTCGGCCGCGCCGAGGACGACCGAACGGCCGTCGGCGACCAGGACCCGGGCCAGCTTGCCGGTGGTGGTGGTCTTGCCGGTGCCGTTGACGCCCACGACCATGACGACGCCGGGGGTGCCCGGGTCGCTCTCGGTCTTCACGGAGCGGTCGAAGTCGGGGCCGAGGAGCGCGATCAGCTCCTCGCGGAGCAGGTTCTTCAGCTCCTCGGGCGTGCGCGTGCCGAGCACCCGCACGCGCTCGCGCAGCCGGTCGACGAGCTCCTGGGTGGGGGCGACGCCGACGTCGGCGGTGAGGAGCGTCTCCTCGATCTCCTCCCAGGTGTCCTCGTCGAGGTGTTCGCGGGACAGGAGGGTCAGCAGACCCTTGCCGAGCGAGTTCTGCGAGCGGGCGAGCCGCGCCCGGAGCCGTACGAGACGGCCCGCGGTCGGCTCCGGTACCTCGATCTCGGGCGCGGGCGGCGCGGCGACGACGGGATCCTCGATCGCGGTCGGCGTCTCGACGGCCTCCTCGGCCGTCGGGAGGTCGACCTCTTCGATGGTCCGGCGTGGTTCTTCCCGCGGGGTCTCCGCCTCGTCGCCGACATGCGGTTCGGCGGGCGGAGCGGTGATGGTGGGCGTGGTGGACGGCGCCTCGGCCGGTGGCAGCTGCTTCTTCCTGCGGCCGCTGATCACGAGCCCGCTGGTCACGGCGACGGCGACGACGGCGATGACGACGGCAAGGATGAGGATTTCGATTCCCATAACCCGTCCAGTATCGGCCACGGGGGCGCTGTGGCGTGGAACTCGGATGTTGCCACAAAGGGCGTTCGTCTCTTTTGGAGCTTTTGTGGGTGAACGTACTCTGGGTGGGTCCCCCACACCCGCGCACGGAGTACGCCCATGCCCCACGCCTCCGAAACCGAAGGCGCCGTCGAGACCCGCGGTCTCGAACCGGTCCCCGACGCCGAGCGGACCGGTCACGTCCGCGAGCTCTTCCCGACCTGGGTCGCGGCGAACATCAGTGTGCTCCTGCTCACCATGGGCGCCGGCCTGATCGTCTTCAACGGCCTGAACTTCTGGCAGGTCCTGGTCGTCGCGACGGCCGCACCGGTCCTCTCGTACGGGATCGTCGGCCTGATATCGATCGCCGGGAAGCGCGGCGGTTCGCCGGGCATGGCCCTGTCCCGGGCCGTCTTCGGGCAGCGCGGGAACCTCTTCCCCGGCTCGCTGATCTGGGTGGCCCGCTGGGGGTGGGAGACCATCAACGCGGTCACCGGCGCGTACGCCGTGCTGACGGTCCTCGACCTGCTCTTCGGCATCCGGTCGAACACCGTGCTGATCGTCGTCACGCTGCTGCTCTTCGTCTCCTGCACGTTCCTGGTGTCGGGGCTCGGCATCAACGCCCTGCGCGTCTGCAGCAAGTGGTCGACGTACCTCTTCGGCGCCTTCTCCGTCCTCGTGCTGGTCTACCTGGTGGCGAACACGGACTGGTCGGCGGTCTTCGAGAAGCCGACCGGTTCGACGGCGATGATGATCGCGGGTATCGGCACCATCGCTGCGGGCGGCATCAGCTGGGTCCCCTCGGGCCCCGACTTCACCCGCTACCTCCCCCGTACGGCCTCCTCGAAGGCGATGGTCGGCTCCACCGTCGGTGGCGCCGGGATCGTCGTGCTGCCGATGGTCCTGATGGGAGCGGTCATGGCGGTGGCGACGCCCGGTCTGGCCTCGGCGCAGGACCCGGTGTCCTTCATCGGCGAGCTGCTGCCGGCCTGGATCTCCGTCCCGTACCTGCTCATCGCGCTGATCGGGATGCTGCTGATCAACTCGATGTCGATGTACTCGGCCGGGTTCACCGCGCAGACGCTCGGCATCAAGGTGCCGCGCGCGGCGGCGGTGAGCGTGAACGCCGTGATCAGCCTGGTCTTCGGCTTCCTGCTGATGGTGGTGGCGACCAGCTTCATCGGCTCGTTCATCTCCTTCCTGACGCTGCTGGCCGTGGCGTTCTCCGCGTGGATCGGCGTCTTCGGCATCGACATGCTGCGGCGCCGGTCGTACGACGCCGAGGCGTTGATGGACACCACGCGGACGAGCGCCTACTGGTACCGCGGCGGTTTCGCCTGGCAGGCCATGACGGCGTGGGCCGTGGCGCTGGTGGTGGGACTGCTCTTCACCAAGGTCGACTGGTTCGCGGGTCCGCTCGCCTCCTCGTGGATCGGGGAGAACGGGCTCGGCTGGGCGGCGACGATCGTCACGGCGGGGGCGCTCTATGCCGTACTGCCGCGGACGCAGGTTCTCGTGGCGGAGCCGGCCCCGGCCGCGCCCGAGACGGTCTCCGTCGACGCGACCTGAGGTCTGACGCGCTTTCCGTCCGACGCGATTCCGTCGCGATGTCCGTCGCGATGTCCGTCCGACGCCGTATCCGTCCGACGCACACCGTTTCCATCTGACGCCACGTCAGATACTGTCCCCCTTCGCCGGCTTCCATGCTCGCCCGCCCGCGGAGGGGGACTTCCCATGCCCTTCACAGTCGTCCGGTTCAACCTCGTCGATCCGCACGCGACCCCGGAGTCCCTCTCGGAGCGCTACCGCGCCGCCCTCGCCATGGCCGCCTACGCCGACGGGCACGGGATCGACACGATCCAGACCGAGGAGCACCACGGGGCCGTGAACAACTGGCTCCCCTCCCCCTTCGCGTTCGCGGGCGCGGTGTTCGGCGCGACGAAGAGGATCGCCGTGACCGTGTCCGCGATCATCGGCCCGCTGCACGACCCGCTGTGCCTCGCCGAGGAGATCGCGGTCCTGGACCTGCTGAGCGGGGGCCGTCTGGTGACGGTGGCGGGGATCGGCTACCGGCCGGAGGAGTACGAGGAGCGCGGAGTCGACTGGGGCCGGCGCGGCAAGCTGCAGGACCTGCTCCTGGAGACCCTGCTGACGGCGTGGTCCGGTGAGCCCTTCACGTATCAGGGCCGTACGGTACGGGTCACCCCGCGGCCCTTCACCCAGCCGCATCCGCTGCTCCTGGTGGGCGGCTCCTCGAAGGCGGCGGCGCGGCGGGCGGCCCGGCTGGGTCTGCCGTTCTTCCCGAGCGCGCACCTGCCGGAGCTGGAGACGTACTACCGGCAGCTGTGCGCGGAGCACGGCACCGAGGGCTGGACGATGATGCCGGCGAAGGAGACCCCGCTGCTGCACCTCTCGGAGGACCCGGACCGGTCCTGGGAGCTGTACGGGGAGCACTTCCTGCACGAGGCGCGGACGTACGCCTCCTGGCAGTCGAAGGACATCCGCTCGGCGGTGCGGTCGACGGCGACGACGGTGGCGGAGCTGCGGGCCGAGGGGGTCTACCGGATCGTCACGCCGGAGGAGTGCGTGGGCCTGGATCCGGAGAGTCTGGTGCTGCATCCGCTGTGCGGCGGGATGCCGGTCGACGAGGGGTGGCGGAGTCTGCGGCTGTTCGCCGAAGACGTACTGCCCCGGCTCGCGGCACAGGGCCGCAAGCCGGGGCAGTTTCGTGGGTGAGGAGAGGGGCAGCGGGGATTAGCCCATCTCCTCCAACGCCTTGCCCTTGGTCTCCTTGACGTACTTGAGCACGAAGGGGACGGAGAGCACGGCGAAGACCGTGTAGATCACGTACGTACCGGAGAGGTTCCAGTCCGCCAGGGACGGGAAGCTCGCGGTGATGGCCCAGTTGGCGATCCACTGCGCGGAGGCGGCGACGCCCAGGGCGGCGGCGCGGATCCGGTTGGGGAACATCTCGCCGAGGAAGACCCAGACCACGACGCCCCAGGAGAGGGCGAAGAAGAGCACGAAGACGTGGGCGGCGACGAGCGCCACGACGCCCTCGGTGCCGGGGAGCTTGCCGTCGACGAGGTCGGCGGAGAACGCCCAGGCCTCGAAGGCGAGGGCGACGGCCATGCCGATGGAGCCGACGAGCGCCAGCGGCTTGCGGCCCACCCGGTCGACCAGGACCATCGCGATCACCGTGCCGACGATGTTGATGATCGACGTGGTGAACGAGTAGAAGAAGGAACTCGACGGGTTGATGCCGACCGACTGCCAGAGCGTCGAGGAGTAGTAGAAGGCGACGTTGATGCCGACGAGCTGCTGGAAGACCGAGAGTCCGATGCCGACCCAGACGATGGGGAGCAGCTTGAAGCGGCGTCCGGCGACCATCAGGTCCTTGAAGGTGGACTTGTGCTCGCGGCGCATGGCCTGGTCGATCTCGGCGACGCGGTGGTCGAGGTCGATGCTGTGGCCCTCGACCTCGGCGAGGACCTCCTTGGCCTTGTCGACCTTGCCGACGGAGATCAGGAAGCGGGGGGACTCCGGGATGGCGAAGGAGAGCAGACCGTAGAGCAGGGCGGGGACGACCATCACGCCGAGCATCCACTGCCAGGCTTCGAGGCCGGCGATCTCGCCGCGCTGGTCGCCGTCGGCGAGCTGCAGGATGCCGTAGTTGACCAGCTGGGAGATGGCGATGCCGATGACGATGGCGGCCTGCTGGAAGGAGCCGAGGCGGCCCCGGTAGGCGGCGGGTGCGACCTCGGCGATGTACGCCGGGCCGATCACGGAGGCCATGCCGATGGCGAAGCCGCCGATGATCCGCCAGAAGGCCAGGTCCCACAGGGCGAAGGGCAGGGCCGAGCCGACGGCGCTGATGGTGAACAGCACGGCGGCGATCTGCATGCAGCGGATACGGCCGATCTTGTCGGCCATCCGGCCCGCGGTCGCGGCACCGATGGCGCAGCCGATCAGGGCGATGGCGATCACCTGGGCCAGCGTGCCCGAGCCGATGTCGTACCGGTGCCGGATCGCTTCGACGGCGCCGTTGATGACGGAGCTGTCGTACCCGAAGAGGAAACCGCCCATCGCGGCGGACGCCGTGATGAAGATGACGTGGCCGAGGTGGTCCGGGTGGGCGGCTCGGCCTTCGGAAGGCGGCGGCGTGGGCGCCTGCGCGGTGCTGGTCACATGGACTCCTGGAGGCTCCGGCAGCGTCGCCGGGGCGTGGGGGGCGAGCCCTTCCAGTGGCGCACAACTTCACGCCGCCCACCACTTGAAGGTAAAAGCAACGTTGCAGAGACTATTCCTTCAAGTTTCGAAGTCAAGAGGTGACCTCCGATGAAGTTGAGGCTGCGGCGTGTCGCCTTGCGTTCAAGTCTTTAATGGGTAGGGCTACCGGAGCCGCTGGCTGATGACCTTCGATACCCCGTCGCCCTGCATGGAAACGCCGTACAGCGCGTCCGCGACCTCCATCGTCCGCTTCTGGTGCGTGATGACGATGAGCTGCGAGGACTCCTGCAGCTCGCGCATGATCCGGATCAACCGCTGGAGGTTGGTGTCGTCGAGGGCCGCCTCCACCTCGTCCATCACGTAGAACGGGCTGGGGCGGGCCTTGAAGATGGAGACCAGCAGCGCGACGGCGGTCAGCGAGCGTTCGCCGCCGGAGAGCAGCGAGAGCCGCTTGACCTTCTTGCCCGGCGGGCGGGCCTCCACATCGACGCCGGTGGTGAGCATGTTGTCGGGGTCGGTCAGGACGAGCCGCCCCTCGCCGCCCGGGAAGAGGCGCGAGAAGACGCCCTCGAACTCACGGGCGGTGTCCCGGTACGCCTCGGTGAATACCTGCTCGACGCGTACGTCGACCTCCTTCACCACCTGGAGAAGGTCCGCCCTGGTCTTCTTCAGGTCCTCCAGCTGCTCGGAGAGGAACTTGTGGCGTTCCTCCAGCGCCGCGAACTCCTCGAGGGCGAGCGGATTCACCTTTCCGAGCTGCTGATACGCCCGTTCGGCGGCCTTGAGCCGCTTCTCCTGCTCGGCGCGGACGAAGGGGCGCGGCTGGTTCCGGGGGTGCTCCGGGTCCTCGGGAAGCTCTTCGCCCTCCGCGGGCGGTGACGGCGGTACGAGCTGATGGGGGCCGTACTCGGAGACCAGGCCGGCCGGCTCGACCCCGAGCTCCTCCAAGGCCTTGGTCTCCAGCTGCTCGATCCGCAGGCGCTTCTCCGCGCCGAGGACCTCGCCGCGGTGGACGGAGTCGGTGAGCTTGTCGAGCTCGGCCTTCAGCTCGCGACCTCGGTTACGGGCCGCTGCCAGTCCCTGCTCACGGGCGCTCTTGGCGGCCTCGGCGAGAGCGCGCTCCTGTTCCGCGCGGACGAGGGACACCTCGATGTGGGCCAGGAGCCCGCGCGCGCCGGCGGCGACGGCGCCGGCGACCTCGGCCTCGTGGCGCATCCGGGCGCGGCGCTGTTCGGCACGCGCGCGTGCCTCGCGCTCGGCGCGGGCCCCGCGGTCGAGGGAGTCGGCCCGGCCGGCGAGACCCTTGACGCGCTCCTCGTGGGTACGGAGCTGCAGCCGGGCCTCCATCTCGGTCTGGCGGGCGTTGGCGCCGTCGGCGGCGAGCCGGTCGCGGGCGGAGGTGTCGGGCTCCTCCTCGGCCGGTGTCTCCTCGGCCACGAGGAGCCGCTCGGTCAGCTCCTCGGCCTCGTACAGCGCCTTCTCCAGGGCTTCCTGGGCGCGGGCGGCGGCCGCGGCGGTCCGCTCGGCCTCGCCCGCGG
>NZ_JAGGOS010000024.1 GCF_018614205.1 Streptomyces sp. ISL-36 | reverse complement strand
CCCTGGGGCGGCTGCGGGCCGTGCGGCGCCGGCGGCGCAGTACCCGGAGCTCCGGGGTTGCCAGGCTGCGGGCCGGGGCCCGGCTGGTTGCCAGGACGGGGCCCGGGGCGGCCGGCGGGCCGTGCCCGGTGCGGCCGGCCGCGGCGGCCGGCGTTGAGGCGGGATGCCAGCACGGTGGCGCCCACGGTCTGCGGCATCGAATAAGCGAGGGCTCCCAGGGGATTGCCCTGGGCGAGCGAGACACCGACCAGCGCGGTCCTGACGGCACCGCGGGCGACCTTGCGGCCGATGTGCCGGTTCTTCGGGACGGTGGCGGTCGCCGGCGGCGTGAAGATGGAGCCGTGCGTGCCGCCGATGCGGGCATTGGACATTTTGGCGCGGAAGTTGGCCGCCACCTGCTTGGAGCGGGCGGCGAGCTTCTTGCGCTTCTTGATCGCGCCGATGCACACGATGTCGACGACGAGGAACCGCAGGCTGAGTTCGCGGCCCCAGTCATCCTGCACGGGGTTGAGGACGGCCTGGATGATCAGGATGAGCACGGCAAGCCCGACAACAGATACGAGCATCTGACCCAGCCTGTGCAGGACGGAGGCTGCCCAGTCCCACAGGAACGCCCGGCCCGCGCCGGGAATGGTTCCGGCGATCAGGGCCGGCTCCCCGCGGACGGCGTCCCAGGCGATGCCGCACTGGGCGACAAGGAAGTTGCCGGCGAGCGCGGTGATCAGAAAGGTGACGATGAAGGCGGCGATCAGGAGAAAGAAGCCGCCGCCCAGCTTGTCGAGCGAGGCCTTCTTCGCCGCGTCGACATCCCCGGGGACGCACTTCTCTTCGAAGCGCTCCATCGGCGGGTCCCCGAAGTGGTCCACAGCCCAGCGCGTGGACATGTCGGTGCCGGTGTTGATGGCGGTGGAGGCTCCGGGCAGTCCCGCCCAGGCGATCGGGCTGAGGTAGTCGGCGTAGGCGCTGTATTTCTTGATCTTGTTGGTGCGGGAGTGGACGGCACGGTCGAACGCGAGCTGCTTGAGGCGGGTGTCGGCGTACTCGGTGGCGCACTCGCCTTCGAAGACGCGGCCGTACTGCAGGAGCATGGCCGGCTTGACGATGAAGGCGTCGGTCAGCGCGTCGGTGAGCGGCCGGGACAGGGTGGCGCCGGTCGCCGGCGTGGTGACGCCGTCGTTCTTCTCCGGGGTGGCCGGGTTGGCGTCCAGGATGACGTCGGCGACCTCCAGCGCCAGGCCGCGGGTGACGGCGATGGCGCCGGTCTCCTCCCCGAGCAGGGCCTGCGGCGGGGACGCCAGCAGCGTGACGGTCAGGGCGGACAGGAGAAGGGACAGGGCCGCGTCGCCCCAGCCGCGGGCCTTGTCGCCGAAGAAGATGCGTGCGACGCAGACGAGGGCGCACACGGCGAGGAACAGCGTCGGCAGGCCCATTTCCAGAATGACGCGGGTGTGCAGGGAGTTGGCGACTGACAGCACGGGGACGAGCAGCAGCTTGGCCAAGCCGAAGGAGAGCGACCAGGCGATGAGCCAGCAGCAGAACGCGATCACCCACTTGGTGATCATGAAGCAGAGTTCGGTGAGCAGGTTCTGAATGCCCAGGTCCCAGTCGGTCAGGCCGCCGGTGTCCGACTTGACGGTGTAGACGCTGATGGGCAGGCCGTTGGCGTCGGTGACGTTGAAGACGCCCAGCACGCCGCCCTCGTCGGGCAGCAGCTTGCGCAGCCGCTCCTTCTCCGCTTCGAGCATCGCCGCCTGGGCGGACTTGCTCAGCCGCTCGCCCTGCTCTTTGAGAAGCTGCTCGATCTCCGCCATTTCCTCCGGCGTGGGCGTGCGCTGCCCCGGGGCGGCCGGCGTGCTGGGGGTGGGGGTCGGTTCGGCGTACGCGGGCAGGGAGGTGAGCAGGGTGAGGGTAGTGGCGGCGAGGGCCGCGAAGAGCAAGGCCAGGCGCAACCGGGCGGAGTCCAGCGCGCGCAGCCGCATCCGGCAGTTGAGGATCGCGGTCATGCCGCGGCCCGGTAGTCGCTGGGGGTGGTGTGGATGACCCGCGTGATGGCGTCGTCCGGCGGGATGACGACTTTCATGAGGCCGATGCGGCCGGCCAGGTCGCGGTAGAGGCACTCACCGGCGCGGGCGAGCTTTTCTTCGTCGGGCAGGTCGAGCGGGGACAGGCCGGCGGTGACCAGGTCGAGCAGTTCGGCGTCGGTGGCGTCCACGCCGAGGAACTCCAGCCCGCGGGAGGCCAGGGAGCGGGTGGTCTGGCGGAACAGGAGCCGGTGCGGGATCAGGCCGCGGATGATGGCGCCCTTCTCGCTGTCGGCCGGCCCGATGTCGTCCGGGTCGTGCGATCCGACGTAGGCGGCGGCGTTGTGCTTGCGGCCGTCGCGCATGAGCTCCAGGAGCAGTTCCAGGCCCTCGTCGCTGGAGGTGAGCCACCAGCACTCGTCGAAGACGGCGACGCCGAACTCGTTCTTGTGCCGCATGACGGTCTCGCGGGCCACGGCGGCGATCAGGTACATCAGTGAGCGGCCCAGGACCTTCTCGAACTCCAGGCGCTCGATGCGGTGGTCGGAGGCGAGCTCGCTCTTCTTCGGCAGCGCGAGGGAGTTGACGAGGAAGACCACAGAGTCGGCCCGGGCGGTGTCGACGACCGGCAGCGTGTCGTCGAAGACGACTGCGGCGAGGTCCTTGCGCGCGACGGCCTTGAGCTTCCGGCCGAGGTTACGGGCCGGCACGTCGTGCTCGCCGCGGCGGGTGAGCTCGTCCATCAACGCTGCCATGGACGGCTCGGGCCGCTCCAGGACCGCCTGAACGGCCTCGGACAGGGCGACGCCTTCCAGGTCCATCGGCTTCACGCCGAGCAGCAGGGTCAGGAACGACTCGCAGAAGCGTGCCGCGACCTTGGGGCTGTCCTTGACGTACAGGCGCAGCGGATCGAGGGAGACCTCGGCGCTCTGGTCGATGCGGATGACCTGGGTGGTGCCGGGGCAGGCCTGCGCGAACCGCGCCCATTCCTCTTCCTTGGTGCGGTCGACGATGACGGCGCGGCCGCGCGAGCCGGGCTTGCCGGGCCGGTGACCGCGGGCCAGGACGTTGTAGACCGCCGACTTCAGACCCACCGACTTGCCGGCGCCGAGCTCCCCGATGAACGCCATCGACGCGCTCGCGTTCTCGCGGGGACCGCGGGCCGGGTCGACCATGACGGGCCGGGCACCACCTGAGGCGAGCTGCAGACCGAACAGGCCGCCGCGCTCATCCCCGAGCTGGGAGCCGCACCAGGGCATGGCCATCGCGAAGTCGCGGGCGAGCAGGTACTGGGCATATCCGGTCATCACTCGGGGGGTACGGCAGCCTGGCAGCATGGCATGCCAGAGGTTGGCCTGCTCCCCCACCGGCCGGCTGAAGGTGTAGTCGGTGGCGCCGAAATCACTGGCGAGGGCAGCGGCGCGGTCCTGGGCGTCGTCGGCGGTGGCGCCCCACACGGCGAGGGTGACCATGGCGCGGATCTCGACCTCGCGGGCGGAGGCGGTGAGCCGGTCGCGGTACTCGTCGTTGTCGGCCTCGTTCTTCGCCAGCGCAGCAGGCGGCCCGGCCGGGTCGCCCTGGTACTCCGCGGCCTGCGCCTTCAAGTGCCGGGCCCGCTTACGCGTCTTCGCCTCCGCCTTGGAGCCAGGGGTGACGACCAGCCGGGCCGTCCAGTCGACCGGATAGGCCAGATCGTCCAGCTGCTGCAGGTAGGCAGCCCCGGGCAGGGCGAAGGCCTCCGGCATCTCGGACAGAGCGAGCATGGCCTGGTAGGAGTCGCCCCACTCGGAGGAGACCTGCAGGAAGCGGCGCTCAAAGGGATTGCCGGGCACAGTCTTGCGGTCGGTGAAGTCAGTGCCGCCCTCGGCGAGCAGGACCTCCCCGAGCGCGGCGACGGTACGTCCGCGGCCGCGCACGCCCGGCTCGGTGCCGTCGGGAAGGAACGGCTCCGCCAGTCCGCGGCGGGCACTGTGCCCGTAGATCCACAGGATCTCTGCCTCGGTCGCCGGCCGCATCGACACCCCGGTGGGCCACTGGGCGTGCATCCGCTTGGCCTGCTCGGTACGCCGCTCGATCTCGTCCGTGGTGATCGGCGCGGGCATCAGCCCGAGCTGCAGGGCCACTTCGGCCTTGGCCGCGGAGAGGGCGGACAGGGCGGCGTCCTTGCGGGACAGCGGCGGCAGCGGGATCGCGAGCCAGTCCGTGCGGCCGGTGAGCTCCATGGTCTCGAGCTGGTCCAGGACCGCGTGCCCGAGCCGTTCGTAGCGCGGTGACTTCTTCAGGTCGACGTCGGCGACCATGGCGCGGACCACGGCGATCGGGTCGACCTGGGGGCACAGCGACATCAGCATCGGCTCACCGGTGAGGCTCTTGAACAGCGACTCGAGTGCCTTCAGTCGGCGCTTCTTCGCGGTGGCCGGCGCGTGGGAGTAGTTGGCGGCGGCCACGCGCCAGATCGCCCAGGTGGTGCCGTGGGTGGTGAAGACGAGGTTGTTGGCGACGTGCCGGATCGGCAGGCGCATCTCAATCCTCCTTCTCGGCGGTTGTGGTGCGGCGGGCCAGCAGGGCCTGCACGCCGGATGCCACGGGGGTGCCTGTAGCGGCATCGGTGGCGGATCGGGTGGCGGGTGCGGTAGCGGCGGGCATGCGCCGCACCGTGGGAGCGGCGGGGGCCGGGGGCTCGCCGGAGGCGGCGAGGGTGACGCGGGCGTCAGCGCGGGTAGGGCGGGCGGGCCGGAAGGGCCGGCCGTGCAGCCGGCCCCACTTGGGGCCGGTCAGCATCGTCACGACGCTGACCAGAGCAGCTGCCGGGTTACGGCCGTCGATGTGCAGGTGCCGCAGCGCGAACGCGGCCGCGAACGGCAGGCCGAGCAGCAACACCGCATCGAAGACGCCGTGTCCGCCCCACACCCTGCGGGTGAGGATGAGCACCACGAAGGTGCCCACGATCGCGGCGAGTTGAGTGAGCGTGTACGGGCCGCCCGGCAGACGGATCCCGCGGCCGCCGTTGACGTCGCGGATGACACCGTGGACCAGCGGAGCGCGGCGGGCCTTGGTGTAGCAGCGTCCGATCAGCTCGCCGTCGGCCTCGGCGGCGTCGACCAGGTTGGTGGTCACTGGTCACCCGGCCCGGTGAGCGTGCCGCCTCCGCCGTCGTACTGGGTGATGTCCTCGGTCGTCTTGTCCTTGAGCGTGTCCATGTTCGCGGAGCCGCCCCAGACGATCGCCGCGAAGATCACGGCCATGATCGTCGGCCCAGGCGCCTTCGTCTTGACGCCGACGATGACGACGAAGGCGCCGCAGAGCACGGGGATGGCGACGTTGAAGATCAGGTCCTTGATGTCGTTGCCGAGCCCGGTGCCGGTCTGGATCCAGCCGGCGGCGAGGGTAACGGTGTCGTGCACAGGTCTTCTCCTTGTCAGGGCGTGGGGGTGGGGGCCGTGCCGAAGGCACACAGCTGCACAGCCGGGGCGGCGATGACCACGCCGTGACGGCCACCGGCTCGGGCAGTGGTCATCGGGCTTTCCTCCGCAGATGCACGGCCAAAGTGATGCCGACTGCGACCGGTACGAGCAGCAGCGCCCGTCCCGGAGTGATTCCGGCGTGGCCGCCGGTCACAGGCTGGGCGGCCCGTGTGCCGCTCTTCCGGCAGTAGTCGCCGGCCGGGCCCACGATCAGGTCGCAGGCGTCGCTGCCCTCGGCGCGAGACGGGGCTGGCTGCGTGCGGGAGGGATCGCTGGCGGCGAAGGCGTGTCCGGTTTCGGGCCACCAGGCATGCGGCACGCCGGTGAATGACAGGAGCAGGGTGCCGATGGCGGCGGCCCAGACGGTGAACCAGGCCAGGGCGCCTGTCACGCGCTGGGTCATGGGGCGGGCGAAAGTGTGACTCACAGCTGGCTCCCCGGGGTGGCGGCTGTCTTGGTTCGGTCGGCGGAGGCGGGCTCGGGGGTGGCGGGTGTGGGGTTGAGCGTGGACGGCGGGGCGCTGACTCCGGTGGCGGGTGTTGCCGGGCGTGCGGGAGCGGGGGCGCCGTCGAGGCTGGCGATCTCCCACCGGCCGCCCCGGGTCTTGAGAGCGAGGGCGTAGGTGAGCGGGAGGCGGACCTCGTCGTGGCCGGTGGCGCGCAGCGCGACCAGGAGCCGAAGCGTGGTGCCGTCGCCGGGCACGGTGGTCACCGGCTCGGTGCCCTTCTCGCCCTCGATGGCGAGGCTGTCGACGGCGACGCCGGTGTAGGGCGCGGGGGCGATGGCGGTGAGCTTCGTGCCGGGGGCCAGGTAGCGGTCGAGCTCACCGGCGCCGGTGAGGTAGGCGGTCAAGAACTCGGTGACCGCCTGCGTACGCGGATCCGTCGGCAGGGCCGGCCGCATGGGCCCGTAGACGAGCGCGGGGGCCTTGATCTGCTCAGGGGCGGCGACTTCGGCCGGCATCGCCAGCGCGGTGTATCCGCTCGCACCGCCGGCCGTGGGCGCGGTGGCGACGGGCACCTGGAAGTACCGCACGGCCCGGGCCGCGGCGGCCTTCGCATCGCCCTTGCCGTCGGGCCGATCGCCGTCCGACGGCTTGGCCGGAGCCTTGGTGTCGGTGATCCGGGCGGCCACCGTGACCGACCAGACGCCTGGGTCGGTCTGCCGCAGCCGTACGACGGTGAGCTGCTCACCGCGCCGCCGGCCCGAATCGCCCTCCAGGCGCAGGCCCGTGGCGTCCGGGTAGTAGGCAGCGAGCTTGGCCTGGTCGCCCTCTCCCGCCTCGATGTAGGCGGCGACGAAGAGCTGGGCTAGGCCGGCCGCGCCCTGAGCCCCGGTCGCGGCCGGCGCGGTGGGAGCCGGCTTCTTCTGTGACGCGCCGGCCTGCGCCGGCGCCGACAGGTACGCGAACGCGCCGAGCAGCGGGCCGAGGATGAGCAGCCCCCAGGCCGTCCAGCGGATCGCGGCCGACATGTTCGCCTGGGCGCCGGTCGACCAGCCGGCCACGTCCTGCGGCCCCTCGTCGATGTCCCAGTCCTGCGGCTCGACTTCATCGCGCCGTGCGGCAGCGCCTTTCGGGGGGCGGCGGGTCCATACACCGTTCCTCATGCCGCACCCCCGGCGGGAAGCAGGTTGTGGCCGACGAGCTCGGCGACCCGGCGCCGCAGTTCGGCCTCGGGGCGCTGCTGCAGCGCCTGCAGGGAGGCCAGGACGTCGTCGGCGTCGTCGGCGAGGAAGGCCCGAAGCTGGTCGTGGGTGCGGGTGTCGAAGGGCTGGGAGACCAGGGCGGCGCCCAGCTGGATGAGCAGACGCTGGGCGCGGGTGACGCGCTCCTCGTCGGCGTCCAGCGGCGCCTTGGTGGTCTGGGGCATGCGGAACTCCTGTCGTGGCAGCGGGCGGACGATGGCCGGAGAGGAAGTCGGGGTCATGCCGCGCACCTCAGCTGGAGCGCGGCCGTGAGGCGGACCACGGCCCGCGAGCGCCGGCGCTGCCAGGCGCCGGCCGTGGTGCCGGCGCGGGCGGCGGCCTCGGTGTCCGGGACGGCGGCGGTGTAGTGCCAGGCGATGGCGCGACCGTCTGCGGGCGAGAGGGCGCCGGCGTCCATCGCGTCCAGAACCAGCTCGAGCAGCTCCAGGCGGGCGCTCGTTGCCTCGGCCTCACAGGCCGGCCCGGCGGGGGTCAGGCCGGCGGCCGCGGCAGCGGCGCGAACCACGGCGGCCTCGGCCATCCGGGCCGGGCCCGGGGAGCGGTCGGGCAGGTCCTCAGCGGCGGCCAGGTCCTCGGCGCGCGCTTCGCAGTCGGCGGCCAGCTCGGCGCAGACGTAACGGAGCGTGTCCAGGGCGAGGTTGGCGGCGGGCCGGCCGGGCCGGGTGTGGATCCGGCCGGAGCGCGCCACCTCGAAGAGAGCGGCCACCGTCATGTGACCGATGTCGTCGAAGGACCGGCCGCCGAAGGGGCGGACCTGGCCGCGGGTGATGCGGACGGCGGCCGGGATCATCGCCTGGACGACGATGCGGGCGGCGAGGGTGGCCGATCGGTCACGGCCGGCCGCGCGGCGCAGCAGGGCGCGGAGCACGGCATCGGTCAGCTCGTCGGTCAGGTGACCGTCGCCGGGACGGAGCGCGGCAAGCAGCGGGGCCGGGCCGAGGGTGTGCACCCAGGCATCGGTCACGTCGTCGGTCACGGCGGCGACGTCGTCGGCCAGCCGATCGGCCACCAGCCAGTCGGCCACGGCGGCCTGGACGGCGGCGTCTGCGCACAGCGCTACCCACTCCGCATCCAGGCGGTGAAAGATCCCGCCGGTGGTGGGGGCGGGGTGCTGTACGTCGAGCACGGCACGTCTCCTTTCGGATCTCGTGCCGTGAACTCTCCTCAAGCCGGCTTGCCCGAAGGCTTGCCCAGCTCACTAAAAGAGCAGATGGCAGGCTTGCCCATGGGCCGGGCAAGCCTCTGGTGGCCGATTGGGCAAGCCCTTCGGGGTGGTGGGCAAGCCTGTGGTGACCGGTCGATGCAACTCTGGGCAAGCCCTCCGGGGTGGTGGGCAAGCCTGGTTCCCCGGGCGGCGGGTGAGGGCTCGGGAGGGGTGGATCCGTCACGGCAAGGCGTGGCCGATGGGCGGCGGATCGGTCATGGCCGATGGCCGACGAGGGCGTGACCAGTCATCGGCGCCGGGCTGGTCGGCGGCCACGGGCGGGGCGCCGGCCATCGGTCACGACCACTGGCCACACGCCGACCGGTCATGGCCGGCGGGCCCCGGACATGGCGGTGGCCGATGACCGGCCACGGTCATCGGCCACTGAGGGAAGGGGAGTCAGTCAGCTCCGGACGGACCGGAGGTGTGCGCGGCCCTGCTGCCGGCGCTGTTCGGCCAGATACTCGGCGGCCTTGTCGAGACGTCGCTGGCCGGTCCGCGGCGACAGGCCGAGGCGCCGGGCGACTTCGGCGCCGGAGAGCTTCCCCTCGACTTCCTCCGCCTCAATGAGCCACTCGGCGACGGTCACAATCTGTTGCTGGACCGGGTCCAGTTCCGGCTCGTCGGTCTGCTGCTCGGGCAGCCGCGCAGTCGCCGCTCCTGCATCGGTGACGGTGGACTCCCAGACGGTCGGCTCACCGGAAGGCTCCGCCGACCGGGCGGAGGGAAGCTCCAGTGACGTCTGCTCCGGCACTCCCCCGCCGGCCCGGTGCTCGCCGGCCACGGCGGCGGTCGGCGCCGCTACCGGCTCACTCACGTACGGCTCGTCGACCATCGGGGGCGCCGGTGCGGTCAAGGGCTGTGGCGTGGACGGCTCGAAGAACGGGTGGGGCTCGGCGACGGCCTGGCGCTCGACCAAGTCGTCCCGGCCGGGGAGGACGCCGACGTCGTCGGCCACGGCCGGCCGGTCATCGGTCAGATGTGGCGTGGCCGGCCAGCGATCGGTCACCGGCTCCGCTGCGGCCTGGCCGGCGTCCACGATGTCCTGCGGCGCGGCCGCCGGCTCGGTCTCCGGCAGCTGCTCCTCGACCTTGCTCACCTTGTGCCTGGCAGCTTCTCTCTGGCCGGCGTCCAGCGCCCGCTGGTGCTCGCCGGCCGCAGGCTCGGCCGCTACCTGGCCGTCGGCGCGCTCCATCGTCACCGCGGCGCTCAGGTCCAGGCCGGCCTCTTCCAGGACGTGAGGGGCGGTTTCGGCGAGCGGCACACCGTACCGGGCGAGTCGCAGCGGCATGAGCGCTTCCACCGGCGCCTTGCGACGCCAGCGACGCCCGTACTGGGCCTGCAGCTGCGCCTCGTAGACGAGCCGGTGCTGCTCCAGCCTCACTGCCTGCTCGTAGGAGCGGATCTCCCACAGCTTCATGCGCCGCCACAGCAGGAAGGTGGGCAGCGGAGAGAGCAGCCAGCGGGTGAGTCGCACGCCCTCCATGTGCTTGTCGGCGGTGATGTCGGCGATCCGGCCCACCGCGTGGCGGGCGGCCTCCACGGCCACCACGAACAGGACCGGGATGACGGCGTGCATACCAACGCCGAGCGGGTCAGGCCAGGACGCGGCACCGTTGAACGCGATCGTCGCCGCGGTCAACAGCCAGGCGGTCTGCCGCAGCAGCGGGAACGGGATCCGCAACCATGTCAGCAGCAGGTCCAGGGCGAGCAGGACGCAGATACCAGCGTCGATGCCGATAGGGAAGACCAGTGAGAAGTCACCGAACCCCTTCTGCACGGCGAGCTCACGCACCGCGGCGTACGAGCCGGCAAACCCGATCGCGGCAATGATGACCGCGCCGGCGACCACCACGGAGATCAGGACGCGGTGCGCCCGGGTGAGTACCGGCTTCGTCGTCTTCGCGGTCACGTGCTGCCGCCCCTCCCGTATCTGCTTCATCGCCTGAGCGGCTTTCACACTCTCACGCTCCGCTGACGGTTGGCCCGATTCGCGAGCGGTGCAGGCCTGATCGTCAACGAAAAGTGATCACTGGAGGGGGCGTGACGGCGATCTCGGCCGTCTTTACGCCGTAAAGAACCCAGGCCCGCGGCGAGGGCCGCGAGCCTGGGCAGAGGTCTCTACGTCGTAGCTGTCAGCGGTACAGCTTCATCTGGCGGCCGATCTTCGTGTAGGCAACCGCCGCATCGCACTTGGCGTTGTAGAGGGTCACCGGTTGCCCAGCCGTGTACGCCTCGGGCACCTTCACGTCGTCGCGGACGGTCGGCTTCACGACAAGGTCTCCGTAGGCCTCGCGCACCTGATTTTCTATGTCGGCATACACCTTTCCCTGCGAGTTGTTGGTGACTCCGTCACCGATGACGACCCAGTCGATGCCGTCGCGCATGCCGATGTGCCCGTAGGCCGCGTGAACCTCGGTGATCTTGTCCTCAAGCTCGGTGAGGCCCCGGGCTTCCTTCTCTTGCGACTTGGTGCAGCCGACGATCTCGTCCCCGGCGATGAGGGCCCCTATCGTCGCCAGCTTCACGTCACCGGGGCAGTCGACACCAACGATGTCGAAGCGGCCCCGCAGCTGCGGCAGTAGCCGGAACAGCCACAGCTCACGGGCCGTCTGGCCGGCCAGCTTGTACTCGAGGGACTCCAGCTTCTTGGACTCCAGCACGACCCACAGGTTCTTAATGGGCTCGCCGGTCTTGCTGTTGCGCGCCGGCACCACCGCCTCGTCGAGCGTGCACACATCGTCGATGACGTCGTAGAGGGTGGGCAGTTCCTCGTCCCCGTCGGGGTCGTCGTAGCCGAGCAGGCGCGAGACGTCCCGCTGCTTGTCCATGCCGAGGATGCACACCTTCTTGCCGCGTGACGCGGCCGCGTAGCCGAGCGCGGCCGCGGCTGTTGTCTTCCCCGAGCCGGCGGAGCCGTTGGTGAAGGTCAGGACGCGGGTCTTGCGGCCGGTGTCCTCTGGCAGGGCAAAGGGGTCAGTAGTCACGGCGTCTCCGGTCTATGCCGTCGCGGCGGGTACGGCATCATCGGCCGGCTGGTAGTCGGCGTACGTCTCCAGCCATTCCACAAATGCGCGGGCGTGGGCGGTGTCGCTGCCGTTGGTACGGGTCATGTAGAGCTCGCAGTGGGCAAGCGCCAGGGCAAGCGCCGCCTGATGCTGCTCCGCACTGCCGTCCTCTCCCGCCAGGGCTGACAGATGAAGGCTCGTGGCGCTGCCGCCTGCCTCCGCAACCCAGTGAGAAGCCAGCGCGACAGCTTCGTCAGGGGAGACCGGCGACTGGAGGGCGATGATGAACACCCGGGTGGGGTCACCTTCGTTCGCCCCGACAGCCAGAGCGCACGCTTCTCGGCGTGCCTTGGCTTCGGCGTCCAGCTCGGTCTTCCCAGCGCCTGAACCACCCTGGGCGGGCACCTTCTTCCGTGCCTTCTTGCCCTTGTCCTGCTTCATCGCCTTGGGATCGGCGGCGCGCTCGGCAGCCAGCCGGCGCTCGTCCTCCCAGGCCTTCAGTTGCCACTCCCGGTCCTTGATCTTCCCGAGCTCGCGGGCCAGCTCGATGGTCATGCCGTCGGCCCGGGCCTCCAGGGCCTCACGCACTTCCGGCTGCAGGTTGTGGAGTCGGCGGCGCTGGGAGACCCAGCCGGCGGACTTGCCGAGCTGCTGGGCGACGGCGTCGTAGGTGCCGAGGACCTCCTTCAGCTCTTCGATAGTGGCGAGCTCTTCGAGCGGCTTCAGCTCTTCACGGGCGAGATTTTCGGTTGCCGCGGCGATGAGGATGTCCCGGCGGGTCTGCGCCTTGGTGTTGACCAGGATCGGCAACTTCGCAAGGCCGGCATGGCGTGCTGCGGCGAGGCGGCGGTTGCCGCCGATGACGACATAGCGGGCCGTGGCGATGTCGTCATCGTGCTCGGGGAACGCCGCGCGGAAGGTGGCTGCGGGAATCACGGCGCAGGACTGCAGCACGCCGACGGTCGCGTAAGTGTCCGCCAGGCCTTCGATCTCTTCTAGGGCCGCGCGGGCATTGCGCGGGTTGTGGGCGAGCTCGGTGATCGCGATCTCACCGTTGCCGGCGGCGCCGCCATTGGCAGCGGCCTGACGCTCGGCTTCCTTCTGCCTTCGTCGCTCCGCTACGGAGAGTCCGTCGTTCTGCGCGCCGGCCATTCGCCGCTCCTGGGGGGTGGTGCTGGTGTGTGTCTCGGGCTGGAGCTTAACGACCGTGACGCCACCTGGACGCACACACCCCGCTCTTTACGCCGTAAAGATGCCTCACGGGCTCGGCGTCCACTTCGCGGGTCGAGAAGCAGCGAAGGCCCCCCGCTCGCCGCGACAGGGCCTTCATCTGGTGTGACTGAGCGTCCAGGTTGGCCCCTTACCGCCTGAGTTGGCCCCAGCTGAGCGCGAGAGATGGCCCGCCCTAGGCGAGCAGGGCCCCCGCACAGGTGAGCCGTGGCATCGCAGCCTGCGGCACAGTCGACGACGGATTCGATCGCGTCACTTCCGCCGCCGTGGTCGGCGTTCCGTTGCTGTCCGTGGCCTTGGGGGGAGGTCGCCTTCGCGTTCCCATTCGACTCCGGAAGCATCCATGAAGCGGATGGACGGAACCAGTGATTCGCCAGCACCGATCTCCATCTTGGAGAGGAGCTCATCGGGAAGGGGCCATTCCCAGAGAGCTCCAGCGTTGATCGTTCCGCTCCGCTCGCTTTCGACCGCGCGGAGGGTTCGTGTCTTCGGATCGACTAGCCCGATGACCTGAGCGTCCAAGAGGGGGTGGCCACTGTGGTTCGTGATTGTGACGTTCGAATACTCCCGAACTGCGCAGGTAACCAGCCGGGCCTGTGCTGATTCCCGCTCCCGACGCTCGGCATCCCGGTGACGGCCCTCGCGGATGGCGACGACCGCGGCCACGCCCGCCACGAGCAGAGTCCCGCCAGCGACAGCGAAGTTTGTTCCGATCAGCCACCATTCAGAGGGATTCATCTCATTTTCCATAGCGCCATGATCACCGTCACCGAGGCCTGCAGGGCGAATGCGGCCCTCTTCCGGAGGTTCGCTCTGGGCGCCACCAGTGTTGGGCCCATCTGCACTGGTCACGGGGTCGGGGTCGCAGCGCCTCGGCCGGCCTGATCACCGGCCGTTGGTGCCAGTCCCCTCGGCGCAATGACATCTATCGCGCGGTCGCACTGGCCGGGCCAACCCCAACGCTCAGACGGGTCAACCCAAGCGCTAAAGGGCCAGATCGGCTGCTCAGTCACATCTGTGTGACTGAGCGCCACATCTGGCGGGACTCGCCAACTGAAGCGCCCACCTTCCAACACCCTGACGTGCAGGAACGCCCTGCGAAGCGTCTCCTGCCTTCCTTACACTCCCGGCTCATGGAATCTGAAGTCATAGCGGCGCTCATCGCGACCCCTGCGGTTCTCGTCACGGCCGCCGCCGCATGGGCCGCAGGCCGCGCGCAAAGCCATGGCACCTACCACGGAACGGTTGACGCGGTACGCCGTGCTGCTCAACGCGAGGCATATGCCGGGCTGTACCAAACAGCACGGCGCTTCAGAGAACACTTCGATGCAGCCCGACGGGCAGACCTCGGCAATCCGCCTGGGGATCCCGCGCTAGTCACCGAGATGCACGCAGCGCTCGACGCCCTGGAGCATGCGGTCAACATGGTCTCCCTGGAAGGACCTGACCGTATCGCCGAGATCGCAGAGAGCATGTACGGCAACGCCCGTCGTTTCGGGGGACAACGCTTCGGAGGAAGCCGCATCATTGTGATCGATACGGACAGCCCAGAAGGGATGAGGAGCTTCAACGAGGCGATCGACTCGTTCGACAGCGACCTTGCAGATCTGCTGCTGGAAGCCCGGCGATATCTGAACGGAGGCCCCTCGCGCTGACGGCCTGGGCAAACAACGCGGGCACGCTCGCTTCCGGGCTCTGCCGACGTTGTGCCGAGTGGGGCAGGGCGGCAGACGATTGGATGTTCGATCAGCGTGTTCACCCTGCGAAATGCTCAATCCGCCAACTCGACGGCTCAGCCGCCATCTGGGGTGCTCAGTCACAATCTGGTGTGTGTCACTCGTGTGGAGCATCAATGCCGGTTCAGAGCGGGCGAGATGGCCTGTGTGCCGCTCTGGCGGCCTGCCAGGCGGTCCGGTGTCGCGCCACACCGGCTACTTGGAGATCGGCCGCCTAAGCCGCCTTTCTGTGGGTCGATTTTTGAGCGCGTTGCACTATTTTGTCGTTTCCTCCCTGCATAGCCGCTTGGGCGGGCTGGGCTTCAGGCCATGGCGGCAAGTGGTGAGCGCTGACCTTTGCCGACAGTCCGCAGCTGTTTCCAGTCGATGTCGGGATGGGTGGCGGGCAGGGCGTCGATGTCGACGGTGCGGAACATGGGTACGTCGACCGCGCCGGCCCGCGACGTGCCGAACCGCACCTCGCGCCATTCGGCGGGCTTCACCCAGGACAAGCGCAGCATGTGGTCGAAGTCGGCGCGCCGCACGCCGAGTCGCTCGGCGGCCTGGTTGGGGCCGAGCGGGGTGTCGGCCGCGACCAGAGCGGCCAGGTCCTCGCGCTGGCAGACGACGTCCACCTGGTCGGGGTTGAGCAGCACGCCGTCGGGGTTGGTGGTGAGGTCCTTCAGCAGCCCGCGGTCGATGAGGCGGCGGACCACGAAGGTGCCGACGTTCGCCTTCTCGTCGGGCTGATTCGGCGTGCCGAGCGCTTCGGCGATCCGGTCCGCAGCCGCGCCGCCTGAGATCGGCTCGCGGGGGAGCGAGGCCCGGACGGTGTCGGGGTCCATGGCCTCTACGGCGGCCCTCGACCATCGGCCGGAGGGTGCGTCGGGGGCCGAGATGACGCCGCTGTGACGGGCCCAGCGGAAGGCGGCGGCGGGGACGCGCAGGCGCTTGGCTGCCTGGCTCGCGTCGTACTCGGTGCGTCGTGCCACGGAGATCTCCCTCTCTTTCACGGTCGCCTCGAAGCAGGCGGACAGAACATGACAGACCATTTGGAAAGGTGTCAAGTGCTGGCAAATGTGGGCGGGTTGGGCGTGCTCTCCTAGATCCGCGCCCGCGTACACGAAGAGAAATCCACTCGCTCGGGCGACAAGACCGAGGCCCCTGCCACGCAACGACTGGGTGGCGGATAGACGCCGACTGCAGAACCGCAGCGGGCCGCACAGATCTGTGCGGCCCGCTGCGGTTCTGCTCAGGTCCTGGCTTACGAAGTCTCTTCAGGCTCCGGCGTGGACGAGGCGGTGCCTTTCCAGCGCTGGTCGCGTTCACGCACCGGGACCGACCCCACCAGCATTTCTAGGCTGCGCTCACCGCGCGCTCCCCACGCCTTCCTCGTCCCCGACGCGTCGACGGAGATCCTGACCGTGGCCCTCAGTGCCGTACGCGAGGACGAGCGGACCGACTACGTGCAGCGCCTCCAGGTGTTCACCGAACAGCACCGCGAGCGCCTGGAGAAGATGCTGGCCGCGTACGGGCCGGGCAGCGCTCCCGCCGAACACGGCCGCTACATGCTGGTCGGCCAGCCCGAGAGTCTGATCATCGTTGTTCGGGTCGGTGCAGGCCCACGTGCACCGCAGCGACACCGCCAGGATCTCTTGCCGCGTCGAGCGCCGTGTCCGGGGGGGCGGGGCCTCGGTCTGGGTAGCGCGGGAGCCCTGCTGCCGAAATGGGCGAGCAGCTGGGCGTTGGACTCGGCACGCCCGAGCTGGGAGGCGGTGGTGTCGGCGATCTGCAGGAGTTGACTCGCGACTGCCCGTACGTCCTTGAACCAGCCCGTTTGCGAAAGTCTGGTCGGAACCGTGCGGGGGGCTGTTCTCGGATACCCAGGTATGGGCGTCGGCCACCGCCCCGGCCTCGATCGTCGAGACCAACCCGTTCGCCTGGGCGGGGGGTACCCCAGCCCGCTGGCGAGCGGAACCGCCGGGACTGGTCCGGCGACACGCCCTGATCGTCGGCGGGTGACATCGTGGCTCGGTTGTTCGTTGATCCCACATGCCTGTACTGCCATCACCTGAAGAGATCGAAGCCGCCAAGACGTCCAAGGGGGCGTGGACGCGTGCCCAGCTCGCCGAATGGGGCGTGCCGTGCCCCCGCCCAAGGGATGGAAGGACGAGCTGATCGAGCGCTGGGAGGCCGCACGCCAGGATGGCGCACCGCCGCCGCCCCTGACCCGCCCGGCCCCGGCCGACTTCGCACAGGGCACGCTCGACTTCGGCTGACCAGTTGACAGCGGGGCCGGACAGGATCACCCCTGCCCAGCCCCGCTGTCGTTCCCGGCTGCTCACCGGCTGAGGCGGATACGCGGCCCCCACACGAACTCGAGGTCGTCCAGGAAGACCGTCTCCAGCTCCTTCTCCCACTGGCCGCGCAGGAGGAACGGGGCACTCTCCATCCGCTCCACGATGACCAGGGTCTCGGGCTGTCCGATCAGCGCGTACCGGCCGTGCGAGGCGGGCTTGCTGCCCGGCCCGTGCGTACGCAGCATCTCCTCCAGGCGGGCGCGGTGCTGCTCCACGAACGCCTCCAGGCGCTCGATGTACCCCTCGCGTTCCTCGGGGCGCACCGCGCTCAGAGCGACGTCCAGGAAGTCACTGCCGTCCGGCCAGTGCCGCTCGCCTGGTGCGGCCACGGCCCACGGGAAGCGTTCAGCGGCCGCCAGGACGTCCTTCGCGTCCAGCGCCGGGGGCCGGGGCCGGTTCCTCCACCGGAGTCTCCTGCGGGGCGGGGGAGGCGGGTTGCTGAAGGTGGGCGACCAACATGGCGCTGGATGCGGCGGTGGTTGCCAGCGGCGTGCCCAGCGCTTCCAGGTGGGCAAGGAGAAGGCGGGCCAGGGTACGGCCGTGGTCGCTGCCGTGCGGTTGCTGGGGGATGCTGCCGTCGCCCTGATCGCCGGGGTAGGCGAGGTGCCAGGGGTATACGACGGTGCGGTGGAAGAAGTCGGCGAGCACCTCGAACAGGTCGCTGGCGTCGGGTCCGGGCTCGTACGCGCCGGCCACGGCGGCCGCGGCGCTCCCGATCTCGGCAGCGGTCTGCGAGAGCGCGTCCAGCATGTGCCGTGCGGAGTTCGAGGGGGTGTCCTCGAAGACCTCCATGATTCGGTACAGGCCGGGGGAGCCGTAGAGGTTGCCCTCCTTCGCGCGGCGTACCTTCACCGCGGCCTCCTCGACCGAGTCGGCGGTGGCCAGGTTGGTCAGCTCCGAGGCGCCGGGGTGCTCCGGATCGGTGCACCTGGCGTGGACCTGGTAGATCCCTCGTTGTTCGGGCGGCCGTACTCCGCCCGACGCGGGGTGCCCCTGCCAGCGCTCCTCCGGATCGCCGGCAGGCGTGTATCCGTCGAAGACCTGGTGCGACACCAGATTCCGGATCCGCTTCAGCTCCGTCATCCGCACTGCCGCCCGGTGCTTCTCAGCAGGGCCCGAAGGCTCCGTCCCGTCCTCGTCGGTGGCGATCAGTTCGCCCAGCTGCTCGTACGTCAGGCCGGTGACCTCCCGGCGGACTTCCACCCGGAGCTCGGCATCGCTGCGCGCTGTCGTCATGTCGGTCCTCTGGTCAGTGCCGTCGGTGGTCACGCGGAGTCTCCCTGGTCGGCGCGGGTCCGGTTGGCGACCCAGTCCGGATCGCGTACGGGCGTCGGCGCTCGGGTCTCGGTGGTGGGGGTGCGCATGATGCGCCAGCTGGTGCGCGGCGCGGTGACGGCGTGGACCAGGACGACGACGGCCTGGCGGCCGAAGCCGCCCCGGACCCACGCCCCGGTGAAGCGGACCTGATCGGCCGCCCAGTCGCTCAGACGCTGCCACGGGCGTAGACGTCCGAGCAGATAGCCGGCCGCGAGCGCGGCGGCCGCGGTGACGACGACGCCCATCACGACCACCGCATCCCGAGGGCGGAGAGCTCCCCCACGCGCTCAGGCGCGAGTTTCGCGGCCTTCACGCGCTGCTGACTGATCCAGGCACCGAGCCGCACGGTTTGGTCGCCGACCTGCTCGGTGTGGCTGCGCGGCACTTCCAGGTGCCCCTCGCGCTCGTGGTACTGCCGGGCGGCGGCCAGGTTCTGGGCCCACATCTCGGCCCGTGTGCGCTTGGCCGGCGTGGCGGTGATGCCCAGCACGCTGGTGAGCATCCACTGCTGGGTCGCGGTCAGTTTGGCGAAGCCGGCGCGCTGGGCGGTGGCCCACTTGCCCAGGTCTTCGCCGTCCGCGACGACCAGGCCGGCCTTGTCCGGCAGTGTGTTTCCGGCCTTGGTGTGGTTCCAGGCGAGGCGGAAGAGGCGCTGCCAGTCGATGCCCCAGTTCGGGCACCAGCCGGGGTCGATCTCCTCGAGGGCCTGCCGGCGCTCGTCTGCCAGGGGCGCTGTGCCGCCGTCTGGTTCGGGCAGGCCCGCGGCGCGGCAGTGCTCGAGCTCGTCGGCCTTGCGGGCGGCCGCCCGCTGGTTCTTCAGCCAGCGGCCCACCGGGTACTCGCCATGGGCGGCGTCGACCGGCGCGGCCAGGCCGACTTCGTGCTCGGCCGCCCAGGCGGCGGCCGCGGCCAGGCCTTCCTCGAAGCCGGCGTCAAACGACGACCACACCATGCCCAGCTTCTCCAGCTGCGCGGTGCGCTCGGCGTCCATGCGGCCGGCGTTGTAGTGCCGGCGGCAGTCGGTGACCCACACGCCGAGCGGGAAGTCGGCCGGGCTCCACTCGGCGGGGGTGCGGTAGCCGTAGGACACGCGCAGGTCCTGGTGCTCGGCAGCGTAGCGCTGGGCGGCCTGGATACCGCGCCGCCAGTGGACACGCTCAGGGTTGAGGACGCGCAGCTCGATGAAGGCGGCCAGCTGGCGCGCGTCTCGCGGGGCGGAGAACCGCAGCAACTCCTTCGCGGGCCGGCTGACCGCTGCCGTGTCCTCGTCGTCGCCGTCCTGGTCCAGGTCCTCGTCGTCGGCGAGTTCCTCGCGCGGCTCGGGTACGCGGGCGGTGGAGCGGCTCGGCTCGGTGAGCTTCTCGATCCGGGCGTCGTGCGCACGCAGTGCGGTCAACAACTTGGCCAGCCCGGCGTAGGCGGGGGAGGTGAGCAGCGTGTCCGGGCTCTCGCCGGGGGCGAGGAACGCGGGCACGACCAGGGAGGCGATCTTGCCTTCGCCGGGGTGCATGCGCAGCGCGCGGCCGACGGCCTGGACCAGGTCGGGCATGGAGCCGCGGACGTCGCAGAAGACGACGGCGTCGCATTCGCGGGTGTCGACGCCCTCGCCGAGGACCTTCACCGACGCGACCAGCGACAGCGCCGCCTCGGTGCCGACATCGGTGACTCCGGCGGCCAACTGGCCCAGCACGCCCCGCCGGTGGGCCGGCTTGTGCTCGCCGTGCAGCCACTCCGCCCACACCTCGCCCTCAGCCGGGTACAGGTCGGGGTCCTTCGCATGCAGTTCGCCGGCCTTGCCCGGCAGGCCCAAGGCGAAAGCCTCGGCTTCGGCCACCCGCTGATGGAAGGAGAGCACGCGGCGCAGTCCCTCCTTCGCCGACACCTTCAGCGTCGCAGCCTGCAGCGCGCCGAGACGCTTGCCGCGGACCTCTTCGCTGCCGTCACCGGCCGTGCGCAGCGCCGTGTTCAGGGCCGGGTCCTGCACGTCGACCACCAGGACCTGGTACGGGGCGACGATGCCCCGCTCGATCGCCTCCTCCAGCGACAGGAAATACGCCACCTTGCCGAAGACGCCGTCGGGGTCGTCCAGCATCGAAGCCACCAGCTCGCCCGGGCCGCGGCGTCCGGGCTCGTCCTCGTCGACCTCCCCGGCCTGCCACACCCTCGGGGTCGCGGTCATGTAGAGGCGCCGCTCGGCGGGGATGCGGGTGTTGTCATGGACGACAGCCCAGGGCTTTCCTGCCCGGCCGCTGGTGCGGTGGGCCTCGTCCACGATGATCAGGTTCCAGTGGGGGAGGCCTGCGGCGTGGGCGGCTTCCAGGAAGCCGAGGCCGAGCGAAGCGTAGGTGGCGAAGACCGTGATGCGGCCCGGGCCGCGGGTGAGCTTCACCAGCTCGCCGGC
The DNA here is from genome assembly GCF_018614205.1 of Streptomyces sp. ISL-36. Classification (GTDB taxonomy): domain Bacteria; phylum Actinomycetota; class Actinomycetes; order Streptomycetales; family Streptomycetaceae; genus Streptomyces. The sequence continues at coordinate 62,943 of NZ_JAGGOS010000024.1, read as the reverse complement.
GTCGGTGGTGTTGGGGAAGCCGACCTCGTCGGACTTCAGGGAGGAGACGCCGAAGTAGCCGCCGGTCCGGCCGCCCTCGCGCCAGGCCCGGGCGGTCTGCTCCAGAAGGTCCAGGGAGGGGACCAGGACCAGGACGCGGTCGGCGGTGAGCTCTTCGGAGGTGTGGACGGCCACGAGCGTCTTGCCGCTGCCGGTGGCCATGATGACCTGGGTACGCGGGCCCGCCGGCGGCAGCGTTGTGCCCGCCGGCAGCTCGAGCTCGCGCACCGCGCCGACGACGGCTTCGGCCTGGTGCTCACGCAGGGGCTTCAGCATCTTTGTGTCTCTCACTCTCTGAGCGTTGGATGAGGCTTCCAGCCGGAGGTGGTTGCGGTCCAGCTCCCCCCAAAGCTTTGCGGATTGCATGGCTGGGGAGAGCAGCGGCCGGGGTCAGGGGCGGTGGTTGCCGACCGTGCGGACGTCGGTGAATCCCTCGTCGACAAGCAGGGGGAGGGCGGCCAGGGTCTGCTCGTGCTGGCGGCGCAGGACGGGCAGGGGTACGCGCCGGTTGGCCGACCGCCGGGCGTTACGGGCCTCGCAGGTGTCCAGGTCGGTCAGGAAGACGATTGCGGCGACGGGCCGGCCGTGCTGCCGGGCCTTGTCGACCAGGCCGCGGCGGACGCGGGCTTCGACGTTGGTGGAGTCGACGACCGTGGTGAGGCCACGTGTCAGGCGGGCCGGGATCAGCAGGTCCTGCAGGGCGACCGCTTCCCGGGTCGCGGACTGGTCACCGGCGTCGCCGGAGATTCGCTCGCGCAGCTCGTCCAGGCAGACCACCCAACTGCTGGGGAACATCGCGGCGAACCGGGACTTCCCCGATCCGCCCGGGCCCACCGGGACCACGAGAGTGCCAGGCGTGAACAGGGCCATCGACTGGCGCTGTTCGTGGTCGGCGGCGTCCTTAAGGGAGGCGCCCTGATCGCCGTAGCCGGCCGTGCGGACCGGGCAGCCCTCTGCCGAGCAGCTCCATCCGAACGTCTCACGCCGGGGGTTGGTGATGGTCGCGGGTGCCAGGGTCCGGTGCTGGAAAGTGATGTGCGCGGTCGGAGCGGTGCTGGTCATCGAGGCCTCCGGGGCGGGCGAGGTGGGCGGGGCGTTCTTTACGGCGTAAAGAACGCCCCGGGTGGGGGTCTACTGCGAGGCGGCCCAGGCCGCGTACTCCAGGCGGACATAGCCGCGGGGGAAGGCGGCCCACTGGGTGTCATCGGGGCCGACCGGTCCGGCCGTGGTGCCGTGCTCGGTGTCGTAGCCGATGAGCTGCTGAATCGGCCGTAGGGCCCCGGTCTGCGCCTTCCCGTCATCGGGGTGGGCGTTCAGGGTCTGCCGGTCGCCGAGCGCGGCGTATCGCAGCAGCCACTCGCGCTCGGGGATCGAGCGCCGCAGCCGCATCAGTTCGTCTCCTTCCAGGTGCAGGGGCGGCGCCGTGGCGTAGGCGACTTCGGGGGAGGGAGGGGCGCTGGTCATGACGGGTGGTCGCTCCTGTCGGTTCGTAGGTGGCGGGCGGACGCTGCTGCCGCCCGCCGATGGATGTGGTTCAGTTGCCGGGCCCGGCGATGACCCAGCACTTGGTGGCGACGCCGACGAAGTTGATCTGGCGGTTGTCGGCCGTGTAGCCGTAGCGGCAGCTTGCGCGCTTCTCCAGCCGGACGACCTCGATGGGCTTGCCGGTCGGCGTCCGCCGGTCCCGGGCCAGCCGGATGTGGTTGTCGGACTGCTCGACGTACACGTGAAAGGGAGTGGTGACGCCCGCGAGCGTCTGCCACTTGGGCTCGGCGGCGGTCTGCTCGCTTTCCGTGGCCGGCTCAGCCGGGGTGTCGTACAGCGCGCCGATCGCGTCGGTGGCTTCGGTCAGGGTGTCGAAGAACCCGACGACGCCGTTGCGGGTGCCGGCCTTCAGGGACCATGCGGCGAAGCGCCCGCGGGAGGGGATGGCGCCCTGTTCGTCGAAGACGACGCCGAGGACGTCGGTGCCGCCGTCGGCGGGGAGGACCACGTGCTTGTTCGGGTCCAGGTCGTCAACCTCGGTCCGGGTGCTGATGGCCACGGAGCCTCCTTCGGGGTGCTGCGCGGAACCATTCCGCATACCCCCATTATGCATAGTAAAAGTATGCATAGCAAGGGAATGCATTCTTGGTGTTCGGGTGGTGCAGATGGTCCGGCAGACGGCTGCCTGCCGGGACCATCTCCAAGGGCTCGGCTCCCTGGGCGTCCAGGTGCGGATGCGGCGGACCGGCACCGTGAACGCGGCCGCCGCGAGGTGCCCGCGGCGGTCAGCGCCGGTCTAGCGGTTCGTCTTCCAAGCGCGGATCTCCAGGCCGACGATGGGGGCGTCGGGGTCGAGGCGTCCGGTCATGACGAGCCAGTTGCGCACCGCGGCGGCGACGTCACCGCCGGCGGCATCGACCATGGCCTTGAACCGGACGGCATCGAAGCCCTGTTCTCCGGAGCCGGGACCGCCAAGGTTCTGGCCGTACGCTCTTTCCTCGGTGCTGTCGGGGCGCTGGACGACATTGCGTCGCACGCCCGGGGAGTCGACCAGACGGCCGGAGTCGTGCGTGAACGCCCTCTTCTTCGCCCGCACGGTAAAAGCGATTTTTCCGTGGTTCCTGGCCGCTTCTTCCACCACCGGCCGCAGTCGGGAGGCACCGGAGGCGATGTGCTGCCTACCGGCCTTGGCCAGGGACGAGCTCCAGGCCTTCACCGGCTTCCCGTCCTTGCCGATCACAGGGCGGCCCTTCTCGTCCTTCACAACCTTCTCCGCCCGGCCGTGGTTCCTGCCCCGCACCCGGGCCTTGTAGCCCTCCCGGTTAAGGCGCGGCCGCACATGTCCCCCGGCCAGGGCCTTCAGACTCTCCATATCGCGCGGGCCGCCGGCCTGGACCTCCTGAACAACAGCCCGCAGAGCCTCCACGAAGCTGGCGCCCTTGTTCTTGGTGAAGAACTGGCTGACCAGACTCGGGTTGCGGCCAAGGATCTCGCCGACCTGCTTCTTGCTGAAGCCCTCCGCGATCAGCTGATCGGTCAGCCGCGCGGCCTCATTGCGCTGTGCACGGCGGCCGCGGCCTGGTGCCCGCCTCCTGCGCGGCGTCACGCGGCCACCCCCTCATCGTCGCCTCCGTCCTCGGCGCACTCGTGATCGGCGTACGTCGTGGTGTCGTCGCCGAACTGGCCGTCACCGCCGGCGCCGCAACCGTGGCACTCCCATTCGGCGCTCCAGGTCACCACTCCGTCGCGGCCGCAGTCGTGCCCGGACGACGCGGTGTCCTCGTCGTCCCACACCGCTTCGCCGGAGGCACCGCACTGGGGGTGCTCCCACTCTCCGCCCCACGCCACCTCAGCGTTCACAGCTCCTCCGCCTCCAGGGCCTGCCGGCCGAGGGCCTGCAGCACGTAGAACTCCTCATCAGTGGTGGGGGTCGTCTGCTCCCAGGACATGGCGCCCTTGAGCAGGTAATCGCCCGGCTCACCGCTGTACGGCCACTCAGGGCGCACCGAGCTGTAAATGGCATCGGTGCGGAACGCGAGGATCGACCCCGCAGGCAGGTGCAGCGCACCGGCGCGGGCGGGCTTACCCGTCTCCGGATCCTTCGTGCCGGTCGGGCCGGACAGCAACGCGGCCCGCGCCGCCGACCACACGCCGGCCGCCCACTCCGGGTGCGCGTACGGGTCACGGGCGAAGCCGCCGTTGCGCTCCCAGGTGACGTGCGTGTCCGTCAGGCCGGTCAGCCGGGCACCGTCCGGGATCTCAGGGACCTCGCCGCCGGCGCCGAGCTCGAGCGAACCGGTGGTGATACGCGGCCGCTGCGCGAACGTGCCGATCCCGTACAGCAGGATGCTGCGGACCGCGCGGGACGCCAGGCGCGCGGCCTGCCGCTGCTGCTCATCGCCGTGTACTTCGCCCAGGGCACGCAGCGAACGCCACGCGTCCTTCAGCTTGTTCGACCAGTCCTTGAGCGGGTCGCCCTTCTCCCAGACCAGGCCGTCCAGGATCTCGATCCGCCACGGCTGGAGCGGGTTGCGCAGCGCCAGGTTGACCTCGGCGCCGCCCGCCCAGGTGGTGAAGGTGCGGCCGCCCTCGTACGGGTAGTGCCAGGACCGCTCCCCGGGCGCCGGCGCGGGCAGGAGACCGACGTGATTCCAGTCCCTCGGGATGGTCACCCGCACCTGCCAGTGGCTGGGGGAGAACAGTGCGTCGGCCTGCTCCTTCTCGCTCATGGCCGCGAACGCGGCCGCGGTCACCCGCTGCGGCACGCCGACCCCGCTGGTCCAGGTGTGCTTGGCGTAGGCGAAGGTGCGGTCGGCCTCGTACCAGCCGGGCACCCGCTCCGGCACGCGCGGCGGCGTGATCAGCTCGGTGCGGCCCTGCCCGGCGGTGGCGTGCAGCAGGCCGCGGATCTCCTGCGACATGACCGGGTAGCCGTCCGCCCACTTCGCGCCGGCTTTGGCGGGGATGGTCCGCGACCACAGGTCCCGGCCGGTCTGCGACGGCGAACCCATCAGCACGACGTCGTCCCAGTGCCGGCGCAGAGCCTTCCACAGCTCGACGAAGGCGGCGCGGACTGTGGCCGGGTCGGCGCCGGCCGGGTCGAACCACTCGCCCACACTGCGGATTTCGGTGTGCTGGTCCTTGCCGCGCTGCCAGCGGCCCACCGGGTTGCGGGGGTGGACCAGGTGCCCGGCCTGCCGGTCCTTGCCGCGCGAGGACTCGACCTGCCACCCCTCCGGCAGCGGCCCGTTGAGCCACTGGGCCACCGCGTCCTTGAGGAATTGGTGGCGCCCGGCGTCCTGGTGCCACGGGTCACCGGCGGTGATGTAGATGCGCTCCACGTCCGCGGGGACCGTCGCGTACACGGCGGTGAGGATCTCGGCGACGCTCGCGCTCCCCAGGTCCAGGGTGACCGTGCCGGCCTGCCAGACGAGCATGCCGGTCGCGGTGTCCAGGAAGGCCATCTGACGAGTGGCCTGCTTGAAGTTGGGCCTCTTCGAGGTCAGGGTCGGCTCGGCGTAGATCCAGCGGTCACCAGCAGCGCCCTCGGGAATCGACGGCAGCTCCCGCTCCTGCTCCCCGGCCGACGCCACCGCTGTCGGAGCGGTCGGCGCGTGGGAGGGGGCGGCCGCCGTGGCGGAGGCGGGCTCGTCAAGCGCGTCCAGGTCGAACGCGCCGTCAGCCGCTGCTTCGCGCAGCCGGGTGAGCGCCGCTGCCCTGTCCTTGTCCTCCAGGCCCTGGCGTCGCAGGTCGGGCGCGGGGGCACCAGCCGGTTCCTTGATCGGCTGTGCGGCCGCCTGCCGCTCCGAGCGATCTCCGATGGCGGAATCGGTCGACGCAGCCTCCTCGGGCGCGCTGACGGGCTCCTGTGGGCCGAGAGAGGGCACCAGGGCGACGACGTCGATCACCGAAACGCCGGCGGACGTCGCGATGCGGTCGGCCTTGGCCTTCTCGAATACTCCCAGCTCCTCGATCTTCTGGTCTCGCCGGGTCGCCAACTTGGCGAGCTCGCCCTGGATCTTCGCGAGCTGCCGCTCAAGCGGCTTGATCTCGTCCCGCACCTCGCGGAGCTTGGCCAGGCCCTCGGTGTACGTCTTGTTGTCCATGTGTGTCATCCCCTAGGCCTGCGCCATGTCCTTGAACCGAGACATGTGGAGCTGCGCGGCAACTGTGATCGTGCACTTCGGGCCACCGCGGTGCTTCGCCAGGATCAGGTCGGTCTCGCCTGCACGCGGCGAATCGGCTTCGTATGCATCCTCCCGGTGGATGAGGATGACGATGTCGGCGTCCTGCTCCAGCGACCCACTTTCGCGTAGGTCTGAAACCTGGGGCTTCTTGTCAGTGCGCTGCTCGGGACCGCGGTTGAGCTGACAGAGGGCGATGACGGGCACCCCCAGCTCCTTCGCCATGAGCTTGATGTTCCGCGAGATCTCGGTGACCTCCTGCTGTCGGTTCTCGGCCTGGCGGCCACCGTGGCGCAGCAGCTGCACGTAGTCGATGACCACCAGTTTGATTCCGTGGCGCTGCTTGAGCTTGCGGGCCTTGGCCCGGATCTCCATCACCGTCATGTCCTCGGTGTCGTCGATGAACAGGGGAGCGCTCTGGATGTCCGGCATTCGCCGGGCCAGCCGGTCCCAGTCCTCGTCGGTCATCTCACCGGACTTGACGTGGTGGAACGCGATGCCGGCCTCGGCGGAGAACGTGCGGTCGGTGAGCTCCTGGCGCGACATCTCCAGGGAGAAGAACGCGGACGGGATCTTCTCCTTGATCGAGACGTTCCGCGCGATGTCGAGGGCGAACGTGCTCTTGCCGAGGCTCGGACGTGCAGCAACGATCACCATTTGGCCCGGCATCAGCCCGGACGTGACGCTGTCCAGGTCCATGAAGCCTGTCCCTAGGCCACGCAGGCCAGCCCCCTGCTTCGCGCGCTCTTCGAGGGCGGCCAGCCCATCGAGCGCAGTGTCGGCAAGTGACTGCGGATCCCCTTTGGTGCCCTGCTCGACGACCGCAAACAGCTCGGCCTGGGCGCGGTCGGCAGTCTCCGCAGGGTCGCCCTCACAAGCGAATCCCCACTGCGTGATCCTCGTGCCGGCCTCGGCCAGGCCGCGGAACACCGCACGTTCGCGAACGATTCCGGCGTAGTACGCAGCGTTCGCCGCAGTCGGAACCGACTGGACCAGGGTGTGCAGGTAGGAAGCCCCACCAATGCGGTCCAGGCTGCCGGACTTCTGCAGCTCGGCCGCCAGCGTGATCGGGTCGACCGGCTCACCCCGGCCGTACATGTCCAGGATGGCGTCGTAGATCAACGCGTGAGCCGGCCGGTAGAAGTCGCGGCTGCCCCGCAGCACCTCTGTGACGTCGGCGATGGCGTCCTTGGACAGCTGCATGCCGCCCAGGACGCACTGCTCCGCGCCGACGTCCTGCGGCGGAACGCGCTCGAAGTCGGCCGGCGCCCGCTTGTCCTCGCGGGCGGGCTCGAACGCTTCCTCTCCGTAGCTGTGCGCGTCGTCGGCCGATCGGGGCTCAGGCCGGAAGGTCTGGGGGATACTCAAGATGACTCCTTCGGGTGTCTGTGCGACGGCCGGGCCTTTCCACGGGACTACCGGCCGTCGCGGCGTTTTCAGGTCTCTACTCGGACGGCTGCGATCGTCCGGCCACTGCGGGATGGCACTTCGGGCAGCGCTGCTGCTCGTCATCGCCGACATCGATCAGCCGCTCCATCAGCGTCCGCGGGCGCTCGCCCCGGTTGCACTCCCCGCACCAGTCGGGAATGGCAAGCCGCGCGGACGGGATCGAGCCCCCCGCTTCAGTGGCACCGGCGGGCGGGAAGATGCTGGACCGGCGCTCCAGCTGCTCGATCCGGTGACGGAGCACTGCCTTGTGGTTGTCGGGAGCCTTCTTGCCGTCCTCGGTGCGGCACAGCCACAGCGCCAGCGAGGCGTCCAGCTCCCACCCCGTCTCGAGCAGCGCCTCGGCGAGTTCGGCACCCAGGGTCTTGCCGAGCTTTCGGCCCACAGCCCACGGTCGCTTCAGCTCCATCAGAAACTCGGACGCAGCCTGCACCTGCTCTTCCGACGCGAGCCGGACGGTGCTGCCCTCCCCGCCCGGCGCCGCAGGCGCCTGCTTTTCGGAGGGGGAGGTTCCTTCCTCCCCCCTGGGGGGTGTGGGGGGGAGAGCATGACCGCTTCCCGGAACGCCGGACGCGGTCCGACCTGCGGGAATGCGCTTCCGACCGCTTCCCGGAACGCCGGATACGGCTTTCCCGGTTCCGGCGTTCCGGGAAGCGGTGCGACCTGCGGTTTTACCGTCCGCTTTGTCCGCGTCCGGCGTTCCAGGAAGCGGCTCGGTGGCGTGGGGGAAGTTCGGGTCTTCCTGGGGCTCCCACGGCTCCTTCGGTGGGGCGAAGTCGGGGTTGTACGCCGGCTGCCGGTACAGCTCGTAGCGCACTTTCCCGAACCGCCCCGGGGCGCCGCCCACCGTGACGCGGCGAATGAACTTGGCATCGATCAGGCGGTTGAACGACTCGTACACCGCGTCCCGCCCTACCAGCTCATTGGCGTTCTTCGCCGAGCGCACACCCTCCTCCTGCAGGTCCCGCCAGATGTCCTTCGGGGTGAAGGCCTGGTTCTCCTCCAGGCGGAAGAGCGTGTGCAGCAACACGACGTAGTCCAGTGCGTGGGTCAGGCCCGAGCCGTAGACCATGCCCCGCATGACCGTGGTCGCGGGCGCAGGCTCAGCACCGCGAACGACGACGCCGTGCTCATCGAGCGCACGCGCGTTGGTCGGGCGCGGAACGCTGGGCCGAGTCATGCGCACCTCCCCGCCGCCGTGATGGGCATGGGAAGGCTCCGCCGCCTGGGCGCCCGCCGGCGGCTGATCTCTGCGTGATGTGACGTCTGCGTCGGTCCGCAGTCGAGCACGGCACACCTCCTAGTGGATGTTGTGCCGTGAACACTGCTCACCCGGGCTTGCCCGAAGGCTTGCCCAGAACACGGAAAGAGCAGGTGAGAGGCTTGCCCATCTCTGGGCAGGCTGGGCAAGCCCTGTCCGGGCAAGCCGGGGGCGCCAGGCCGGAGATCGTGAAAGTCGCCGGAGTGCGCGGCCGTGGCCGCGGCGAGGTGGTGCAGGTTTGACACGTACGGTCCCTTGGTAGGGAGCCGTGGATCAGCTGATCAAGGTGACGCGGAGCACCAGAGTGGGGCCCGTGCTGGGCTTCTCCTGGTGACGCCGTCTATTCTGATGGGTAGGTGACCAGACGGGCTCGTGTCCGAGGCACCCGGCGCGGTCACCGCGCTGACCACGACTCCGGTTGCTGCCAGGCTGGGGAGTCGCTTGATGGCCGTTCCTGTGTCCGCAGGGCGGCCATTGGTCATTCATGGGGGGATCTTGACGGGCATGGTGGGCATTCTCCTCTTCGGCTGAACGGCAGCAGTCCGATGACGCGCCGCCGGCTGTGAGCGGGTGGGCTAGCCGTCGGCGTCGGCTCGTTCGGCGAGCTCGAGCAACTCCGTAGACGCCGATTCGCCGCTGATCAGGACTAGCTCCCGGATTGCGGCTCGGGCTGCCGTATGCGAGCGCAGCATCTCCGGCGCGAGCTCCTCGGCACGAAGGAGGCAATCCTGCGCCTCTCCCGTCTGCCGGCGCTGGACATAGGCCCGACCGAGGTCCATCAGCAGCCGTGCCTGCCGCTCGGGTGACAGGCCGCTGGTGTCGAGCGCCTCCCCAATGTCGATGGCCTCGCCAGCGTCGCCGAGCTCGACATTGGTGGCGACCGCTTGGATCTCTACGTTGGTCGGGCCGAACTCAAGGTCGAAGTCGTTGCGATCGGCGCCCATTGCCTGGGCAACCTTTCTGGCGGCCTCGATGTCGGCCTTCGCACCGATGCGCCTGCCAGCCCGGGAGTGAACCAGGGCCAGCACCAGGTGCAGAGACCCGAGGATGGAACTCTCCTCTGGGCTCGGCGAGCGGTCGGCCAGGTGATTGCGGAGCGTCTGGAGCGCAGACAGCGCGGCGTGCTCTGCCTGGTCGAGGTGCTTGAGCCGGACGAAGGCGTGCGCGAGGCGGAAGATCCCCGCGCATACCTCAAGCGGCTGGCCGGAGGCCTCGGCTGCTCCGATCGCCCTGTCGGCGGCGAGCCACGCGGCATCGGCCTCATCCTGACGGACGAATGATGCCGACAGCGCCTGGTAGGTGCGGGCCAGGAGGCGCAGGGTCGCCACGCGATCGTCACCGCCGGAGGTCCTGACGGCACGCTCGAGGGCTGGCACCAACGTCTGCAGCTCGGTCGTGAGGCGAGCGAATTCCGAGCGATGGGCCAGTTCCCAAGCTGTGTCGACGCGGCGGGCGAGGTCCGCCACGGAAACGGGCTGCTCGTAGCTCTGCGCCCTACTGGGGAGCAGGACGTCCAAGGCAGGGTGACCGGAGATCAGCAGCCGAGCCCCATCCAGATCGTTGATCGAGGCCGGCTCCGGTGGCTCCTGCGGCTCTGCCGTCGGCAGGGAAGGCTCGAGCTTGTGGAGGGCCACACCGAGCTGATTAGCAAGGTGGCGCAGTATGTCCAGCTTCCGCACGGGAATCAGCCCGCGCTCCACTTGTGACACCCAGCTCGCGGACTTGCCGAGGCGCGCAGCCAGGTCCTGCTGGTCAAGGCCTGCCGCTTTGCGGAACTCCTTGACGCGCCGGCCGAAGGCCCGCTGCTGATCGTCCGTCACTACCTCTCCTGTGAAGATGCAGGCCGCTTGCCGGCCACCTCATCGAGGAACGTCACCTCGGTGTTGGTCAGGTACTGCTCACGTTCGGCCAGGAACCGCTTCACGTGCGGCTGTTCCTCGTGTCGGAGGAAGGCGTCGCGGTCCTCGTAGAGCTCGTAGATGACGCGGGTGGTCGGCTCTCCAACCGGCACGTGGCTGACGTATACCAGCGTCCCGGGCTCGTCCGCCTTGATCTCTTCCAGGGTCTCGGCAGCGAGTTGGTCAAACGCTGCGGCCGCAGCCGCGTCCCGTGCGGTGAAGCGAACTACCAGGCCGTACGGCATGCCGTTCCTCCTCCTCGTGGTTGTCAGCGCGGTCACCATCTCACAACATCAGGCGGATTGCGAATACCCGCCACCAAACGGTGGAAGCGCTGCTCTGTTGCGAATGTGGTGTTGACTCGCAACTGTGCTGCGAATAGCGTCGAAGTCAGTTGCTCCGCGGTCCTCCCGGGCCGAAGGAAGCGCCTATTCGGCATGTCCGAATGCCGTCTGAACTGCAAAAAGCGGCTCTCCGGGTGGTCTTGGCAGAGACCCGAAGAGCCGCGCACGAGCCGTCCGACTGAAATGGAGAACGACCCGTGAACACCATGATTGCAGGTCACCGACCCGCCTCCCAGTCCACTGAACTGGCCCGGGTCGAGGCCCTCTTCGAGCTCCAGCTGCTGACCGGCGTGAAGACCGCCCTGTGGGTCGGCGCGCCGGACGAGTCGGCGAACGAGCGGGCGGAGCGCCTGGAGTTCCTGGCCGACGTGATGCTCGGCATCGACGAGGGCGAGGCGACGAAGGTCGGCGAGAAGGCCAAGGCGGCCCGGGTGGCGGAGCTGCACCGGGTGGTCCTCGGCGAGCCGGTCGACGCGCCGGCGCTGCTGTTCCGGCACGCGCACGGTGACCCGGCCGACTGGTCCGAGGCCGACTTCGAGGCCTACGAGAACATCGCCCGCGCGGACCAGCTGCAGACCGAGCCGGAGCTGCCGGTCTTCATCGGCAAGGCCAGGGCCGGCATGGGCGCCGCCTCCGCGGTCGCCGTCCGCGAGCTGGTGGCGGAGGTGCGAGCCGCATGAGCGCCACGACCGCCACTGACACCCCGACCACTGACGCGGCGAGGCCGCCCCTGATCAGGCTTCAGGCCGTGGTCACCACCTGGTCCATCACGGGTCTGATCCTCTTCGGCGCCGCCTGGGCGCTGGGCCTGCAGGCGAGCTGGTGGCAGCGCATCCTTCTCGCGCTCCCGGTCGCCGGCCTGGCCTACCTGGACGCCCGCGGCATCGACGCCGTGATCGAGATCCGCGCTGGCCTGACCCGCGCACTGTCCGACCTCAACTGGGCGCAGATCCCCCTCGCCGTCGCCGGCGGCGCCTGGCTGCTCGGCCTCATGGCCGACGCCGGCCAGCGTCTCGCCATCGGGGTCGTCATCGCCCTGGTCGCCGCCCTGTACCACTACGCCCCGCACGCGGCGGCCCCCGCCGGAGGTACCCGATGAGCATCACCGACTTCCGCACCGCCAAGCGCGAGGACCAGGAGTCCCGGGCCCGACAGGCCCGTAAGGCCGAGGAGCTGAGGGCCCGACAGGCCCGCGAGGATGAAGAGCTGCGGGCCCGGATCGCTCGAGAAGAGAAGCAGCTGGCCTTCGAGCAGGAGCAGGCGCGCCAGGCGGCCGAGCAGGAGGCGAAGGACCGCGAGGCCGAGCGCATCCGCAGGGAGCGCAAGGACGAGGCGGATGCCGAGCTCGCGAAGAAGCAGGCCGCTCTCGCCGCGAAGGTGCAGGCCGACAAGGAGCGCCGGCGCGAGCAGGCCCGGCGGCGCAAGGAGCGGCGCGAGCGCTTCGTGGCCCAGGTCAATGCGGCGCCGAAGTGGCTCGCGGAGCAGCTGGACCTGGCGGCCGCGCTCGCGGTGATGGCGTGCAGCATCGCGCCGGCGCTCATCTCCCAGGCATCGTCGCTGAAGGACACCGGCCTGGTCGTGTCGATGGGCTGGCTCGGCTGGCTGCTGGTCACGCTGCTGCCGGTGATGCTGGAGTGCTCGGCCTGGGCCGCGACGGCCGGCGAAGCCAAGGCCATGAAGCAGAAGCGTTCGCCGTGGCCGTACCGGATCGCTGTGTACTGCTTCGCGTCGCTCGCCGCGAGCGTGAACTATTGGCACGGCGCGGACATCGGGGGCAAGACCTGGGGCGTTGCCCTCGGTTCGATCCTGGCCGCGTCGTCCATCATCCCGATCGTCGTGTGGCAGCTGGTTCAGCTCGGCCGGCACCGTGCCTACCGGGACGAGATGAAGGCCGCGCGTCAGGCCCGCAAGGACGCGAAGAAGACCCGCAAGGTCCGCAAGAAGGAGCTGCCGAGGGTCTGGGAAACGGCCGTACGGCTCCGGGCGATTGCCGGGTACGAGCGTCTGTCCGAGGAAGACGCCTGGCTCGTCGCGTACGGGGTGTACGAGGGTGCCGTCTCGGAGGTGCTGTCGGACGAGCTGCTGCGGCTGCTGTCGGCCGACATGCTCGGCAATCTGGTGGACGCGGAGGGCCGCCGGTCGGTCGTCCTGGAGGAGCTGGCGGCAGTCCGCCTGGAGCGTCAGAAGCTGTCCGAAACGCTGTCCTGGAAGGCGTCCGAGAGTGGCCCTGGGGAGTCCGTGGACGGTTCCGTGGAGGGGGTCGCAATCCTCCCCACGCGGGTCTTCGAAGGGTCGTCCACGGGGCTTGTAATTCGTCCTGGAACGCACCTGTTGCGGACGGTATCTCCGCAGATCAACACGTCCGTCCCCCCGTCCGCACACAGGTCTGAAACCGCGCCCGCGCGGACGCGCGGTACCGCCCGCCCGCGTACACGGAAGGCCCGCGCGACGGACACCGTGCGGAAGCTCTCGCCGGGCGCGAAGAAGGCCGCTGCGGAGACCGCGAAGACGGCCAGCGCGGACGAGAACGCGGCCATCGAGGCGTGGATTCTCAGCGAGATCCAGGCTGGCCGAATTCCCAACCGCGCGGGCGTCGAAGAGGAGACCGTACGCCGCCGCAAGGAAGTCCACGGCGTGAAGGCTGCGGCCAAGCTCGGCGTGCCGAGCAAGACCTGGTGCTACGACCGGCTCGCCAAGGCCAAGGCAGCTCGGGGGCCGCGTCTGGTCAGTGACCAGCGGAGCGCGTGATGCCACGGGTGAACCGCCGGTACTTCGATCCGGAAGGCAAGCGGTTCGGGATCCCGACCTGGCCCTGGCGGATGGGGCCGCCCCCGGAGGAGTGGGCCACGATGCGGCAGCTCAAGGCCCGCGGACTCCGGCCGGGCGGCCAGCCGGTCGCCGGTCAGCTCGGCTGGCGGACCCGCAGCGGCGACAAGTTCGCGTACCTCTACCGGGTCGAACTGGCCCGACCGCGACGGCCGATGACGGAGGCGATGTGGGCGTCGATCCACACGGCGCTGCGGGCCCGCCGGATATGCCCGGCCTGCAAGCACGAACGCGATTACGAGATTCCCAGACGGTACGGCGTCTGCAACGACTGCCCCGGCGGCGCGAACGACGAAGCGGCCGCCGCGTAAGGCGAAGACCAACCAGCTGAAGAGCGCGAGACGAAACCGCCGGTCTCTACCGACCAAAGCGAAGCCCGGCACCCGTCTCGCGCCCACCCCAAAGGAGGCGTGACCAGCATGACCGAGATCGACACCACGACGGAAATCGGCAGCGGTGCCCTTGACCGGAAGCTGCTGTGGGAGGCCGCCGAGCTGCTCGTCTCCACCCAGTTCGGCTCCATGTCCATGCTCCAGCGCAAGCTGCGCATCGGGTGGGAGCAGGCCGGCCGCGTAATGGACGCGCTGGAGACGCTCGGCGTCGTCGGCGAGGACCAGGGCTCGAAGGCCCGCGAGGTGCGGATCAAGCTGGTCGAGGACCTGGACGTGGTCTATGAGGCGCTGTACGGGGACGGTCCGACCGCCACGGTGACCGTGCTTCCGTCGGCCCGTCAGGCCGAGGCGGCGCCGGTCGACTTCGCCAAGCCGACCGAGTCGAGCGGCCCCGTGGCGCCGGCCGAGCCGGTCGACGAGCCGGAGCCCGAGCACGGCCGCCTGGTGGAGGGCACCGTCTACACCGCCGACGAGTGGGTGCTGCGCCCCGACCCCGAGGGCGACCGCCCCTGGATCAACCCCGCGCTGTGCACCCCGGAAGGCCGCAAGGCCCGGGCCCGCTACATCGGCCGGCAGGCCCGGCGGCGGGCGCGCAAGGCCGCCGCCCGGCAGCGCACCGTCCACGGCTTCGTGCCGCGTGTCTTCCGCGGCGAGAAGCGGATGCGTGCCTGGGTCGTCGGGGTCGAGGGTGCCAAGGCCCGCGCGGACGTCAACCTCGCCCTGGCCACCGTGAAGGAGGCCGACCGTGCCGCGCGCCGCGCCGGCCGCGCCCTCATGCAGCGCGACAAGAAGCGGGCCGCGGCCCAGGCGCTGCAGCTGGAGGCCGGCAAGCAGCTGGTCGTCGCGCAGAGCGCGAAGAAGCACGCGCAGAAGGTCGTCGCCATCCGCGCCGGCGTCACCTACGGCCCGCTGATCGTGGCCGACGCGGCGGCCTACGGCTTCGCGGACGTGTGGGGCTTCCTTGGCGCCCTGGTGCTCAATCTCGCCGGCGCCTCCTGGCTGGGCCGCGATGTCGAAGTGACCGAGGAGGAGATGGAGAAGCTGGAGCAGATCGAGGCCGGCGTTCCCCAGCAGGTCAGCGTCGGCATGACCCCGCGGATGTTCGAGCAGATGATGCGCCAGGCCCTGACCGAGGACCTGAAGCTCACGCTCTCCGCGCTGCGGGTCGACCCGCACGCGTGGGGCTTTGAGATCCACGTCTGGCTGGAGCGGATGAGCCCGGAGAAGATCTCCGCCGGGCTGGACCTGCTGGAGGCCTGCCTGCCCGGCGTGCGCACCGGCAGCATCCTGCTGCAGCAGTCAGCCCAGTCCCGCAATTACTGCGTCATTCGCGTGCCGGGCGACAACCCCTGGCAGGCCGTTCCCGAACTCCCCTACCGCGCACCCCAATCTCTTTCCACCAACGACATTCACAAGGCCCAGATCGGCGCCGACATGGCCGGCCGCCCCCTGGCCCTGCCGATGTGCCGGACCAACGTCAACATCGTCGGCAAGAGCCGGTCGGGAAAGTCCACGCTTCTGCGGGCCGTTCTCGACGCGCTCACCGCGACCGAGGACCAGATCATCATCGGCATCGACCTGGGCAGCGCCGGATCCGGTTTCGGTGGCTTGCGGCACGCGATGCACGTGGTGGCCACCACCCCGGAGCAGGCGTACCGGGCGTTGCGGTGGGCGCTGGACATCGGCAAGGGCCGCCCCGCGCTGTTCGACCGCCTCGGCATGGGCGAGAACTGGGTCACCTCCCGCAAGCGGCCCGGCATCAAGGTCATCGTCGACGAGTTCCCCGCCCTGGTCCGCGAGAGCCGCAAGGGCTACTACGACGAAGAGGCCAAGCGGCAGGTTCCCTGGGACCTGGACGGCATGCTCGCCGAGCTCGCGATCACGTCCGCCAAGAGCGACGTCACGGAGGCCATCGCTGGGCAGGGCGTCACGAAGGAGAAGATCAAGGACAACACGTGGCTCACTGAGCTGCCCGTCCAGGTGCTCGCCGCCTGCGACAAGGACGACGTCGTCCAGATCCTCGGCGACGGCATGCTCGCTCAGGGCTGGCGCGCCGACCGGCTCGTGCCCGCCATGGGTGCACAGCTCAACGACGCCTCCGTGGCGTACGTGATGGCCGGCAGCGCCTACTGCGAGCCCATCCCGTACCGCGCCTGCTACGCCACCGACGACGAGCTGCTGCGCCGCGGCAAGGAGCGGGCGAAGGCCGGCCTGGTCGACATCGACCCCGAGTCCGCGAAGCTCAGCAGCATCACGCTGAAGCAGCTGATGGACGCGAGCGCCGAGATGTACACCACCGGGGGAGACGCGCAGGACACCGTCCCTCAGCTGATCACCTCCATCCGGCACGTCTACGCGGCGCTCAGCGACCCGAGCGGCCTGCAGCTGGAGGAGATCGCCGCCGGCCTCGGCCAGGTCGACCCCGACCGCTGGGACCTCGCCGCCTTCGACGGCGACGACGCCGCCGCGCGGGAGACGGCCCGCGCCGCCGCGCTCAAGGCGGCGATCAAGGCGGTGCTCGCCCCGGCCGGCAAGTCCTGGACGACCGACAGCTACCGGCGCCCCGGCGAGAAGAACACGGTCAAGGGCTACTGCCTGCGGCACCTCAAGAAGATCACCGGCGAGGACGGGGACGGCTCCTGACCGACCGGAACACGTCAGGAACATGCAGGTCAGGGGCCCGGAACAGCTCGAGAACACGGGCGGAACACCTCGAGAGATCGGGAACAGTGTTCCGCCGCCGGGCCCCCGTTCCGGCAGCGTTCCCCCGCTCTGACCTGCAGGTTCCTCCCCGTTCCCGCCCGTTCCCCGCCCGAAAGATCACGGGAGTCCGTTATGACCTTCAACCCGCTGCGGCCCAACGACCCGGCCGCCGGTTACTACCGGATCGCTGCCGAGCGCCGATTCATGTACCTCCGGCAGGACCCGGCCCACACCCTCCGCACCGTCTGGCAGACCCTCCCCGTCACCTGCCCGATCTGCGCCGCCGACACCGGCCTCACCCTCTTCCATGAGCGCGGCGCCCAGGACGTCGTCCAGGTCCTCTGCCCGGCCGGCCACCTCTGGCCCGAACCCCTCGTCGACCCCGACCACTTCCGCACCTACGCCGAACTCCACGGCTACGTCGACACCCAGCCCGAGGCGCTGTGGATCATCGACGCCGGATTCGGCGAGGAACCGCCGCCCCCGATCGACTACGCCGCCGAGATCACCGCCGCCACCAAGTACGTCGCCAAGTACGCCACGCGCAAGGCCAAGACCCGGATCAGGCGCGCAGTGCGCAAGCCGATCCGCAAGGCGAAGAAGAAGGCGCTCGACCTCGCCTTCACCCCCGTCTCCGCCGTCCTGCGCGGCGCCTGGACGCTCCAGGCCGGCGGCGTGCCCGCAGACTCGCCGAAGACCGCGAAGTCGGCCGCCGCGACGGGCGGCAAGGCACCCAAGGGGGAGCCCGAGCTGAAGATCCCCTCGGTCGCCAGGTACCGCAAGGCCTACGGCATGGAGGCCCCCAAAAAGGGCCCGGCCTGCCTGGTCTGCGAGGACTCCGGCAGCATCACCGCGCCCGGCATTAGCATCACCTGCACCGAGTGCGCCGGCCCCGTCGCCGCAGCCATGGCGGCCGCCGAACGCAAGGCCGAACGGGCCCGCTCCGGCAACACTCCGCCGCAGCGCCGCGCCCCGGCCTCCGGCGCCAGCGCGAGGGGGAAGAACGGCGGCCGCGGCGGCGCCGGTCAGGCCGTCACGGTCCACGGGGACAGCAGCCAGCCCATCCGTGTCAACGCCACCGGACCCGGCGTCCCACTCCTCGCCGACCAGGCCGCCGCAGTCAGAGACGCGGTCAGCTCGGCCGCCTCCCGCAACTCCGGCGGCGTCCACGTCGCTGGCACGAACAACGCCCCCATCGTCAGCGTGACCCGTGACGGCAGTGCCTGATCGGGCTAACCGACAGCGACCTGACCAGCCGAAACACAAGAAACCCGAACTCGATGTATGCATACTCTTGAAATGAATACTCGGAGTCTGCATTATTGAGGTGTCGCAAGCACCCGGGGCGGCCGCCAGGTCGCCAACTCAGCCGGCCGCCCCGGGCCTTCCAACCCGCACCCAACGAGGAGAAGCAGAAGTGACGCAGAAGAATCGCACCGCGGCCCATGCCGGAGCCATCGAGCTGGACGTCAAGGTCTCAGGCGGCCGCATCAACGTCACGGTCGACCCGAAGGCCACTCAGGCCCAGGTCACCGTCCACACCACCGACGTCGAGGGCCCGACCGCCGACGCGGTCACGAACACCACCTTCACCGAGAACGGCACCAAGCTCCGCGTGGTCGTCCCCGACGACGACACCAACGGCGGCACGGTGTTCAGCGCCGGTGGCAGCGTCTTCAGCTTCGGCGGCAACAGCGTGGTCGTCGGCAGCAGCAGCGGCGTGGTCATCAGCGGCGGCGACATCACCATCGGCGGTCGCAGGATCGTCTCCGGCGGACGAGTCGTCGCCGACCAGGGCACCGTCGTCTCCGGCAGCGGCACCATCACCGTCGACGTCACCGTCCCGGCCGGATCCTCCCTCGCGGTCAACACCAAGAACGCCGAGACGACCGTCCGGGGGGACCTGAAGAACCTGCGGCTCGACGCCCGCAACGGCTCCGTCCAGGCCGGAGGCGTCGAGAGCCTGGAGGCCGAGACCCACAACGGCTCCGTCCTGGTCGACCGCGTCGACACCGACATGGAGGCCAGCACCCACAACGGCTCCATCACCATCGGCGCCTACAACGGCCAGCGCGGCTCCGCCCGCACCCACAACGGTGACGTCACCATCAGCGCGACCCCGGCCTCCAGCGGCAGGCTCGCCGCCCGCACCCACAACGGCAACATCCGCGTTCGGGGCGCCGGTCACCTGGACCTGAAGACCTCCACCCACAACGGCCGCGTCTGGTAGCACCCATCCCCCCGGGGGCGGCCGCCAGGTCGCCAAGTTCAGCCGGCCGCCCCGGGCCTCCCGACCCGCAGCCCGCAGCACCACGCCCCTGAAGGAGCAGCAGATGGCAGACATCTCCGCCGAGGCCGGCCAGTCGCCCACCGCCGGCACCGCCCGCCGCCTCACCACCCGCGCCCTGAAGCGAGTTCGCCGGCTCACCGACCCGGTCGCCAGCGCCGCCCTCCTGGTCATGGTCGGCCTGTGGCTCACCCACACCGGCCCGGCCTGGCTCACCACCGCCAGCGACTGGACGGTCCTGCTCTACGCCGTCGCCGTCCTCGGCATCAAGACCACGACCGACGCGGTCGTCGAGTACGTCATCGAGCTGATCGACCCCGACCGCTGGGACGGCGACATCACGTACGAGCTCGCCGAGGGCCTGACCCAGCTGCGCGCCGACATCGACAACGGCGCCGACATCGACGACGTCCTGGACAGCTTCCGTGCCAGCAACCTGGTGCCCGAACTGCTCTCTACGCTGCGGAACCTGGCCGCCGAGTACGCCGCCCGCGGCGACGACGACGAGAACCAGCGGCTGCTCGCCGCCGTCCTGCACCTGCGCAACGCCGACAAGAACATCGGCTACGGCCACGACCAGATCGCCGCGCTCAAGGGCGGCGGCAAGTAGCTACGCCCCGGGGACGGCGGCCAGGTCGCCAAACTCAGCCCACCGCCCCCGGGCCTCCCAACCCGCTCCAACCGGAGCAGGGGGCCGGAACCATCGTCCCTCATAACCGCGAGGAGCAGAAACATGACCCCCCGATCCGACGAGATCGCGAAGGCCCGCGAGGACCTGAAGAAGACGCTCGCCGCCGCCAAGGCCAGGCGGGACAAGATCTTCGAAGAGACCGAGAAGGTCCGCGAGGCCGCAGAGGCCGAGATGTGGAAGACGGTCAAGACCGAGCTGGACGGCGCGTACCACGGTGCTCGCACCGACGCCACCGAAGTCCTCGGCGTCACCCGCGACTACATCCTCAAGCAAACCAAGAAGTACAGCTAACGCAACCCGCCCCGGGGCCGGCCGCCAGGTCGCCAAACTCAGCCGGCCGCCCCCGGGCCTCCCGACCCGACCAGTACGAGGAGTAAGCCATGGGCCTGCGCGACCGCCTCCGCTCCGCCGCGTACGACGCGATGACGAACTCGGACGGCTCGCCCGCCGGCGCCCGCCGCGCCAGCCAGGCCGCCTCCCTGCTCGCCTCCACGGCCGCCGACCACAGCACCGTCGCCGCCGCAGCCATCGCCGGACTCGGCGCCGTAGCCGTCGCGGCCGAGGGCGCACTGTCCAACTACGTCTACCCGCCCGGCGACTACGCCTCCTTCACCGAGTAGACCCCCCTCCCGCCCCGCCACCCCAAGACCCGTCAACCACTGATCAGGAGAGCGACATGTTCAAGGCAGGCGACGAGGTACGGATCAACTCCTGCGAAGACGACCCCCGCGCGGTCGGCAAGACCGGCCGCATCGTGGACGAGGTCCCGCCGGGCCCGCTCACTGCCGGCAGGTGGACGGTGAACGGGATCAGCCTCTTCATCAGCCCCGTCCTGTGCCACACCCACGAGCTGCGCAAGACCGGCCGGTGACCACCCGCTGACACCCGCTCCTCCCGGGGCCGGCCGCCAGGTCGCCAACCACTCAGCCGCCCGCCCCGCGGACCTCCCCCAACCCGCCCCGTGCCCAGACAGGAAGGCCTCGCCATGCCCGCCTCCGCGACCGCGACCGCTCCGCGGACCTTCTGGTCCGAAGCGGCCCTCGCCGCAGCAGTCGACGCAGCCTTCGCCGAAGCGCTCGCCGAGGAACTGGCCGCCGCACTCGCCGACGCCGCACCGGCCAGGCCCGCCATCGTCCTCCCGGACACCGACACCCTCATCCGCCAGGCCGGCATCGTCACCGGGCCGTGCCCGCCCGACCCGTGCACCCCCTCCGCCACCGGCCGCTTCCTGAAGAAGGCGTCGATCATCGCCGCCCGGGCCGCCTGGTGGCTGCTCAAGCACACAACCCTCTGCGCCGGCGTCCTGCTGGTCGGGGCCCTGCGCGTCACCTGGCACCTCGCTGCCGAACGCCGGCCGAGTCCCGACCGGGCCATCGCCCCAGCCGACTTCCTGGAAGCCACGTCCGAGCACATCAAGACCCGCGGCTGGACGCAGTTCGTCATGGAGTCCCGCCGAGGCGTGTGCATCCTCGGAGCCGAGCGCGACCTGATCCGCTCCGGGACCGGCACCCGCGCCACCGCCTCCGAGGCCAACGGCCACCTGCTCGCCGTCACCGGCTCCCGCTCGGTCCCCGGCTGGAACGACCAGCTCACTCGCACCGAGGCGCAGGTCCACCAGGCGCTCCTGGTCGCCGCCGCCCGCGCCCGCGCCGCCCGCTGACCATCCAACTCCCGCTTCGTATCCGGAAGGCCTCGTCATGCTCACGGTCACCAGCGACAGCGTCTCCTACTTTCAGCGCCGCCTCGTCAAGCACACCGAGTCCATCGCCCCCGACGCCGCGCGTCTCGTCGCCGGCCGCTTCGGCGCCCTGCCCCCGGTGCAGCTCGTTGTGGTCGGCGACCTCAACCGCTGGTCGGCCCTCACGGCCGACATCGAACTCGCCCTTGTCCCCGGCGTGTCCGACCGGATCCAGGCCGCGCACCGGCGCGAGTGCCGCCGAGGCCGGCGCAGCAGGTACGGCATCACCGTGCTCGGCCCGAACGGCGTGGTCATCCCCATCAACCTGCGCAAGGCCCGCACCGAGACCGACATCAACGCCACCGTCGTCCACGAGCTCACCCACGCCCACCAGCTCGGCAACACCCAGGCCCGCGCCCATCACATCGCGTACCTGCGGTACTGCTGGGACGTCGAGAAGCTGCCGCGCCGACAGGTCAAGCAGTACGAGCGGCTCATCGACCGCCGCGAGGTCGAAGCCCACGGCGCCGAATCCCTCGCCTCCCACCTCCCCGCCTGATCAGCCGGAAGGAGTGACGACCATGCGCATCCGACTCCCCTGGATGACCCGCACCGACCGCGCCCGCTGGCGCGCCGCCCGCTCCATCGCCGACCTCGCCGGCCTGACCGCCCGCTGGCTCGAAGGCGAGGTCACCTCCCATCCCAGCTGCGCCACGCCCAACTACGGGCCCGACGAGGAACCCGCGCACCTGGTACCGGTCCTCGCGGCCGCCAACCGTGCCGGCTACCTCACCGACAACTCCCAGCCCGGCCTCATCGAGCTCGGCAGCGACGGAGTCCTGTGGGAGCAGCGGGCCGCCGTGACCGGCTGGATCGACCGGAACAACCAGCAGATGGTGCGCCGCATCACGACCGCCGCGCGGGACGCCGGGCTGCTGGTGTGCGTCGACCGGCCCGGCACCGAAGTCCCCGTCACGAAGGTCGACGGGCAGGACTACACGGTCTTCGGTGCGGTCCTCCCGGAGTATCTGCCCGTCCTGTGGCCGGCACCTCTTATCGACCGCGACCTCTTCGCCACGCTTGCGAACGCCACCGCGGTCACCCTCGTCGACCTCCGGTACGGCCGGGACAGCCTCCTCTGGCCTGTCCTTGCCGAAGCCGTCGGGTCCGAGGTCACACCCCACGCCTGACCTGTCCATCGGCCGTGACGTCCGGTTCGCAAGCTGGCCCGGACGACGCGGGGGGTCGGGCAGCCCGGCACCCATCAGGACCATCAAATGAAGGGAACACACCGTGTTCGTACGATTCCGTTCAACCCCGAAGGCCCGCCCCGCTCTCTTCGCCACCCCCGATGAACTGGCCAGTTACACCGCCGGCCTCCGCGTCCTCGCCGACGACCTCGACGCTGGCCACCCGCTCGCCCTCGGCATGGTGGAGGACGGCGACTTCTTCACCCAGTCCATCGTCCGCTACCCCACCGACCCGTTGCGAGACGAGCTGCGCACGTCGTCAGCAGGCCAGGGGTCCAGCACCTCCGCAGAGCCCAGCTGGCTCGCCGACATCCGCGACCAGAGCCACAACGACAACGTCGCCCGGCTGCTCACCCACGTCAAGGAGCTTCAGCAGCGGCTGGAGCGCGCTGAGGCCGCCTTCCCCGGCATCACCCACCTCGCCGCAGACGAGCCCGCTGACCTCACCATCTACCGGGCCGAAGACGACCGCGCCGGGCTGCCCCTCGGCCTCTACACCAGCCGCGAGGCCGCCCGCAACCACGCATCCGACATGGCCGGCCGGGACGGCGAGCGGACCGGCTGGATCGAGGCCTGGATCCCCGACTCCGGCGACACCGAGGCCATCGAGGAGCTCGTCCTGTTCCACCCCGCCAGCGACGACGAACACCCCACCCAGTACACCGTCGTCCCGGTGCCCCTCAGCCCCGCCTACGACCCGGAGGCCGAGGAGTGATGGGCCACCGCACCGTGTGGGAGATCGACGTCCCCATAGAGCACCGGCAGGACAAGACCCGCAAGGGCGTCCACGTCTTCACCGGCCTGGCCGAGAACAGCAGCGACGCCATCGCCTCAGCCCTGCGCGCCTGCGAGATCGCCCAGCTGCACGCCATGTCCGGCCAGCCGATCCCCGCCGGCACCAGCCGCGTCGACTGGTCCGCCCGCGGACTGCGCCCCGACTGGGAGCTGTGCTGGGACCGCGCCGAGAAGAAGCAGATCGTCCTGTGACTACGCCCCGGGGCGGCCGCACAAGGCCTGAGAAACCGCCGGCCGCCCCGGGCCCCTCACCCCGCAGCAGCGGAGAAGGAGAAACCCCATCATGCACGCCCCGACCGTCCGGCCGAAGACCACGCAGCGCACCACCGCCGCGATCATGCGCGCCATCGCCCGCCGCAGCCCCCGCCTGAGCACCATCCCGGAGTCCGTCTGCGAGCGCGAGCAGTGCTTCGTCGCCTGGACCACTGCTGGAACTGCGGCATGCCCGCCACCCTCCGCAGCACCCGGCGCGGCTCCGCCCTCCAGCGGCTCCTGGCCGCCGTCGACGCCCACACCCCCCGCCCCCGCAACTCCCGGAAGGCGGCCCTGGCATGAGCACCCTGAAGTCCCTTAACCACCTCATCGGCGCCCAGGCGCTGGGCGACCACCTCACCGCCGCCGTCCAGGACCTCGTCGGCCGCGAGCAGCTCGACCGCGCTGATGCCTACCAGCGGATCACCGACGCGGCCGACGCCGGCGACCCGGCCGTCCTCGCCGCCACCCGACAGATCTGGGTCCGCCGCGACGACGTCGACCCCGAAGAGGCCCCCGCCCGGCGGCTGTACGTCCTGGAGCGCACCCACACCGGCGTCTTCGTCACTTTCGCCGACATCGACCAGGCCGCCGACGACACCGACGACGGCGAACACGCCAACGTCGTCCCGGAACTGCTCCCGTACAACGACCACTCCCTCGGCGCCGAGCTGCCGGTCGAGGTGCTCGAGATGTACCGGCTCGAGGCATGGGAGCCGTTCGAACTGCTGCTGCCGACCGTGGGCGGCATCGACAACGTCCGGCCGCAGGGGGAGCGCAAGTCATGACCACCGCCCCGCCCCGCCCGAGCGTGACCGCCTGCCGCCAGTGCGCCGGCCGCCCGGCCGCCGTGCTTCAGACCGTCTTCGCCAGCAGGCACGACAACACCCGCATCGCCGACCACCTGGCCGCCGAGCTCGGCGACGGCGCCCACACCCACGCCGACCGCGACGGCGACATGCACGTGGTCCGCCCGATCGGAACCACGTCGTGAGCGGCCGCCTCGCCCCCTTCCCCCGGTTCACCGGTGCCGAGCCCTGCCAGGCCCCGGACTCCGACCCCGACTGGTGGACCAGCGACGACTCCAACGACCGAGCCGCTGCTCAACTGGCCTGCCGCCGCTGCCCGACCCGCGAGGCGTGCCTGGCCTGGGCCATCGACCACCCGACCGACGCCGGCGACGCCATCTGGGCCGGCACCACCCGCACCCGGCGCTCCCAGCTGTGCCGCGAATTCACCACCACCGCCCCGAAGGAGCCGAAGTGAACGACGCCTACCGTGCCGCCATCGTCGACATGCTGAACAACGGCGCCACCGCCGACGACATCCGCGCGCAGCTGCCCGACGCGACCGTGGGCGAGATCGCCGCCATCGCCGAGACCGAAGGACTGACCCGAGCCCACACCAAGGCCGGAGCCTCCACGATCCCGGACGTCGACCCGCAACTGGCGCACGCTCTGGCCGCCCTGGCCTGGGGCGAGAACAGCCACACCGCTCGCATCCGCAACCTGGCGGCCCGCACCCGCGCCGGCCTGACCGAGCTGCAGCAGCTGAAGCGCGACGCTTCCGCGATCGAGGCGGCCGAGAAGGAAGTCGCCGAGGCGACCCAGACCCTGACCAAGGCCCAGGCCAAGCTGCGGCGCCTGAAGAACGGCGGCAAGGCGACGAAGCCGGCCGCCAGCGGTCAGTCGCTGGGCGACAAGCGCCGACGTGGCGAGATCCGGGCCTGGGCCCGCGCCCAGGGGATGGCCGTCTCGCAGGTCGGCTCCATCTCCAAGGACGTCATGGACGCCTGGAACAACCGGGACGGCAAGGCGGCCGTCCCCGCGCAGCGCCAGGCCGGGTAACCGATGGCCGCCTTACCCGCCGACGCGGACGGCGGCCAGCCGCTCACCGGTACGGGGCGGGTCACCCTGCTTCGTACCGGCGGCGGCGCCGGCTTCGGCGCGTACGCGCTGCTCTACACCACGCGGCCGGTGCCCGGCGGGGGAGTGGAGGCGATCGTCGCCGCCGCCCGCCCCGAGGACCCCGACCCGGTCTGGGAGCTCAACCGGCCCCAGAGGTACGGACCCCCGGCCAGGGAAAAGCGGCCGCTGATGCGCTGGGCGGCCGCCTTGGAGACCGACCGGCGCAAATCCGAGAGTCAGGCCGCCTACGACCAGCGCCTCGCCCAGGCCCTGATCCGCATCGGCCACAACGCCCGCAGCATCCCACCGCCCGGACTGGTCGACCTCCCGCTCGCCACCTGGGAGATCACCACCGAGTACCTGATTCACCTTGCCGCCCGACACCTCGGCCACACCGTCGCCCGGATCGGCCGCCTGGTCGCCATCGAACCGAAGGAGGAATGACCGATGCCGATCCGACCGGAGAACAAGGACCGATACCCCGGCGACTGGCCGGCCATCTCCCTCGCCGCGAAGGAAGCCGCGGGCTGGCGCTGCGCCTGCACCGGCCAGTGCGGCCGTGGCACCCACCCGGGCCGCTGCCCCAACCGGCACGGCCAGGCCGCCTACGGCACCGGCACGACCGTCGTCCTGACCACCGCCCACCTCAACCACCAGCCCGAGGACGTCCGCCCGGACAACCTGGTCGTGATGTGCGCCGGCTGCCACCTCCACCACGACCGGGCCCACCACCGCGTCACCGCCGCGCTCACCCGCGCCGCCGACCTGGCCGCCGCCGGGCAGCTCGCCCTCGAAGCGGTCGTCGACCTGGCCGTGCCGACCGAGCCGGCCCTGCCGCCCGCCCTCCCCGCCGCCCCCGCGACCGTGCACGACGAGCCGCTGCCCTTCTTCACCCACTCCAACAGCACCGAGACCACGGAGGTCCACCCCTGATGGCCAGCATCACCGCCACCATCAAGCCCGTCCACGCCGACGGAACCGTCTGCACCCACAAGGTCACCACCACTGGCAAGCCCAAGGAAGCCGGCTGCACCGGCCGGGACGCCTACGTCGCCACCTGCTCCGCCTGCACCTGGACCGACAAGAGCGGCACCCGGGCCGCGCTGGAGTACGTCCGCGACACCCACCTGCGCAGCCACCTCACCACGCCCGCCCCTGCCACCGTCTCCGCCTGAGATAAGGACACCGACACCCATGAAGCTCCGCCTCGAACACGCCCCGTTCGCCGCCGCCGTCGCCGACGCAGCCCGCGCCCTGCCCGGCCGGCCGCCCGCGCCCGTCCTCGCCGGCCTCAAGCTGGAGGCCGCCGCCGGGCAGCTGACCGTCGCCGCGTTCGACTACGAGGTGTCCGCTCAGGCCACCCTGGCCGCCGACATCACGAAGGCCGGCAGCGTCCTGGTCCCCGGCCGCCTGCTGTCCGACATCACCCGCACCGTCAAAGGCAAGAACCCGGTCGACCTCGAACTGGTCGGCCCCCGGCTCGTCCTGACCTCCGGCAGCACCCGCTACACCCTGCACACCCTGCCGCTGGAGGAGTACCCGAGCCTGCCCAAGCTCGGCGACGCCTCCGGCACCGCCACCGGCCGCGACTTCGCCCACGCCGTCGCCCAGGTCGCCTCCGCCGCCGGCCGCGACGACACCCTGCCCCTCCTGACCGGCATCCACCTCACCGTCGCCGACGGCAAGCTCACCCTCGCGGCCACCGACCGCTACCGCTTCGCCGTCCGCAGCATCGACTTCACGTCCACCAGCGACATGACCGAAGGCCAGGCAGTCATCCCCGCCAAGGCCCTGCTCGACTCCGCCAAGATGCTCGCCGATGCCGAACAGGTCGAGCTCGCCCTGCCCACCAGCCAGGGCGTCTTCGGCATGGCCGGCCCCTCACGCAGCACCACGATGCGCGCTCTGGAAGGCCAGCTGCCCGACTACAAGAACCTGTGGCCCACCGAGTTCGAAGCCACCGCCGTCGTCGACAGCGAGGAACTCACCGCGGCCGTCAAGCGCGTCGCCCTCGTCGCCGAGCGCGGCCAGCCCGTCCAGCTCCACTTCAGCCAGGGCGCCCTCTCGCTGACCGCCGGCAGCAGCGACGACGCACAGGCCCGTGACCGGATCGACGCCGACTTCGACACCGTGACCGGTGCCCCGCTCGCCATCGCCTTCAACCCTGCCTTCCTGCTGGACGGCCTCGCCGCCATCGACGCCGACGCCATCAAGTTCGCGATCGTCGCCCCGACCAAGCCCGCCCTGATCACCGGCGCCAACAAGAACGGCGACGACCTGGGCGACGACGCGCTCGACTACCTGCTCATGCCGATCCGGCTCTCCAGCTGACACCGCCCCGGGGCGGCCGCCAGGTCGCCACGCTCAGCCGGCCGCCCCGGGCCTCCCACCCACCACCGAGACCAAGGGACCAGCGTGACCATCACCGACCACCCCCCGATCGCCGACACAGCCCCGCCCGCCTACTGCCCCGCCCCGTCCATCCCGCGGCTGCTGACCGAATTGGTACAGGAAGAGTTCTGGACCCGGTATGCCACCGTCCGCGGCGACACCGAGGCCTTCCACCCCGACTACGTCGCCGACCGGCGCCGTACCGTGCTGCTGCTGCGCGCCGTCATCGCCGACCTGGTCGCCCTCGCCGACGCGGCCGACGGCCACCACGGCGCCCAGGCCGCGGCTGCCGCGAACGCCCTGCGCCGCGCCGACTGGCTGATGCCGCTGCCGGCCGAGGCCGCGCGCACCTGGCTGCGCGGTCAGTACCAGCAGCACCTCGAGGACGACAGCCCGCACCCGCCGAACTGCCCCGGCGGCTGCCAGGGATCGGGCTGGGTCATCGAGCCGGTCATCTGGCAGAACGACGGCATCCCCGTCCACGCCGAGCCCGTCATCTGCCTGCGCGGGGAAGACGACGACCCGCACGCCGCCGACTGCATCGGATGCCGCGGCACCGGCAGGAAGTACGACGCCGAGCGCAGCGAGTACACCCTCTGCAGCGCCTACACGCCCGATCTGGCGTACGAGCCCGCCACCGCCCACCACGCCAGCGATCCCTGGAGCAGCGCGGCCGGCGGCTACAGCGACGAACCCCCGTTCTGACAGAGCCCTCGCCCTGTCGGCGACCGCCGGGCCGGCCAGCAACCGGCCGGCCCGTCCCGTCCGGAGAGACTCATGAGCCTTCTGCCCCGCACCGTCTACGTCGTGGGCTGCGACAACTGCGGCGCCACCTACTGCGCACAGGGCCCCGACGAGGACAGCGACTTCGAACTCACCCTGCCCACACCCCAGCTGGATCCGGCCTGGGCCCGGCGCATGACCTCCGAGGGCTGGATCGCCACCACCCGGCACCTGTGCCCCGAGTGCGTCACAGCCCGCGGTAACGCGTTCGTGGAACGCCTCGAGCTCGAGCGCACCAAGTCCCCCTCTTCGACCTCCCCGTCCCCCGCCCCGCCCAGCGCGAAGGAACCGACCCGTCATGACCTTTGAGCAGCAGCTGCGCGACTAGCACGCCGCCGCCCTCCTCACCCACACCAGCCAGATCACCGACGGCGCCACCGCGGCCGCTGTACTGCGCTCGCTGCCGGTCCAGTACCCGTCGGACCGGCCCACCGTCGTCTGCCTGTGCGGCTCCACCCGCTTCTGGGACGAGCTCGCCGAGACCAACCTCCGCGAGACCGCCGCCGGCCGCATCGTCCTCGCCCCCGGCTGCGACATGAAGAAGCCGCACCGGCTGTGGACGACCCGCCGCGCGCCGAGGAACTCAAGCAGCAGCTGGACTACCTCCACCGGGCGACTCCACGCGCGCCGGGATCGCCTTCGCCCGCCAACTCGGCCGGCCGATCCGCTACACCGACCCGTTCGGATACGCCGTCGTTCTCACCCGGCCCGGCCTCGACCCGGTCCGCCTCGGCCCGTACGAGAAGGAGCGCCAGGCGGAGCAGATGGCTGGCGCCCTCCGCTACCAGATGCGGCACACCCAGCACATCGAAGGGACCGTCATCGACGTCGGCGACTACCGCCCCGAGCTTGAACACCTGGACGCGCGCGTCCCGTCCGCGCCGTACGCGCTCGCCGAGGTGATGGACGACGACGAAGGCGGCGACGGCACCGGCTGCAACTCCCGGACCTCTACACCCGCCTGGCTGCCCAGGAAGGTCACGAACGAGCCTCCGGGGCCTGGTCCAAGGCCTGCAACGTCTACGACTACCTGCGCCACGGCCCGGACGGAGACCAGTAACCCCCTGCTGCAGGCGCGGCCGGCTCCACCCTCGGACGCGCCCGCTGGTCTTTACGGCGTAAAGAATCGGCGGCGCCAGGACGCGCCGACCGCAAGGCACCTACTCCGCCGCAGACGTTGTGATGCT
Organism: Streptomyces sp. ISL-36; assembly: GCF_018614205.1. Taxonomy (GTDB): domain Bacteria; phylum Actinomycetota; class Actinomycetes; order Streptomycetales; family Streptomycetaceae; genus Streptomyces. Next base: position 33,144 of record NZ_JAGGOS010000024.1, on the reverse strand, counting down.
CGGCCGGTGAGCACCCCCCAGCCTCTGCGGCCCCCGCTGCCCATCGCGCTCGCCTCGATCGTCCGCACGCTGCCGCGAGGACCAGGCCTCGCCTACGAGCCGAAGCTGGATGGAATCAGAATGCTGCTCTTCCGCCTGGACGACGGCGTCGTCCTGCAGACGCGCCGCAACAACATCGTCACACCCAACTGGCCTGACCTCGCACGCGCCGCGCAGGCGCTGCCCGTCGGCACCGTCCTGGACGGCGAGGCCGTCATCTGGAGGGAAGGCCGCATGGACTTCCCCGCGGTCCTCCAGTGCTCCAGCTCCGCCGCTGCCCGCGCCGCCCAGCTCGCCGCGCAACGACCCGCCTCTTACGGCGCCTTCGACATCCTGGCCACCGAGGCGGGCGACGTCCGCAGCCTGCCCTGCGAGCGGCGCCGCGCGCTGCTCGAGCAGGTACTCGCCAACGTAGGCCCGCCGCTGCAGGCGGTCCTGGTGACCCGCGACCTCGACCAGGCCCAGCTGTGGCATGACCTGCTACCTGAAGCCGCCGGCACCGAAGGGCTCGTCATCAAACGCCTGACCCAGAGCTACCCACGCCGCGAGCAGCGCGTCTGGTTCAAACTGCGGCACACCGAGACATCCGACGCCCCCGTGGTCGGCTTCACCGGCCGCTCCGATCGGCCTGCCGCGCTCGTACTCCAGCTTGCTGGCCGCATCCACCCGGCCGTGACCGCGCCGCTTCGACCGCGCTACGCCTGCAGCTCGCCCCTGTGCTGCCCGCCCTCGACGAGCAGGTACAGGCCCGCGCCGGCGAGACGCAGTACACCCGCGTGCGGCCCGGCCTGGTGGCCGAGGTCGAAGAGGGCACCACCCGGCATGCCGTCATGCCCCGGGTGGTTCGTCTGCGGGCCGACGTCTGACCTCGCCTGATCCGACCAACTCCCCCGCCGGGCGGAGGAATTCGATGGAAACCCCTTGCGCGTGTACGTAATTACGTACACTCAACGGATCCGGAGAATCTCCGTGCTCGAAGTCACCCAGGACACCTCTACCAGCCTCACCATCCGGTGGGAACGCTTCGCGATCCTGTGGACCGCCCACACTGTCGGGGACCAGTTCGTTAACGCGGCGTAGGCCGTGTCCACCCTCCCTCGTGTCTCGGTCAGGGGCTGGTGCGTGGTGCTCGCGTTCGGTCATTGGTGTCTCGGTAGTCCAGCGTCAACGCTTCGCTCCGGATTGCATCTCTCGGGGTGATCGTTGCATGACGTCCGGGGCCCGGTCGGTCAGTCCCAATCGGACGGCGGCTGGTCGACTTGGCCCCCCTTGTGCGGCGTGTGGATGTAGTCCTGCGCACCGCTGGGCAGTGCGGCGACGCAAGCCGATGAGCAGGCGTTCACCAGCAGGGGCAATACGTCAGTGGCCATGCGCAGTGAAATCCACATCTGCCGGAGCCCAGCCTGTTCGATCGGACGGTCGCAAACGCTGCATCTGTGGACGGCTGTGGTGCCCCAGCGCCTGGGATCGAGGTCTTCCAGGGCAAGCTCCGTGACGGAGTCCAGGTCAGGCTGCAGGCGGGGGAAAGGCGGTCGCAACTTGTAGTTGCCAAACAGTGCGCGTGTGCTCACCGTGCTGCGGGACAGCTTCTGGCACCGGGTGAGTTCGTAAGGAAGCCAGTGCAACCGGTAAGAGGTGTAGGGCGTGAACTCCTCAAGGCTCGTCATGGCCCCGATCTCGGGCGGTATCCGGACCAGGTTGCTGCCGTAGAGCACGAGGTGCTTGACCATGGTCAGCCGCGCGATGCTCGGAGGCAGGGTGACGATCTGCCGCCGTTCCTCGGGGCTGAGCTCCACGAGAGGGCGGAATTCCTCGCGCCCGTCGGCCGCGGCTTCGTCAATCAGCTCCAGCAGACGCAGCCAGCCCGGGGCGGACGTGTCCTGGCGCTCGGTGTGAAATCCGACCCGGGCTCGGGGATGCGGCCTGGACTGGTCGAAACAGGCGCAAGCATCCTGGCGAATTCCGCGTCGTTCCGGGACCGGATCCGACGTGTCACCCCAGCGGTTCACGTAGAGCTGTGGCTCTCTCTCGCTCGTCATGGCGCAAAGATACGAGGGCGCCGCAGACCCCATGAGGCCATCACGTCGTCTGTGGGGCTCGACCTTGCCGTGACATCAGCGGCGCGGAGGGTGACGACACCAGCAGCGTCGTCACCCTGGTCCACTTCCGAGACTGACACCAGAGTGTTGTCGAACGTGCTCAGCTCGCGACGGAGCCGCTGGAGCTCATCGTCCTTGGCAGCCAGGACAGACAGAAGGAGCCGATGACGCTCCTTGAGCTGGGTGAGCGTGGTGTGGGCGCGGGCAAGTTTGCCGGTGAGCCGCTGGTTGAGGTCCCGCAGTCGGGCGATGCGGGCCTCGCGGGGGTCGGGCCGCTGGCCGGCTGCCCAGACCGCTGCCCGCCGCTTCTCGAACTCGTCCTTGAGGTGGCCCCAGGTCCGGTAGAGAGAGGCGCGGGAGATGCCCGCCTCGCGGGCGAGCGTCTTGACGTCGCAGGCGCCGCCGGGCGGGATCTGCCCGGCCAGCAGCCGGTCGATGGCCGCGCGGATGCGCCGCTCGGTCTGGTCGCGTTGCTGGTGGCTCAGTGCCATGTCATCGGGCCTTTCCGGCTGCCGTGTCGATCTCTTCGAGAACCCGCATGGACCGCTCGTGCTCGGCCCGTAGCCGGGCCTTCTCCGCAGGTGGGATCCGAGGGCTGGCCAGCAGGACGACGCCCGTCGCGGCGGGAGGGCAGGGGCAATGACGGGCGTGGGGAGGTCGGCGGCCGCGCGGGCCGCCGAGTTACGTGCTCAGGGGCGGCGGAGCGTGTGGCGCCGGCTCCTTGCCGCGCTGGGGTTTGGGAAACCCCAGCGCTCCAGGAGTGCAGCCAGGCGGTGGGACATCGGCGCGGAGGGGGGGCAGACCACAGGTCGGCTGCTGGCCGGGCTCGAGGCCTTCGGCTGGCACATACGGCACGACCTGGCGCTCCCCGGCTCGAGGGCGAACCTGGACCATGTCCTGGTCTCGCCGTGCGGTACCGCGCTGGTGGTCCTGGACACGAAGCGGTGGCACCGCGGCCGTACGACGGCGCTGGTGCGCGGGCGGGTGCACCGCGGGGCGGAGGACAGGCACCGGCAGGTGGAGGCAGTGGCGTCGTACGCCCGGCGGGCGGCGGCCGCGCTCGGGATGCCGGCGGGGTCGGTGTGGCCGCTGCTCGTCGTCCACGGCTCACCGGTTGCGGGTGGCCGGCTCGAGGCCCGGGCGCCGGGCTGGAACGGGATCGTGCACGTCCTGGGGCCCGCGCTGCTGGTGCCGACCCTCGCGGCCGCGCCCCGGAAGCGGGCCCGGCGCCCCCCCAGGGTGTCGGGCCCGCTTCGCTGTTTGTGGCTGTCGCTGAATCTGCACGCTACTTGTCGCCGCGAGCGCGCCGCAGATGGCTGAGGCGGATGAGTCGGGCCGTTGCGGGGGCTCAGCGGCGGTCCATCGCGTCGATGAGCTTTCCGAGGTTCCGCACTGCACGATCGGAAGCGCCCTTGGCTGCCAGAGCTCCCAGGATGATGTCCCGCTCCAGTAGCCCTGCGCCGCGAAGGTCCTGCAAGATGCGTTGGGCTTGCTGCTTGCCGAATCGGTCACCGAAGCCGTTGTTCTTGTAGAAGTCCAGCCGGTCGATTGCTGCGGCCAGCTCGGAATCGAGTTGCTCGGGCTGCTCGTCGGGTCGGGTGAGGTCGATGGCGCCGAGTTGGCGCGCCCAGCCTTCGAGTGGGAAGCCGTGGACGCTCTCCACGATGGCCAGCGAAGACCCACGGGCCAGGCTCGCGGCGAAGTCGAGCGTCTTCTCGTCCGGAACGTATGCCAGAACGGGCCCTTTGCCGCGGGCGACACGGTCTCGGGATGCACGCGGTGTGGTGACAGCGTGTTCCGCTGCGAAGCGCCGCAGGGACGGGATGTTCTGTTCCACGCCGAAGGCATTGAGCACGAGCACGCCGCTGGCTCCCTGATCAGCGCATTCTTGCCGAACCCACTCCACAGCCAGATCGGCTGCGATCACCCAATCCCGCTCGGGGTCGTCATCGGGCACCCACGCTGCCCGCAGGATGTTGCTCGCGCTCACCACGTTCGCGGTCCTCTCCACTTCGGGACGGCCGTATGAAAGGCGCGGCCGTACCAGGTCACGCTATCCGTAGCCCCCGACAACCGGTCCCTGCACGAGCGGTGGGACAGATCGCAGGGACTACCCCTGGTGACAACACACGCGAAGTTGTGACGCCTGTCGTGTCTTCGGCTCACCCCGGCCCGTGTGACCGTGGTGCCGCCGAATCCGTTATTCGAACAGGAGTATCATTCTGGTCGTGGCTGAAACCTTCCCGAGTGATCTGATCGACGCCCAGCTCCGCCTGCACCAGGCCCGTGCCGAGTACGCGGGGTTCTGCCGGACCCTGCCGTGGTCCGTCGAGCCTCTGCCGGGCTGGCCCGGGCAGGTGCACCCCTACACCGGGGAGGTCACCGGAGGGCGTGAGCCCAGCCCGGGTTACACCGCAGAGCAGAAGGCGGAGGCGGATCGCCTGTTCACTCTGGTGCGGGACCTGTCGATCGAGGTCTCGGACCACGTGTACTGGGACGGTCTGGGTAAGGACGAGGCCGTGGTGAAGGCCCGTATGGAGCTGAAGCAGCTGGCGATGCCCCCGGCTTCCGTCGACGTCGCAGCGTAGCGAGGCCGTCATGCTGTCGATATCGGAGCGGCTGGAGAAGCAGCGCGCGGTGCTGCAGTGGCTCGAGTACCAGACGGCTCAGACTGCGAAGACGATCCGTGAGCTCGAGGCGCAGGAGAGGGAAGAGCAGCGGCGCCGGGAGGTCGCCCGGCGGGAGCTGGGCTGGAAGATCCAGCCGTCCCGTGCCGAAGAGGGCCAGCCGATGCTGCACCGCGGGAACTGCGGCCAGTACCAGGAGCAGTTCGGCCTGCTTCGCCGCGACGAGGTAGTGATCGCGTTCCAGGAGTTCCCCGCCATGGAGATGTGCGACATCTGTGCACCCTGGGGCAGTCTCGGGATCGACAAGCCGGCCCCGCGGCGTCTGCCGGGCGGCGGCGCCGCTTAGGACGCGCGCTTCCGGGTCGTTTTCTTCGCCGTGGTCTTCTTGGCCGGGGCCTTCTTCGCGGTCGTCTTCTTGGCCGCGGTCTTCTTCTTCGGCTTCGGCATCTCGTGGACGGTGGCGTCCTCGCCGGTGGGTGCGCTGCGGGAGGCCTTGGCCTTGGCGACGGACTCCTCGAGGGCGGCCATCAGGTCGACGAGTTTCCCGGCCGGTGCCGTCTCCTCGCCCTCGACCGGTTTCGGCGCGCGGTGCTCGGCCTTCGCCTCGATGACTTCGGCGAGCGCGTCCCGGTAGTGGTCGACGAGCTCCAGGTCGTCGAGGTGCTCGACGGACATGGTGTCCATCAGGGCGAGTGCGCCCTCGATCTCCTCCTCGGAGAGGTTCGTCTTCTCGGGGGCGGCGGGCTCGGAGGAGCGGATCTCGTCGGGCCAGTGCATCGAGTTCAGCAGGAGCGCGTCGCCCTTGATCCGCAGCATGCCGAGGCGTTCGCGGCCGCGGAGGGCGAACTTGGCGATGGCGACCTTGTCCGTTCGTTCGAGGGCCTTGCGGAGTAGGACGTACGGTTTGGCCGCGACCTGGCCGTCGGCGCTGAGGTAGTAGTTGCCCTCGCCGAGCTGGATGGGGTCGATGCTGTCGCGGTCGACGAACGCGACGATGTCGATCGCTTTTGCGGTCGGTAGCGGCATCTGGGCCAGTTCGGCGTCCGAGATCGGGATGACCTGGTCTTTGGAGACTTCGTAGCCCTTGCCGATCTCGTCCTGGCGCAATTCCTTGCCGTCGATGTCGCACACCTTGCGGTAGCGGATCCGGCCGCCGTCCTCGAGGTGGATCTGGTTGAAGCTGATGCCGTGGGATTCGGTCGCAGGTTCGAGCTTCACGGGGATTGTGACCAGCCCGAAGCTGATGGCTCCGCTCCAGATGGGACGACCGGGCATCGCTACCTCCAGGAGCCCCCCCTGGGGTCTGACCTCAGGCTATGCAGACGGTCTCTGTGATCGCATGCGTTCTGCGGCCGGTCGGCGGCCCTGGCTGAACCGGCGCAGGGCAGGGCGCGCCGACGGTCGGTCAGAGGGAGCGGAGGACGGCGACGACCTTGCCGAGGATGGTTGCGTCGTCGCCGGGGATCGGCTGGTAGGCGGGGTTGTGGGGCATCAGCCAGACCCGGCCGTTCTCGCGGCGCAGGCGCTTCACGGTGGCTTCGCCGTCGAGCATGGCGGCGACGATGTCGCCGTGGTCGGCGGAGTCGGCCTGCCGGACGGTGACGATGTCGCCGTCGCAGATCGCGGCGTCGATCATGCTGTCGCCGACCACCTTCAGCGCGAACAGCCGGCCTTCGCCGACGAGCTGGCGGGGCAGGGGGTAGACGTCCTCGACCGTTTCCTCGGCGAGGATCGGAGTGCCAGCAGCGATCCGGCCGACCAGGGGGACGTCGGCCATGGCCGGCGGGGACGATGTGGGGGCCTGGGGGTAGTCGTCGGTCCAGCGGGCGCGGACGCGGTAGGCGCGGGGACGGTGGGGGTCGCGGTAGAGGACCTGCTTCTTCTCCAACGCGATGAGCTGGTGGGCGACGGACGAGGTGCTGCTGAGCTTGACCGCGGCGCCGATCTCCCGCATGGAGGGCGGGTAGCCCTGGCGGGAGACTTCCCGTTCGATGAACTTGATGATCGCGACTTGGCGGGGCGTGAGGCCGTCGGCATCGACGTGGACACCAGGGGGGCGCCCGGGCCGACCTGCGGTTTCGACAGCGTGCATGTGGTGCTCCCCACTCCCGGGATCTTGCTTGACGTGGACAGTAACCCGCCAAGCCCGACAAAGGGAACACCGTTTCGATAACCGTCTGTACGCGGGCAGGGCGCCGCGAGTGAGGAGCGCTTCGGTCAGGTCACCGTGACGCGCAGGGTGTACGGACGGCCGGTGCTGATAGCTTCGGCCTGCTCGCGGAGGTCGGCGCCGGTGAAGCCGAGCAGGGCCTGGTCGGCGGCGGCGCGCAGGAGCGGCACGATCTCTGCCGGGGGCCGGCCGCGGTGCGTGGCGGCGAGCTCGGCGAACGCCTGATGGTACGGCGTGCCGTACCTCTTGGTGCTGTCGGCCAGCAGCCGGTTCAGATCCTGGCCTTTCACGCTGATCTCGCCCACGGTCCGCTCCCGCGCTTCGGTGGCCGGGCAGGTCCCGGCCCACGTTCACGACGGTAGGAGGAGGGTCTGACATTCAGGCCGCGGCCGGGCATGCACCTGGCCTCCCGTGGGGAGCCGGGAGGCGGTGCGGCCCCGCTACGCGGGCGACGCAGGGCGGGGCCGTGGGGGCAGTCCACTCCGGGGGGAGTCGCATTGCGGAGGACTGCGTACCGCTCACCCTGCCACCCACGCCCCGCGTGCAACAGGGTCGTGCACGAAAGAGTCCTAGGCATATGCCCTGCAGGGGGTGAAGAGGCTCCCGGCATGGCTCGAGGGTCAGGCAGCGGTACGCGGCTCACCAAGTTCGACGCCGCCTCGGCGGGACACCCAGTAGGTTCGCCGACGCGGCGGGAGGAGGTCGTACTGAAGGCTACGCAGGCCAGTTCCCTCAGTGATGTGATGTGGGACGGTCACCCAGACGCTGCCGAGGTTCTCGTGGGGCTGGAGAGGGCAGCCCGTGAGCGTCAGGCTCCATGTGTCCTCGACGCCGTTGTCTCGGTCATCGTGGACGGTGATACTGCCTGTGACGCGGTGGGGGAGTTCCCTGCCAGCTTTGCGAGCCTCGTAGTTCTCGGCGAGTTGCTTGGCGGAGAACGAGCGCTGCAGGTAGACCCGGTGCTCACCCGACGCGCCGGTTGCAGAGTTCTGGGCGGGAACGAGTACCGGTGTCGTGGCGGGGACGGGGCGGTTGTCCTGGTCCTCGATCAAGTCGCCGTCGAAACGGACTTCGACCCGGCGGCCACTGAGATTCTCGACCACGGCCACAGCCTGCAAGACGGTGGGCTCCCATTCCTGATTGGGGAAGTGGAAGTTGTGTCCTCTCGGCCACGGGTTGCACGGCATCCCATGCGCGGTGCCGGCCAGCGGTGGCCAGATCGGCGCTTCCAGACGGACGGTGACGGCCGGCGCTCCGTTGTCCAGTCGGGCACGCGCTGTATCAAGCGCGGCAGTCTGAGCTATGGCGAGTGCTCGCCGGGTGAGTATCGACTGCCAGGCCACGGCGACGAACGCCAAGGCAGTGGCCACGGCGGAGATCGCCGTCCACGCAACTTCGTTCATGAGGAGCGATTGTTGACCTTGGGCCGGTGCCCGTCCAACCCCTCGTGTCGTGGAGTGTGCCCGGCGGTTCGCATCGGCTTCGAGGTGATGGGCGCCGCCGGGCATGCGTCCAGGGTCGCACCTGGCACTGACATTGATGCTGATACTCAGGTTCCGGTGGTCGTGGCTCGGGCACTGACTGACGCCCTGCTGGGTTGTCCTCCGGTTGTTCTGCCCGGCCGCCGGAACCTGTTCTTACGGCTCCGGCCGGGCGGAACATGACCTGATAGGAGCTTGGTCAGAAGCCCCCTTCAATGTCCTGTCTGCGCCACCCGGCCGGTGCCCACCTCCGGTTGGGAAGGCATCATCAGCATGACATCAGAGGTTGCGGAGGACATCGCGGACCAGGATGTGTTCGGCGGGGTCGACTCCCATGCCGACACTCTCCACGTCGCGGTCATCAGCGACAACGGCGGCCATCTCGCGGACGCCGAGTTCACCACCACCGCCGCCGGATACGCCGCAGCCCTGGCCTTCCTGGACGCCCACGGCCACGTGATCGCGATCGGTGTGGAAGGCACCTCCTCCTACGGCGCAGGCTTCACACGCGCCGCCCGCTCGCACGGGCAACGCGTCGTCGAGGTCAACCGGCCCGACCGGGCCGAACGCCGCAGCATCGGCAAGTCCGACCCCATCGACGCCTACGCCGCCGCCCGCGCCGCCCTGTCCGGACGGGCCTCGAGCGCGCCCAAGGACGACACCGTCGCCGGCATACGCGCCCTGCACAACGCAGCCCGCTCCGCCGTCAAGGCCCGCACCGCCGCCCTGAACCAGATCACGCACATCCTCTTCACCGCGCCCGAAGCATCCGCGCCAAATACGGGCAGCTCAAAGCAACCGACCGCACCGACGCCCTGGCCCGGCTGCGGCCGGCAGGGGACGCAGTCCACGCCGCGGTCCTCGCCGCACTCAAGATCCTCGCCCGACGCGTCAAAGAGCTGACCGCCGAGCACGCGGCCCTGACCAAAGCCCTGGACAGCGAGGTCACCGTCCAGAACCCGGGTCTGCGGGCCTCCTACGGAGTGGGCCCCGACACCGCGGCCCAACTGCTGATCACGGCGGGTGGCAACCCCGAACGCATGCGGACCGAAGCTTCCTTCGCCGCCCTCTGCGGAGCCGCACCGGTCCCCGCCTCCAGCGGCCGCACGAACCGGCACCGCCTCTCACGAGGCGGCGACCGGGCCGCCAACGCCGCCCTCTACCGCATCGCCCTGGTCCGGATGTCCAGCGATTCCCGCACCCGCGCATACGTGGCACGACAGACCGCCGCCGGCCGCACGAAGAAGGAGATCATCCGGCTCCTGAAACGGGCCATCGCCCGGGAGGTGTTCCGCTGCCTGACCACCACGGTCACCGTTCCCGGCATCGCCGACCTGCGACCTCTCCGGCAGTCCAAGAACATCACCCTCACCGCCGCCGCACGCCACTTCGGCCTCTGGCCAGCCACCATCTCCACCCTCGAACGAGGAATCCGCCGAGACGACGACCTTGCCCATGCCTACCGCGACTGGCTCACCGCTGCTTGACAGCCAATAGGAGCATCAACGGGTCGGGTCAGGCTGTCCATGTGCCGCGCAGCGCGGCGGTGGTGAAGCCGGGGCCGTAGGCGACGAGGACGCCGTGGGCGCCGGCCGGGGGCGGGTCGGTGTGGGTGCGCTCGAGGACCCGGAGAACCGATACGCCACCGAGGTTGCCTTCTTCGGCGAGGGTGTCGAAGGAGTGGCGGGCGGCGGTGTCGTCGAGGCCGAGGGCGGCCGCGGTGTCGGTGATGATGCGGGGGCTGCCGGGGTGGATGGCGGCGAAGTCGACGGCCTGGTCGGCGCCGAGCCAGTCGAGGACGGTCGGCAGGACGTCGTCGGCAGCGCTCAACGCGGCCTTGGTGGAGTCGAAGTGGAAACCGTCGACGCCGATCCGGCCGGAGTAGCGGTCGACGCTGTTCGGGAGGACGTACTCCAGAGTGTCGTCGGGGAAGTCCGTGTCGGCCATGTCGGAACCATGCCTCTGTTCGAATTTGTGTGGCGAGAAGCTGCTCCGAGGTATGGCCAGAAGTGCAGGCAATGGGTGATGATCCGTCCACCCCCACACAGCACCGCGCACGATCAGAGGGGGTCGGCATGAGCCTGAAGGCGCACACGAGGACGCGCGCCACCGTCGTCCGCGCCGGGTACTACACGACGCTGGTGTCCCTCGCCGACTGGTACGGCGGGCAAATCCTGGCCGCGGTGGACACGAGCGTCGTCCAGAAGATCACGCGCAAGGCGCGCCAGGACCTGCCTGGTGTGGAGCTGTGGGTATGGGCTCGAGTCGATGCACGGTCCGCTGAAGACCTCGCACTGAAGGACTGGACCCAGCCGACGGCCAACCCCGGAAACGCGGAAACCACCCCGCCGTCCGAAGGCGACGGGGCAGGCGGAGTATGGGCGGGGAGCCCTGCGAACACCGTGCCGATCAGCCCCTGGGCCGCATGAGACGCGTCAGGTTCACCGAGAGGTTCGATCGCCACTCTGCCAACAGGTTCAGAGGGCAGTCCGATGAGTTCTACCGGCGGTAGAATCGTCGGCATGAGTAAGCCGACGAGCATCAAGACCAGCGAGGCCGTGCGCGACCGGCTGCGCACCCTTGCCGACGAGCGCGGCACCACCATCACGGAGCTGCTGGAGGAGCTCGCCACCCGTGAGCTCACGGAAACCGAGCGGGAGCAGCGCGCCATCGAGGCCGCTTCCGAGCTCGGCGTCGAGTACACCGAGCAGGTCGAGCAGGCCGGCCAAGACGCCTGGGCGAAGATCCGCGCCCATCAGGGCAGCGCCGCCGCGTGAATCTGACGGCCGTCCTGGACCACACCGCGTTGACCGCCCTCTATCGGGCGGACCCGTTCTTCACCGGCCTGTACATCGAGGCCTCGCGCGGCACCGGTCGCGTCCTGGTTCCGTCGCTGTCCGTTCTCGCTGCCGAGCGTCAGGTTGCAGGAGCGGGCAAGCACGCCGCGTCGCTGCGGTTCACGGAGAACGTCCCCTTCAGCACAGCGCACGCCGTCGATGCGATGGACTGGAGAAGCGTGGACTGGCCGGTGGCTCACGCCGCGGCGATCGCCTGGCAGGCGGTCAAGGCGGGTGAGCCGCTCACGGTTTTGTCACTTGAGCCGGAGCTGTACGCGGGAACGGGCATCACCCCGCTGAATCCCACCTGAGCGCGTCGCATCCAGACGCCGGCGCACATCGCAGGAACGGCGGCCGTTTCCACTGGAAGCGGCCGCCGGCTTCCTTCTCAGCGCGCGTTGTGCAGGTACTCGCGCCGTGCGGTGACCAGCGTCCGCCATCGGCGGCGGGTGCGCTGCTCGCCGTCCAGCCACCGTGCCGCGGAGTCACCGCTGAGAGAGCGGTCGGCCATGAAGTGGGCGATGTCGACGTAGTACGCGTAGTCGCCGCCGCGAGTGAGGTTTTGCAGCCGTGAGATCGCAGCGCTGAGCTTGTCGTAGTCGTTGTGGACGGCGTGGTGGAAGCACAGGGCCAGTTCCAGCGCGGCTTCGGCGGCTGTCAGGCCGGCGTTGCTGATTTCGGTGCGGAGCAGGCGTACGGGCTCGAGGCTGCTGATTGCCCCGGCGTCTCGGACGAGGGCAGCGATCTTCGTGGTCAGGGCGGTGGCGCGGAGGTCGAGCCCGGTCAGCAGCTGTTCGGCAAGGTGGAGTTCGTCGTCGGCGGCGTTCGGGTCGGTGAAGGCCAGGACGAAGGCGCGCTGGGCCTGGCTGGTGGCGCGCTCGCCCGCGACATTGTGCTGTTCGGCCTCATCGCGGGCGGCTTCATATGCGGCGGCCGCGCGTTCCATGTCGCCGTGGGGCCAGAGGATGTCGCCTTCGACGCGGTGGTGGCGGCCTTCCCAGCCGAGGGTCTGCGCGACGTCGTACGTGGTGGGGAAGTCGCCGGCGAGGCGGGCGAGGTGGGCCAGGCCGCGCCGGGCGGCGGGGGCGAGGCGGCCGCCGCCGTCGGCGACGAGCTGCATTCCTTGCCGGGAGTCGTCGGAGCGGCCGATGTCGCGCTGGGCCTTGGCGAGGTAGTAGACGGCCATCTCGTGCAGGTCGGTGGGCAGCAGTCCGGTGTTGACGACGGTGGTGAGCCGGTCGGCGGTGACGGTGCGGTGCTCGTGCTGGCGGCGGGCGAGCGCGCTGAGCAGTTCGACCAGGGCGTCGGCCGCGGTCTCCGACCTCTCAGTGTCTGGCCGGGCGGGTGGGGCGATGGGCTCCCACACGGAGTCGCTGACGTAGCTCCATGCCGCGCCGGCGAGCCAGTCCAGGTCGAGCCGGAAGTCGCGGGCAAGGGCGAGGCCTTGGCGGAGACACCCGACCAGCAGCACCCGGTCCCGCCCGGAGCCGGCGGCCCACTGCCCGCCGAGCGCTTCGAGGGCCCGTTCGGCGGCCTGCTGCCAGTCGCGCGGGGACCAGCGGTCATCGGCCTGGTCGTCAGCGCCTTTGACGGTGGAGCGGATGAGGCCGTGCAGGTGGTACGGCCACAGCCCGAAGGGCTGCTCTCGGACGAAAGGCCGCTCGATCAGCCGCATCGCCGGCGCCTCGTGGGTCATGCCCGCCGCTCGGGTTGCCAGGGCGAGGTCGAAGGCGTCCAGCAGCGCGACCGAGCGCAGGACATGACGCTCATCCGGTGTGAGGTCGGACAAGGTGCGGGCGATCAGGGCCGGGAAGTCGTGGTCGAAGTCGGCCGGCTGCGGGTCACGGCCCGTACGGCGGATTTCCAGGAACCGCATCACCGACAGGTCAAGGTAGAGCGGCAGGCCGTGGGACCGGTCGGTGATGACCTGGCGGATCTCACCCCCGATAAGCGGCTGTCCGTCGCGGGCGAGCCGGCGGGCGAGGTAGTCGTCGCAGTCCTCGGGGGAGAAGTCGCCGATCAGCACCTGCCGCCTGCGGCCGCGGCCGGCGAGCGCGGATGCGGTGCGGGCACCTGGGATGTCGTGCGCGACCAGGCCGGGCCAGGCGACGGGCCCGGTGTAGTCGAGTTGGCCCTGGAGAGCGGAGTCCGCCCACTGCAGGCGGGAGCGGCCGGTGATGACGAAGAAGGCATTAGGCATGAGCCACACCACCCGCTGCAGCAGGCGCTCCAGGTCCCGGTGGGTGCGGTCCCCGACGTCCTCGAAGGTGTCCAGCAGGATCACCGGCGTCACCTTCTTGTCCGCCGGGAGCTGCGCCAGCTCCCAGGCCAGCAGGTGCGGGTAGAAGGAGAGCGCCTCCAGGTCCGGCTCAGCTTCCAGCAGGTCGGCGAGCCGCGCGCATCCGGCGAGCGCCCGGACGGTCTGCCGGCGCTCGCGCAGCGCCCGCACGAGGGAGCCGGTCACCGCACCGACCGCCGTGCCGACGCTGCCCGGCAGCAGCAGCGCCTGGGCGACGTCCGCGAGCGCGGACTGCATCTGCTGCGGCATCGCCTTGCCGAACCGGCCGGCCAGGCCGCCGCGGCGCAGGTACTCCTCCAAAGGCTCGCCCGGGTGCTGCTGCTCCCAGTAACGCCGTAGCGCCAGATCGAAAGCGGGCAGCGGCCGGCCGAGCTCTGCGAGCGCGGCCCGGATCGTCAGCACGACCTGCTCGAAGTCGGTGCCGGCGGAGCGGGCCAGGTCGATTCGTACGGGCAGGATCCGCTCACCGGACCAGGTGGGCTCCCCCCACTGGGCAGGCCGGTGCTCAGCACCGGCCAGTGCGGCCTCCAGCTTGCGGGACAGCGTCGTCTTGCCGATGCCACCGACTCCATGGAACACCTGCAGATTGTCACGCGGGGCCTCGAGGTCCTCGGCGTCGAAGGCGGGGTCAGCGGTGCGCCGCAGGTGCTCGGCGAGCGCGGCACCCACCAACTCCCACTGAAACTGGCGGTTCGTGAACGCCTCCGCCGTCGACAGGCCGCGGTCATTCGTACTGAACAACGCCCTGAGATCCCGACCTGCCACGCCCAACCCCCGAAAAACGATGATCACCTGGGCCCAACCTATGCCGGAGCGAGCCCCCTTGAGGGAAGCATCCCCCGGATGCTGTGACGTGCGCAGGAGCCCCGCCCGCCGATCGTGGCGCGTCGCGGCACTGGGCCACCGAATTCGGCCAGGGAGACAATGGCCGTTTCACATCAAGATCAACACAAAGGCGGTACTGCCGTGTCCGACACCCCCAACCGCGACTTCTCCCAGCTGGAAGGCGGCGATGAACTGCAGGCGGCGGACATCGTCCGGGACGTGGTGACCTGGTACAACACCCAGCTCGCCACGGAGCGTCGCTCCCCGGTGCCCGACGAGGACCGGATCGAGGAGCTGAAGGCAGGCCGGCAGGCCGCGCTGGACGACCAGCAGCGGCTGGGCACGGCCGACCCGCAGGAGACGGCCCGGATCGCTGCCCTCTACGCCGCGCGGCTGAAGGAACTCAACGAGTCGTAGCCCGGGGCCGTCCTCAGCACGGGGAGCGGCCAGACGGGCGGGTGCGGCCGGTCGATCCGGGCCGGCTGCACCCGCGCGGGCATCAACGGCCTTGCCAGCGCGGCGATCTCGTCCAGCTCACGGCGGTGCTGGGGCAGCGCCAGGCGCAGCGCGTGATGGAGTCGGAGGAACTGGGCGGCCTCCTGGTCGGTGTAGGGCCGCTGCCGCTCCGCCGCCAGCGCCCACGACACCGGCGCGCCGCCGCCGGCCTCGTGGCGCAGCAGGGCCTCGCCGTCCCGCCGGATTACCGTCACGGCCGTGATCGCCGGATGCGTCTGCGCGAGCTCCACGACGTCGGCCAGAGCGCGGAAGCACTGGTCGTGCCCCGCTCGGGAGGTGAACCGGCCGTTGCCCCCGATCTGCAGGGCACGGGCATACCGCAGCGCCGTCGCCAGCCGGCTGTCGGCCTCCCGCACGGCCAGGACCACCAGCTCGACCGGATAGCCGCCGGTCGCGAACGGCAGCGCACTGCCCAGGAACTCCTTCACGCTGCCCGGCGCGCCCTCGATGAGCACGTCACCGCGCCGGACCCGCACGTACGCCTCGGCCTCGGCGAACCAGGCCCGGTAGTCCGTCCGGATCGCCGCGCCCGCGTTGCGGGGATCGTCCCTCAGCAGCTGGAAGTAGTCCGGATGCGACGCCTTGAAGTCATCGCCCACCAGGTGGACCGTCCCCGGCCGCATGGCCCGCCTGACCATCCTGGCCGCCAGCAGCTTCCCCGCGCCCGGCTGGCCCAGTACGTAGACGGCCCGCGGGTCGTCCCGGCGGATGATGCCGTTCAGGTAGGACGGGGCGATCAGCTCGTCGAAGACCCAGCGGTGTTCGTCGGCCGACAGCCGGTAATAGTCCACGCCCGGCGCCTGCCGTCGCGGCTGGGCGAGGCGTCGTACTGGTTCCGCGAGGGCGGCAGCGCGCTCGGCATCCCGCTGGACGGCCAGGCGCCGGTCCTCGCAGGTTAGTTCGCGGTGCAGACGCTGGTCGGTCCGGGCCAGCTCCCGGCGGAAGAGGGCTGTCTCCCGCGCGGACCACGGCCGCGACCGCTCGTACGCCACCGCCTTCTCGGCCGCCGGCCGACGACGCCACGTCCCGTCCATGAGCTCGTTGTCGTACAGCACCGTGCCGTCGCGGCGTACGACGGTGATGCGGTCCGCCAACTGCTCGGCCTCGATGACCGCGAGCGTCGCAAGCATCTGCTTCGCGCACGTGTCGTGGTTCTCCCACGACACGTACCGACCGCCGCCGTCGATCGCCTCGCACAGGAAGCGGTCCAGGATTCCGAGCTGGCTCCACGCCTCCGCTGTCGCCACCGCCACCACCTCGACGCGGGAGCCGGCCTGCCGGTACGCACCAGCAGACGTACGGAACTCGGCGGGATCGGCCAGGGCCGACTCCACCACTGCGTCGAAACCGTGAGTGCGGACGTACTCTTCGACGGCGGCCTGCCAGCGGCGCGTGTCCGCCCGGACCTTCACCCCCGCCGTGCGGACATTGACGGCCAGCAGTTCGGCGTAGTGCTGGTGCGCGGCCTTGTACAGGTCACTGCCGATCCGCACCGCGCCGCCGCGACGGTCCAGCACCGCCTGTACGAGGTCAGCGACTTGGGTCTTCCCTGCGCCCGGCTGACCGGCGACGATCACGACGACCGGCCGGTCCTGGCGGGCAGCGCCTTTCGTCCACGCCGGAAGGATCACCCGGGTCAGAACGTCGCGGCTTTCGTCGTCGGACAGCATGACCGATACGACGTCCCTATCTCTCACCGGTTCTCCTGGGCGGCAACGAGCGTCTCCTTGCTGATCGGCAAGTCGTGCTCTTCGTGCATGTCGTCGTGCGCTGGCCAACCGCCAGACCCGATGAAACAACTATACCATGTACATATCACGATCGCGGGTGTGGTGCATGTCTGCCGTGCTGCCAGCTGGTGAGTGACGGGGGGTGGCTTGGCGATTCGCGGGCACGCAAAAGGCCGGCGCCCAATCCGCCGAAGCGGGTGGCAAGGGCACCGGCCAACCGAAAACACACACTCCGCGGGAGAACCCGAGAGGCGGTCTCGTTAGCGAGTGTATCCGCCCGGCGCCACCTTGGGTACGCGCCTCCTTGCCGACGGTGACGCAAAGGGGGTATTGTTGTCTCGTTGGCGTGTCGTGGCAGCGCGCCGATACCGAACACACCTCACACCAGGAGCAGCCCATGCCCGTCTACCTCACCCGGCGCGATGCCGACCATCACGTCCAGGAGCTCGAGGCCCCCGCCGTCATCGACGCCGCAGGCCACGCCGCCTCTGACAGCGCGCGCCTTGCGTGGCCGGCCACCGCCGCGGCCGCGACCGCCGAACTCGCCGAGCTCGCCCGTGACCTGGCCGACGCCGGCGTCACCGTCCAGTGGCACTGCGACGGCCTCGTTCTGCCTGACCTCGCCTCGGGTCCGGGCGAAACCGCCGGCATTCGCGTCCACACCACGCGCCGCGCCCCGCACGCCCTGTACGTCATCACCGCCACCGCCCTGGTCCCCCTCACCCACGCCGCCGGCGCCCTCGCCTACTTGCGGCCGCTCATCGACGCCGTCCCCCGCAGCTGCGACGGATGCGGCGCGGAGCCCGGCGAGCCGTGCCTGCCGAACTGCCTGCCGGACCCCTCAACTGCCTGACGCCCGCCCCGGGCGGGGCGCCGTCGCCGGCGCCCCGCCCGCACCGTGATGGAGAAACGAAGAAGATGATCCGCGCCGGACGCCTGAAGTACGCACAGACCATGGCCGACCTGGCCGCCCAGCTGGGCATGCCGCTCGGCACCTTCCGCAACAAGAAGCCCCACACCCAGGAAGGGCACCCCGCCCCGATCAGCTCGCCCACCTCGAGGGCGCTGCTGTGGGACAGCGAGCAGACGAAGGCCTTCCACGCCGGCCAGCCCGTACCGGCCCTGCCCGAGATCGACGACGACGAGGATCTGCTGGACCGCCACGAGGCCGCCGCCGAGCTCGGCGTGGCGCCGGCCAGCTGGAACAAGTACAAGAGCGACCCCAAGCTGGCCGAGCACGTCGTCCTCGTCCCCGAACAGGACGGTACGGAACACTGGCCGCGCCGCATCGTCCGCGGCTACAAGGCCGCCCGGCCCGGCAAGGGCGCCGGCGGCGGCCGCCGCACCGGCAGCGGCGACATGATCCCGCGCGACCAGATCCTGCCGCGCATCGCCGAACTGCTCGACACCAACCCGCAGATCACGATCAACGAAGTCGCCGATACCCTCGGCATCGCGAAGTTCCCCACCGCCCAGGCCGGCCTCGCGCAGCTCCGCGGCCGGCGCATCGCCGACCTGGTCGAGGCCACTCCAGAGCTCACCCCGGTCGAGGCCGCCGAGCGCCTCGGCTACCCCACCGTCACCCACCACGGCGCCGCGACCATCGCCGAGGCCGAACTGCGCACCCGACGCGCCCTTCCGTACCTGCAGCAGGTCGCCGACGCCCTCGCCCAGGCCAGCGTAGCCGAGCCGGTTCAGGTCGAGGTGCGCCAACTCGCAGGCGATCACCTGGCGGCCGCCGTCCCGCTCACCGCCGGCCAGGCCGCGCCCGCGCTGGTGTGGGACGAGCGGTACGGATGGCGCACCGCCACCAGCCGGCGCCACCCGATCGGCCAGGACACCGGCACCGCTCCGGAAGGCGAGGGCATCCGCTACCTCGGCAGCGGAACCCGGCCGGAGCCGGCCGAGCTGCTCGAGGCCTTCGCCGACGGCCGCAAGGGCTCCAAGCGCCCCAAGGCCTGAAACTGCCAAGGAGTCAGCCGGCCCGCGAGTAGCTCGCCGCAGGGCCCACGGTGCCGGAGCCGAAACGGCGGTTGAGCGCGTCGATGGCCTGCTCGGCGCGCAGCCGGTGCTCCCGGTCGGCGTCGAAGGAGAGCTGCTCGCAGGTCGCGGCGGCGTCCACGAGCTGCTCGCAGCGCAGGGCGACCGCCCGCACCCGGGCCCGCTGCAGCCCCAGGGCCCGGTACATCTCGTACGAGGCGTCGCGCAGATCGTCGGTGTGTGCGGACGGGCCGCCGGGCAGCTGGCGGCTGCGGTGCAGCTGGGTGCGGTCGGCGAAGGTGACCGTCAGCGTGACGGCCTTCGCCGCCTGCCGGCGACCGCGCAGCCGCTCGCCGAGCTCGACCGTCAGCGACAGCAGCGCGGAGCGCACCAGCTCCGGGGCCAGGGTGTCGGTGGGGAAGCGGCGCTGCGCGGCCGCGCTGTGCGGGAGCTCGGCCGGTACCACCCTGCGTCGGTCGACACCGCGGGCCCGCTCGCGCAGCAGCCGGCCCGACCTCCCGCCCAGGACCCGCTGCACCGTCGCCTCCGGCAGGTTCGCCAGCAGACCGATCGTGTGCACCCCGTACGTCGTCAGCGTCCGCTCCTGCGCGTGGCCGATGCCGTGGAGTTCACCGACCGGCCGCGGGTGCAGGAACGCCGCCACCGCCTCGGGGCTGGAGCCGACCGCACGCACGCCGCTCCGCCCCGGCTCCCGGGATGCCATCGCCGCGACCGTCCAGTTGGGTCCCACCCCGATGGCCACGGGCATGCCGTACAGCGCCAGGGCGCGCGCCCTGATCATCCGGGCCAGCTCGGCCGGATCGCGGTCGAAGAACCGGACGCTGCCGGAGACGTCCGCCATGGCAGCGGACGGCGGCAAGGCCTGCACCACCGGCGTCACGTCCGCCACCAGGCCGAGCAGCAGGCGGTACAGCTCGGGATCGACATCCCGCGGGCAGCGCAGATGGAGGATCGGCGAACCGGCTCCCACGGCCTTGTCGTGCTGCTCGTCCATGGCGACACCTCCCACCCTCACCGTACTCGAACAAGAATCGAACGCGCATCGTCCGGGACGGCACGCACAGGGCTTGCCCAGCCCCCGTCCGGGGCTTGCCCACCCGCCGCCGCCGAGGCTTGCCCAGTCACCTGACCGGCAGAAACGTCCATGGGTGCATGCAGGGACGTGCACTTCGTGCAGGGTGCACACCAAGTCAGGGAAGCGGCCGTCGCGGCGGGCCTGGCTCAGCTGATCGCTGGCCGGCCTTCGCTCGGCGCTACGGCTTCGACGCTGACCGGCCGGTCCAGTGGGAGGTCGAAGCTCTTGAACCGGCCGAACTCCAGCGCCTGGTCCTCGACGCGGTGGAGCGACACATCGACCGTCCCCGGCTGGCCCGGCAGCTCACCGAGGAGCAGCGCCAGCGCCAACAGCTCGCCGCCTTCCTGCGCCGGTTCGACGGCCCGGCCGGCCCGTGAGGCGTGGGCAAGCCTGCCGGCGGCATGCCCGGCTGAGGGTTGCACCCACAGTTGTCTGCACAGTTGTCTGCACAGGTGCACCCAAAGGTGCTCCGGAGGTACTACCGGAGGTGTGAACCCCCCTTTCGTGATCTTGGACGTTTCCCCTGGTCAGGCCCCCTGGGCAAGCCCATTTCCTACGCCGACACCTCTTTCTTCCGCGATAGTCGGAGGAAGAGGCTTGTTGTTTCTGACGGCCCGGCGCGGCCTGCTCGCTCTGTCGTCTCTCCCTCTTCTTCTCCTCCGCCTCCCGCCCCCGTCGTGCCGATGCTCCCGCTCCGCCGGCTGGCCCGCCGCCCTCGGCCCCGGCTCGCCAACTGCGCGATGGCAGAGCGGCAAATCGGACACGCTCGCAGTCCTCGCCTGTCACACTGAATGTGCCTCGCCGCCTCCCCCGTCGGCGGGGCACTTGAGTCTCCGGCCGCCGCTCATCGTGCTGTTGGAGGAACGCGAAACGGCCCCGCCGACAGGCGGGGCCGTTTTTGGTGCGGCTCTCAGATGTGGTCGTGGCCGACGCCGTGGAAGCGGGCCAGCAGCGCGTGGCGGATGTCGGTGTGCTCGGCGTCAAGGTCGGCCAGCTCGTCGTCCAGGGCGCTGACGGTCACCGGGTCGGTCGCGCGGTCGCGGGCCGCGCGCAGGGCGGCCGTGTCGTCCAGGTTGCACATCAGGTCGTACAGAGAAGCGGGGCGGGCGGTCGCGCTCGCGGTCGCGTGCGCAGCGATGAGGGCGCTGCAGAGGCCGCTGGAGACGGCGGTCCAGGGGGCGTTGAAGCAGAGGGTCACGGTGCTCATGGTTGGTTCTCCTGGGTTCGCGCGGTGTTTCCGGTTGTCGTCCGGCTGCCACTGCCTGGCGACTGGAATAACTATATCCCACATGCATCACGGAGCCAACGGGAGTCCGTCCTGTGAGCGCGCGTTGCCGTGGAACGCGAAGCGGCCCCGCCGGTGGGCGGGGCCGCTTCGCTGGGGTCGACTCAGTGCGCGTCCCAGTCGATCCGGCGACGCTGGGGGCGGGGCGGCTCGCTGCCGGTGCGCAGTGCCAGCTTGAGCGCTGCGCGGTCCCGCTTGTGGGCCGCCCGCTGGAGCCATGTCCGGCTGCCGTCCTTCAGGAAGGGGGACAGCCAGGGCCGCTCCTTGTACTGGAGGTGCGCGGGGCGGTCGTGGAACGTACGGGCCATCTCGGGGGCTCCTGTCCGCTGTTGATTTGTCGTGGTGCGTGTTTCTCGGTCGCCGCCCGGCTGCCACTACCTGGCGACTGAGATAACTATATCCGCTATGCATCACGAGGTCAACAGTGCGGGCCCGTGGGGTGCGTCGGGGTCACAGGAAGGGGTGCCGCGTCGGGCGACTGCCTGCCGGGGCTGGTGGGACTTCCGGGAGGAGTCGAGGCGAGAGGGCGTTTCTGCTTCCCTTTGTGATTCATGTGGGATATAGTTGTCTTGTTGGTCGGCGGTGGCAGTCGGCCAACACCGAAGACACACCACGTCGCTGGGAGATCCCGATGTTCAACACGATGAAGCGCACCGCCCGTCAGACCTCCACCCGCACCCTGGCGGACCTGATCCGCGCGATGGACGGCAAGCGGGCCGTAACCGTCACCTACATCGACAGCGACGGCGAAGAGTCGGTGCGCACCATCGAGATCCACGACATCCGCACCACCAACAAGGGCCGCATCATCGTCCGGGCCATGTGCCGGATGCGCGGCGAAATGCGCACCTTCCACCCCGAGCGGATCGTCTCCTACACGATCCACCGGATCCGCTTCGTGCTGGACGCCCCGGCAGGCGAGACCCGCTTCGCCCACGCTGCGGAGACCGAGGCGGAGCTGATCTCCCTGGAGATGGACCGCGATTACCCGGACCTGAAGCCGCTGGTGCTGGCCGCGTAGGCCGCGCGGGCCCGCCCCTCACCGCGCGGGCCCGCCCCTCACCGCGCGGGCCCGCCCCTCACCGGGCGGGCCCGCCGCCCCGGCCCACCCCCTTCAGCACTGCGCGGCGGCGCGGCGCACACCTCCCGCGCTGCCGCTCCCCGAACCTCCGGAGTTGCTCGCATGTCCGTCCACGCCCCGGCGTCCCAGCTCGCCCCCGCCCGCACCGCTCCCGCGACACCTGCCACGTTCCACCCGAAGCGCCCCACCGTCCTGTCCTACGGGCTGGGCGCCGACAGTACGGCGATCCTGCTGATGGTCCTGGCCGATCCGGCCGCGCACGGCCTGGAGCCGGATCTGTCGGACCTGATCGTCGTTCACGCCATCACCGGTGATGAGTTCGTCGACTCACTCGACTACGTCAATATCGGTAAGTCCGGCTATCAGAACCTGCGGAATGACTGAAGTGAAGTGCGGGTGGCAGCGTCCGAATGCACGACTCTCGACAACGCAATGCGTCAAAGTGCTGACGGTGCTCAGCCGACCGCGATCGAATAGCCGCCGCCAAGATCGCCCTCAGGCGATGTCAGGGTGAAGCGCAGGTGCTGTGCGCCGTCTGGCCCGCCGAGGCGTTCGGCCAGCGCGGCCGCGTGCAGGGCGCCGATGTCCAAGGAGAGACGCCTGCTACTGGGACTGAACTCGTGGTGTCGTAGGGGCTGATGGCTCCTGGTCCGTGCGGTATCCCCGAAGGATGCTTGCAGGTGGAGCACGAAACGTGTGACATGCTCCGGGACACCCCCGAGCTCGCGGCCGCCATCATCACCGGGATCGGCTTGCCGAACTCACGCGGGCTCAGCCCGGTGACCGAGGGTATCCAGTACGGCTCCGACGCCTTGAACAAGACACATGCCGAGCTCATCTCACCCGTGACCGGCAGTTACGGGACAAGGCTGCTTGGGCCCACTGAGTGAATTACATGGAAACGCATAGCCCATTGGAGTGATGTTGCAAACCTTCATCGTCGACTCCGGTAAAGATGTACTCAACTGTGCACGGTGCGCAGTCCTACACGATGTGACAATCGGGAGTGGTGATGGCGTCCGAAAACCCCGCAATCTTCACTGATTTCGTCAGAATCGACGATCACGTGCAACAGATTCAAGATGAGCCGTGGTCAATGTACTGGGGCGAGATGCGTGCTGGAGAAGCGCTAAAGTTTATCCAGGATCCAGTCCCGGCACTCAAGGAACGCGGTGTTGATGCGGACGACTACAGTGTCCAGGTAAACATCCTGAACTCTGAAGCATCGGCTATCCCGACGCAGCCGATCTGCATCGTCGCGATGGTGTTCCCCAACGAGAAGGCCGCTTTCATTACGTCGTACCGCCACACGCAATGACTTCGGCGATCACACGGCCAATTTGTGAACAAGGCCCGAATCCAGAGTCGTTCGACTCCGCGCTGACGCCTCTCTTGGTCCCTGATGCTTCGGTTCTGCTGAGCCGTGACCTTCGCGCTCGTCGACTCGATGCGGACTGGCTTTTGTACCTGCGTGCTGATGCACCGGCTACCGCCGTACTGAGGATCAGCGACTCTGCCATGGCGATTCTGGCTGGCATTGGAACGTGCGGGGTCGTTTCATCCCTCCAAAGCCAGAGCGACCCGAGGTTCACGCTTGGCCTTATGCGGAACCTGCTCGACGTCGGATTGGTACTGCCAACCACGTGGGCTCGATCCGGCGAACCCTGCACGATTACGCCGGATGAAGTCCACAACTTGCGGACTCGTGTGGCTCCGGGCGAGACTACCGCGCTGGAACTCGAGGACCTGTCCGCTTATGTGGCTGCACGGTCGCTCGTCGGCACATCGTCGGCTTTGCTGATTGGAGGGCGACGTGGAGGCACCGCTTCTGCGATCGCTCTGGGCCTACAGGCTTCCCGCTCGGAGGCGAAGCTCACATTCATTTGCGATCAGGAGTGGCATCGCCAGCAACTAGAGGCCGTCGACCCTGCACGGAAGTTGCCCAGCGAGCTTCCTAGAATTGAAGAACAACTGGGCCGGGCAGGCGTTACTGAACTTGTACAGTTGCTAGTCAAGGACTCTTGCAGTAGCGACGTAATGGACGAAGTGTCCGAGGTCGACTTGCTATACGTTGATGCCTCACATTCCTATGACACGCTGTCGGCAGACTTGACGGCATGGCTGCCTCGTGTTCGATCAAACGGCGTTGCAATGGTGCACGGGTACGGGAATTCTCTACGCCCCACAGTTTCGTCGATCTTCAATCGACACTTGGATTCATTTTCTAATTTCAATACGGTCCAAACGCTGGCCATCGGAACCAAGAAGTGATCATCAAATACACGTCTACCGAGCCATGGTTTCCGGCACCCAGTCGGATGCGGCCGACTATTAACGGCGTCGATCGCAAGCTGGCGGCTCTTGCCCGCCCCCCGGCCCTGCCTATGCATTGCCGCCCATGGCTGGAGGCTAATTCCACCGGCATCACAGTGCCATTTCCATATTCCTTCACCGCTACCGTCACCGGGGGCCCAAGCGGCGAGATGACGGTAGAAATGTCAGACCGAGTGGGGTCCAAGCCGCCGGGCGACATCGTGCATCAATTCGCGCCTGGCTATTTTGGCGTTCTGACGGGTTACACGTTTGCGACCGAAGCACCAATCGGGCTTTATGCGCTCGGCCATCCAGATTCATCTGTTAAGGAATTGCATGTTTCGGGATTGCTCGAAACATGGTGGTACCCTCGGCCAATGTTCGTAGTATTTCGGCGACCAGATGAAGGGCAAGTAATTCACTTCCGCTCAGGCGATCCCCTCTGCCATGCCGTACCAGTTGTCTGCGGAGGATTGGATATCCGGCAAGTCGACGAGCAAGAGGAAGTCGACTTCTCTGTGGCCAAGCAGAAGTACGAGGAGGAGCGCCGGGCGCGAGTCGACCTGACTTGGACGAGCGTGGAGGGCGAGTCATTCTCCCGTCTATACAAAGAGAAGTCGCGTCAGTCGCGACGTGAGTTTCGACGTACCGACAGATAACGCGGCTATCTGAGATTGAACTCGTGGTGTTGTCTGCGGTCAGGGGTTGATGGTCAGCCCGGTCTCGGCGAGGCAGCCGTCTATGAGGTCGCTGCGGTACTGGATGTGCCGTAAGCCGCGTCGGATGCGTGGGATGAGGTGGTCAGTACGATCGGGTCGCCGAGCTGCTGATGGGCGGCGATCAGTGAGCGTTTTCAGCGTTGCCTCTCCAGGGTGAGGACTGCTGCGGCGATGACCGTCATGCGGTTGGGGCTGCAGCGTGCCCGGCGGAAGATTCGCCAGGACTTCAGTCGCGCGACGCTTCGTTCGACCGGGGCTCGCGCCGCTGACAGTGCCCGGTTGATCGTCCGCTGGGTCGGGGTGAGGTCCTGGTGCGGGAGCCGTCTGATCGGCGTGGTCACCCAGGAGCCGGCGCCGATGTAGGCGCGGTCGGCGAGGACGGGAACGCCTTGGCGTTCGCAGATCCGGATGATCCGGTGGGTGCGGGCTGCGGTCAGGTCGTGGGTGCGTCCTGGCAGTGTGGGCGAGATCCACAGCAGCTTGCCCGCGGGATCGGCGACGACCTGCACGTTCACTCCGTGGCGGCGGTGCTTCTGGGAGAAGTCGGCCCGGCTGTCGCCGACCCGGTCGCACTCTGCGAGCGTTCCGTCCAGCAGGACGTGCTCGGGATCGGTCTCCCGCAGGACCCGCAGCAGGCCGGGCGCCCGGCAGGACAGGTGGTCGACGACGGCGGTGACGTAGGCGTGGGCGGTGCCAACGGATATGCCGAAGCCGGCGGCGATCTGTGTGAGCGGGTCGTGCCGGCGAAGATAGATCAGGGCGACGAGAGCGCACTGGTGAGGCGGGAGCTTGCAGTGGCGGTCACCCTCACGGGTGATGATGAGCATGGTTACCCACTCGACCAGGGCGTGAGGCAGGTCGAGTACGGCAGGATAGGGAAGCAACGAGGCTCCTGCGCTGATGAGTTGAGACGTCGAACACCTCTCTTAACGGCACAGGAGCCTCGTGCGTTGCGGACGTCGGCACCGTCACTCGATCAGTGGGCCCTCTGAAAACGCTCAGTAGGTCCCGGTAGTCGCGCCAGGAGAAGCTCTTGCGTCCGTCGCGCCGGCCGCCGTCCCGGCGCGGCCGGTAGATCAGTCGGGATCTGTGGCCGGGCTTGTAGCAGGTCAGTGCGGCGATGGATATCCGTCTTTGGGAGCGGTCGCGGATCCGGACCACGGGCGTGCGGCCTCGCTGCGCCCAGGTCTTGGCGTTGAGCTCGCCGACCTTCCGTCCTGACCCACCCCGCTCATGCTCGGGTCCCACCCGACTGACCTGCCGCCCCCGCTGGACTCCCTAGTGTTGGACCTTCGCCGGGCCGGGCAGGCGGCGGGGCGACCCGACTCGGTGATGTATGTATGGTATTGTTGTCTCGTTGGTCGGTGGTGGCAGCCGGCCGACGACCGCAAACACACCCGCCGGCGGGCCTCGGTCCGCCGCATCCCGCAAGGAGAGTCCGCATGCCTTACGGCCATGACATCACCGCCGGAATGCTCGTCATCGACCGCTCCCACATCGGCACCTACAGGCAGGGAAGCGAACCGATCTGGCTCGTCGAGGGAGTCGAGCGGCGGGAGGAACGCTTTCCCGCGAGCACCCTGATGCCGACCTATGTCCAGCTCCGGAACGCCGAGCGGCACGGCGCGAACACCACGCCGCAGAACTCAGGATGGACCTGCCTGCGCCAGGTCGACCGCGTGACCGAGGCCGCCAGCGAACCCGACCGGGCCAACCCCACCGCGCTGCGCATGGACGTCAGCCTTCACGCCTTCCTGCGCGCCCAGCGCTTCCAGTGGGCCACCTCCGACGACTATCCGACGGTGCGCGACATGGTCAACGCGGCCCCCTACGACCGGCGCGACGGCGGAGCGTTCCTCGTCGGCGCCCGGCCCGTCACCCCCCATGGCCTCGCCTACGAACTGGATGCCCTGTCGGTCTGCCTGTCGAACCTGAACCACGCCCTCCACGAAGGCCGCACGCCGGCCGCGGAGCTCGAAGAGGGCGGGCACGTCCGTGCCCGCGCTGACAGCCGCCCGAGAGCGGCTGTACGGCGCGCTGGAGGCGGTCCGGGGTTGAGCCTCGCCCCTCCTCGGGCCGCACTCGACCGGCCCGGGCACCTCGCCCGGGCCGGAGTCGACGGATCGCCCACGCCGCTGGACGCCGCCGGCGCGGCCCTGTGCGCCCGCCGCGTCACCGCGTGGCTCCAGGGCTTCTCGGCCACTTCCCGCCGCGCCCGAAGCGGTTCTGCACCTCGAACTGACCCGCACCACACCAGAGCTGGACGGCAGTGGCAGCTGTCCGGCACCGAGAACACCACTCCGCACCCTGAGGACACCCATGGAGATCACCACCCGTCTGCAGCTGCTGGAAGCCGTCCGGCGCGCCGACCAGGCCGACGCCGCGTACACCGCAGCCGACCGCGCCTGCGCCCGGGCCATCCAGGCGGCCGTGGACGCGCTCGCTGACATCGGCCGCTGTGAGCAGCAGCTGGCCACCGCCCGCGGCCGCGCCCAGAGGTGGGCCGCCGCCAACGTGCTGGAAGCGGCACGGCAGACGTACGTCGACCGCGGCCGCCGCAAGCAGAACGCCAAGGCCAAACTGCGCCGAGCCTTCATCGCGGGCCGTACCGCCAACCGCGAGCTGGCCGCCCTGTACGCCCCGCACGCCCGTGGCCGCGCCACCGGAGGTAAGCGCCGGCCGGCTGTCGCGGCCAGCGTCCTGGACGAACTGGCCGCCATGCCGATGGAGATGATCCGCGCGGCCGACGCCCTGGTCATCCAGTCCAGCGCCGGCAAGGACTCGCTCGTCATGCTCCACCGGCTGGCGACCTGGGCGGCCCAGGCCGGCTGCAAGGACAAGGTCGTCGTCGTCCACTGCGACCTGGGCGACACCTCCGAGTGGCCCGGCGTGCGCGAGCTGGCCCAGCGCCAGGCCGAGCGGTACGGCCTGCGCTTCGTCGCCGTGGACTCCGGCGGCGGCCTGCTCGGCCTGGTGGAGAAGCGGGGCATGTTCCCGGACGCCGCCCGAAGGCTCTGCACTTCGTCCCTGAAGCGCGACAAAGCCAACGTGCTGCTCACCGAGATCGTCGCCACCCTCGGCCTGGACCGGCAGGCGCTCATCATCAACTGCCTCGGCATCCGCGCCGCCGAATCCACCGCGCGCAGCAAGAAGCTTCCGCTGTCCATCGACACCCGTACCAGCAACGGCAAGCGGCTCGTCCTGACGTGGCACCCGATCTTCACCCTGTCCAACTCCGAGGTCTGGGAAGAGATCGCCTCCGAGGGCCTGGAGTACCACCCGATCTACGACACGCTGCTTCCCCGGCTCAGCTGCGTGTACTGCGTCCTGGCCGGCCCTGACGCGCTCGTGCTGGCCACCCGAGCATGCTTCGCTCTCGGCCTCTCACTCCCCACCACCTACGTGGCCCTGGAGCAGAGGATCGGCCACACCTTCAAGCAGGACCTGCGCCTGTCCGCCGTCGTGGCCGCAGCCCGCATGCTCGACGCCATTGACGGCCAACTGCAGTGGTCCCGCGGTGATGCGATCCGTGACCTGCTCGGCGAGGCCGCAGCTGCTGACTACCTCCACCGCCTGGCCCTGGCTGCCTGACCCCGCTCCGGGCCCGCCGCGCGTCGCGGCGGGCCCGGCTCGCTTCCCGTGAAGGACACCGCCTTGAACACCACCCCCGTCCCCACGGTCGCCGGCCCCGTCGTCGTCGTGCCGTGCAGCGCCGCCAAGCTCGCCACGACCGTCCCCGTCCCGGCCGCGGACCTCTATGTCGGACCGTTCCACAAGCTGTGCCGCAGGGCCGCGCACGCCATCACCAGTCACGCCGGCGCCGTCCTGGTCCTCTCCGCGGCCCACGGCCTTGTGACGCTCGACGAGCAGCTCACACCGTACGAACTGCGCATGGGTGAGCCCGGAAGCGTCCAGGCCGACCAGCTGCGCGCCCAGGCCGACCGCCTCGGCCTCCACTACGTCCCGCAGCTGGTCGCCCTCGGTGGCCGCGCCTACGTCGATGCCCTCACCGCCGTCCGGCCCGACGTCCTGCGCCCCCTGGCCGGCTGCCGCGGAATCGGCCAGCAGCGCGCTCGACTATGTCGCATCGCTGCCGCAGAGCAGCCGCTACTCGTGGCCCTCGAGTTCGCGGCCAGCGGCGGCCGCGACGACTGGTAACCCGAATTCAACAGAGGGGCCCCCACTGCGTGGGGGCCCCTTCGCGTTCAGGGGCGGCCTTCCCCGGAGCACCGCACATGGCTTGCGACCTGCGGAAGTTAGTCATGGAAGGACGTCCATCCACCCCCAGTTCGTGAGCCATCTGCGGTATAGTTGTCTTGTTGGTCGGCGGTGGCAGTCGGCCAACACCGAAAACTCGCACCCGAATTCACGGGAGAACTCTGTGTTGACGCAATTCACCGACCCATTCGCCGTCCGAACCTTCGTGACCCTGCGCCCCGACCTCCTGGTCCGCGAACGCGAGCAGGAGCAGGACGGCCTGCTGGACCTCGCCGGGCTGTTCTCCGGCCCCGGCCCGTACAACACCGTCCGACTGGCCTGGGGGGCGGAGATGCATCACCACCCCGCCAGCTCCGGCGACTCCAACGACGTCGCCTCCGCGCTCGCCGAGCTCTGCGGGTACGACCCCATGGACATCCGGGGCACTGTCCACTTCACCGGCAACAGCCGTGAGAGCGACAGCGCACCGGGCATGGACGACGAGAACCACTTCGCCCTGCTGGAGGCCCTGGCCCAGGTCTGCAACGCCCAGGGAGTGCGCCTGTGGCGCCAGTACCGGCCGTGCCACACCGTCATGATCCGGGCGACCGACTACGCCCCCGGCGACCTGATCTGGGACCACACCGGCACACAGCACCGCTTCGCCTCGCTGGAGCCCTACCCGCCCACCAGTGACCTCGCCCGGCGGCATCCCGACGCCCGCCGCTACGTCTGCACGGACGGCTGCTCCATGCCCGCCCCCTCGCACGGCCACGGGATGCGCGCCGACCGCGCCCCCGCTGGCTACTGGCAGCGCACGGGCAACCAGCTCCTGCCCGCCGCCGACTGACCACCCGCCGCCCGCCCGGGCCAGGGCCCGGGCGGGCCCTCATCGAGGAGCTGTCCATGCGTACCACCGTTGACCACTTCACGACCGCCGAGGAGGTCGCCCTCGACCAGGCGCGCGGCCTGGCCCGCACGATCGCCGACACGCTCACCGCGATGTACCCGAGCGCCGCCTACCTGGTGCTGGAGCGTGACGAGGACGACCGCGATGTCCTGTGGCTCCACAGCATCCGGGACATCACCGGCCACATCCTGTGCGACTTCGAACCAGGCTCGGCCCCGCTGCCCGACCTCACCGACACCGAGCTGCGACAGGCGTGGGGCGAACTGGACCCGCAGCGCCCCAGAGACCTGCTTCACCTGGTCCGCCGGCTGGAAGACGTCGGAGGCTGCTTCGACTTCCTGCCGGACTCGGCCGAGCGCGAGGACGACCCGGGCGACTCAGGCCCGAGCCTGCTCTGCCTGCTCCTGAGCGACCAGGCCGAGCCCGGCCTGTGGGAGTGGGGCGGTGCGGCGATCCTGCGCCCCTACAGCGCCCCCAGGCCGCTCACCGGCCCCGTCACCCGCGACTGACCGCCCGCCGCCCGGCGGGAACGCCGGGCGGCCGCCGACGCAGTGTCGCCGGCCTCGACCACTCCACGCAGAAAGGCGCCGCGATGTCTCACGTACCGAACCCCGACTACTCGTTCGCCGGCGCACCAGCCGCGCGAGCCGCCGACCTGAAGGCCGGCGGCCAGATCCCCCTGCTCGGCGGCGCCGCCGTCCTCACCGTCCTGGAGGCCGTCCACGACACCGCCAGCGGCTCCACACTCCTGCACCTCGACCCCCCGGCGAGCGGTCCCGGCCCCGTTCAACTTCCCTCGACCGCCCTGGTCAACGTCCACCGGCTCCAGCCCGAGGCCGAGGCCGAGCAGGACGCCGACGAGGACACCGAGGATGAAGAGGTCACGGTGACGGTCGCCCTGACCGTCACCGAGGAGGTCACCTACGCATTCGAGGCCGAGCTGGAGCTACTGGCCAGCGCCGTCGCCGACCCCGAGGCGCTGCGCGATTACCTCGCCGAGAACGAGGACGTCTGGCTCGACCATCTCGACCCCCTCACCCACTGCATCAGCGTCGACGAGCGCAGCCTGGACGACGCGTCGCTCGTTCTCGCAGTCTGACCCGCCCTTCCGCCGGCCGACCGGCTACGCCGTCGTCCGGCACCCTCGCCCTCACCTGCCGAAGGAGAACCGTGCCCGAGTTTCACGTCACCTGGGAGATCGACCTGGACGCCGCCAACGCGGTCGACGCTGCCCGCAAGGCCCTCGCGATCCAGCGCGACGCCGGCTCCTGGGCCACCGTCTTCACCGTCCACGGAGAGGCCCAGACGGTCACCGTCGACCTGGACCCTGACCACCTCGCCCCCTCCGGCGGCGGCGTCCCGCTGGTCGTCCTCGCCGCCTGACAGTTCCTCTCACGCGCCCCGGTACGGCCCCGCGCCGCACCGGGGCGCACCTGCGTCCCCGGCCGGCCGTCTCTCCTGCCGCGGCCGCCTTGGAAGGGTGCTCGACCGATACGCCGGCAGCGCGCAGCGGGACCAGGCCGGCCGCCTCCCCGAATGGCCGCTGACCTCGCAAAACGCCACCAGGAAGATTGGTGCCGACACCCTTTGTGACTCATAAATGGTATAGTTGTCTCATTGGATGGCGGTGGCAGTCGGCCAACACCGGAAACCCACACTCCGAACAAAGGGGACAGCTATGCCCGCGACCGCCACGGCC
Source organism: Streptomyces sp. ISL-36 (assembly GCF_018614205.1). Lineage (GTDB taxonomy): Bacteria > Actinomycetota > Actinomycetes > Streptomycetales > Streptomycetaceae > Streptomyces. The sequence continues at coordinate 1,241 of NZ_JAGGOS010000024.1, read as the reverse complement.
GCCTGGACCTTCGCGCTCTGGGTATCGCCCACCGGCACGTTCCGCCTGCTCGACTGGGGCACCGTCACCACCCCGCAGCAGGCCCTGTGCTGCGACACCGCCCAGCCCCTCGGCCTCACCCCCGCGCTGACCATGTGGACGGACGAGGACGCCATCACACTGCGCCGCCCGCGCAACGCGCACGCCTCGGAGCTGCTGCGCGCCTACCAGCCGCACCCCGGCCTGCACTTCGGCGACGTCGTCTTCACCGGCGCCACGGACTCCACGACGGACGCGGTCCAGGGACTCACCGAGGACCAGGCCCTGACGCTGCTGGACCTCTACCTGCTGCGCATCACCGCCCGCGTACCGGGCGCGCGGCGCCACTGACACCAGGTCACCCCCGGGGCCCCGGAGGAATTTCGGGGCCCGCCCCCCTGGAGAATCGAGAAAGGGAAAACCATGAAATTCACGATCGTCGGCGACTGGTACGACTGCTGGGATCTCGCCTCGACATTCGCGGTCGTCACCGAGGGAGAAACCCTCGACGAGGCCAAGCAGAATGCGGCCGAAGCCGTTCTGGAGCACTTCCCGCACCGCGCCGAAGGCGAGGCGGGCGAGACCCCCGAAACCCTCTGGGGCGGCGACAACGGTGCCTACGTCGTCGCGGCGTTCGAGGGGGACCTGAGCACCCAAGCCCTCGAGAGCGCGACGTTCGAGCTGATCGCATGACCGCAGCAGCCACCCAGACGTTCACCGTCATCGGCCTGACCCTGGACGTCGACTGCACCGAGCTGCTCATCGCCGCCGTCCTGCCCGGCCCGGTCGCCGACCAGATCGAGCTGCTCGCCACCAGCGAAGACGACTTCACCCGCTGGGCCGAGGAATTCGACGCCCCCGACCCGGACGCGGCCGCCGCCCTCGCGTACGCGCACTGCCGCAGCGGCTGGGACGACAACTGACCACTGGGGCGCAGCCATCCGGCTGCGCCCCTTCGTCTCTCCGGACTCCCTCGGCCGCCGGGTAGGGGAGAGGCCGGCCGGAGCGTCGCCGCGGCCGCCGGCGCCCGCGGCAGGCCCGCGGGGAGTCTGGGCGCAGCGGTCGGCCGCGCGCAGCACCATGGGCGCAGCGCAATGCTCTCTCCCCGGGGGCGGGGCGCTGCACCGTCCGCGCCGCCCGGTGGGGCGGTCCGCTGCGCTCCCCGCCCCACCTCGCTGCGTGCCGGGCACTCCGCTGCGCTCCGGCCCGGACCGAGCGCTGCG